>NZ_JAFCVN010000001.1:176294-708454 GCF_049897065.1 Pseudomonas sp. DWP2-2 | reverse complement strand
GAATGCAAAAGACCAGCCGGTGAAGCCAGGTACGACTGATCAAGCGGTGAAGCCGGATGCAAAAGACCAGCCGGTGAAGCCAGGTACGACTGATCAAGCGGTGAAGCCGGATGCAAAAGACCAGCCGGTGAAGCCAGGTACGACGGATCAAGCGGTGAAGCCGGATGCAAAAGGTCCGAGGGTGCTAATAGATCACGGCGGATTGACGCCGAAACCGGGTAGAAACGATCATCCAGTGAAGCCGTCAGTGCCGATGCCTTCAGTGAATGTCACTAATGATGCTGAAGCAAATGTGCATGTGAACATCAATGTCGCTCACTGTCACTGCCCTGATACAAAGGACGGGCCAACCCCGGACTTAAATCCCAGGCAAGGTCCGAAGCCGGAATCGAACCCCGTGCCACAGCCGGGTCCAAAGCCGGAATCGAACCCCGTGCCCCAGCTGGGTCCGAAGCCGGGATCGAACCCCGTGCCCCAGCCGGGTCCAAAGCCGGAATCGAACCCCGTGCCCCAGCCGGGTCCAAAGCCGGAATCGAACCCCGTGCCCCAGCCCGGTCCGAAGCCTGAATCGAACCCCGTGCCCCAGCCCGGTCCAAAGCCGGAATCGAACCCCGTGCCTCAGCCGGGTCCGAAGCCTGAATCGAACCCCGTGCCACAGCCCGGTCAGAAGCCGGAATCGAACCCCGTGCCGCAGCCCGGTCCGAAGCCTGAATCGAACCCGATGCCACAGCCAGGCCCGAATCCGGATACCAACCCGATACCTACACCCGCGCCACAGCCCGATAAGTTTGTTCCGGGTTTGACCAGCCCAGGTCCTGATGAGAATAAATTCGACAAAAACTGGCGCTTCAATGCTCGACTTTCATCCAGATCCTGAAATCCACTGGCTCATAAGAACGCTTGAATAAAACGGGGGCTTCTCCGAGGCATATCACTCGGAGAAGTACTGTTTAAGGAGAAACTTGTGTCGTGCTATTCGATTAATAATATTGCGCGCGTGATAGATGTCCGTCAGGTGGCACCTGCAGATACGTTAAAGCCCATTAGTGGTGCTCTTCAGTGCACTCCAATTAATTGCCGGACTGTCGAGACAGGTAAAAATAGCATTGGTACTAATACGGAATTAGTCACTACATTGTCGGGGCTATTTGCGTCTTTTTTTTCACAGCTGATTTCTCTGTTGTCCGGTAAAAAAGATACGACAGTTCCTGATAGTCCTCCTCAGCCCAGGGTTCTGCCTGAGGTTCCGCCTCGGGTCATACCTGAACCGCTGCCACCAAAGCCTGAGGTCGCCGCAAATATTCCGGGTCTTTCGATAAAGCGTAATGGGGCTAAGCCGGACAACATCTGGAGTGGCTTTCGCCAAGGGCCAGATGGCAACTGCGTTACCGTATCGGCCATCAAGGCAGCCATGTACCGATTTGGTCAAAGCCCAACGGACATTTTTCACTCGGTGAGAAAAGAGCCTGGCGGTTATCGGGTGGTCATGCGCGACGATTTTCAGTTGAGATTGACCGACTCGGAGTTGGCACAAGCAGCACAAGGTTCGCGGTTTATAGGTCCCGATAAAGAGATGCTCAAGGATGCGCAGTTTCTTTTTGCCGTCAGCGCCAAGCGCGCGCAGATGGAAGACAACGATGGTACGGCGAGCAGGAGTTTTCATGCTGCCATTCGCAGCCTGAACAATGGGGAGGATGAGTGGGGGCCGGGGGAAGGGTTTCTGCGCCTGGGGTTGAGGAAACACATGAGAAGGGTGCCCGTCAGTGCGCTCGCCGGTGGGCAAGTGGGTATGTGCAATCGGGATAAGCATTCGGTAGCGGTTATCAATGGTCGTGAAGAGTTGTGGGGGCGCCGAGGCTCGGCCCCTACCTACGGCGATGCTGTAGCGCTTATGTAATTGAACAGGCACCCAGGTGGGCGGCTCCATTGACGGCAGTGGCGCTTGGCTGCATCTTTTGCAACCTCGCGTGATCAGGCGCGGCCCTATTCCAGCAACCGCCTGAAACCCTCGATCGGCAATGGCCGGCTGTGTAAATACCCCTGGAACAAATGGCAGCCCAGCTTTTGCAGGAACGCCAGCTGTTCCAGGGTTTCCACCCCCTCGGCGATGACTTCCAGGTTCAGGCTGCGCGCCATCGCCACAATGGCGCGGATGATTTCTGCATCATTGGGATCGTGGGTCGCATCGCGCACGAACGACTGATCGATCTTCAGTGCGTCCACCGGCAAGCGCTTGAGATAGGTCAGGGATGAGTAGCCGGTGCCGAAATCATCCATCGCAAAGCTCACGCCGAGTTTTTTAAGGCGGCGCATCTTCATCACGGTGTCGTCCAGGTTCTGGATCACGATGCCTTCGGTGATTTCCAGTTTCAGCAGGCTGAACGGCAGGCCGTGTTGCTTGAGGCTGTGCTCCACCCGTTCCACAAAGTCGTTCTGGCGGAACTGCCGCGGGCTGATATTCACGCACAGGCTGAAATTGAGCGGGTCCACCAGGCCGTCGGCAATCAACTGGGCAAAGGCGCCGCAGGCTTCATCGAGAATCCAGGTGCCGACCTCCAGGATCAGGCCGCTGTCTTCCAATACCTTGATAAATTCCGCCGGCGACTGCGCACCCAATTGTGGATGCTGCCAGCGCACCAGGGCTTCGGCGCCGATTATCCTGTTGCCTCGCGCATCCACCTGGGGCTGGTAATGCACGCTGAATTCGCCGCGTGACAAAGCCAGGCGCAAGTCGGTTTCCATGCGCAGGCGCTCGCTGGCGGTTTTTTGCATGCTGTTGTGGAACATCTGCGTGGTGTTGCGCCCGGAGTCCTTGGCGCGGTACAGGGCGATGTCGGCACGCTTGAGCAGATCGGCGGGTGTGGTGCCGTGGTCGGGGATCAGCGCCACGCCGATGCTGGGCGTGACCTGCAACCGGTGACCGTCGAGAAACATGGGTTCCGAGAGCAATTCGCGCAGGGTATCGGCCAGCGCTTGCACCTGGCTGCTGACCGTCTGGCGGGTGCCCTCCAGGCCGCTGAGCAATACCACAAACTCGTCGCCGCCCAGGCGCGCCACGGTGTCCTCTGTGCGCACGCTGGCTTCCAGGCGCGCGGTGACGATTTTCAGCACAGTGTCGCCAACGGGGTGGCCGAGGGAGTCGTTGATGTGCTTGAAGTGATCCAGGTCCAGAAACAGCAGGGCGCCGCGCAGGTTGTGGCGCTTGAGCAGGGCGATCTGCTGGCTCAGGCGGTCCATCAGCAGTGCCCGGTTCGGCAGGTTGGTCAGCGGGTCGTGATAGGCCAGGTGCCGGATCTGCGCCTGGGCGTTCTTCAATAGGCTCACATCCCGCGCGGTCAGCAGCAGGCAGGGGGTTTCATTCAAGGTGATCGGCTCCACCGAGACCTCCACCGCCAGAACCTCGCCACGCTTGTTGCGCCAGAGCATTTCCAGGTGGTGAATGCGCCCCTTGATGTGCAACTCGGCCAACAGTGCGGCGCGTTGGTTTTCATCGGCCCAGATGCCGATCTGGTACAGCGTCAGGCCGATGGCTTCTTCGGTGCGGTAACCGGTCAGGCGGCAAAAACCGTCGTTGACCTCCACGTAACGGCCGGTGTCGCGTTCGGTGATGGATATCGCATCGGGGCTGGAATGGAACGCCTTGGCAAACTTCTCTTCACTGGCCTTGAGTGCGGCTTCCGAGCGTTGCTGTTGGGTAATATCGCGCAGCGTGGTGACGATGCACGGCTGGTCGCTGACCTTGATCAAGCGGCTGGAAATCATGCAGGTCAGGCTTTGGCCGTCCTTGTGATGCACCACTATGGCCACATTGCTCAGGGCCTGTTCGCGTATCACCTGCTCGATGCGCTGCAGGCGCTTGCTGGAGTCGTCCCACAAGCCGATTTGTTCGGCGCTTTTGTCGAGCACTTCGGCGGCTGTCCAGCCAAACGTCTGGGTAAACGCCGGGTTGATCTCGATAAAGGCGCCGCTGTCCAGGCAGGTCACGCAGATCGGGTCGGGGCTGGCCTGGAACAGGCTGGCGAACTTTTCTTCCGAGGCGGTCAGCCGTTGCTCGCGCTCGACCTGGTCGGTGATATCCAGCAAGGTCCCTGCCATGCGCAGGGGCTTGCCTGACTCATCGCGATACAGGCGTGCGCGGCTCTCCAGGTAGCGCGGGCTGCCGTCTTCCATTTGCACGCGGTAGGTCAGCTGATAGTTGCCGTCCGGGCCTTCGCGCAAACTGCGGTACGCATGGCGCATGCCCTCGCGGTCCTCATCGGACATGCCCTCAAAAAACGCATCGAAGGATTCATGGAACGGCGCGGGTTCCAGCCCGTGCAACTGGGCGGCACGCGCCGAGCCGTAGAGCATGCCGCTGGGGATGTGCCAATCCCAGGTGCCCAGTTGCGCGGAATCCAGGGCCAGGTCCAGGCGTTCCTGGCTTTCCTTGAGCGCTTGTTCGGCGTTTTTGCGTTCGGTGATGTCCAGAAAGGTGCTGATCAGGTACGCCTCGCCGTCCAGTTCCACCTTTTGTGCGCTGAGGGTGCCGTCATGAATCTGGCCGTTGCTGGCGCAGAACTGCACGTCCATGGTGATCGGTTCACCCTTGCGCTGCGTGGCCTTGACCAGCAGCGCCCGCTGTTCCGGGTGGCGCCACAGGCCCAGTTCCAGGGTGGTGCGGCCGATGGCATCGGCCACCGGCCAGCCGAACAGCATCTCGAAGTACTGGTTGGCTTCGCTGATCAAGCCGTCGGCCTGGCGCGTCAGCAGTACCATGTTCGGGCATAGATGGAACAGGGTGGCGAAGCGCTTTTCCGAATGGCTGAGGGCGTGTTCACGGTCGCGTTGATGGGTGATTTCGCGGATGACCCCGATCATGCGCCGCCGTCCGGCTTTATCGGGGGCCAGGTTGCCGCTGATTTCCAGCCAGTGCAGGCTGCCATCGGGCCATTGGATGCGGTGGTGCATGGCGCGGTCGAAGGGCTCTCCGGCGAGCACCGCATGAAAGCCGCGCACCACCCGCGCACTGTCTTGCGGGGCCAGTAGGTCTAGGTAATCGAGGTCCTTGGGCAGAGGCTGGCGCGGGTCAAAGCCGAATAGCGCCTGGGTGCCCCGTGACCAACTGATTCTTCCTGTGTCGATTTCCCAGCACCAGGCACCCAGCCGCGCGGCATTGAGGGCCGCCAGCAGCTGCGGGGCACTGTCCCAGCTTTGTTCCGCCGCTTGAGGGTCCAGGGCGTAGATGCGGGGCAGGGGTGGAGTCGGGTCAAGGGGGTTGCGCATTATCAAAGGGCCTTGGCTCATTGAGAAAACCGCGCGGTTTGACCTAAACCCCTGGCCCGCACAGTGTCATGCCGGTAACCCTGGCAGATCGACCTGTGCATCCAACAGGCTCATGAAAGCCCGCGCAGCGTTCGACAGCGTCCTTTCGGTGTGCACGATATAGCCTAGCTGGCGACTGAGCTGTATGCCCGGCAAAGCGATACTTGCCACCTGATCGTCGAGCATGGTGCGCGGCAACACGCTCCATGCCAGGCCGATGGAGACCATCATCTTGATGGTTTCCAGGTAGTTAGTGCTCATCGCGATATTGGGCGTAAGGCCCTGGGCCTCGAACAGGCGGCTGACAATATGGTGGGTAAAGGTGTTGCCACCGGGAAACACGGCCGGATGCCCGGCGATATCAGCCAGGCTGACGGAACCGTTGCTGATCAGGCTGTGTTCCGGCGCCACCACAAAATCCAGTGGGTCGTCCCACACCCGGGTTGCACGTACCAGGTTGTGGGGCTCAGGCGCCAGGGTGATTACCGCGACTTCCGCACGGCCATGGAGGATTTCTTCGTAGGCCACTTCTGAATCCAGAAACTGAATATCCAACGCCACCTTCGGATATTGCCGGGTGAAGGTGCGCAGGATCGGCGGCAGGCGATGCAGGCCGATATGGTGGCTGGTGGCCAGAGTGAGGCGCCCGCTGACTTCGCCGGTGAGGTTGGTCAGGGCCCGGCGGGTGTCGTCCAGCACGTTGAGGATTTGATAGGCGCGGGGCAGCAAGGCCCGCCCGGCCTCGGTCAAGCCGACTTCGCGGCCCAGGCGGTCGAACAG
Source organism: Pseudomonas sp. DWP2-2 (assembly GCF_049897065.1). Taxonomy (NCBI): domain Bacteria; kingdom Pseudomonadati; phylum Pseudomonadota; class Gammaproteobacteria; order Pseudomonadales; family Pseudomonadaceae; genus Pseudomonas; species Pseudomonas sp. DWP2-2. The sequence continues at coordinate 702,373 of NZ_JAFCVN010000001.1, read as the reverse complement.
CCGTACCTTCAATTGTTGTTCCAAACCGGCGATGCGCTTGCTGATGGCCGGCTGGGTCAGGTGCAGGCGTTCGCCGGCGCCAGAGAAGCTGCCGGTCTCGGCGATGGCGATAAAGGCGTTGAGGTTGGCCAAGTCCATGGTGCTATTCCAGTTGGTAATCCAAAGCATAAAAAATATGAATTTGAGTTATTTAATGTAGCGCCATACCATCAGCCTCACAAGCCAAAGGGTTATTGAAAAGCCCGGCGTATAGAAGCACCGCTGATGAGGACCGACTGATGGCCGGCAAAACGCTTTACGACAAGCTTTGGGATTCCCACGAAGTGAAACGTCGCGATGATGGATCGTCGCTGATCTACATCGACCGTCACATCATCCATGAAGTGACCTCGCCCCAAGCGTTCGAAGGCCTGCGACTGGCCGGGCGCAAGCCTTGGCGCGTCGACTCCATCATCGCCACTCCGGACCACAACGTGCCGACCACTCCTGAGCGCAAGGGCGGCATCGAAGCCATTGCCGACCAGGTTTCGCGGTTGCAGGTGCAGACCCTCGACGATTATTGCGACGAATACGGCATCACCGAATTCAAGATGAACGACGTGCGCCAAGGCATCGTCCACGTCATCGGCCCGGAGCAGGGCGCCACCTTGCCGGGCATGACCGTGGTCTGCGGTGACTCTCATACCTCCACCCATGGTGCGTTCGGCGCCCTGGCCCACGGCATCGGTACTTCCGAGGTGGAGCATGTGTTTGCCACCCAGTGCCTGGTGGCCAAGAAAATGAAGAACATGCTGGTACGCGTCGAAGGCCAATTGCCGTTTGGCGTGACCGCCAAGGACATCGTACTGGCTGTGATCGGCAAGATCGGCACCGCGGGCGGTAACGGCCATGCCATCGAGTTCGCCGGCAGTGCTATCCGCGAGCTGTCCATTGAAGGCCGCATGACCATCTGCAACATGTCCATCGAAGCCGGTGCCCGCGTGGGCATGGTGGCGGCGGACGAAAAAACCGTCGAATACGTCAAGGGCCGCCCGTTCGCGCCGCAAGGCGCCGATTGGGATGCCGCCGTCGAAGCGTGGAAAGACCTGGTCTCCGACGCTGATGCGGTGTTCGACACCGTTGTCGAACTCGACGCTGCGCAGATCAAGCCGCAAGTCAGCTGGGGCACTTCGCCCGAAATGGTCCTGGCCGTCGACCAGAACGTGCCGGACCCGGCCAAAGAGGCCGACCTGGTCAAGCGTGGCTCCATCGAGCGCGCCTTGAAATACATGGGGTTGACTGCCAATCAGGCGATCACCGACATCCAGTTGGACCGTGTGTTTATCGGTTCCTGCACCAACTCGCGGATCGAAGACCTGCGAGCCGCGGCGGTGATCGCAAAAGGCCGCAAGGTGGCCTCGACCATCAAACAAGCCATTGTGGTGCCAGGTTCCGGGCTGGTTAAAGCCCAGGCGGAAGCCGAAGGGCTGGACAAGATCTTCCTCGAAGCCGGTTTTGAATGGCGTGAGCCGGGCTGCTCGATGTGCCTGGCGATGAACCCGGATCGCCTGGAGTCGGGCGAGCATTGCGCGTCGACCTCCAACCGTAACTTCGAAGGGCGCCAAGGCGCGGGTGGGCGTACTCACCTGGTGAGCCCGGCCATGGCCGCCGCTGCTGCCGTCAACGGTCGTTTCATCGACGTTCGCGAATTGATCTGAGGAAAACCCGATGAGAGCTTTTACCCAACACACAGGCCTTGTAGCGCCGTTGGACCGTGCCAATGTGGACACCGACCAGATCATCCCAAAGCAATTCCTGAAGTCGATCAAGCGCACCGGTTTCGGCCCCAACCTGTTCGATGAGTGGCGCTACCTGGACGTGGGCTACGCCTACCAGGACAACTCCAAGCGCCCTCTGAACAAGGACTTTGTGCTCAACGCCGAGCGTTACCAAGGCGCCAGCGTGTTGCTGGCCCGGGAAAACTTCGGCTGCGGCTCCAGCCGCGAGCACGCGCCGTGGGCACTGGAAGAGTACGGCTTTCGCAGCATCATCGCGCCGAGCTACGCCGATATCTTCTTCAACAACAGCTTCAAGAACGGCCTGTTGCCGATCATCTTGAGCGACGCTGAAGTGGACGAGTTGTTCCAGCAAGTGGAGGCCAATGTCGGCTACCAGTTGACGGTGGACCTGGCCGCGCAAACCGTGACCCGCCCGGATGGCAAGGTGTACCACTTTGAAGTGGATGCCTTCCGTAAGCACTGCCTGATCAACGGCCTGGACGACATTGGCCTGACCTTGCAGGACGGCGATGCGATTGCTGCGTTTGAAACCAGGCACCGGGCGAGCCAGCCCTGGCTGTTTCGCGATGCCTGACGTTATGTAGGCCGCACTGGCCCCTTCGCGAGCAAGCCCGCTCCCACATTCGAACGAGTTTCTTCAGTTGAAATGCAATCAAATGTGGGAGCGGGCTTGCTCGCGAAGGCGGCAGTACAAGCAACACAACTCTCAAGGAAAGCCACCATGACCACCACCGCCCACACCCAAGTCGTGCAAAAACAATTCGGCGAGCAAGCCTCGGCCTACCTGAGCAGCGCCGTACACGCCCAGGGCACCGAATTCGCACTGCTACAGGCCGAACTGGCCGGGCAGGGCGCTGCACGCCTGCTGGACCTGGGCTGCGGTGCCGGTCATGTCAGCTTCCATGTAGCGCCTCTGGTCAAAGAAGTGGTGGCCTACGACTTGTCCCAGCCTATGCTCGACGTGGTGGCCGCCGCCGCCAAAGACCGCAACCTGGCCAACATCCGCACCGTGCACGGCGCCGCCGAGCGCCTGCCGTTCGCCGATGGCGAATTCGACTTCGTGTTCAGCCGTTATTCGGCCCATCACTGGAGCGACCTCGGCCTGGCCCTGCGTGAAGTGCGCCGTGTGCTCAAGCCGGGTGGCGTGGCGGCATTTGTGGATGTCTTGTCACCGGGCAGCCCGCTGTTGGACACTTACCTGCAAACCGTCGAAGTGCTGCGCGACACCAGCCATGTACGTGACTATTCCGGCGCCGAGTGGATGCGCCAGTTGAGTGAGGCCGGCCTGCACGTGCGCAACAGCAGTCGCCAGCGCTTGCGCCTGGAGTACACCTCGTGGGTTGAACGCATGCGCACGCCAGAGGTACTGCGTGCAGCAATCCTTGAGCTGCAAAAGGCGATGGGCCAGGAAGTACGTGATTATTACGAAGTTCAAGCCGACGGCACCTTCAGCACCGATGTGCTGGTGGTCTTCGCCGAACGCTGATTGATTTTTCCCGACCTGCCCACGGGCGGGTCGCTTGATGAAATGAGGAACGCATGAGCAAGCAGATTCTGATTCTCCCTGGCGACGGTATTGGGCCGGAAATCATGGCCGAAGCGGTCAAGGTCCTTGAGCTTGCCAACAGCAAGTACAGCCTGGGCTTCGAGCTGAGCCACGACGTGATCGGCGGCGCTGCCATCGACAAGCACGGCGTGCCGCTGGCTGACGAGACCCTGGACCGCGCCCGGGCTGCCGATGCGGTACTGCTCGGCGCCGTGGGTGGGCCGAAATGGGACAAGATCGAGCGTGACATCCGCCCTGAGCGCGGCTTGCTGAAAATTCGTGCGCAACTGGGCCTGTTCGGTAACCTGCGCCCGGCCATCCTCTACCCGCAACTGGCTGACGCGTCGAGCCTCAAGCCGCAAGTGGTAGCGGGCCTGGATATCCTCATCGTGCGTGAGCTGACCGGCGGTATTTACTTCGGCTCGCCACGGGGCGTGCGCGAGTTGGAAAATGGTGAGCGTCAGGCCTATGACACGCTGCCATACAGCGAGAGCGAAATCCGCCGTATCGCCCGTGTCGGTTTCGACATGGCGCGCGTGCGCGGCAAAAAAGTCTGCTCGGTGGACAAGGCCAATGTGCTGGCTTCCAGCCAACTGTGGCGTGAAATCGTCGAAGAAGTCGCCAAGGATTATCCGGACGTCGAACTGAGCCACATGTACGTCGACAACGCCGCCATGCAACTGGTGCGCGCACCCAAGCAGTTCGACGTGATTGTCACCGACAACCTGTTCGGCGACATCCTGTCCGACCAGGCGTCGATGCTCACCGGTTCCATCGGCATGCTGCCGTCGGCGTCCCTGGACACCAACAACAAAGGTATGTACGAGCCGTGCCACGGTTCGGCGCCAGACATCGCGGGGCAGGGCATTGCCAACCCGCTGGCGACGATTTTGTCGGTGTCGATGATGCTGCGCTACAGCTTCAACCTGGGCGATGCGGCGGACGCAATCGAGAAGGCCGTCAGCCTGGTGCTGGATCAGGGCTTGCGCACCGGCGATATCTGGTCCCAGGGTTGCACCAAGGTCGGGACGCAAGAAATGGGCGACGCAGTAGTCGCCGCGCTGCGGAATCTGTAATCTCTCGGGCCCGCTTGCAGTTGTTGCTGCAAGGCGGCCCACTTTTTAACAAGGTGTAGTTGCGATGAAACGTGTAGGTCTGATCGGTTGGCGCGGTATGGTCGGTTCCGTGCTCATGCAGCGGATGCTGGAAGAGCAGGATTTCGATCTTATTGAGCCGGTGTTTTTCACCACTTCGAACGTAGGTGGCCAAGGGCCGTCCGTGGGCAAGGATATTGCCCCGCTCAAGGATGCCTACAGCATTGAAGAGTTGAAGAGCCTCGACGTGATCCTGACCTGCCAGGGTGGCGACTACACCAGCGAAGTCTTCCCCAAGCTGCGCGAAGCCGGCTGGCAGGGTTACTGGATCGACGCCGCTTCGAGCCTGCGCATGCAGGACGACGCGGTGATCATCCTCGACCCGGTCAACCGCAAGGTCATCGACCAGCAACTGGACGCCGGTACCAAGAACTACGTGGGCGGCAACTGCACCGTCAGCCTGATGCTGATGGGCCTGGGCGGCCTGTTCGAAGCGGGCCTGGTGGAGTGGATGAGCGCGATGACCTATCAGGCGGCCTCCGGTGCCGGCGCGCAGAACATGCGTGAACTGATCAAGCAGATGGGCGCGACCCACGCCGCTGTCGCCGATCAACTGGCTGACCCGGCCAGCGCCATCCTCGACATCGACCGCCGTGTGGCCGAGGCCATGCGCAGCGATGCTTACCCGACCGAGAACTTCGGCGTGCCATTGGCCGGTAGCCTGATCCCGTGGATCGACAAGGAACTGCCTAACGGTCAGAGTCGCGAAGAGTGGAAGGCCCAGGCCGAAACCAACAAGATCCTGGGGCGTTTCAAGAACCCGATCCCGGTGGATGGCATCTGCGTGCGCATTGGCGCCATGCGTTGCCACAGCCAGGCGCTGACTATCAAGTTGAACAAAGATGTGCCGATTGCCGATATCGAAGGGCTGATCAGCCAGCACAACCCTTGGGTCAAGCTGGTGCCGAACAACCGCGATATCAGCATGCAGGAGCTGAGCCCGACCAAGGTCACCGGCACCCTGAATGTACCGGTGGGCCGCCTGCGCAAGCTGAACATGGGCAGCCAGTTCCTCGGCGCGTTCACCGTTGGCGACCAACTGTTGTGGGGCGCGGCTGAGCCGTTGCGTCGCATGTTGCGGATTTTGCTGGAGCGTTGATCGCTTGAGGCAATAACAGAAACCCGCGTTCTGGTGACAGGCGCGGGTTTTTTGTTGCCCTTGTGATGATCGTTCCCACGCTCTGCGTGGGAATGCAGCTCTGGACGCTCTGCGTCTGCTTTAGAGGCGTGACGCGGAGCGTCACAGGAGGCGTTCCCACGCAGAGCGCGGGAACGATCAGGGGGGGCTGTAATTGCCTCACCCTCTACCACCCGGTAAAGTGCCGCTCCCCCGTAATGCCCGAGGCAATCCCATGACCCAGACCTTTGAAATCGCCGTGATCGGCGCTACCGGTACCGTTGGCGAAACCCTGGTGCAGATTCTCGAAGAGCTGGAGTTCCCGGTGGGCACCTTGTACCTGCTGGCGGGTAGCAACTCGGCGGGGGCTTCGGTGCCGTTTCGGGGCAAGAACGTGCGGGTCAAAGAGGTCGACACGTTTGATTTCAGCAAGGTGCAGTTGGCGTTCTTCGCTGCAGGCCCAGCGGTGACCCTGAGCTTCGCCCCGCGTGCCACCGCCGCTGGCTGCGCGGTGATCGACTTGTCTGGCGCATTGCCCGCCGAGCAGGCGCCGCAAGTGGTGCCGCAGGCCAACGCCCATGTGCTGGGCGCGTTGAAAAAGCCCTTCCAGCTCGGCAGCCCGAGCCCTTGTGCCACCTACCTCGCGGTGGTGCTGGCACCGTTGCGCAATGTGGTGGGCATCCAGCGCGTGAGCGTCACCGCCAACCTGGCCATCTCTGCCCAGGGCCGCGAGGCCGTCAGCGAGTTGGCGCGCCAGACTGCCGAACTGCTGAACGTGCGTCCTTTGGAGCCAGCGTTCTTTGATCGGCAAGTGGCGTTCAACCTGCTGGCGCAAGTCGGCACGCCAGACGTCCAAGGTCATACCGCCCTGGAGAAGCGCCTCGTACACGAACTGCGTGCGGTGCTGGAAACACCTTTACTAAAGATTTCCGCCACCTGCGTTCAAGCCCCGGTGTTTTTCGGCGATAGCCTGACTGTGTCGCTGCAACTGGCCGCGCCGGTCGACCTGGCCGCGGTGAACCGCGCCCTCGACGCTGCGCCGGGAATCGAGCTGGTCGAGGAGGGCGATTACCCCACAGCCGTAGGCGATGCCGTCGGCCAGGACGTGGTGTACGTCGGGCGAGTTCGCGCAGGTATCGACGACCCGGCGGAACTAAATCTTTGGTTGACGTCAGATAACGTACGCAAAGGCTCGGCCCTGAACGCCGTGGAACTGGCGCAGTTGTTGATAAAAGACCTTGTGTAAAAGATACTTGGCGGCAATTTGTAGATTGATTCTAGCCAGGCGCTATGCTTGGTCCCAAGTGAAACACAAGCGCGTCGGTGACCTATCGGCTCGCCATGCCTTATGGCAGCGGTTACCAACCTTCTCGCAGAGCGGGAAGTGTTCAAACAAAGGATGAGGCTATGGTTCAAGTTCGCAAACTGGTGTTAGCAATAGCGGCCGCCTCGGCGCTGTCCTCCGGTATGGCGCAGGCGCTGCAACTTGGGGAGATGACCCTCAAGTCGAAGTTGAACCAGCCGCTGTCGGTGGAAATCGAATTGCGCGATGTGGGCGGCCTCACGGCGTCCGAGATCACCCCCAGCCTGGCTTCGGCCCAGGCCTTCGTGGATGCGGGTGTCGACCGCCAGGCGTTTCTCGATGACCTGACGTTCACGCCGGTGATCAACCCCGAAGGTCGCAGCGTGGTACGTGTGACCTCCAGCAAGCCGTTGCCCGATTCCTACGTGCGTTTCCTGATGCAGGTGCAATGGCCCAATGGCCGCTTGATGCGTGACTACAGTGTGCTGCTCGACCCGGCCAAGTTTGACCAGCCGGCACCGACTGCCAGCTCTGCGCCTGCCACTGGCACGCTTGCCCGGCACACCACCACGCCCCACGATACCTTGTGGGAAATTGCCGCGAAGAACCGTCATGGCGCCTCGGTCCAGCAAACGATGCTGGCTATCCAGGCGCTTAACCCGGATGCCTTTGTCGACGGCAACATCAACCGCCTGAAAACCGGCCAGGTGCTACGCCTGCCGGATATCACCCAAAGTACAGCCCTGGCCCAGCCGCAAGCGATTGCCGAAGTGAGTGCGCAGAACGCCGCCTGGCGCCAGCGCCAGCGCAGTCCTCAGGGGCAAGTGGCTGGTAAGCCGCAGTTGGATGCAACCCGGCGCACCCAGGCCGGCAATGCGCCGTCGAGCACCCAGGCCAAGGACAATTTGAGCCTGGTATCGGCGCAAGCCGCCAAGAAAGGTGGCAAAGGCGCAGCTGGGGACAGCCGCGCCCTGAGCGACAAGCTGGCGATGACCCAGGAAGAGCTCGACACCACGCGGCGCGACAACGAAGAACTGAAAAGCCGTGCCGCCGACCTGCAAAGCCAGCTGGACAAGCTGCAGAAGCTGATCCAGCTGAAGAATGACCAATTGGCTCGTTTGCAGGCGCAAACGGGTGAGCCAGCCGCGATCCCCGCACAGTTGCCCGGTGAGCCTGCAGCCGAGCCTGCGGCCCCTGTTGCAACGCCAGCGCCAGCGCCTGAACCGGTCAAGCCGGCTGCCGCGCCGGCCAGTACCGAAGGCAAGTTCAATGATCTGCTGACCAACCCGATTGTGCTCGGCATCCTTGGCGGTGCGGCCCTGCTGGTGGTGCTGCTGCTTCTGCTGCTATGGGCTCGCCATCGCAATGCTCGCCGTGAAGAAGAGAAGCATCTGCGCATGGCTCGGGCGTTGGCCGAAGAGCCTGAGTTCGTTTCCAATATCGATCAAGACCTGCCGCCTGACAGCTTCGAGGGCCTTGAAGTGCCGCCGCCGAGCGTCAAGCTCGCCACCGCAGTGGCGCCAGCAGCCGCACCCGCGCCAGCCCCGGTGGTCGAGACGGTTGTGGCGCCGACGGTCGCCTCCGTGCTGGCGCCGTTGGCGGTTGCCGTGGCTCAGGAAAATTCCAGCGACGCCCTGGCCCAGGCCCAATCCCATATTGACCGTGGCCACCTGAACCAGGCGGCGGATGTGCTTGAACAAGCCATCAAGCACGAGCCCAAGCGCAGTGACCTGCGTTTGAAGCTGATGGAAGTCTATGGCCTGCAGAACAACAAGGACGGGTTCGTCACCCAGGAGCGCCAGTTGGTGGCCAACGGTGAGAACCATGCCCAGGTCGAGCAGCTCAAGACGCGCTTCCCGGCCATGGCCGTGTTGGCTGCGGGTGTCAGTGCCGCAGTGGCCGCCGCAGCCCTGGATGCGCAATACGTCAAGGACCTGCTCGACGACAAGCCGGCCTCGGCTGCGCAGGCAGACACCTTCGACACCGATTTCGACTTGAGCCTGGATGACCTGGAAGCCGCCTCGCCGGCCGAGATCGCGCAAGACCAGCAAACCTTTGAAACATTGCTCAAACAACAGACCGAGTCTAAGGCCGACGCACAGGACCTGTCGGACTTTGACCTGGACCTGCAGCTGGACCCGCCCGCGTCGCAAACCGATGACGACTTCCTGTCGGGCCTTGAAGAGCAGATCAAGGATGTACCGCCGGTGGAGCCGCCGACCCTGACGCCGGCTGCGCTGGACGAATTCGACCTGCCGGAAGACTTTGACCTGTCGCTGGCGGACGAGCCGAGCAAGCCTGCGGCCAAGCCCGATGCCTTCGCGTCGGAGCTGGACGACGTCAACGCTGAACTGGATCGATTGTCCCAGAGCCTGGAACATCCGCCGATCGAGCCTTCCTTCACGGCTGAAGATGCCGCGCTGGGTGCTGAGGATGAGCCGGATTTCGACTTCCTCTCGGGCACTGATGAAGTGGCCACCAAGCTCGACCTGGCCCAGGCCTATATCGACATGGGCGATGCTGACGGCGCGCGAGACATCCTGTCCGAGGTGCTGACCGAAGGCAACGAAGGCCAGCGTGGCGAAGCCAAGGAAATGCTCGGCCGAATCTAACGGCCGAGGCAGAAAAATGTGGGAGCGGGCTTGTTGTGGCGAGGGAGCTTGCTCCCGCTGGGGGGCGTAGCGCCCCTGAAAAGCCGGCTCCAGCTGCGCTGTCGAACGGGAGCAAGCTCCCTCGCCACAAAAACCCCAGATTAAAAGCCCCCTCTCATGCACCCTGACGCCCTATAATGCCCGCCTTTGCGCAACTCATCAGGCTCACAGTTCTTGGCAAATATAGATAACGCGGCTGCCGAAATGGCGGCCGCAGGCTTTTACCGCATCGCACTGGGCGTGGAATACAAAGGCTCGCGCTATCGCGGCTGGCAGCGTCAGGCCTCTGGGGTGCTGACGGTGCAGGAAACCCTGGAAAATGCCCTGTCCAAAGTCGCCAACTCCCCGGTGTCGCTGATGTGTGCCGGGCGTACCGATGCCGGCGTACACGCGTGTGGCCAAGTGGTGCACTTCGACACCCAGGCCGAGCGGTCGATGAAGGCGTGGGTGATGGGGGCTAATATCAATTTGCCCCATGACGTCAGCGTCAGCTGGGCCAAGGTCATGCCGGCGCATTTTCACGCCCGTTTCAAGGCCATCGCCCGCCGTTACCGCTACGTGATCTACAACGATCAGATCCGCCCGGCGCACCTCAATGAAGAAATCACCTGGAACCACCGCCCGCTGGATGCCGAGCGCATGGCCGAGGCCGCGCAGCATCTGGTCGGGGTGCATGACTTCAGCGCCTTCCGTGCCGGGCAGTGCCAGGCCAAGTCGCCGATCAAGGAAGTCCACCACCTGCGGGTGACGCGCCACGGCAAGATGATTGTGCTGGATATCCGTGCAGGTGCCTTCCTGCATCACATGGTGCGCAACATCGCTGGCGTGCTGATGACCATCGGCACCGGTGAGCGCCCGGTGGAGTGGGCCAAGGAAGTGCTGGATAGCCGCATTCGCCGCACGGGCGGGGTCACGGCGCATCCGTTCGGCCTTTACCTGGTGGATGTGGAGTACCGCGACGAGTTCGAATTGCCGGAACGCTTTATCGGGCCGCACTTCCTCACCGGTTTCAGCGAACTTGGCGGCTGACGCCCGGAAAAGCTTTTGTTACCATCCGGGACTTTCTCGGTCCAACCCTGAGGTTCCTACGACATGTCAGCCGTTCGCAGCAAGATTTGCGGGATTACCCGCATAGAAGACGCGCTGGCGGCAGTCGAAGCGGGGGCGGATGCCATTGGCCTGGTGTTTTATGCCAAGAGCCCACGGGCGGTGAATGTGCTGCAGGCGCGGGCGATCATCGCTGCATTGCCGCCCTTCGTGACCACCGTGGGGTTGTTCGTCAACGCCAGCCGCTGCGAGCTCAACGAAACCCTGGATGCGGTGCCGCTGGATATGTTGCAGTTCCATGGCGACGAATCGCCAGAGGAATGCGAAAGCTATCAGCGCCCGTACATCAAGGCGTTGCGAGTCAAGGCTGGGGACGATATCGCCGCAGCCTGCGCCGCTTATACCGGCGCTCGCGGGATTCTGTTGGACACTTACGTCGAAGGCGTACCCGGTGGCACGGGCGAGGCGTTCGACTGGACGCTGATTCCCGAGGGGTTGAGCAAGCCGGTCATTCTCGCGGGTGGGCTCACTCCAGCGAATGTCCAGGCGGCCATCGAACAGGTCCGGCCGTATGCCGTGGACGTCAGCGGTGGGGTGGAGCAGGGCAAGGGGATCAAGGACCCGAGCAAGATTCGCGCGTTCATGCAGGCCGTGCGCAACAGCAGGGGTGGGATGTGACGGCTGGCAGTCTGCCGCCGTCCATAACTACCACTGTGTAAAACAGCCCGGCGCCGCCTGTGGGTGGCCCGGAAACGAAGTGGCAACCCTGCGCTGGCAGGTTGTCTGGAAGGCTGAGGATACGGGCGGGAAATGGCAGGTCCAACGTCTGACCCCGTCCCGTCTGTGTCATCGCCACATATGAATTTAGCTCAAGGGCATACGCGGGGCTGTGTTCGAGCCACCGGTACTGGAGAAAAGAAAGCATGAGCAACTGGTTAGTAGACAAACTGATCCCTTCGATCATGCGTTCCGAGGTGAAGAAAAGCTCGGTTCCTGAAGGTCTGTGGCACAAATGCCCATCCTGCGACGCGGTGCTGTATCGCCCGGAGCTGGAAAAGACCCTGGACGTTTGCCCCAAGTGCAACCACCACATGCGTATTGGCGCACGCGCCCGTATCGACATCTTCCTGGATGCCGATGGCCGTAATGAACTGGGTGCCGACCTGGAGCCGGTTGACCGTCTCAAGTTCCGCGACAGCAAGAAGTACAAGGACCGCCTGGTCGGCGCGCAGAAGCAGACTGGCGAAAAAGACGCGCTGATTTCGGTCAGCGGCAAGCTGCTGGGCATGCCGGTAGTAGTCTCGGCCTTCGAATTCTCCTTCATGGGCGGCTCCATGGGTGCCATCGTCGGTGAGCGCTTTGTTCGCGCTGCCAACTATGCCCTGGAAAACCGTTGCCCAATGATCTGCTTCGCCGCCTCCGGTGGTGCGCGCATGCAGGAAGCCCTGATTTCCCTGATGCAAATGGCCAAGACCTCGGCGGTACTGGCGCGTCTGCGTGAAGAAGGCATTCCGTTCATCTCCGTACTGACCGACCCGGTCTACGGCGGCGTCTCCGCCAGCCTGGCGATGTTGGGCGATGTGATCGTTGGCGAGCCTAAAGCCCTGATCGGTTTTGCCGGCCCGCGCGTAATCGAGCAGACCGTGCGGGAAAAACTGCCGGAAGGCTTCCAGCGCAGCGAGTTCCTGCTGGAGCACGGTGCGATCGACCTGATCATTCCGCGTGGCGAACTGCGCCCGCGCCTGGGCAGCCTGCTCGCGCAAATGATGGGCTTGCCGACGCCTGTGTACATCGCGCCTAAGGTCGAGCCGATCGTCGTGCCGCCGGTGCCAGCAAACCTATGACCCAACGTACCCTGGGCGAATGGCTCGCCTACCTTGAGCAGTTGCATCCGTCCGCCATCGACATGGGCCTGGAGCGCTCGCAACAGGTAGCGGCCCGCCTCGGGTTGGGCCAGCCGGCACCGCGTGTGATCACGGTGACCGGCACCAACGGCAAAGGCTCCACCTGTGCCTTTGTCGCCGCGCTGTTGCAGGCCCAGGGCCTCAAAGTCGGCGTGTACAGTTCGCCGCACCTGCTGCGCTACAACGAGCGGGTGCAGCTCAATGGCGTCGAAGCCACTGATGCCCAGCTGTGCGAAGCCTTCGCAGCCCTGGAAGCCGGGCGTGGCGACATTTCCCTGACCTATTTCGAGATGGGCACCCTGGCGGCGTTCTGGCTGTTCGAGCGTGCGCAACTGGATGTGGTCGTGCTGGAAGTCGGCCTCGGCGGGCGCCTGGATACTGTCAACGTGGTGGATGCCGACCTGGCCCTGGTAACCAGCATTGGTGTCGATCATGCCGATTACCTGGGCAATACCCGCGAATCGGTGTCTTTTGAAAAGGCCGGGATCTTCCGCCAGGGCCGTCCGGCGCTGTGTGGTGACCTGGACCCGCCGCAACCCTTGCTCGACAGGGCGCGCGAACTGGATTGCCTGTTCTACCTGCGGGGTCGCGAGTTCACCCTGGACATCGGCGACACCCATTGGCAATGGCGTGGGCAGGATGCACGTGGCCAACGGGTAGAGCTGCTTGATTTGCCGTTGCTGAACCTGCCGATGGAAAACGCCGCGCTCGCGCTGCAAGCCTATTTGCTGCTGGACCTGCCGTGGGACGCCGCGCAGATCGCGGCGACCTTGCTGGCAACGAAAGTGGTGGGGCGCCTCGATCGCCGAACCTTCGACTGGCAAGGCAAGCGCCTGAGCCTGATGTTGGATGTAGGCCATAACCCCCATGCTGCGCAGTACCTGGCTGAGCGTCTGGCGCGTACGCCGCCGGTGGGGCGTCGCCTGGCGGTGTTCGGGTTGTTGGTCGACAAGGACCTGGACGGCGTGGTTGCGCCACTGCTGGGCAGCGTCCAGTCTTGGGCCGTTGCGCCGCTGGACACGCCACGCAGCCGTCCTGCGGTTGAGTTGGAAACTGCCTTGCAGAACCTTGGCGCGCCGGTGACGTCGTATGCAAGCGTCACTGCAGCCCTGGAGGCGCAGTGTGCGGTAGCGACGGCCGAGGACGAAATCCTGTTGTTCGGATCATTTTATTGTGTTGCCGAGGCGCTTGAATGGCTGGCCCGGCGCTCCACGGAGGAAGCTGCACATGGCATTACTGGATAGCGCATACAAGCAGCGAATGGTCGGGGCCCTGGTGCTGGTGGCGTTGGCGGTAATCTTTTTGCCGATGCTGTTTTCCCGCCAGGACGAACAGCGCCAGGTGGTGGTTGAAGCTCCCGCTGCGCCCCAGGCGCCGGTGGTGCCGCAGGTTCAGGTCGAACCGGTGGTCGTGCCTGAGCCTCAGGTGTTGCCGCAAGAGCCTGTGCCCGTCGAGGAGGAGGTCGTCACACAGCAGGCGCCTTCACAGGCCCCTTCGATGCCGGTGCAGCCAAGTGTGCCGGTGGTCAAGCCAACGCCAGCCCCGGCTGTCGCCGCCAAACCGGCTGCACCGGCGCCAGCGCCCAAGCCGGTAGCGCCGCAGCCTGCAGCGCCTGGCAAGCCGGATGTGGGGCAGAGTCGCATCGACCCTAATGGCCTGCCGATCAGTTGGTCGATCCAGCTGGCCAGCCTGGCCAATCGCGAAAGTGCCGACGCCTTGCAGAAAAAGCTGCGTGCCCAGGGGTATAACGCTTATATCCGCAGCGCTGACGGCAAGAATCGTGTGTTTGTCGGGCCGCTGATCGAGCGTGCGGAGGCAGATCGCCTGCGCGATTTGCTGGGTCGTCAGCAGAACCTCAACGGGTTTGTGGTGCGTTTCCAGCCCGAGCGCGGCTGAACGGGCAATATGCTCTAAATGTGGGAGCTGGCTTGCCTGCGATGACGGTGGTTCAATCGACAACGATGTCGAGCGTGCCGCCTTCATCGCAGGCAAGCCAGCTCCCACATTGGTTTGTGCTGGGGTTGAAATGCGATTGGCCCGTCACAATCTATTGATTTGCAAAGCACCCGCAATCACCGCTTACCGATAGCCCGGCGCTCTGCTAAAATGCGCCGCCTTATCCGTACGTAGGCTGCACTGTGCCATTTACCTGGGTTGATTGGGCGATCGTTGCAATCGTCGCCATCTCCGCTTTGATCAGTCTGAGCCGCGGCTTCGTAAAAGAAGCACTGTCGTTGCTGACCTGGATCATCGCAGGAGTCGTAGCCTGGATGTTCGGTGGTTCACTGTCGGTCTACCTGGCCGGGTACATAGAGACACCTTCGGCTCGCGTCATCGCGGGCTGCGCCATCATGTTCATCGCCACGCTGTTGGTGGGGGCAATGGTCAATTATCTTATTGGCGAGTTGATACGTGTCACCGGCCTCTCCGGGACCGATCGATTTCTCGGCATGGCCTTCGGGGCTGCGCGTGGCGCGTTGCTGGTGGTCGTGGCGGTCGGGCTGTTGAGCCTGGGGCCGGTACAGCAGGATTCGTGGTGGCAGGAGTCGGTACTCGTGCCAAAATTTCTATTGGTTGCAGACTGGTCCAAGAACCTCATCCTGGGGTGGAGCAGTCAGTGGCTGGCCAGCGGAATCAGCGTACCCGCTGATCTTCCGTTCAAGGAGCACCTCTTACCGGCCAAAACGCCTCAGTAAGCTGTGTTCAGTCAAGATTCATTAAGTAGGGGTTGCGTCGCATGTGTGGCATCGTCGGTATCGTCGGTAAGTCGAACGTCAATCAGGCGCTGTATGACGCGCTAACCGTCCTCCAGCACCGCGGCCAGGACGCTGCCGGTATTGTGACCAGCCACGACGGCCGGTTATTCCTGCGCAAGGACAATGGCCTGGTGCGTGACGTGTTCCATCAGCGTCACATGCAGCGCCTCGTCGGGCACATGGGCATTGGCCATGTGCGCTACCCGACTGCCGGTAGTTCGACCTCGGCCGAAGCTCAACCGTTCTACGTCAACTCGCCTTACGGCATCACCTTGGCGCACAACGGTAACCTGACCAACGTTGAACAACTGGCCAAGGAGATCTACGAATCTGACCTGCGCCACGTCAACACCAGCTCCGATTCGGAAGTGCTGCTCAACGTGTTCGCCCACGAGCTGGCCCAGCGCGGCAAGCTGCAGCCGACCGAAGAAGACGTGTTCGCCGCCGTGATCGACGTGCACAACCGTTGCGTCGGTGGTTATGCGGTGGTGGCGATGATCACCGGTTACGGCATCGTTGGTTTCCGCGACCCCCACGGCATTCGCCCGATCGTGTTCGGCCAGCGTCACACCGACGAAGGCGTCGAGTACATGATCGCTTCCGAAAGCGTGTCCCTGGACGTGCTGGGCTTCACCCTGATCCGCGACCTGGCGCCGGGCGAGGCTATCTACATCACTGAAGACGGCAAGCTGCACACCCGTCAGTGCGCCGTAGCACCGAAACTCACTCCGTGCATCTTCGAGCACGTCTACTTGGCGCGTCCGGATTCGATCATCGACGGCGTCTCGGTCTACAAGGCGCGCCTGCGCATGGGCGAGAAGCTGGCCGAGAAGATCCTGCGCGAGCGCCCCGAGCACGATATCGATGTGGTCATCCCGATCCCGGACACCAGCCGTACCGCCGCGCTGGAGCTGGCCAACCATCTGGGCGTCAAGTTCCGCGAAGGCTTCGTGAAGAACCGCTACATCGGCCGTACCTTCATCATGCCCGGCCAGGCTGCGCGCAAGAAATCGGTACGCCAGAAGCTCAACGCCATCGAACTGGAGTTCCGCGGCAAGAACGTAATGCTGGTAGATGACTCCATCGTGCGGGGCACCACCTGCAAGCAGATCATCCAGATGGCCCGCGAAGCCGGGGCGAAGAACGTGTACTTCTGTTCCGCTGCGCCTGCGGTGCGTTACCCGAACGTGTACGGTATCGACATGCCGAGCGCCCATGAGCTGATCGCGCATAATCGTTCGACCCAGGACGTGGCCGACCTGATCGGCGCCGACTGGCTGATCTACCAGGACCTGCCGGACCTGATCGAAGCGGTTGGCGGTGGCAAGATCAAGATCGAGCAGTTCGACTGCGCCGTGTTCGACGGCAAGTACGTGACCGGCGATGTCGACGAGGCCTACCTGAACAAGATCGAGCAGGCGCGCAACGACTCGTCGAAGATCAAGACCCAGGCGGTCAGCGCGATCATTGACCTGTATAACAACTGAGTAAACACCGGCCCTGAGGGGCCGGTTTTGTATCTTAAACAAAGAATTGAATAAGGAGTCGCAGCATGAGTCAGGAATGGGATGCCGGTCGGTTGGACAGCGACCTCAATGGCGTAGCTTTCGATACCCTGGCTGTGCGCGCCGGCCAGCACCGTACCCCGGAAGGTGAGCACGGCGACCCGATGTTCTTCACCTCCAGCTACGTGTTCCGTACTGCCGCCGACGCCGCTGCGCGGTTTGCTGGCGAAGTGCCGGGCAACGTGTATTCGCGCTACACCAACCCGACCGTGCGTGCGTTCGAAGAGCGTATCGCGGCCCTGGAAGGTGCCGAGCAAGCCGTGGCGACTGCCACCGGCATGGCGGCCATCCTGGCGGTGGTGATGAGCCTGTGCAGCGCCGGCGACCATGTGCTGGTATCGCGCAGCGTGTTCGGCTCGACCATCAGCCTGTTCGAGAAGTACTTCAAGCGTTTCGGTATTGAAGTCGATTACGTGCCCCTGGCGGACCTGTCCGGTTGGGAGGCGGCCATCAAGGCCAATACCAAGCTGTTGTTCGTCGAATCGCCATCCAATCCGCTCGCTGAGCTGGTGGACATCGCCGCGCTGTCCGAAGTCGCGCATGCCAAGGGCGCGATGCTGGTGGTGGACAACTGCTTCTGCACCCCGGCCTTGCAGCAACCGCTGAAGCTGGGTGCGGACATCGTGGTTCACTCGGCAACCAAGTTCATCGACGGCCAGGGCCGTTGCATGGGCGGCGTGGTGGCCGGTCGCAGCGAGCAGATGAAGGAAGTGGTGGGCTTCCTGCGCACCGCCGGCCCGACCCTCAGCCCGTTCAACGCCTGGATCTTCCTCAAAGGCCTGGAAACCCTCAGCCTGCGCATGAAAGCCCATTGCGCCAACGCCCAGGCCCTGGCCGAGTGGCTGGAGCAGCAGGACGGTATCGAGAAGGTGCATTACGCCGGCCTCAAGAGTCACCCGCAACACGCCTTGGCCCAGCGCCAGCAGCGCGGTTTCGGTGCGGTGGTGAGTTTTGAAGTGAAGGGCGGCAAAGACGGCGCCTGGCGCTTCATCGACGCGACGCGCTTGATCTCCATTACCGCCAACCTGGGTGACAGCAAGACCACCATCACCCACCCGAGCACTACCTCCCACGGGCGCCTGGCGCCGCAGGAGCGTGAGGCGGCCGGCATCCGTGACAGTCTGATCCGCATCGCGGTGGGCCTGGAAGATGTTGCTGACTTGCAGGCAGACCTGGCCCGCGGGCTGGCGGCCTTGTGATCGAGTGGTCCATGGAGGCCGCAGCGGCCAGCAACGGGCGCGTGGCGCTGGTGACGGGCGCGGCGCGGGGCATTGGCCTCGGGATTGCCGCGTGGCTGATCAGCGAAGGCTGGCAGGTGGTGCTGACCGACCTGGACCGCGAGCGCGGTGCCAAGGTGTCCAAGGTGCTGGGCGACAATGCCTGGTTTATCACCATGGACGTGGCCGACGAGAAGCAAGTGGCCCAGGGTGTCGCCGAGGTGCTGGGGCAGTTCGGGCGCCTGGATGCGTTGGTGTGCAACGCGGCGGTGGCCGACCCGCGCAATATCACCCTGGAAAGCCTCGACCTGGCGTACTGGAATCGGGTGCTGGCGGTCAACCTCAGTGGGCCGATGCTGCTGGCCAAGCACTGCGCGCCTTACCTGCGTGCCCATGGCGGTGCCATCGTCAACCTGGCCTCGACCCGGGCGCGTCAATCCGAGCCTGATACCGAAGCCTATGCGGCCAGCAAAGGTGGGCTGTTGGCCCTGACCCACGCCCTGGCCATGAGCCTTGGGCCGGAAGTGCGGGTCAATGCGGTCAGCCCTGGCTGGATCGACGCACGTGACCCGGCTGCGCGGCGTGCAGAGCCGCTCACCGACGCCGATCATGCCCAGCATCCGGCGGGCAGGGTAGGGACAGTGGAGGACGTGGCGGCGATGGTAGCCTGGTTGCTGTCACGCCAGGTCGGGTTCGTCACCGGGCAAGAGTTCGTGGTGGACGGCGGCATGAGCAAGAAGATGATTTACAGCGAGTAGGGCGGGTAGCTGTCTTGAAGTCATTTTGTCTTTTTCAGAAAAACTTCAAGCAGGCTATTGACTTAGGTCCGCTACCTGCGTAAATTTCGCGGCCTCAACGAAGCAAAGGGTGATTAGCTCAGCTGGGAGAGCATCTGCCTTACAAGCAGAGGGTCGGCGGTTCGATCCCGTCATCACCCACCACTTCTTGAGAGTTTTGCCCTAGGGCAAGACGCAACGTTAAAGGTTGCACCGACGCGCAGCGGTAGTTCAGTCGGTTAGAATACCGGCCTGTCACGCCGGGGGTCGCGGGTTCGAGTCCCGTCCGCTGCGCCATATTTTCCAGGTTCGATATGTCGGGCTTGAGATTGAACAGCCAAGGCTGATCGATCAGATGTTTAAAGGTGGTTGAGGGTTCATGCTCAATCAGCCAAGCGATACGCAGCGGTAGTTCAGTCGGTTAGAATACCGGCCTGTCACGCCGGGGGTCGCGGGTTCGAGTCCCGTCCGCTGCGCCATATCTGCATCAAGGCCCACTGAACGCCTTGAAGCACAAGGAAAGCCACTGGCTCACCTTGATCCGATAGCAAAGACCCTGGTCGAAAGACCGGGGTTTTTTGTGTCTGGGGTTTGAAAAAAAGCCTCATCTTCTTCGCTACCAACAGCGCTCATTATCGGCAAACGGCCGGCAGAACATTTCGATTCTGTCGGCCGTTTTGCGTTGTTGTGTCAAAAAATTTCAATGTGGTTATTTGCCGCAGGCGCAGAAACCTTTAAAGTTAACCCTTCGGTCAACTTTGCACTGTCATCATGGCCTTTTGATTCGTCGAGAAAGGTTTCTGCAAGTCTCCAGATTCGGTGTACTTAACCATAAGGGCGGATTTATAACCGCTCAGAGGATGATCCATGTCCAACCGTGAAATAACCCGGCGCTCGTTCCTCCAGGGCGGGCTGGTGGCGGGTGTGAGTGTCACGCTCACGCCGCTCAGCACCCAGGCGCTGGCTGCCTTGATGGAAAACAGCGTGACCGTGCCGTCTGAAAAGTGGCTTGGCCATAACGGCAAGGCGCGCCAGCGTAACGATGCCTTGTCGAAAGTCTGCGGCAGCAAGGTGTTTGCCCGCGACATCCGTTCCAAGGACATGCCTGGCTGGCCCCAGCAGCAAGGTCACGCCATGTTGCTCAAAACCATCAAGGCCGACCACATCTACGCGGGCTACGACCTGTCGTGGCTTGGCGCCGAGCTGCAGCCGGACCGTATTGTCACCGCTGCCGACCTGGACAAGGACGGTATCGTCTTCCCGGAAGAACATGCGCCGGACCCGTTGCTACCCGAGGGCAAAGTGCCGATGTTCATCGGTCACCCGGTGGCGATCCTGATCTGGAACGACTTCGAGCGTTTCCGTCAGGCCAAGAACAAACTCAAGTTCAATGACAAGGCGATTCGTTACGGCGCCAAAGTGCCGTATTACGAAGGTGACCCCTACGGTAGCTTCCGCTACGTGCGCGTGGGTGGCCCGACCTCGGCCGATGAAGACGAATTCGCCAGCCTCAAGGATTCGATCCTGTTCCCGATGCTGAAAAACCGTCGCCCAGTGTGGAATTCCCAGCCGAACCTGCACGGCAACCTGACCGAGCGCGGGCTGTTCTACGCCGAGCGCATGAAGAGCCAGATCAACACGCCACCGGACAACTGGCTAGTGTTTGACGAGCGCTACAAAACCCCATCGATCGAACCGGCCGCCATGGAGCCGGACAACGGCAACGGTTGGTACGATCCAGCGACCAAAACCCTGCACTTTGTGGTGGCCACCCAGTGCCCATTGGAAGTTGCGACCGAGACCGCCAAGATGATCTCGCCGTCGCGCTTCGGCCTGGCTCATCTGAACATGCACCCGGGTTACACCGTGGGTTACGGTTCCAAAGACCACAACATTTTCGTCTACTACGCCGCCCTCGCTGCGTTGTATGGCGCTGGTGTGCCGGTGCGCCTGGCCAACGACCGTTACGAGCAATTCCAGAGCGGCATCAAGCGTCACCCATTCGATATCCGCTATCAGTTGGCGGTCGACAAGAACGACCACAGCTTCAAAATCTTCCTCGCCGACATGAGCGTCGACGGCGGTGGCCGGATCAACTACAGCCCATCGGTGGCTGCGGTCGGCGCCACGGCGGCGCAGTCGATCTACTACATGCCGCAGAACGACCTGCAAGTCACCGCGTACCATTCCCGTGGCGTTGAAGCCGGTTCGATGCGGGGCTACGGCACCCTGCAAAGCATGGCGGCGACCGAAATGATGGTCGACGAAATCGCCGGCCGCCTTGGTGTGGATGCCATCGAGCTGCGGCGCAAGAACGCATTGCGTTCGGGCATGAAGAACACCCAGGGCGCGATCCCTGCCGGTGCGTTGCGGCTGCACGAAATTCTCGACAAGGCCGCTGTGCACGACGTGTGGAAAAACCGTGACGCGATCAAGCAACAACGCGAAGCCGCAGACCCGGATAACTGGTATGGCGTCGGTTTTGCCATCTGCCAGAAAGACTTCGGCACCGGTTCCGAAGCGCCGATGGCCAGTGTTGAATTCAGCGCTGACGGTCGCATCAGCCTGCGCCACATCGGAATCGAAATCGGCACCGGCATGTCCACTTCGCAGTCGCTGGTGGTTGCCGACTTCCTCGGCAGCCCGGCCCACGAAGTGAAGACCGGCGAAACACAATGGCAGGAAATGCAACTGGTCACCGGCGGCAACCCTTACACCATGAGCCAGGCCGAGCAGGACAACCTGCTGCGTAACCCGCGTTGGGTGGGCAAGCGCGCTTCGGCGTCTTCGGCGACCAACTCGGCGTACTACTTCAGCCACGCCACCCGCGAAGCGGCGCGTGTGCTGTTCAACCACGGCCTGTGGCCAGCGGCGCTAGAGATCTGGCGCCAGGGCCCGTTCGGCGGCCAGGCCAACCCCTATGTGGTACGCCGCGAAGACGCACATTGGGTGGACGGCAAGCTCACCGCCAACGGCATGCAGCCATTGAGCTTTGAAGAACTGGCCAGGCGCGCTCATGAGCGAGGCCTGGTCACCGCTGCCACGGTCCACGGGTTCAACCGCTGGAGCTGGGCCGAGGCTGAGTACAGCATCGACGGCGTGCGCGAGCGCCTGCCGCTCGACGGTCTGGCGGTGAAATACGGCGATGGCGCACCGAAAGCCAAGCAGGCGCTGATGAGCACTGCCGGTTTCCACCTGCTCGATCGCCAGAACGTCAGCTATCCCGCCACCCAGTTGAATAACGCTGCGGTGACGTACTACAGCCCCGTCGCCACGTTGGTCGAGTTGAAGGTCAACAAGGGTTCGGCGCAGGTCGAAGTGCTCAATCACCATTCATGGGTCGAGTGCGGGCGTGTGCTGGTTGAAGAGTTGGTCAAAGGCCAGCTCGAGGGTGGAGTGGCCATGGGTATCGGTCACGCGTTGATGGAGGAAATGCCGTTGTACGAAGGCGGGCCGGGGGAGGGCGACTGGAACTTCAACCGCTACCGTCTGCCGATGGCGCGTCACGTTGCCGTATGGAAGCAGACCTCGGAGATTCTGCCGGCGCTGTCGCCAAGCGACCCGTCCAAAGGTATCGCTGAAGTGGTGATGATCCCGATTGTCGGGGCCATCGGTAATGCGGTGGCACACGCCATCGGTAAACGTGTTCGCGACCTGCCAATCACGGCTGCCCGCATCAAGGAGGCCCTCAATGGCTAACCGTCCGCTTCAACTGACCCTCAATGGTCAACCCGTCGGCCCGGTGGACATCCCTGATGACCTGCCGATGATCGACTACCTGCACGAATACAAAAACCTCACGGGCTCGCGGCTGGGCTGCGGCCAGGGCATTTGCCACGCCTGTGTGGTGATCGTCGACAACCCGGACGGCACCAGCGAAGAAGTGCGCACCTGCATCACCGGCGCGCATTACTTCGAAGGCAAGCAAGTGCGCACTATCGAAGGCCATGCCAAGCGCGATGAGTCGGGCCAGGTCACTGAGCTCAGTCCGATCCAGCAGCGCTTCGTGGATGAGTTCGCCTTTCAGTGCAGCTATTGCGCGCCGGGCTTCGTCAACGCGGCGACCGTGTTGGTGGAGAAACTGCAACGCCAGCCGACCGTGCACAGCAAGCTGGAACAAGTCATCGAGGACAGCCTCGGTCATCACGTCTGCCGTTGTACCGGGTACGTGCGTTATTACAACGCCACCCGCAACGTGCTGACCGATCTCGGCCTGGTCAAGGAGGGTTAAGCATGAAGCTTTTTCTGACCCGCCTGGCCTTGGCGGTCGGCCTTGCCGCGCCGGTATTGTTTGCCCACGCTGATGATCAAGCCAAGCGCGGCGAATACCTCGCCCGCGCCGCTGACTGCATGGCCTGCCACACTGCACCGGGCGGCGCGCCGTTTGCCGGCGGCCTGCCGATTGTCTCGCCGTTCGGCACCATCTACGGCACCAATATCACACCAAGCAAAGAACACGGCATCGGCTTGTACAGCGATGACGAGTTCTTCGCCGCGTTGACCGAAGGCAAGCGTCGCGACGGTGCGTACTTGTATCCGGCGATGCCCTACACCTCGTACCACCTGATGCCGCGTGAAGACTCGGACGCCATTCATGCGTACCTCAAAACCATCGAGCCGATCGAGCGCGCAGCGCCGGTCACGAGCCTGAGCTTTCCCTTCAACGTGCGCCTGGGCCTGATGGGCTGGAACGTGCTGTACGGCAAAGCGCTGAAACTGGAACCGGCCGAAGGCAAGAGCGAAGCCTGGAAGCGCGGCCAGTACATGGTCGAAGTGCTCGGCCACTGCGGCGAATGCCACACGCCACGTGGCCTGCCCGGTGCGATGGAGCTGGACAAGCGCCTGACCGGCGGCATCCTCAATGGCTATCTGGCGCCCAGCCTGCTCGCCACCGACCTGGCCGCGCGCGGCTGGAATGAGCAGGACCTGGCCACGTTCCTCAAGCATGGCATGAGCGCACAAGGGACGATGTTCAACGAGATGTTCCCGGTGTTCCACAACAGCACCCAGGGCCTGAGCGATACGGACCTGGCCGCGATGGCGACCTTCCTGCTCGGTGATAAACCGCCCGCAGCCAAGGCGCTGGTCGAAGTGCCGGTGGAACACCTTGGCCCGAGCGCTCAGCGCGGCCGCCAGGAATACCTGAACGTCTGTGCCGGTTGCCATGCCGCCGATGGTGAAGGCAAGCCGCACATCGCGGTGGCGATGCGCGGCAACACCACGCTGCGTCTGGAAGACCCGCGCAACCTGGTGCGGGTGATCGAGGACGGGATTGGCGAGCAGAAGTTCTCCGGGTTCGAGCACATGCAACCGATGCCGGGCTTCGCGGGAAAACTCAGCCCGGAACAACTCACCGATCTGATCAATTACCTGCGCCAAGGCTGGGGCGGGCAATCGGCGGAGCTGGCGGTGAGCGATGTGCAGAAGCTGCAGGCTGAGGCGCCGTCCATCGAGCACAAGGCGCACTGACATGCAGCATCTGGATCTGCAGGTGATACGACGGGCGCTGGCGTGGTCGGTGGCGGGGCAGCGCATTTGGCTCTGTACGGTGCTGGCCACCTACGGCTCGGCGCCGCGGGCGCCGGGTTCGCTGCTGGCGGTGAACGCCGCTGGGCAGTGGATTGGGTCGTTGTCGGGTGGTTGCGTCGAGGAAGACTTTCTCGAACGCGTCGCCGAAGGTGCGTTTTTCGCTGCGGTCAACGTGGTGCGCTACGGCGCAGGGGACGATCCGCGCTCGCGGGTCAGCCTGCCCTGCGGCGGCATTCTCGATGTATTGGTTGAGAAGTTCGAGCCTGACTGCGAGGTGCAGGCGCACCTGCGTGAAGTGGAGTCGGCGCTGCTCGGGCAGCGCCGCTTGATTCGCCAGGTCGACCTGGCCAGCGGGGCGCGCAGCCTGGTCGCTGATTGTGAGCAGGGCGTGCGCATCGAGCGTGACAGTGAGCGGGTGCGCATCCGCGTCGGTGCGGCTCAGCGTTTATTACTGGCCGGGTACTCCAGCGTGGCGCAGGCGTGTGCCGAGTTTGCAGTCGGCCTTGGGTTCGAAGTGATTCTCTGCGACCCACGTGATGAAGTGCTCGAAGGCGTGGTGCTCAATGGCGTGGAGATTCGTCGCCAGTTGCCGTCGGTGTTTATTGCCGACGGCGGCTGTCACCGTGATACGGCGGTGGTTGCGCTGACGCATGACCCGCGTATCGACGATCTGGCGATGATGGAAGCGGTGCGTACCGACGCGTTCTACATTGGCGTGATGGGGTCGTTGCAGACCTCGCAGAAACGCTTTGAGCGACTGCGCCGCGTCGGTGGGTTGGGGGAGCCTGAACTGGCGCGGATACACGCGCCCATCGGGCTTAACCTGGGCAGCAGGACGCCGTCGGAAATTGCGTTGGCGGTATTGGCGGATATCGTACGGATTCGTAGCGGGATTGCTCGCGACCAGCTCTGAAGCGCATCTTTGCTTGAAGGCTTGATGTAAATGTGGCGAGGGAGCAAGCTCCCTCGCCACAGGTTGCCTGTGTTTACATCCCGAATTTATCCCGCAACCCGTAGTACCAAGCTCCCAGCGCCGCAAACGGCGTGCGCAACATTTGCCCACCCGGGAACGGGTAATGCGGCAAGCCCGCAAACGCATCAAAACGCTCAGCCTGACCTCGCAAGGCCTCCGCCAGTACTTTGCCTGCCAAGTGCGTGTACGTCACGCCATGACCGCTACAGCCCTGGGAGTAATAGATGTTGTCACCCAGGCGGCCGACCTGCGGCAAACGCGACAGGGTGAGGAGGAAATTGCCGGTCCAGGCGTAGTCGATCTTCACGTTCTTCAGTTGCGGAAAGGCCTTGAGCATTTTCGGTCGGATGATCGCTTCGATATTCGCCGGGTCCCGCGCGCCATAGACCACGCCGCCGCCGAAGATCAGGCGCTTGTCGCTGGTGAGGCGGTAGTAGTCGAGCAGGTAGTTGCAGTCCTCGACACAGTAATCCTGTGGCAATAAAGTCTTGGCTACTTCATCGCCCAGTGGCGCCGTGGTGATCACTTGGGTGCCGCACGGCATCGACTTGGCCGCTAGCTCCGGCACCAGATTGCCCAGGTAAGCGTTCCCCGCGACGATAATGAATTTGGCCCTGACCCTGCCTTCGGCGGTGTGTACCACCGGATTGGCACCGCGCTCAATGCGCACCGCTGCCGATTGCTCATAGATCGTGCCGCCCAGGGATTCCACAGCCGCGGCTTCACCGAGCGCCAGGTTGAGCGGGTGGATATGGCCACCGCTCATGTCCAGCAAACCCCCCACATAGTTGTCACAGGCCACCACCTCGCGGATGCGGCGCTCGTCCAGCAACTCCAGTTGCGTATGGCCGTAGCGCTCCCACAGACGCTTTTGCGACTCCAGGTGGCCCATGTGCTTGCTGTTGAGGGCGGCGAACACGCCACCGTCCTTCAAGTCGCACTGGATCTGATACTTGGCCACGCGCTCACGGATGATCCTGCCGCCTTCAAACGCCATCTGCCCCAACAACTGCGCCTGCTGGGGCCCGACGCTGCGCTCGATCACGTCGATATCGCGGCTGTAACTATTGACGATCTGCCCACCGTTGCGACCCGAGGCACCAAACCCCACCTTGGCGGCTTCCAGCACCGTGACGCGAAAGCCGTTCTCCAGCAGAAACAGCGCACTGGAAAGCCCGGTATAGCCGGCCCCGATCACGCACACATCGGTCTCGACTTCACCTTGCAACACAGGACGGGGCGGAACTGCATTCGCAGAAGCGGCGTAATACGACTGGGGGTAGGGGGTGTTCGCCATCCTGGAACCTCTGTTTTATATTTTTTACGAGTGCGCCGATCCTACCTGAGTTGAAAATTGCCTGCCAGCCACCCGAAAATCACGGGTGTACCCGGCGCAAATAAAAAATTCGCATATTCATAGGGTTAGCTGCAAAAAAGATGTTGACACCCCTTCGGAATTCCGTAGAATGCCGCCTCACAGCAGGCACGTAGCTCAGTTGGTTAGAGCACCACCTTGACATGGTGGGGGTCGTTGGTTCGAGTCCAATCGCGCCTACCAAACAAAATCCGCTCTGCTGGGCGGTCTAGAGGGGTCATCGGAAACGGTGACCCCTTTTTGCTTTCTGCGATTTGCAAAACTTTTGCAAAACCCCCAACTGACTTATGCTCTATAACTGATCTGCTGTAAGTACATCCAGTTCTGATCTCTCACCAGGATGAGTATGATGGCGCTTTGGTATGTGGTCTCAACGCGTGCTCAAACATCATTGCAATCGCTGGAACCATCTGGCGTTTGCTAAGCACATCAGTGTCATAGGGAAGTGAATTTAGATGTACATATCAAAAAATTTTGGTTTTTCTTTTTCGACCGCGAAAAGTGACATACCGCTCTGTGACTTCCTGAATTCTCTGATTGGCAAGAATATAGAGTTCTCCCTAAAATCTGGGAATGTTCGCCGTATTATAGTTGATCAAAGTGATAATTTCTTTTGTGGTGTCGTTATTACTCTTAAGGATCAAAGAAGCTATGCTTCGCTGGTGAACGATCAAGGTCAGGTAAAAGTTAAGATCTCTGATCTGGCAGATCTTGAGAAAATCGCAGAGTTTAATTTCTGGGTTATAAATAAGCTTAATGGATTTGGCATGTATCAGTATCATTATGGTGCTTGCACGCTTTCAAACTTTGCCTCAATGGTAACATCTCAATATCGAAGGGATCTTGAGGCTAAAAGAAAGGTTGAACTTGCGAAGTTGCCAGATAAGGCTCCTGCGAAGCAAGAGAAAGCAGTCAATAGTCGCTTTTTCCATGGCTTGGCTTTTGAGATGTTAGTGCAGGCTAGGGATATTGAAGAGGTTTTGGCCAAATACAAAGAAATCCGGTCTTTCAAGTATGAGGTCGCATCAGTTGAAGCGCTCGCCAATGACGATTTTCCACTTCTTGGTATGGTATCCAAGGTTCGACATCATGTAAGTTTTGACAGCACTGTAGATTCTCATTTGATTATCAAAGGGATTCAGGACATGATGTCGTCGGTTAAGGATAGGAGCGGTAGAGTCGAGGTCCTTGATGATGAAGATGAACCTTTTTCCGTTAAGCTTATGGACGTTCCCGTTAATTTCGGCGAGATGCCATATGACATTTTCATGAAAGGGCTAGCCACGTTTGACTCGACTGACGCGAGCAAATGTGATCTGATTAAAGTGCTTATGGATAAGTGCGAAAAGGAGTACGCTCATGTATTCACAAAAGAAGTTGCGAATTAATCTAAATGAGCGGTGGGTAATACCTACCGCGATTGTTATTACAATGGTTTTGTACGCGGCTGTTATCCTGCTAGCTACGAGCCCCTCAAGTTTGGCTGACTTTATTTTGCTTCCGCCCGGAACCACTCGAAGGATATATGAGTTCTATGCTGGCAATTTGCGAGGAAGTTTTTTTACCGGCTTTCTTGCGCTAGGTGGTTTCTTAATGTCGGCCAAGACCTTCATTATTGTAAATATGAAAAAGGAAGTTTATGACTCTGCGGCGTATGAGAAGAAATGGCTCGATGGCCTTATGCTGAACGGTGCTGCAAAATATGACACGTTGTTTTATCCTCTTCGTAGATTAAGTAATATTATTTTTTATACAATTGCTTTTTGTTTTATTGCGTCTGTAGCGCAGCTTACTGTGGGGCTATTTAAAAATATTCCTGCAGTGATGATATGCTTCTTTCTTGTCGTTGTTGCGGTTTGTTTCTTGATGTTGTCACTGTTTTTGATTAAGAAAAATCTTGGGACGATGTTCGATCATCTTGATGAAAAAAGTCGTCAAAAAATGGAGGCTGACCGTAATGGAACCCCCCTGCAATAGGGGGGGCTACAGAGCCAATTCGGCGCTTACTACGACGTACTCTATTTTCTTCATGCCCCTCCTGATAGTGCTTCGTCATTTTCTCATCCGAATGTCCCATGAGCGCCTGGATATATTCCTGCGGGAATTTCTGCTGCTCGTACAGCCATGCACCCAATACGCGGATCTCGTGAAAAGTGGGGCGCTCTCCGGCCGGCACGTGGTCATAGGCGTGCGCTGCGTCCCTGGCCTTGCTGAACTCCTTGGTCAGGTGGTCCGGCGTTACCGATGTCCAGTGATCCTTGGCGTCTATCTGCTCCCGCCTGCGGGCTTTGGGCTTGTAGTGGATCAGGTAGGGCGAGGCGAGCGCAGGCACTCTCCGACCACGTCCCGCAGCGCCGCCCCCATGGTGATCTTTAGGTGTACGGGGTTATCGTAGCCTTGGGTTTTGCCAGGCTAGACGGTGAGTTTGTTCTTTTCCATGGCGTAACCTCCCGGCGCGGCCATTGAACATAGGGGCCGTCATCCGTATCGAAGATCCCCATCAGGAACCACCCAGGCCCTGGCGACTCTGGATTCTAGGCGGTGTACGCAGCATCCTAGTCAGGTAGATTCTCGATCTCGTCGCCAGAGTGCCAGCCTTTCAGCTCCAGCCCCTGTTCCTTGACCCAGGCAATTTAGGGCGCCGGGTCTTCGTCCCCGCCAAAGCTCGGAATGTTAGGGTGATACCACCAGCCGTCCGCATCGCGCTCTACTTTGACCGCACCGAATGGCTTGCTGCCGCTGTGCGCCACGCAGGGAGTGATGTAAACCACGTCGGAGTAGCAACCGCCGCCAGAGCTGAACTCCGTGCTGCATCCGCACTTGGCTGGCTCGCTGTTGACGAACGTAATCTTTTGTTCAAGCATGACTTCGTCCTTGCCGCTATTTTGGGCGATCTACAGGGATTGGAAATATCGGGTAAGATTTTAAGTGGTTGAATTGTGAGGTTGTCTGATTTGCTGCATCATCGATTCAGCCTTGGCTGAGGCAGTACCTCACGTAATTTCCCTAATTTTATTTACCTGAAATGCTTGTTGTAATGGGAGCGTAGCTTGAAGCCAGAAACTGCAACTTTAATGAATGAGTCTGATAGAGGTTGCGTTATCGTTGCGGCAGTTATTCTCGAGAAACGCTTGGTTGATGATTTAACTAGCATATTCAAACTAAATGAATTATCGAACAGATATATCGCCCATATGTTTGATGGTAACGGAGCACTTGGGAATTTTTCATCAAAAGTCTTGTTGGCGCGAGGAATTGGACTGATTTCTGAAGACGTTTTTCATGATTTGATGGTTGTCAGAAAAATGCGCAATGAGTTTGCGCACTCTCTTAATGATATTTCGTTTTTAGATCCCGCAGTTAAAGGGCGAATTGATTCAATGTTTTTTGCTCGTCAAGCCAAAGAAATTATGAGGGGGATTCCAGCCTTCAATCTCTCTGATAATATGGAAGGGGAAGCCGTGTTTAGCTATAAGTCAATATTTTGTGTTGCGGTAAAGAATATGGAGGTCTATTTGCTGGAGAGTCGCGCTCTAAGAGCAGGATTAAAAATTTAGCTACCTTAGCTTGCGGTGATTACGATTTGCGTGCATATCTGTTGTTTTCTGTGGTTATGGGGAGTCCTTGCCGGGCCATACTCGGGCGGTGGAGTAGGGCTTGAAGCCGGATGTATTGGTAAAGGAACAACGTCTCTCCCATAATCTGGAGACTTAACTCAATGAAACGCTTAATTCGCGCGCTTCAATTAACTACGGCGTTGGTGCGCCTATTCGTTGATTTCGTTCGCATGATCGATGCGCTCATCCGTTTGTTGCGGGAGACCGAACCTATGTTGACCGCGGTCTGGCGCAGGTGGCTGGGCATGAGTTGGGGCCCAAGCTGATTGCTGGGAAAGACCTATAGGTTTTTATGGGCACGGGGATGCCTGGCGTTTATCATCAGGCTTTTCGGCGCGTTCGCTGGAGGTGGAAATGGATAAGGAATTACTTCAAGGTGCCTTCAAGCGCGGTGAGATTCCCGAATATAAGTGCCCGCACTGCCATAAAGGCGTGCTTCGAGAGGAGGGTGAGCTCAGGGCTGTTGAGACTGAAGCGTCCAAAGCCAGGCACCGGGAAGACTGGTGGGATCCCGAAATGATAGAAGGGGTATTCAGTTTGACCCTACAGTGCTCAAAGTGCCGTGAGATGGTGCTCGCTATTGGTAGTACCTTTGTGAATCAAAGTGTCGACTTGGACGATGAGGGCGAGCTTTCGATGGAGTACTTTGAATTCCTAAAGCCCGCTTACTTTCAACCTTCACTCAGATTAATTGATTACCCTGCCAAGACGCCTAAGGAAGTTACCGCTTCGTTAAATGTGGCAAGCAGTCTTTACTTCTCCAGCCCCCCTTCATGCTGCAATCAAGTCCGAATAGCCGCAGAAAGCATTTTGACTTATCTGGGGGTTCCAGCGAAAGACGGCGAGTCATTCATCCCTTTTGGCAAGCGAGTTCAGCATTTGCCGGATGACCAAAAATCTGTGAAGGCTCTCTTTAGCGCGATCCGCTGGTTAGGCAATCATGGTAGCCATCCAAGTGGTGAGATACAGCCTGGAACTGCGCTTCACGCGCTGGAGATGACCGAATTTCTTTTGGAAGAAATATTCGGGGAGCGCAGAGCAGCCCTTGAGAAGCTTGCAGATGCCATCAATGAGAGCAAGGGGCCCGTCGGCAGGGTGCACTAACGGCTTTATATCTAAGCGCGCGCCTGCCTCGCCGTCTGGCGTGATTCGTTTATATGGGGTATAGGTATGGTTTTTTTGATCTGAGTACATAATTCGCTTAGGCTTTAGCGACTAAATTGCGCAAGGAGTTTCAAAATGTCACTTTCGATTCGCGAAGCATCCCGATCAGCAGTCGGTGCGGTAACTGAGCTCTTCGACGAACAGTCAATCTCCAATGTCATGTTTGAAGAGGTTGATAAGGACACCGCCGGTAACTGGTTGATAACCGTAGGTTTCGATAGGAAGCTTGAAAAGTCATCAGTGGGTTTGGGTGGGATGCTGGGTGAGGCTTTCAGAATCGAGCGAAAGTATAAAGTTGTAAAGGTTGATGGCAGCGGCGAGGTGTTGTCGGTAAAAGACCGGCTGCTCGCCACCAAATGAAGCGGCGTGTTCTGATTGACACTAATCTTTTAATGCTACTTGTTGTGGGTTATTACGATAAAGATTTCGTTTTCGAACACAAAAGAACTAATAAATTCACGCCCGATGATTTTGATGTGCTCGAAATATTGATCGAAGGCGCAGATATCGTGTTAACACCTAACGTGTTGACGGAAGCTAGTAATCTTCTATGGCAATGTTCGGAGCCGCATAAATCTTTGATTAGATCAAAACTCGCTCAAATTGCGCATATTTGCGATGAGCAGTTTATTGCTAGCAGTGATGTGATTTCCTGCCCTGAATTCATGGGCCTAGGCTTAACTGATGCCGGTATTCTTGAGCTCAAGAAGGTGTCAGGTCTAATTCTGACCCAAGATTTAGACCTGCATTTGGCAGCATTGGCCAGGGGGCTTGAAACCGAAAACTTTACTCACTATAGAAATCTTATTTAGCTCTTAGCTAAGGAAGGCCGACCTGCTGCAGATCGGCCGTTCTTGTTACTTCGGATCGAACGCAAAAGAGATGCCTGATCTTACTCAGCACTTAAGGATAATTTATGAATGACATGTTTGGTGAGTTTGCAAAAGACAATATTTCGATTGTCAAAAAGAATGGGCAAAAATTTGAGGGTTTAAAAGCCAGCGTTCAAAAGGGGAAAGTATACCTTTGGAACTCTTCCATCTTTGTAGAACCCAACGATCTTATTCTTCGACATATGTCGAACGGTGGCGCTGAAACCTTCGAAGTGGTTGAGCCTGGTTTTTTTGAAGCTGTTATGGATTTCGAAGCCCACTATCAAATGACGGTTCGGCGCTTAGGCGAGGCTGAAGCGAGCAAGGCGGTCCAAAACGTGACTTATATCTTTCATGGTGATAACGCACGCGTGAACAATCATAGCGTTGATCACTCAGTCAATTCTGTTGCTCATAATAATAAATTTTCAAGTGTGGTTAGCGAGCTTAGATCGGAAATTGAAAAGCTGGATATTTCTGCCGCGGATAGACAAGAAGCTTTTGAAGTTCTAGGTGAACTCGAAACGCAACTTAAACTACCCGCACCAAAAAAAACAATTATCAAAGGACTTATTGCAGCGCTCCCTTCTTTCGACTCGATTGCTTCAATTGGAGCATCCATTGTCGCAATGATCGGATCTTAAGGATGGAGCAGCGCTAGGAGCGATTGACGCTAGCCCATGTCTGTCGTCGCCGCTGGCGCACCTGGTTGCTGGCGTGCTCCATGGGCTGTCGGCGAACTTGAAGCCGTTCTCCTGCGCGATCAGCGTCACGCGCTTGATGTGCATACCCAGGGTCTTCGCTGCCACGCTGGCCACGACGCCCTTAGCTGCTTCGGCGCGTACGGATGGTGCGAGCTTGCCGCGTTCTTTCCGCAGGCGTTCGTGATGTGCCGTGGTGCCATTGTAGGGACCGTCAACACCAACGCCGTTGGGATGACCTGGGTTGTCTTGCCTGAACCGAAGAAGGCGTTCAACTGCTGGTTCAGTTCGTCGATGATTGAGCACCCTGGATCCGGCATTGGCTCGCCGATCATGGCTGTGCACCGTAGTAGGCGAACAGCACAAGCAGCGCCGAGAAGCCGGCCGTCCAGCGCACCATTCGCCAACCGAGGCGCTTCGACGTGGCCTTGGCTGCATTGAAGAAGTCAGCGTTGCGCTCGAGCTGGTCGGCTTACTGACAGGCGCCGTCGTGGCCGGTACGTGCACCGCGGGAAACGCCTGTGGAGCGCTCCACCACATCGAACAGGTTCTTGCCGAGCGGCACCACGTTGAAGCGCGGCGCCCTCACAGGTTCTTCGCGACCGATCTTCATGTACATCTCCGAAGTGGAAAGCGAAACACGTTCCCGCAGGGTCTGCAGAAAGGCTTGGTTTTGTTGGATGGCTGGGTTCATGCCGACTCCTTGGTTGTGGTTGCGTTTATTCGTCAGCACCCTGACCGCCTGGTATGTGCCGGTGGGCCCAGGGGAGGGGGCTGACGGGTAAAGGCAAGTCGTAAAAAAGCCCAGTCGAAACCGGGCTTTCGTCCTGTTACAAACGCCTCCGTACGTGACAAGCCGGCAGAGCCTTCTGGGGCCGTGCAGGTACTCGGCGGTCACGACGCATGGAGTCGTCACCGATCATTGCGTGCATCGAGATCAGGCTGGACAGCACAAAGCGCATCGGCGAAATGATCTGGCGGCGCATGGTCTCAGCTACCGCTGCTGTCTGGTGGGTCACGCCAAGCTTGAGCATGGCGCAGGAAAGACGCTTGGCCACGGTGCAGGCCGCCACGTCGAACTGGCGGGCTATCTCTTTTGCTGTCTTGCCCTGGGCGGTGCCCAGCAGGTACTGAACTTCCTTTGGCGCATGGCCGCGTCCGAGATGACCCTTCCATGCACCGCTGTTCGTTCTGGCTGGAGATCATCTTCAGGCTCATGATCTGTTTGCCTCTTTCCGAGTAGTCGACATTTAAGCGGCTGAGCTCAGCCTCCACACTACGAGGCTTTTCTTCTGCATCCGCCTTGCCTGTCATCAGCAGGTCATTCATCTGCACCAGCCCGGCGATATTCGCGCGCTCGACGCGGCATGCGCTCTGTCTCCACCAGTTCATCTACGAGGATGGAGCATTGGTGCTGGTACATCTCTAGCGGAGTGGGGCAGCCGTGCCAATCATCGGTGTCCGTGTCAACGTGCATAGCGTGAATCTTAAATTCTATATGTGCGTACAGTGATCGAGGCGTTGCAGGTTTGGGGGGGGTGTTCGTCGGCAGGACGCCGGGAGGGGAATCAATGCAGGAATATAAATATCTAACTTATTGATTATTATAGGGATATAAGCTTTTTTGGTCTGGCCTAAATAGGCATTATTATTTCTATATATATCAAAAATCTTACGAGCGTTCCGGGGTCACCTTGTCATTGTGGGGGTCGTTGGTTCGAGTCCAATCGCGCCTACCAAACAAAATCCGCTCTGCTGGGCGGTCTAGAAGGGCTCACCGAAAGGTGGGCCCTTTTTTGTTGTCTGAAATTTGGGCAAAGGAAAGCCAAGACGCCGAGCGGCGTCCTTTCAGGGCTTGAATGTTCGATCAGGCGAACAGAGTCGCCACCGCCAGCAGGCAAATTACCTGGGCGAACAGCTGGCAGCGTATTTCGCCAAGCGTGGTCGCCATATTACTCATTTGTCCGGCATACATAGCGGGAACCCCTCATTGTCGGCACGACGCCGTGAATGAACTCCAAGTACACACAGCTGCACCGTGGAGTATAGGCGCTGATCAGGAATTTTCCCTGCCGACGCCATAGCGAGTTCATCCTCGCGATTTTTCCAAAAAAACTGCGCTGAATCTCTGCATGGCACCGTACCGCCCGAAGCCATCCCCCCACAAAAATTATTGGTTTGCAGCAACAATTTTTCTTGTTGGACACCCCCGGCCCCAGGCAGCAAAGTTGCGCCACTGACGCTCGACCTTCCAGGTCAACAATAAAAAACCGAGCCGACTGCACGCCACTTTCACGCTGTGAG
Source organism: Pseudomonas sp. DWP2-2 (assembly GCF_049897065.1). Classification (NCBI taxonomy): domain Bacteria; kingdom Pseudomonadati; phylum Pseudomonadota; class Gammaproteobacteria; order Pseudomonadales; family Pseudomonadaceae; genus Pseudomonas; species Pseudomonas sp. DWP2-2. Next base: position 667,024 of record NZ_JAFCVN010000001.1, on the reverse strand, counting down.
CCCTTTGCCCACATCCTGCTGTAATGGCGCCGCAGCGCGCACTAAAGGACCTCCCCGCCATGCAAACTGTTGTGAACTTATGGCCGTTGATCGGCGTACTTGTCATCGTGGTCGGCTTTGTATTGCGCTTCAATCCGCTGTTGGTGGTCACCGCGGCCGCCATCGCCACCGGGCTTGCCGCCCAGTTCCCGCTGGAAAAAATTCTCGCCACCATGGGCGATGGCTTCCTTCAGACCCGTGCGCTGCAACTGATTCTGTTATTGCCGCTGGCGGTGATTGGCCTGCTGGAGCGCCATGGCCTGCGCCTGCATGCGCAGAACTGGATTGCACGCTTCGAACGCGCCACGGTCGGGCGTTTGTTGATCATCTATCTGTTTGTGCGTGAGTCCACGGCGGCCATGGGGTTGACCAGCCTGGGTGGGCACCCGCAGATGGTGCGGCCGCTGCTGGCGCCGATGGCCGAGGGCGCTGCAGAAAAACGTTATGGCAAGCTGCCTGACAAGCTGCGCCACAAGGTACTGGCCATGTGCGCTGCCACCGACAACGTCGGGTTGTTCTTTGGTGAGGACATCTTCGTGGCCTTTGGTGCGATTGCGTTGATGCACACCTTCCTGCTTGGCTCGGGGATTGATGTGGAGCCGCTGCACATTGCGGTGTGGGGCATCCCGACGGCGATCTGCGCCTTCATCATTCACGCTATCCGGTTGCATCGTTTTGACCGGCGCTTGACCCGCGAAATGAGCTCGGCCACCGCTCCGGTGGAGGCTGCTCAATGATTATTTCCATTCAATACCTGTACTGGCTGGCGGGCGTGCTGTTGCTGATCACCGCCGGCATGACCCTGCTCGACCGTTCCCACCCCAAGCGCTGGTCCAGTGCGCTGTTCTGGTTGTTGTTCGCCGTACCGTTCCTTATAGGCGAGCGCCTGCCTTCGGTGGTCATCGGAGTGGGTGTGGTGATGATGGCATTGATTGCGGGCTTGGGCGGCGTTGGTCGTGGCCGCCATGCCGAATTGCACGACAAGGCGTCCCGCGCCAGTGCCGGGCGCCTGGGCCACAAATTGTTCATTCCGGCGTTGGCGATTCCGCTAACCACGGTGATTGGCTCAGTGTTGCTCAAACACATCGAAATCGGTGGTGTACCGCTGCTGGACCCGAAGAACACCACCTTTGTCTCCCTCGGCATCGGTTGCCTGATCGCCCTTGGCCTGGCCTGCTGGCTGACCCGGGATACGCCGGTACAAGCGTTACGCGAATCCCGTCGCCTGACCGAAGCCCTGGGCTGGGCCATGGTGCTTCCGCAAATGCTGGCGATGCTCGGGCTGTTGTTCAATGAGGCCGGGGTGGGCACGGCGGTCGCTCATGTCACCACCACCTACATCAACCTGGACTACAAGTTGGTGGCGGTGATGGTCTATGTGTTGGGCATGGCCTTGTTTACCGTGATCATGGGCAATGGTTTTGCGGCCTTTCCGGTGATGACCGGTGGCGTCGGCGTGCCGGTGCTGGTGGGGATTTACGGCGGCAATCCGGCGGTGATGGCGGCGATTGGTATGTTCTCTGGCTATTGCGGTACGTTGATGACGCCGATGGCGGCCAACTTCAATATCGTACCGGCGGCGCTACTGGAGCTGCCGGATAAAAATGCGGTGATCAAAGCCCAACTACCCACGGCGCTGATGATGCTGGTGGTCAATATCGTGCTGCTCTATCTGTTGATGTGAGGCCACTGTGCAAAACGTATTGCTGACGGGCTTCGAGCCCTTTGATAAGGCGGCGGTAAACCCTTCTTGGGAGGCCGTGCGCCAGTTGGACGGTGTGCAGTTGTGCGAGGGGGTGCAAATGGTTTCGCGTTGCTTGCCCTGCGCATTTGCCACCGCTGCCGAAACCTTGCTGCAGTTGATCAACGAACTGCGGCCGGCAATGGTCATCGCCACGGGCCTGGGGCCTGGGCGCAGTGATATTTCCGTCGAGCGCGTTGCGATCAACGTTAACGATGCGCGTATTCCCGACAATCTGGGGGCGCAGCCGATTGATATTGCGGTAGTGGATGGCGGCCCGGCGGCGTACTTCTCGACGTTGCCGATCAAGGGCATGGTCAAGGCGGTGCGTGAGGCGGGCATTGCGGCCTCGGTATCGCAGACGGCGGGGACGTTTGTGTGTAATCAGGTGTTTTATCGTTTACAGCATGCCTTGGTGGGGACTGGGGTGCGCAGTGGGTTTATTCACGTACCTGGTTTGCCTGACGCGGGCGAGCATTCGATGTCGCTATCGACAATAGTCGAGGGGTTGCGTGTGGCGGCATTGGCAGCCTGGCAAACCCAGGTAGATATCGCCTTGAGTGGTGGTCAGGTGAGCTGACGGCAGGCGCTGTTGTTTGTGTACGCTGTGTTGCGATTTCAACTACAGTTCAAGCACATATTTGCCTTGGGAAGTCACCATGTTAAAGCGTACGAAGTTCGTGTCGGTTGCGTTGTCCCTTGCACTGTCCGTGACCAGTGGCCTTGCCTTTGCAGATCCAGGCAATGGCAAAGGCCAAGGTAACAATAAAGGTGATGTCTACGGTGGGCAGGGCAAAGGCCAAGGCAATAGCAAGGGTGATGCCTATGGTGGGCAGGACAAGGGTAAAGGCCAGGGTAATAACAAAGGTAATGCCCAGGGTGGGCAAGGTAGGGGCAAGGACAATGGCGGGCCTTCCAGGAATGACTTCAGCGTTGATCGCGGTCTTGTACTGAACGTGCTGGGCGGTCACCGCGATTATTGGAGCCCTGGGCCAGCCTTGCCGCCTGGCATTCAGAAAAACCTGGCACGCGGCAAGCCCCTGCCGCCCGGTATTGCCAAGAAGCTGGACGGCCGCTTGCTGGGGCAGTTGCCTCGCTACGACGGTTACGAGTGGCAGCAAGCGGGGACCGACTTGATATTGGTGGCCATCGCGACCGGTATCATCTACGAAGTTCTGAACGGCGCGTTTGATTGAGTCGCAGCGCCCTCAGGCTTCACGGCCGGGGAAAAACAACTCAAAACAGGTCACGCCATCTTCACTGCTTACACGGTACCGCCCGTTATGCAGCTGCATGATGGTCGCCACGATCGAGAGTCCCAGGCCGTTGGACTGGGCTGACCGCTCGCGGGATTCATCCACCCGGTAGAACCGTTCGAACAGCCGCGGCAGGTGCTCGGCCGGGATCGTCTGGCCGTGGTTACTGACCCTCAGGTTGATGCCCGCGCCATCCGGCACTGCCTGGATACTCAGTTCCGAGCCCGGCGCGCCATATTTGATGGCGTTGGCGCACAGGTTGGCCAAGGCACGGCGCAGCAACATCGGCTCAGCCCAGATCACCCCTTCGCCCAAGGCGGTGATGTGCATGTCCACATCACCGGCCAGCCCCTCGAAGTAATCCGCGATGCGTTCCACTTCATCCGCTGCGTCCAGCGCCTGGCGTTGGCGCAGTGCGCTGGCGGGGTCGGTGCGGGCCAGGAACAGCATGTTGTCGAGCATTCGCGCCAGGCGTTCCAGCTCTTCGACATTGGAGGCCAGCAGTTGCTGGTAGCTCTCGATGCTGCGCTGCTGCTGCAGGGCAACCTGGGTTTCGCCGAGCAGGTTGTTGATCGGGGTGCGCAGTTCATGGGCCATGTCGGTGGACACTTGGCCCAGTTGTACAAAGCCTTTGGCCAGGCGTTCAAGCATGGTGTTGAACGAGTCGATCATGGGCAGCAATTCTTTCGGTGTGCCGTGGCTGTCGAGCCGTTCGGCCAGGTTGCTGACGCCGATCCCTTGGGCATGCCGGGCCAGGCGGCGCAATGGCAGCAAGCCGCGATGAACCAGCAGGTAACCCACCAGCGCCAGGATGATCGCGGCGATACTCGCCAGGATGTATACGCTGAGTCGATAACTGGTGAGCACCGCGGTGCGCTCGGTCATCAGGCGGCCGCTGGTGATTTGCAGGCTGCCCAGGTCGCCGGAGTCGATAGCCACGGCCACTAGCGAGAAGGGAATACCGTTCAGGCCTGGCAAATGTTGCACGTCGCTCAACATGAGTTTGTGATCCTTGGGCAGCGGCTGGATCGACGGCAACTCAATATTCCCCGGGTTTACCAGCAGCAGTGGCTGTTTGTCGGGGGCGGCAATGCTCAGCACGGATTCGCGGTTGCCCAACATGTTCTGGAACAGCTCTGGCTTGGTCTTGATCAGGTCCAGGGTATTGCTGTCGTTGAGCAGGTTGCGTAACTGGTCCACCCGGGATATCAGCGCGGCGTCATCGCGGCGGATCAGTTCGCGCTCCAGTTCCCGGTACAGCGCCACGCCCAGGGTGGCCAGCAAGGCGAAGGCGAGCAGGGCGAAGATCAACGCCAGGCGCAGGGTCAGGGAGTAAGGGTGTTGACGGTTCATGGCTGGGTATCGAAGCGGTAGCCAATGCCCCGCACGCTGTGGATCAGCTTGAGCTGGAACGGGTCGTCGATTTTCAGGCGCAGGCGGCGCACGGCGACATCCACCACATTGGTGTCGCTGTCGAAGTTCATGTCCCACACCCGCGAAGCAATCAGCGAGCGGGACAGCACTTGGTCCTGGTGCGTGGCAAACAGATGCAGTAGGGCGAACTCTTTGTTGGTCAGGGTAATGCGCGTGCCGGCGCGGGTGACCCGACGTTTGAGTACGTCAATGTGCAGGTCGGCGATGTGCAGTTGCTCTTCATCCCGGCTCGGGCCACGACGGTTGAGGGTACGCAGGCGCGCCACCAGTTCGGCGAACGAAAAGGGCTTGATCAGGTAGTCATCGGCACCAAGTTCAAGGCCTTTGATGCGGTCGGCGATGTCATCGCGGGCGGTGAGGAACAGCACCGGCGTATCGGCCTCTTTGCGCAGGCGACGCAGCACTTCCCAGCCATCCATTTTCGGCATCATCACGTCGAGTACGATTACGTCGAACGGCGTCTCCAGGGCCTGGTGCAAACCGTCCACGCCATCGCGGGCCAGGCTCACACAATGCCCCAGTTCCTGCAGGCCATTGAGCAGATAATTGCCGGCCTTGGGTTCGTCTTCGACTACAAGGATGTTCATGGGAAGTGCTCTGCTTCAATAAGTTGCGCCAGTGTAGCCCGATCAATTGTCATTGGCGCAACCGGTGCCCTGGACTTGGTAATCGAGAACATGTTCACGGTCTTGGTGGTCCAGATAGCGCAGTTGCGCCGGCACAACCCCGCATTGGCCGTAGGTGTCGGTGCTCGACAGCACCCTGGCGACATCCAGGTGCACGAAGAAGCCGGTTTTGTCGTGGATCACGTTGGTAGCGGGGGCGGTATCGGCAGCGAATGCCGAGCCAGTGGCGAGCAAAGCGGCGAAGCCCAGGGCAATCAGTTTCATGGTGGTGTCTCACGTTCCGGGTGGGTAGTGAGCTCACGGTAACCAGGCGACCCCAACAGCCAACCAACAGGATCATGACAAGTTCGTCATTTTTTACTTGGAGGTGACGGGCCAGGACTCGGCGTTTACAAGCGTCGAGGTGATCCGTAGATTGCAGGGCCCAGCCCATGAGGAAGCCGCGCAGTGTCCAGCCCAACTCCAAATGTATTTACCCGGCGTTACCGCGCCTTTCTGTTCGATATGGACGGGACCCTGCTCAACTCCATTGCCGCTGCGGAGCGCGTCTGGAGCATCTGGGCTGCACGGCATGGCTTGGATGTCGAGGCGTTTCTGCACACCATTCATGGCGCCCGCGCGATTGATACGATCACCCGCCAGGCATTGCCGGGCGTCGATCCGCAGGTAGAAGCCCAATGGATCACCGAGGCTGAGCTGGACGATGTCGAAGGCATCGTGGCGATTCCCGGCGCGGTGGCGTTTTTGGCGAGCCTGCCCGTCGATCAATGGGCGTTGGTCACCTCAGCGCCAAAGGCATTGGCCGTGCGCCGGCTGCAAGCAGCGGGCATCCCCGTGCCGGCGGTACTGGTGACAGCCGAAGATGTGAAGACGGGCAAGCCCGATCCGGCCTGTTATGTGCTGGGTGCTCGGCGCCTGGGCGTGCCGGTGCAGGACTGCCTGGTGTTCGAGGACGCCACAGTGGGTATTCAGGCTGGGGAAGCGGCGGGGGCGGATATCATGGTGGTGACCTCGACACACGTGGCGCCGATGGTGACCGCCCATGCTTGCATCGAGGAATATAGTGCGTTGAAAGCCGAGCGTGGGGCTGATGGCTTGCTGTCCTTAAGTTCGTTGGCGCCATGATATGTGGAAGGCCGAGCCCGTTACCGGTCTCGTCCTTCCATGCAGTCGAGCGCCTGCAGTCGGCTGTTTTTCATCCCCTGGCGCGACACCACCATTTCCCTGAGTATCTCGGTGGCGAGCCGGTTGATGGCTTCTGTACCGTGATAATGCGCGCGCACGATGCCGGTAATCGCGAAGTGATCGGTTCCCGGGCCGCTGAGAACGGCTGAGAGAGTACCGTCGGCATGCAGCGTGCACTCAACGGTATAGCTGGGCAGGCGCGCTGCCAGTGCTGACTCAATCTGGGCTTTACTGAGGGTATCCATCTGTATCTGCACCTTTGACTGACTGCGCAAGCCCAATGATAGGTGGTGCGGCGGCGCTGTAAATACCGGCGATCCGATAACAGGTAAACGCCCTCAGCGTGCGGTTTTTTCATGGGGGCGATGAGCGGCACGCTGGCGCAGTTTGCGCAAGATCACCTTCTGGATGGGTTTGAGGCAGAACACAAGCAGGTAGCCACAGAGCAGAAGCGCAAGATCCAACCAGGAATGGGTGTCGGGATCAGCCCCTTCCACTTCCATTCTCAAGCAGCACCCGAGTGCCACGAAGACCAGCCCTATCAGCAGGGCGATCATCCAGGATTTTGAAACAAGCGGTTGCGACGCGGCTGGCCTCATCGACGTGTTCCCGAAATGCACTCGGACGGCAGGATAAAGTGTCAGAAGTTGGGCTGCCAATAGCGCGACAAGTTCCGGATTCCCTCACAGTTTCATCTTGCAGCGAAGGGAGGGCTCAAGGTGCGCTGGTCACGCGCGGAAGCGCGAACAGGCCAATTGGGTTTTCGCCAGCCGTTACAGTGAACGAAAAGGCTGGCTACTGGAGGCGTTTCAAGGCGTCTGGTTTTTGTCAGGTGCAGTCAGGCCGGCCTGGATACGCTGGTAAATCTCCTCGCGATGCACGGCAACATCCTTAGGTGCGTTGATGCCGATTCGTACTTGCTGGCCGCTAACGCCCAGGATGGTGATCGTAATGTCATCACCGATGTTTATGCTTTCACCGACTTTGCGGGTGAGTATAAGCATGGACTTCTCCTTGAATTACTTTTAAGGACACATGTTTCAGACAGGGTAGGTGTCGGATGTGTGTAGCTTACTGCGAAGCGCTTCCCTGTGACTGCCTCTTTCTAGGACGCATAGAGGCGACATTAATTCCCATGGCGGTATCATACAGGTCGCGATACATGATTCGCATTGTTTAAGCCAACGTTTATGACGGCCAGAATAGACAGTGAATGGTAAAGTTGCCTCTTTGATCCTCAAAGGAGCAGGGCAGTGCGTAAAGTAGCGATGGCAATTGTGGTGTTGGCGTTGGCCGGATGCGGTGAAGGTAAGTCGGTCGACGCCCCCAAGGCCAAGCCTGCCGTGACCGAAAGCCTGCCGCAAACCGGTGCGATTGCCGCTCAGGAATGGGATATACGGGTCGGCCCGCCGGACCATAAGCTGCAGGCGATCACCGACCTGACCGCCTGGTTGCTGGAGCACGGGTTCAATTTCTACATTGTGAAAGTCGACGGCAAGGATGAGGTGCTATTGGGGCCGTTCGCGACCAAAGCCGAGGCCGAAGCCAAGCAGGCGCTGCTAAACGAAAAAATGGCGCGGGCCAAGAAAAACGACACCGTGTCGGAGATTATCGAACACCAGGCTGCGCAGTAGCAGGTGAAGTGGGCGGGCACCCCGCCCACAGTCAGCCGCAGGCCTTGAGGTTGACCGGGCCGACGAATTCATTACCACGTCCCATCACGCACGCCACTGTCTGGTTGCGCTGGCGCTCCCAGGTTTGCACCGGATAGGTCTTGTTCCAGGCTTCATACAATTGCCGGTCCTGCTTCGACAGGCGCAGGCCATACTGCTTGCTCATATAAAAATACGTGCGTGCGATCATCCCGCGAATGGACGGGCGCGGCATGACTTTCTTCGCCTTGAAGTCCACCTGGGTCAGGCATGAGCCGTACTGCCCGCTTTGCACCGGCAGCCAGCCAAAACTGAAGTTGTTACGGTCACCATTCACTTCGCCGATGCTCGGCACCAGGTTGTGCAGGTCTGCCTCGGCGCGCTTGAACACCTCATCATGGCGCGTGCAGTTTTTTCGCCCGCCATTTTGCCAGCATTGGCGCTGATGTCCGATTTGCCAAGCCGGCACGATGTGTTCCCACTCAATGCGTGCAGCGCGGTTGGCGTTTTTGCGGGGGATGTAACCGCAGGCTTTCAGGTTCACCCGGTTACCGGTGTATTTGCAGCCGCAATAAAATTCGGTGGATTGCGGCGCGTAGAGCTTCCAGGCGATCTTCTTGGCTTCGCTGAAGGTGCGAGGGGCTTGGGCGTTGGCGGTGAAGGTTAAAAACAGACAGCACACAGCAATAAAACGGGCACTCACAATCAATCTTCCTTCGGCACAACCCAAAAAATCTGCACGCCACCGTCGTCCCGATAGGCGAGGGTGACGTTGTCATTTTCTGCAATCTCTTCCAGTAAACGTTGCCAATCGTTCTCCGGTTCCTCGGGTAAACGGAAGATCAACGCCGCCTTGGTTTTCTGCGCGTTGGTCGAATTGATGATTTTTTGCACGCGGATAGCCAGGCGCTGATAGGCGTCAGGCGCTGCAGGTGCTGCGGAAGAGGGCTTTGCCACAGAGCATTCCTTAATTGGCTGTACGCACATACAGTATTTAACTGTAGGCAATTTCGCAACTGCTTAAATTTCAAGAAGTTCGTCTGACAGCGAATCAGGGAGTTTGTTGAAGTTCGGGGGGAGAGGGGCTGAATGTGGCGAGGGAGCTTGCTCCCGCTCGGGTGCGTAGCGCCCGCAAGTATTTTGGGCGCTTCGCAGCCCAGCGGGAGCAAGCTCCCTCGCCACAAAAGCATCTTTCTACAGATGAATCAGCAGGGATTAGTATTCCCAGAAGATCCGTTGCAGTTCCTTGCTGTCCTGGGTCTTGGTCAGGGCGACCATGGCCAGGATGCGGGCTTTCTGCGGGTTCAGGTCAAGGGCGGCGACCCAGTCGTATTTGTCGTCTGGCTGTTCGGCGTTACGCAGAACCATGCCACCGGCGTTGACGTGGGAAGAGCGAATGATCTGCACGCCTTGTTTACGCAATTCCACCAGCGCTGGAACGACCTTGGACGATACTGACCCATTACCGGTACCGGCGTGAATGATCGCTTTGGCGCCCGCTTGGGCCAATGCCTTGTAGGCAGTGTCGCTCACGTTGCCATAGCCGTAGGCAATTTCAACGTCAGGCAGGCTTTTGATGGTCTTGATGTCGAACTCAGAATCCATGGTGTGACGCTTGGCCGGCAGGCGGAACCAGTAGGATTTACCCTCGACGACCATGCCCAGCGGGCCCCATGGGCTCTTGAACGCTTCGGTCTTGATGTTGATCATCTTGCTGACGTCGCGGCCAGATTGGATCTCGTCGTTCATTGTCACCAGCACGCCTTTGCCCCGTGCATCCTTGCTGCCCGCGACCGCAACGGCGTTGTACAGGTTGAGCATGCCGTCCGCCGACATGGCGGTGCCTGGGCGCATGGAGCCGACGACCACGATAGGCTTGTCGGTTTTTTCCACCAGGTTCAGGAAGTAGGCGGTTTCTTCAAGGGTGTCGGTGCCGTGGGTGATCACGATGCCGTCCACGTCCTTGTTGTCGGCCAATTCGGCGACACGCCGACCCAGTTGCAGAAGGTTTTCGTTATTGATGCTTTCCGACGCAATTTGCATCACTTGTTCGCCGCGAACATTGGCGATCTGGCTAAGCTCAGGAACGCCGGCGATCAGTTGTTCGATGCCGACTTTGGCCGCCTGGTAGGTGGCACTGTTGGCCGCACTGGCGCCGGCGCCAGCGATGGTACCGCCGGTGGCGAGGATGACTACGTTGGACAGTTTGGTCTTGCTTTCGACTTCCTTTGCCTGGGCGGCAACGGGGAGCAGCAGCAGAAGGGCCAGGGCGCCCGGAATGACGTTCTTCAATGCAGATTTCATTATTTTTCTCTCTGGTTTTTGATGAGTGCTGTAGCAGGTTCATCTAGAACACCCGGGCGGTTCTGAACGCCGCGAGGTGCTGAGAAAGAGCAGGATTTGTACCAGACTGAGCATGTTGGTTTTTATAAATTAACTTATTGATTTAAAACAACTTAACCTAAGATTTTAGTTTCGTGGGGCTTGGCGCTGTCCGGCTTTCCGAACGCGAAGGGTTGTGGTGTTCGGTTGTCCGAAAGCGATCACGATATGTCCGAGCGCTGTGGTCGATCATTCGCAGTGCAGTCTGTCGTTTCAGCGAACGGCAGAAACGGCGAGCTGGCTTAAACGTATCAGCGGTCGGTGGCTCAAGGGAGAGCTTGGAGGGCGCCAATGAAAGGCTTGCTGCTACCGTTGACAAATCTCGACAAGGTTCTCATAGTTTGCTCAACGCAAACGTTTGCGAGATGTTTCACTGCGCCCTTGGCGCATCGTGACAGCTCGTATCAGCCGCCCAGGTGGGAGGGCTGCCGAAGGGCTCTTCGGTGCAGGCGTTGCTCACAATAATCATAAGATCGGAGTGAACCCATGAAGCTGCCATTTGCTGGACGTCTTCTTGCTGTTGCTGTGCTTGCTGCCGCATCCGCCGCTTTGCCTCTCTCTTCTGCATTTGCCGATGACGCTGCCAAAACGCCTACCGTGGGTTTGGTCATGAAGTCCCTTGCCAATGAGTTTTTCGTCACCATGACCGACGGTGCGAAGGATTACCAGAAAGCGCACCCAACAGAATTCAAGTTGATCTCCAACGGCATCAAGAACGAAACCGATACCAGCGCGCAGATCGCCATTGTCAACGAAATGATCAACGCCAAGGTTGATGCGCTTGTCATTGCTCCCGCCGACTCCAAGGCACTCGCCAGTGTGCTGAAAAAGGCTTCCGATGCCGGTATCAAGGTGGTCAACATCGACAATCGCCTGGACCCGGAAGTACTCAAAAGCAAAAACCTCGATATTCCGTTTGTAGGCCCGGATAACCGCAAAGGCTCCAAGCTGGTGGGCGACTACCTGGCCAAGCAACTGGCCGCCGGTGACAAGGTCGGCATCATCGAGGGCGTACCCACTACCACCAATGCCCAGCAGCGCACCGCAGGCTTCAAGGATGCGATGGACGCGGCAGGCATGAAGATTGTTTCCACCCAATCCGGTAACTGGGAAATCGACCAAGGCAACAAAATCGCGGCAGCGATGCTGAGCGAAACGCCGGATATCAAGGCGCTGTTGGCCGGTAACGACAACATGGCCCTGGGCGCTGTTTCCGCCGTGCGTGCGGCAGGCAAGGCCGGCAAGGTGTTGGTGGTAGGTTACGACAACATTGACGCGATCAAGCCAATGCTCAAGGACGGCCGCGTGTTGGCCACCGCTGACCAGGCCGCCGCCCAGCAAGCCGTGTTCGGTATCCAGAACGCGCTGAAGCTGGTCAAGGGTGAGAAAGTCGATGCCAAAGATGGCGTGATCGAAACCCCGGTCGAACTCGTCATCAAGCAGTAATCCTGGCAGTACCCAACAGCGCCCGCTCGTCCTGAGCGGGCGCCTGGAGATTTTCCTATGTCATCTTCCGCCCCGAACGCTGTCCTCTCGGTCAGCGGTATCGGTAAGACCTATGCCCAACCGGTTCTGTCCGACATCACCCTGACGCTCAATCGCGGGGAAGTGTTGGCGCTGACCGGTGAGAACGGCGCAGGCAAAAGTACCTTGTCGAAGATCATCGGCGGCCTGGTCACGCCCACCACCGGGCACATGCAATTCAACGGTCAGGATTATCGCCCCGCCAGCCGCACCCAGGCCGAAGCCTTGGGCGTGCGCATGGTCATGCAGGAACTCAACCTGCTGCCGACGCTGACCGTGGCTGAAAACCTGTTCCTGGATAACCTGCCGAGCCGCTGTGGCTGGATCAGCCGCAAACAACTGCGCAAAGCCGCGATCGAAGCCATGGCCCAAGTCGGCCTGGACGCGATCGACCCGGACACACTGGTAGGCAGCCTGGGCATTGGTCACCAGCAAATGGTCGAGATCGCTCGTAACCTGATCGGCGACTGCCATGTATTGATCCTCGACGAGCCCACGGCGATGCTTACTGCTCGTGAAGTCGAGATGCTGTTTGAAAAAATCACGCGCCTGCAGGCTCGAGGCGTGGCGATCATTTATATTTCGCACCGGCTCGAAGAGTTGGCCCGTGTCGCCCAGCGCATTGCGGTATTGCGCGACGGCAAGCTGGTCTGCGTCGAGCCGATGGCCAATTACAACAGTGAGCAGTTGGTGACCTTGATGGTCGGTCGCGAACTGGGTGAACACATCGATTTGGGCCCGCGCACCATCGGAGGCCCGGCCTTGACCGTGACGGGCCTGACCCGTTCGGACAAGGTCCGCGATGTGTCCTTTGAAGTGCGCGCCGGTGAAATCTATGGCATTTCCGGCCTGATCGGCGCCGGCCGCACCGAATTGCTGCGCCTGATCTTCGGCGCCGACCCGGCTGACAGCGGCACCGTGGCCTTGGGTTCGCCGGCCAAGGTGGTGAGCATTCGCTCGCCGGTCGACGCGGTCGGTCATGGTATTGCCTTGATCACCGAAGACCGCAAGGGTGAAGGCCTGCTGCTGACCCAATCCATCAGCGCCAACATCGCCTTGGGCAACATGCCGGAAATTTCCGGCGGGGGCGTCGTCAACAGCCGTAACGAAACCGCTCTGGCCAAGCGCCAGATCGACGCCATGCGAATCCGCAGTTCCAGCCCGACGCAACTGGTGTCCGAGCTGTCGGGTGGTAACCAGCAGAAGGTGGTGATTGGCCGCTGGCTGGAGCGCGACTGCGCAGTAATGCTGTTCGATGAGCCCACCCGCGGTATCGACGTCGGTGCCAAGTTCGATATCTATGCCTTGCTCGGTGAATTGACCCGCCAGGGCAAAGCGCTGGTGGTGGTGTCCAGTGACCTGCGTGAGCTGATGCTGATCTGTGACCGCATCGGTGTGCTGTCCGCCGGGCGCCTGATCGAGACCTTCGAGCGTGACAGCTGGACCCAGGACGAATTGCTCGCCGCCGCCTTTGCCGGCTATCAGAAACGTGATGCGCTGCTCAACGAAGCAGCGCCTAGGAATACCCCATGAAAACAAACATTTCCCCCGGTAAAACTGGCGGCAACTTCTATGGCCTGGGTACCTACCTCGGGCTGGCGGGTGCCCTGCTGGCGATGATTGCGCTGTTCTCGATGCTCAGCGATCACTTTCTGTCCTATGACACCTTCAGCACCCTGGCCAACCAGATTCCAGACCTGATGGTGCTGGCGGTGGGCATGACCTTCATCCTGATCATTGGCGGCATCGACCTGTCTGTGGGATCGGTACTGGCATTGGCGGCCTCGGCAGTCAGCGTGGCGATCCTGGGCTGGGGCTGGAGCGTGTTGCCTGCCGCTCTGTTGGGCATGGGTTGCGCGGCGTTGGCCGGCACCATCACCGGTTCCATCACGGTGGCCTGGCGCATTCCGTCATTTATCGTATCCCTCGGCGTGCTGGAGATGGCCCGCGGCGTGGCCTACCAGATGACGGGCTCGCGCACCGCTTATATCGGTGACTCGTTTGCCTGGCTGTCCAACCCGATTGCCTTCGGTATTTCTCCGTCGTTCATCATCGCCTTGCTGGTGATCATCGCGGCCCAGTTGGTACTGACCCGTACGGTCTTCGGCCGCTACCTGATCGGCATCGGCACCAACGAAGAAGCGGTGCGCCTGGCGGGTATCAATCCCAAGCCTTACAAGGTCCTGGTGTTCAGCCTGATGGGCCTGTTGGCTGGTGTGGCGGCGCTGTTCCAGATCTCGCGCCTGGAAGCGGCGGACCCGAATGCCGGTTCGGGCCTGGAGCTGCAAGTGATCGCCGCCGTTGTGATCGGTGGCACCAGCCTGATGGGCGGGCGTGGCTCGGTCATCAGTACGTTCTTCGGGGTGTTGATTATTTCGGTCCTGGCCGCCGGGCTGGCGCAGATCGGCGCGACGGAACCGACTAAACGCATCATTACCGGTGCCGTGATCGTGATTGCCGTGGTCCTCGATACTTATCGCAGCCAGCGCGCCAGTCGGCGGGGCTGAACCATGGCAACGATCAAGGATGTGGCAGCGCTTGCAGGTATTTCCTACACCACCGTGTCCCATGTGGTGAACAAGACGCGCCCAGTCAGCGAGCCGGTACGCATCAAGGTCGAGGCGGCGATCAAGCAGTTGGACTACGTGCCCAGTGCCGTGGCACGCTCGCTCAAGGCCAAGACCACGGCCACCATCGGGCTGCTGGTGCCCAACAGCCTCAACCCGTATTTTGCCGAGCTGGCTCGGGGTATCGAGGATTACTGCGAGCGTAATGGCTATTGCGTGATCCTCTGCAACTCGGATGACGACGCAGAGAAACAGCGCAGTTATTTGCGCGTGTTGCTGGAAAAACGCGTCGACGGCTTGATCGTGACATCCGTGGGCGGTGATGACAGTGGCCTTGCCGCAGGCTTGAGTGCAGTGCGCACGCCGATGGTGATTGTCGACCGGGCGCTGGATGGGATTGATGTGGACCTGGTGCGCATCGATCACGAAGAGGGCGCTTACCTGGCGACCCGGCACTTGCTGGAGTTGGGGCACCGGGACATCGCCTGTATCGGCGGCCCTGGGCATACCCGCGTGGCGCAGATGCGCCTGGCCGGGTACCAGCGTGCATTGCGCGAGGCGGGCATCGAGGTGTTGTCCAGTCGTACCCTGGAAAGCGATTTCACCAGCACGGGCGGGTATGCCGCAGCCGTACAGTTATTATCGCAACACCCGCCCAGCGCGATTTTCGCCAGCAACGATATGATTGGTTTTGGCGTGCTGCGCGCCGCCGCCGAGCGCAATGTGCGGGTGCCGGGCGAGCTGTCGGTCATCGGTTTCGATGACATCCAGATGGGGCGCTACGTCTACCCGGCGCTGACGACGGTTGGCCAGTCGATCCTGCAATTGGGCGAGACTGCGGCCGAATTATTACTGCAACGAATAGCAACCCCCCAACTGCCGATCGATCAACGTATCGTGACGCCCAGTATTGTTTTGCGTGAGTCGACCGCGCCATTGGCTGATGTGTTCGCCCAATACCGCTGAACCGAATTGATGAGTACTGATGTATGCCAGCAAAAGTAGTGGTAATAGGCAGCTTGAACATGGACCTGGTCACCCGCGCCAGTCGCTTGCCGCGTGCCGGTGAAACCCTGATCGGCCAGACATTTTCCACTGTGCCCGGTGGCAAGGGCGCCAACCAGGCCGTCGCCTCGGCACGCCTGGGGGCGAGTGTCGCCATGGTGGGGTGCATCGGTACCGACGCCTATGGCAGCCAATTGCGCGATGCGCTGCTGGTGGAAGGGATCGACTGCCAGGCCGTCAGCACGGTGGATGGCTCCAGCGGTGTGGCGTTGATCGTGGTCGATGACAGCAGCCAGAACGCCATTGTCATTGTGGCCGGCAGCAACGGTGAGCTGACGCCTGCGTCGCTGCGAACGTGCGACGCTGTGCTGCAGGCGGCAGACGTGATCATCTGCCAGCTTGAGGTGCCGATGGAGACCGTTGGGTATGCGCTCAAGCGGGGTCGCGAACTGGGCAAGACCGTCATCCTCAACCCGGCCCCGGCAAGCGGACCATTGCCCGCTGACTGGTATGCCTCGATCGATTATCTGATCCCCAATGAAAGCGAGGCCAGCGCTCTCAGCGGCGTAGCGGTCGACTCCCTCGACAGTGCCAAGGTCGCCGCGACCGCGCTGATCCAGGCGGGTGCTGGCAAGGTCATCATCACCCTGGGCGCCCAGGGCGCGCTGTTTGCCGACGGCAAGAGCTTTGAGCACCTGGTGGCGCCGAAGGTCAAGGCGGTGGATACCACCGCTGCTGGCGATACCTTTGTCGGTGGCTTTGCCGCCGCGCTGGCCGCGGGCCAGAGCGAAGCCGAGGCGATCCGTTTTGGCCAAGTGGCGGCGGCGTTGTCAGTGACCCGCGCCGGCGCTCAGCCTTCCATTCCTACGCTGCACGACGTACAAGGTTTTGTGCCCGCATGAAAAAGACACCTTTGCTGAATATCGCCCTGTCGCGCGTGATCGCGTCCCTGGGCCACGGTGACATTCTGGTCATCGGCGATGCCGGCCTGCCGGTACCTCCCGGCGTCGAATTGATCGACCTGGCACTGACCCAGGGCATCCCGGACTTCATCAGCACCTTGCGCATCGTGCTTAGCGAAATGCAGGTGGAAAGCCATGTTCTGGCAGAAGAGATCCTGCTGAAGCAACCGCCCGCGCTGACCGCGCTAAATACGCTCACAGAGCAGGCTGCACTGGGCGAGCGACGCCTGCTCAGCCATGACCAATTCAAGCAATTGAGCCGCAATGCCCGCGCTGTGGTGCGCACTGGCGAGTGCCAGCCGTACTGCAATATCGCGCTGGTGTCCGGCGTAACGTTCTAGCGTCCCCCCTATGACAAGGAGTGCTTTATGCAACGTGGTCTACCTACCCTGAAAAACCTGTTCCGGAGTGTTCTGCTTTTGTCCGCGCTCACTGCTGCAAGCGCCCAAGCGGCGGAAAAAATCGACCTGATCATCGATACCGACCCGGGTGCCGATGACGTGGTGGCCTTGCTGTTCGCCATGGCCTCGCCGGAGGAGTTGAGCATTCGTGCGCTGACCACCGTCGCCGGCAATGTGCGCCTGGACAAGACCTCCCGCAACGCGCGCCTGGCGCGCGAATGGGCAGGTCGCGAGGACATCCCGGTGTACGCAGGTGCGCCAGCGCCGTTGTTGCGCAAACCGATCTACGCCGAGAATATCCATGGCAAGGAAGGCATCTCGGGCGTCACGGTGCATGAACCGAAAACAGGCCTGGCCGAAGGCAATGCAGTCGACTACCTGATCAAGACCCTGAGCAGCGCCAAGCCGCACAGCATCACCATCGCCATGCTCGGCCCGCAGACCAACCTGGCACTGGCGCTGACTCAAGCGCCCGAAATCACCCAGGGCATCAAGGAAGTGGTCGTGATGGGCGGCGCCCACTTCAACGGCGGCAATATCACCCCAGTGGCCGAGTTCAACCTGTTCGCCGATCCGGTGGCGGCGGAGATCGTGCTCAAAAGCGGTGTGAAGTTGACCTACCTGCCGTTGGACGTGACCCATAAAGTCCTCACCAGCGACGCCCGCCTGAAGAAGATTGCGGACCTGAACAACAATGCGAGCAAGGTCGTCAGCAGTATTCTGAATGAGTACGTCAAAGGCGATATGGAGCACTACGGCATTCCGGGTGGCCCGGTCCATGACGCTACCGTGGTGGCGTACCTGCTCAAGCCTTCGCTGTTCAGCGGTCGTGAGGCCAATATGGTGGTCGACAGCCGCGAAGGCCCGACCTTCGGCCAGACCATTGTCGATTGGTATGACGGCCTCAAGCAGCCGAAGAATGTGTTCTGGGTTGAGAATGGCGACGCCCAGGGCTTCTTCGATCTGCTGACCGAGCGCCTGGCGCGTCTGAAGTAAGTTAGCGGGGCGGCGCTCGTCGCCCTGTTCTATTCGCGCTCTTGGGCGCCCATGTAGTCGGCCGGGTATTTCTCGAATATCTGGCCGATGAATGCTTGCGCCGCCTGGGTGCCCAGTTCCTTGACCAACAGGTCGATACCAATGATCGCCAGTTCTTCCGGGCTTCCGGGGCTGTAGGAACTTTGCCCTTGGGGCCACTTGGCTTTGATGTCGGCTTGAAGCGTTACGGTGGTCATGGAAATCTCACGGGCTAAAAATGCGGGGGCAATGCACTGGAACGCCGTTCCAGAGGGGCGCAGTTAAGCATTTTGTACGGCATTTGGCACTGCTACTTAGGCATGAAGCGGCGGCTGTGCGACACTGTTGGCCTGTTAAATGGCCGGGAAACACCGCGTGCAAATCGATTTGAGCAAGCCCGACAACCTGACGCTGGACGCCGTGCGCCAATTGCTTGGCAGCGCCAGTGACGACGAACATACCCAGTTGCGGGTAACCAAAGAAGGCATCGCCTACATTTCTTCCGGCGTAGTCGGTGGGGCTGATATCGCTGGCCTGGTGTTTCGCCTGGAGACCTGGGCCAAAGGTTCCGGCTATGTCGGCAACGTGGCGGCCAGCGATGAAGTCTGGGTCATGCAGATTTTCAACGCGCTGAAGCAGAATTGGCCTACTCCTTCGTCGGACTACATCGATATCTACTGAATACGTTCATATCTAGTCACGATTCACCAAGCGATTGCAGGCCGTGACTCAGGCAGACTTGCCCACAGGCGGTTAACGTCTTGAAACCAATCGCTTTGAATGCTGTCGCACGATCTCTGTCCACTTTTTATCATAGGAGGCTTCATGCCTTGGAAGCTCGCATCATTCGGTACTTTGTTGGCTGCGCTCGCGTTGGCGGGTTGCAGTACCCCGGGTGCCTCTGAGCCAGGCAAAGCTGCCACTGTGACCGATGCCGGTCATAGCCGCTGTGAGTCGAAGGCCGCAGAGTTCGCCATCGGCCAGAAAGCCTCGCCCCAGTTGCTGGAGCAAGCACGTACGCGTGCTGGCGCGCAGAATGCACGCATCCTCAAGCCCAACGACATGGTCACGCTGGAGTATCGCTCCGACCGCCTGAACCTGAACACCGACGACAATCTGGTGATCAACCGGGTTAACTGCGGCTGATACGGCTTTTGCATCGCCCATAAAAAACCCCGTCACATGGACGGGGTTTTTTTAGCTCAGCGGAGAATTACTCGCCGCGAACCTGTGCAGCTTGCATACCCTTTTGGCCTTTCTCAGCCACGAAGGAAACGGTTTGGCCTTCTTTCAGGCTTTTGAAACCGTCGCTTTCGATAGCTTTGAAGTGTACGAACAGGTCGTCACCGCCACCTTGAGGAGTGATGAAGCCGAAGCCTTTTTCATCGTTGAACCATTTAACGGTGCCGGTTTGGCGATTAGACATGGTGTATCTCCAAGAAACATATATTTTCAGTAGTGCTGTGCTGCTCAGGCCAACTGGGCACACAGGGCTATCATAGTCGAAATGTTCGGCTTGGGAGCCCCCCCAAGGCACTGTTTGCTAATCAATCGCTTTGCGTTTGATCCGTTGTTCGGCTGAAAGCCCCGATTTACGGGGCTTCGCGACGAAATATCAGCTGTTAAAAAAAGCCGTAAAACCTGCATGATTTGTGTGAGATGGCAGTTTTCAGGCCGTTTTTTCAGCGAAATGACCGTCGAATCGTCAGCCAATCTTACTTTTTCTTCACCACTTTGCAGGACGAAATAGCCGCGACTGCTTTGTTTTTAAGCTCCGGGCTGGCGTTCTGGTTGGTCATCAATTCCTTGATCTCGGCAGTGCTCAATTCGGCATTGATCTTGTCAGCGCCACATTCACAGTGGGCTTTGGCAGTTTTGACGTCCACGTTCTGGCTGGCTGCGGCACTGCAGTCGTTGACGAAGGCGTCACGGGCGCCAGCTGGCCAGTTGGAAGGGGCTGCAGCCTGCGCGCCGAGGGAAAGGAGGCTCAGGGTAGCGGCGACAGCGAGGGTAGAGGTAAAACGCATCATGGGATGCTCCTTTGGGTCGAGGACGAACGGCGATTCTCAGTGGCTTTGAGGCCCTGCGTACAGCTCAAGTTCACTTTTGCAACTGTAAAGCCATGAATTGCTCTTTACCCAGCGCTTGACCAACGCGATGACCGTTCATCTGTGCTAGCATCCTTGCCTGGCTATTTCCGGGCGCGCCATTTGCCGCCTTGCCAGGTTCTTTTTGTTCACTCCAGTCACTCTGGTTCGATTATCGGTTGGCCGAAAGGCTCCTGCCGCTGTAAGGCAGGCGTTCATTATTGAGCGGCCTGGTGTTGGATCTTGTACTGGCTCATCCCAACCCACGTGACCTTTGGTAGGGGTCACCACTAGGAGAGGAGGCGCCATGCCAACTATTACTCTTCCCGACGGCAGTCAGCGTTCATTCGATCATCCGGTTTCCGTAGCCGAGGTCGCCGCATCCATTGGTGCTGGCCTGGCCAAGGCCACCGTGGCCGGCAAGGTCGACGGCAAGCTGGTTGACGCCAGCGACCTGATCACCAGCGACGCCAGCCTGCAAATCATCACGCCCAAGGATCAAGAGGGGCTGGAGATCATTCGCCACTCTTGCGCGCACTTGATTGGCCATGCGGTCAAGCAACTGTATCCAACCGCCAAGATGGTGATCGGCCCGGTCATTGAAGAAGGCTTCTATTACGACATCGCCTATGAGCGTCCTTTTACTCCGGACGACCTGGCGGCCATCGAGCAGCGCATGCACGCGCTGATCGAAAAAGATTATGACGTCATCAAGAAAGTCACCCCGCGTGCCGAAGTGATCGACGTGTTTACCGCACGTGGCGAGGACTACAAGCTGCGTCTGGTAGAAGACATGCCGGACGAGCAGGCCATGGGGCTATACTACCACGAAGAATACGTGGATATGTGCCGTGGCCCGCACGTGCCGAACACGCGCTTTCTCAAATCGTTCAAGCTGACCAAGCTGTCCGGTGCCTACTGGCGCGGTGACGCCAAGAACGAACAGCTGCAACGGATCTACGGCACGGCCTGGGCTGACAAGAAGCAATTGGCCGCCTATATCCAGCGCATCGAAGAAGCTGAAAAACGCGACCACCGCAAGATCGGCAAGCGCCTGAACCTGTTCCACCTTCAGGAAGAAGCGCCGGGCATGGTGTTCTGGCACCCGAATGGCTGGACTCTGTACCAGGTGCTTGAGCAGTACATGCGCAAGGTGCAGCGCGAAAACGGTTACCTGGAGATCAAGACTCCCCAGGTGGTTGATCGCAGCCTGTGGGAGAAATCCGGGCACTGGGCCAACTACGCCGACAACATGTTCACCACCCAGTCGGAAAACCGCGACTACGCCATCAAGCCGATGAACTGCCCGTGCCACGTGCAGGTATTCAATCAGGGCCTGAAGAGCTACCGCGAGTTGCCGATGCGCCTGGCCGAGTTCGGTGCCTGCCACCGTAACGAACCATCGGGTGCGCTGCACGGCATCATGCGGGTGCGTGGCTTCACCCAGGACGACGCCCACATCTTCTGCACCGAAGAGCAGATGCAGGCCGAGTCCGCAGCGTTCATCAAGCTGACCATGGACGTTTATCGCGATTTCGGCTTTACCGAAGTCGAGATGAAGTTGTCCACTCGTCCGGAAAAACGCGTCGGTTCCGACGAACTATGGGATCGCGCCGAAGCGGCACTGGCCGCTGCGCTCGACAGTGCGGGCCTTGCGTACGATCTGCAGCCGGGTGAGGGCGCCTTCTACGGTCCGAAGATCGAGTTCTCGCTCAAAGATTGCCTTGGCCGTGTCTGGCAGTGTGGTACCCTGCAGCTCGATTTTAACCTGCCGATCCGTCTGGGAGCCGAATACGTCTCCGAAGACAACAGCCGTAAACACCCGGTTATGCTGCACCGGGCGATCCTCGGTTCGTTCGAGCGGTTCGTCGGTATCCTGATCGAGCACTACGAGGGCGCGTTCCCTGCGTGGCTGGCTCCGACCCAGGCAGTGATCATGAATATCACTGATAAACAGGCAGATTTTGCCGCTGAAGTTGAAAAAACTCTCAACGAAAGCGGATTTCGTGCCAAGTCCGACTTGAGAAATGAAAAGATCGGCTTTAAAATCCGCGAGCATACTTTGCTCAAGGTTCCCTATCTTTTGGTTATCGGAGATCGGGAAGTCGAGATGCAGACTGTCGCTGTGCGTACTCGTGAAGGTGCTGACCTGGGCTCGATGCCCGTCGCCCAGTTCGCTGAGTTCCTCGCGCAAGCGGTTTCCCGGCGTGGTCGCCCAGATTCGGAGTAATTATTATTAAGCGTGAAATGAGACAAGATAAACGAGCTGCACCGAAAGCCCCGATCAACGAGAATATCTCGGCACGCGAGGTTCGGTTAATTGGCGCTGATGGCGAGCAGATTGGCATCGTCTCGATTGATGAAGCGCTTCGTATTGCAGAAGAGTCCAAGCTGGACCTGGTGGAAATCTCCGCCGATGCAATCCCACCTGTTTGTCGGGTGATGGACTACGGCAAATCTATCTTCGAAAAGAAGAAGCAGGTTGCCGCAGCGAAGAAGAACCAGAAGCAGATTCAAGTAAAAGAAATCAAGTTTCGTCCAGGGACGGAGGAAGGGGATTACCAGGTAAAACTGCGCAACCTGGTACGTTTCCTGAGTGATGGGGACAGGGCCAAGGTATCCTTGCGATTCCGCGGCCGTGAGATGGCCCACCAGGAGCTGGGGATGGAACTCCTCAAGCGGGTTGAAGCTGACCTGCTGGAGTACGGTTCGGTCGAACAGCATCCTAAGATGGAAGGACGCCAG
Source organism: Pseudomonas sp. DWP2-2 (assembly GCF_049897065.1). Classification (NCBI taxonomy): domain Bacteria; kingdom Pseudomonadati; phylum Pseudomonadota; class Gammaproteobacteria; order Pseudomonadales; family Pseudomonadaceae; genus Pseudomonas; species Pseudomonas sp. DWP2-2. The sequence continues at coordinate 644,404 of NZ_JAFCVN010000001.1, read as the reverse complement.
CTTATTATGGTCATCGCCCCGAAAAAGAAGAAGTAATCAACAGGGCACGGCAGGCCTTCTGATTATGTTTATCAACTGAATGCGGAGTACCGAACATGCCAAAGATGAAAACTAAAAGTGGTGCTGCTAAGCGGTTTCTGAAAACTGCTAACGGCATCAAGCACAAGCACGCTTTCAAGAGCCACATCCTGACCAAAATGTCGACCAAGCGTAAGCGTCAACTGCGCGGTAGCAGCTTGCTGCATCCGTCTGACGTGGCAAAAGTCGAGCGCATGCTGCGCCTTCGTTAATTTTGGTTCAAGAATAGAGGAAGTAACTCATGGCTCGTGTAAAGCGTGGCGTCATGGCCCGTAAGCGTCACAAAAAAATTCTGAAACTTGCTAAAGGCTACTACGGCGCGCGTTCACGCGTATTCCGTGTTGCCAAGCAAGCGGTAATCAAGGCAGGCCAATACGCCTACCGTGACCGTCGTCAGAAAAAACGTCAGTTCCGCGCTCTGTGGATCGCTCGTATCAACGCCGGTGCACGTGTTAACGGTCTGTCCTACAGCCGTTTCATCGCTGGCCTGAAAAAAGCGTCCATCGAAATCGACCGTAAGGTTCTGGCTGAACTGGCCGTGAACGAAAAAGCGGTGTTTGCTGCGATTGTCGAGAAAGCTAAAGCCTCCTTGGCTTAAGTACCCCCGACAGTCACCCTGGGCTACTCCTGTGGCCCAAGGTGGTAAACGTCATAAATAGGGGAAGAGCCTTCAAGCTCTTCCCCTATTTTGTATCTGGAGTCTGTACATGGAAAACCTGGACGCGCTCGTCGCCCAAGCCCTTGAGGCTGTGCAAAGCGCTGAAGATGTAAATGCCCTGGAGCAAATCCGGGTTCACTACCTTGGCAAGAAAGGTGAATTGACTCAGGTGATGAAGACCCTGGGAAATCTGCCCGCTGAAGAGCGTCCGCAAGTCGGTGCGCTGATCAACGTCGCCAAGGAGCGTGTCACAGAGGTTCTCAATGCGCGCAAGGCGTCGCTCGAGGAGGCCGATCTTGCGGCCAAGCTCGCCGCCGAGTCCATTGACGTGACCTTGCCTGGTCGTGGCCAGGCGTCGGGCGGTCTGCATCCGATCACCCGGACTCTGGAACGTATCGAACAGTTCTTCACCCACATCGGCTACGGCATTGCCGAAGGCCCTGAGGTCGAAGACGACTACCACAACTTCGAGGCGCTCAACATCCCAGGCCATCACCCGGCCCGGTCGATGCACGACACCTTCTATTTCAACGCCAACATGCTGCTGCGCACCCATACCTCGCCGGTACAGGTCCGCACCATGGAAGCGAACAAGCCGCCGATCCGCATTGTCTGCCCAGGCCGTGTGTACCGTAGCGACTCGGATATCACCCATTCGCCGATGTTCCACCAGGTCGAAGGCCTGCTGGTTGATCGCGATATCAATTTCGCCGACCTCAAAGGCACCATCGAAGAGTTCCTGCGGGTGTTCTTCGAAAAAGAGTTGGCGGTACGTTTCCGTCCTTCGTTCTTCCCGTTCACCGAGCCATCCGCTGAAGTCGACATGGAATGCGTGATGTGCAGCGGTAAAGGCTGCCGTGTGTGCAAGCAGACCGGCTGGCTGGAAGTGATGGGCTGCGGCATGGTTCACCCCAACGTGCTGCGCATGTCCGGGATCGATCCAGAAGAGTTCTCGGGCTTTGCCTTCGGCATGGGCGTTGAGCGTCTGGCCATGCTGCGTTACGGCGTGAACGACTTGCGTCTGTTCTTCGACAACGACTTGCGGTTCCTCGCGCAATTTCGCTAGTCGTAACGAATCTTTAGGAGAGCAGGATGAAATTCAGTGAACAATGGCTGCGTGGCTGGGTAAGCCCGCAGGTAGATCGCGACGAGCTGGTTGCTCGCCTGTCGATGGCCGGTCTTGAGGTCGATAGCGTTACGCCGGCCGCCGGTGTTTTCAGTGGTGTGGTGGTGGGCGAGGTGTTGAGCACCGAGCAGCACCCTGATGCCGACAAATTGCGTGTGTGCCAGGTCAGCAACGGCTCGGAAACCTTTCAGGTCGTGTGCGGAGCGCCTAATGTGCGCCCGGGCCTGAAGATCCCGTTCGCTATGATCGGTGCCCAGTTGCCGGGCGACTTCAAGATCAAGAAGGCCAAGCTGCGTGGCGTTGAATCCAACGGCATGCTGTGCTCCCAGGCCGAACTGCAAGTGGGTGAGGGCAATGATGGCCTGATGGAGCTGCCGGCCGACGCGCCAGTGGGTCAGGACATCCGTGTTTACCTGGAACTGGAAGACGCCAGCATTGAGGTCGACCTGACCCCCAACCGTGGCGACTGCCTGTCCCTGGCTGGCCTGGCCCGTGAAGTGGGCGCGCTCTACAACGCACCTGTCACTCGTCCAGTGGTCGCTGCCGTACCGGCGGTACACGACGAAGTACGCTCGATTGAGGTACTGGCACCAAACGCCTGCCCGCGTTACCTGGGACGTGTGATCCGCAACGTGGACCTGTCCAAGCCAACCCCGCTGTGGATGGTCGAGCGCCTGCGTCGTGCCGATGTACGCAGCATCGACGCTGCCGTCGACATCACCAACTACGTGATGCTGGAACTCGGCCAGCCGTTGCACGCGTTTGATCTTGCCGAAATCAATGGCGGCATCCGCGTGCGTATGGCCGAGGAAGGCGAGAAACTGGTGCTGCTCGATGGCCAGGAAGTCAGCCTGCGTGCCGACACTCTGGTCATCGCCGACCACACACGTGCCCTGGCAATTGCCGGCGTGATGGGTGGCGAGCACAGCGGTGTATCCGCGACCACCCGTGACGTATTCCTTGAAAGCGCGTTCTTCGACCAGATCGCGATCGCTGGCAAGGCTCGTTCCTACGGCCTGCACACCGATGCGTCGCACCGCTACGAGCGTGGCGTGGACTGGAAACTCGCCCGTGAAGCCATGGAGCGCGCTACCGGCCTGCTGCTGGAAATCACCGGTGGTGAAGCCGGCCCGATTACCGAAACCGTCAACGAACAGTTCCTGCCGTCGATTGCGCCGATCACCCTGCGTGCCAAAAGCGTTGAGCAGATGCTTGGCCTGGTCATCGAGCCGGCTGAAATCGAGCAACTGCTGTCCGCGCTCGGCCTGGGTATTTCTGCGGGCGGGGAAGGGCAGTGGCAAGTTGCAGTACCTAGCCATCGCTTCGACATCAGTCTGGAAGTCGACCTGATCGAAGAGCTGGCGCGCCTGTACGGTTACAACCGCCTGCCGGTTCGCTATCCGCAAGCACGCCTGGCACCGCAACCCAAGGCCGAAGCGCGTGCGCACCTGCCTGAACTGCGCCGCCTGCTGGTTGCCCGTGGTTATCAGGAAGCCGTGACCTATAGCTTCATTGATCCAAAGCAGTTCGAGTTGTTCAACCCTGGTGTTGAACCGCTGTTGTTGGCCAACCCGATCTCCAACGACATGGCCGCCATGCGTTCGTCGCTGTGGCCGGGCCTGGTGAAGGCACTTTCCCACAACCTGAACCGCCAGCAAGACCGCGTGCGTCTGTTCGAAAGCGGCTTGCGTTTCGTCGGCCAGCTTGATGGCTTGAAGCAAGAGCCGATGCTGGCGGGCGTCGTCTGCGGCAGCCGTCTGCCGGAAGGCTGGGCGCAAGGCCGTGAGGTCGTGGACTTCTTCGACGTCAAGGCAGACGTGGAAGCGGTGCTCGGCTTTGCCGGTGCGTTGGACGCCTTTACGTTCGTGCCGGGTAGCCACCCAGCGTTGCATCCAGGCCAGACTGCACGTATCGAGCGTGAAGGTCGCCTGGTGGGCTTTGTGGGCGCCATTCACCCAGAACTGTCGAAAACCTTGGGGCTGGACCGTCCAGTCTTCGTGTTTGAGCTAGTCTTGGCTGAAGTTGCGTCGGGCAAGATGCCTAAATTCAGCGAGTTGTCGCGCTTCCCTGAAGTGCGTCGCGACCTGGCCCTGATCGCCGACCGTGAAGTCGCCGCCACTGCAGTTCTGGATGTAATCCGTGAAAATGCAGGGGAATGGCTGACAGACCTCAGGCTATTTGACGTCTATCAGGGTAAAGGCATTGATCCGCATAGAAAAAGCCTCGCAGTTGGCTTGACCTGGCAGCATCCATCGCGCACTCTTAATGACGATGAGGTGAATACCACGACGCAAAATATCCTCACCTCGCTCGAACAAAGGTTGAACGCCACGTTAAGGAAGTGACGTATGGGGGCTTTGACGAAAGCTGAGATGGCGGAACGTCTGTACGAAGAGTTGGGTCTGAACAAGCGCGAGGCCAAGGAATTGGTCGAGCTGTTTTTTGAAGAGATCAGGCACGCTCTGGAAGACAACGAACAGGTCAAATTGTCCGGTTTCGGCAATTTTGACCTGCGAGACAAACGCCAGCGGCCTGGCCGCAATCCAAAAACGGGAGAAGAAATCCCGATCACGGCTCGCCGTGTGGTCACCTTTCGTCCAGGGCAGAAGTTGAAGGCCCGAGTTGAGGCTTATGCTGGAACCAAGTCATAACGACGAGCTACCCGTCATCCCAGGCAAGCGCTACTTCACCATCGGTGAAGTCAGCGAGTTGTGTGCGGTAAAACCGCACGTGCTGCGCTATTGGGAGCAGGAGTTTCCTCAACTCAACCCCGTCAAACGCACCGGGAACCGTCGGTATTATCAGCGCCAGGACGTGCTGATGATCCGACAGATCCGCGCGTTGCTGTACGACCAAGGGTTCACCATCAGCGGCGCACGCCAGCGTATGTCCGGTGACGAAGCCAAAGACGACACCACTCAATACAAGCAACTGATCCGCCAAATGATCTCCGAATTGGAAGATGTACTGGTGGTGCTGAAAAAATGATTCAAGCTTTAAAAATACTTCCACATTTCAAAAGCTTGCGGTATATTCCGGTTCGCTTCGTTAAGAAGCGAACCCAGTAACACGCCTAGTCGGGGCGTAGCGCAGTCCGGTAGCGCACTAGCATGGGGTGCTAGGGGTCGAGTGTTCGAATCACTCCGTCCCGACCATATTTTTCAATGACTTAGCCCGGTTCGGAAACGACCGGGCTTTGTTGTTTCTGGCGTTTGTTCATTTTGGTCACCGTTGGGTCACCGTTAGCAAAAAGCTCGTAGAGTGCGCCATACAGGGCTTCGTCACGTTAAGATTTGTCAAAGCTCCAGTCCTGACTGTATTGGCTGCGGACTGTTCCTTGTCGCGATCTTTCTCTTGGCGGGCACTGACTGATATCGGTACGACGAGCTGTACTCAGATCATTTTTCTGATCACCACCTGAAGGATATGGCAAATCAGGGTGAGGTCGATCACCAACTGGGTGAGATAGGTGTTTTCGTCCTACGGGTGGCAGAGTCCGTACCATCCGCAACAGTGAGGGGCTTTTGGCGTCAGTTAGAGGGTCTGGGGGCGGTGTAGGCGGGACCCCTTTGCGTTGGCATTAACTGAGTGAAGATCGTCGCATGGTGAGCGTTGTAGAGGGAGCGATTTTTCTGGTGTTCGGAGGAAGGCCAGAGATGGTGTAGTCAGACAAAGCTCGAAGCGACCGCCAAAGTACGGCTTTCTCGAAGCTCGTTAAATTGAGTAGGTTCGATGTAGCTGCGGGCCCATCCATCGTCAGGGCATGCAATGGCTGAGGCAATGGGCGCTTAAAGGAAAGCGCCCGGCGCAAGCTCCTTTTAACTACTCATCTTCGGCTACAGCGCTGAAAGCGAGGTCTTTTATCATTATCACGTCTGGAGTTACACACTGAGCGGCGTTGATAAAAAGCTTGCCGGTGCTGAAATCTTGGGTGTACTCCACCTTCCATGTGAAGAGCTGCTTTGCTTCGGTGGTTTCACCCCGCGACGTAGAGAAGAACCAAGTTTCGAAGTCGACGTCATCCTCATCATAGTCTTGTTGACTTGTCTGGACGGTATCACCTTGTTTCAAAGTGTCGGAGTCAACCCGAAATTCCTCATTTTGAAGGCTGATCACAGCCTCACCCTTACCTTCGATGTAAAACGCCATCCGATTGCACTCCTTGGTTAGAGTGGAATTGTAAGGGTGAATCAATGGGCCAAGCCAGCATTTCGAAAACTGGTGCAGGCCAAACAGCCCGCCTCAAAGTCGCAAGCGGGCTAATAGATAGACTTGTTTCAATCCACGCCCATTGCCTTAAATACAGCCTCTACTGGTTCGCCATAAAAGCTGGTCTGAAACTTGGTGAACAGTTCGGCTGGGATGCTAGGGATATCCTTGGCACTGCTCATTGGAAGCGCAACGCGCTTGCCTCCCGCGTCGAAAGCCACTTGCAGGCACTCGGCGATGCTTTCAACTGGCGTGATGCTGCCTCCCAAGCTCATATCGCCGAGCACTACCATTTGACCTTGCGCAGGCCTGCCCATTAGGCCGGAAGCAAAAGCTACTAGGCTGGGTAGTGCCATATGAGTAAGAGGGCCGGTGTTTTGCAGTTCAACCACATGTAAATGGAAGTCGTGCTCCAATACCTTAGCCGAGGCGCTGATACGCGAGGCGTTGGCCTTGAAGTAGTCAAAGGCAATTTTCACCTGTTCTTTGGCAGAGCTAGAGTTCCATAGACCTGAGGTAGCTAGCTTGCCAGTACCCTTGGTCACCTGCAGTTCGATCCGATAAAGCCCAGGCATGCCTTTGCCGCTCAAGCCTATAGTGTGGATAAAACCGGGTTTTCCTGGCCCTTCAGGGATAAGACCACCACCGCCTTGCTCTTTCACTATGACGAAGTGTTCTTCGAGGGTTTCGTTGTCGATGTAGCTAAAGTGAACATCGTAGAACTCCATTCCACCGATCTTCTTTAGCTGTTCTTTCACGCGTCGGCGGACTTGAAGTGCGTATTCGAGGCACTGGCGCACGTCTTCTTTGGTGAACACATCGTGTGGGTAGAGCAGCTTGAGCAGGCCGGATACTGTTTTGCGTACTGCGATCACATCGCGCTGGTTTAGGTTGTTACCCAGTTTGAAGTGTTTGTCGATGGCATCGGCGAAGCTGCGCTTGCGCATTTCGCGGAAAAACTCAGCCAGATAATCGACGATTAGCCCGTACCTGTTGGTGAAAAATTCCGGGCGCATTTTCGGAATTTCCCAGCCTGGGATGTAGGCGTGGAATCTGTCGAAAAAGGCTGCGTCGATCATCTGCTCAGGGAACGGGGCCAGCAGATGGCTGGTTTTTACCAGTGATTCAACGCTCTGGTTAATGTTACCGACGAAGACCATGGAGGCTGAGGCTTCCATCTGCTCGCGACCGCGACCAAAAGAACCGGAGGCCATGAAATCCTTCATGATCTGAACTCCGTCCTTGTCCTTGAAGTTGATGCCGGCCACCTCATCGAAGGCCACCACATCCCAAAGACCGACCAGACCGATGCGGCGACTGCTCATGTTGTAGAACAGGTTAGCAACGGTGGTTTGCCCACCGGAGACCAGCATGCTGTTCGGCGAGCACTCCTTGTAGATATGGCTCTTGCCGGTACCGCGTGGGCCGAGTTCGCAGACGTTGTAGTTGTTCTCCACGAAGGGAACCATGCGGGCCAACAAATGCCACTGCACGGACTCATCCAGGGTCGAGGGCTCCATGCCGATGGAGCGGATCAAAGCCTCGCGCCATTGCGGTGTATTCAGCGCAGCGCGCCCGGCAAACAGCTCCTGCATGTTCATGTTCGGCATCTGGATCGGCTTGAGCAGCGTGACGCCAAAAGGCGATCCAGATTGGCCTTCCTCGTGATAATAGCTCAGGGTTGCGATCACCCAGATGCCGCCCACAAGGAGCTTTTCGTATTCCTTGACGATGCCGGCAGAGATCTCAGCGTCCTTGATGCCAAGGTTGCTGAAAGAGGCTTCGTAGCGATCTTTTTTCTCATTCAATCGCACGGTGACCCGGTCGATCACCTTGTACGTACCGCGCTCGCGAACTAGAGACTTGACCTTCTCAGCCTCATCCGGGCGAACATAGTTTTCCGCTAAAACCGTTTTGACGTTCTTCAGGCCCTGTTCGATCACCTCTGAGTCATTGGACGCGCAGTACATACCCAGCAGGTACTCAAGCACGTAAACCGGTACGTTCGCACCTTCCTTTATCAGCTTGGTCAGATCCTTGCGCACCACTCGACCGGCAAAGTGCTCGTTGAGCAACTGATCGAGATCTTTATCCACTTGGGTTTCCATTTAGTCTCGCGCTCTCAAAAAAAGTCGTCGGTGAAGGCCAGGTCAATCGTCAAACGGTAGCGCTCAAGCTCAGTGTTCAGATCCTTATCGCGGATCACCAGGAAGTAATCTTTCTGCCGGTCGAAGTCGCTGCCTGATAGTGACAGGCGTACCTGTTTAAGGCGCTCGCTCATGGAATCCGTCGCGCAGTCGAACGTCACAATCTCCTCACTGGAGACCGGCTGCTCTCCTTCGTAGATCGCCACTGCAACCGTAACCGACAGCACCTGTTCGCTGACCGACTCGGTCTGGATTAGGTCAAAGCGCTGGATATTGGTGACCATCTTCAGGGCTGACTTTGGCGAGATCACCCCGACTTTGCGCTTGGTGCGTTTTTCGGCTTTCTCGCCCCGTAACTGGTTCACCGTCAGCACAGGCACAACGATTTCCTGAGGCATGGCTCCACCATGGACGAAGCGTGCACCGCCCACAAAGTGGAAACGGTTCGCACCTTTGGGTATCCAGAACTGAGTGTCCGATGTCGTGCCTGCGGTCTGTGTGGTCGAGCCCTGCCAAACATCCTTGGCAGCAGGCAGCGTATGGCCAATGACGTAACGCTTCTTGCTCTTGATCGCGCTATCCGGCTTCTCGGCAAGCGAGGTGCGATCGGCAGCCTCGAGCTTACTCTGCTGGAACAGAAACCCGTGATCCGCCGTGATCAACACCGTGCTGGTATTGAAGTGCATGAGGATCTTGCGGGTTAGCTCGGTGAGCTCCTCGATGGCGAAGTCGACGTGATGGAAGGTATCCACCTCAGAACCACCGCCCTTATCGCTGCGGTCATCAATCACGTTGTGGTAGACGTAAACCAGCTGTTGATCCTTGAGCGCTTCACGTCCCGCGTCACGGGACCATTCTTTGACCTGAAGCGCGGTCACGGCCATGCCGCCATGATGGGCAAGAATCTTGTCGCGAGCGATGGTGTTGCCAGTATTGAGTCCGTCTACGAAAACACCATCACTGCCTTCGCGATACTCCAGTGTCTGGTGTGGCAACAGGGAAGCCATGCCCAATGTGGTGTAACTCGGCAATACGCCCAACTGGCTATTCAGGCTGGCCTTGCTGTAACGCTTTTCATTGATGCGCTGGCACAGCTCGACGGCGGCTTCATAGCGGAAGGCATCGCTAATGATCACTACAACGCGCTTACTACGATGCCCCTCCAACAATGGCGCTACCCAACGCTCATAGAAATTATGCTGGTTAGGAATGCCAGGTATTTTCCAGTGCTCCAAGCGCTGTTCGGCCTCAACGCGGTCGCCCCAGGAGCGTCCAAGCTGATCGAGATACCAATACGCATAACACTGCTCGACGGCCTCATCGAGCTTCTTCAGCAGCTCGACGTGGGCGCGCTGAGAGGCGGCGAAATAATGGCGGTAAGCCGTGTCAAAGCGATACAATTCGCTCTCATAGGCTTTGTACAGTGCCTCTGAACTGGTGAAGTGGAAGCCTGCAGCGTGCTTGTGGCGCAGCGTAAACAGGTCGATTGCAGACGACAGCGCCGTGTATAGCAGCCGGTACTTGCGGCGTGTCTCATCGTCCTTATGGCGAGTCGCCCAATAGTTATCCAGTCGCTCGGAAATGATCTTCGCAAACAGACCGAGGTCACGCGGATCTGCCTCCGGAATAGCCTTGGTCAGATCGACGATGATCTGTCGCTCGACGGCTTCGAAGGTTGCAACATTTGCCAAGCTCTCCAACGAAATTTCACAAATTTTCTGAGTGATATGTAGGGCCTCACCGACCCAGCCGGAAATCTCATCATAGGCTTGGTAAAACCGTGAGCTGTCACGCCAGCGGGAAAGCAGTGCACGTGAAGTAGCGCGTGCGCTGGCTGAGGGGATAGCAATCGCTGAGGCCCAGTTGGGTATATCGCCGATACTTTCGCAGAACCCGGTTGCCAGCAGTCGAATTAGGAAATGCCCAAAGCTAAAGGTTTTATCGCCACTGATTTCCTCGATGGAGGCTGGATAGCCTACCTCGTCACGCAGGGCCTGCAGTAACGCAGGCATAAGGTGGAGCTTGTACAGCTCATCGATGACCGCTGGGTTCTGCTCAAGACCCAAATCGTCATGTACGGCACCATCGGCCAAAGTGCAAAGCAGCGTCATGACGTCACTGCCACTTGCACCCAGCACAACAGCAATCATCGCCAGATCCAACTCATGCTCAGTGTCAGTTGGTTGAATCAAACGCTTCAGACTAGCTAGACGAGCCTTGCTGCCAAGGAAACGCTCACGCTTGGCTAGATGTTCACGGAGCACCTGCTGTTGTAAGCCCAGGTCATTGAATATCACTGACACTTTGTCAGCATAGAAACTGCGCGAGTACAGCTTGATGTCCAGTAGCCAGTCATCATTCGCGTCTGGTTCGATGCAAGGGAAATAGAGCAGGTACTTACCTTCAGTGTCCTCAAGCTCCAGCTTGAGCTTGGTACCGAAGGTGGAATGCCCCTGCATGTTCAGCACCTGAACGCCGGGCAGATCAAGCTGGCCGAGTTCATCCGTGAAGCCCTGCTCAGGGTCGTACCAGAAAACGATGCGGTGGTTTTCTTTGAAGAATGCCTGATTCAGGCCTTGTGTCAGTTGTTGGGTGTTCATGCACTTATTCGCCTAAGCCTGAAACAGGAAACGAGAGGTCAGCGTGGGAAATGTCATCGTGAGACAACAATGCATCCCTGACGGCCCGGAACTCATCAATATGTACGTTTTTTCGGCGTACATGTCGCCCTTGAAAACATTCGGAGATTTGTTGTCACCATAGTTGTAATTCATGGCTGGCCTTGCAATGGTCCGAGTTCACCTGAGCTTGGTGAACTAACATCTTTAAATAGGGTAATAGCTTTCCACCCGTATTTGTTCTTGACTTTGTCAAAAGACATAACGGCTGTGCCGGAAACTTCGGCGTCCCGCTGTACGCCTTCAACCAGACCTGGCGGGACAAAAAACTCGCCATTTACAAATCCAAATCCTTTTTCGCTTACTTTCAAGCTTCCTTTGAATGAACGGATGTCCTGAGTTTCAATCACCTGTATGTTCTCAACCGAAACGACATCCTGACTCTCAGAGCCCATGTCGCAAAAGGTCTTCAAAAGAGTTCCAGGCTTAGGGATTTTTCGATTTTCGAAGACGGCTTTTCGCGCAAAAAGTTTAAGATCTCTGTGGATATAAATCGTGGCGCCTTTACCTGACTCGTGTACTGAAAGAAGTACACCTGACAAGTAGGTTGGTTTGACCATGGCGTACTGATTGGCACCTTTTGCGAGCTCTTTTACATGAGCATCAAGATCACTGGTATCCAGCGATGCGTCAAACCATGCAGATGACGTAAGCTCAACGATGCTGTCTTTAAGCGGCCAGCCATTATTGCTGTAGATTCTAGTCAGTTTTACCAGCGCCTTTGAGGCGTAATCATGCACGCCTGTCTGGGCAAGTAACTCCGCCAGTCGCACCAGTCCGGGGATGCTGAATTTGGGGTCGTGAGCGCAGGTTAAGCCGAAAGAGACTAGGCAAATAGCTTTTTCTGGTTCGTTTTCGTAGGTTTTGGCCAAGCCAAACCATGCCCAGGATTCGCCGCGCTTGTTTTTAAGCACAGATAGATAGGCGTCTCTTGCCCTCACGATGTCGCCGGCAGTTACAAAAATCCTGGCTTTATCGTATTCAAGCCAAATCTTGTTTTTCGGTGAATCTTCGGCCTTATCCAAGGCGTAGTTTATAAGTGCGACGACTCGACTTGCCGGAAGGGGGCTCACTAGGCCTTTGTGCAGGTAATTGACGGCCACCATGCGTGCCAGTCGCAGTACAACGCTGGGCGACTCTCCTTTTTCTGTAATGAATGGTTTGTGATCTTCTGGACTAAACAGTGCACTGCCGCGTTGCAAAATGAAGAGACAGATTGGATCGCAGAATTTTCCGGTCTCACGGAAAAGATTCCACAAACGGAAATCAATATTTTCACTGGGGAGCTCTAATTGGAGCATGTGAATGCGTGAGGCCCATAGATCAATCATCCGCTGTTCATTGTGATGGGGCCTATTGTTGTCTCGCGTTTTGATAGGCTCCAGCAGTTTTTTCAGCTCTGCATAAATGACCCAAAACAACGAAGTCTTCAGGAACGAGTTACCAGAATCTTGCTCCAATGCCTTGGAACCTACCTGCCAGGCACCCTCCAAGTCCTCACGCGATTTGTGATCCCGAATATCATCAAAAATACTCATGACTGCACCGCCATTGCCTTTTCCAGCTTTTGCACGATGCTTTCTGAGGACGCTTTTAAGACGCGGATTGAGCTGATCATTCCTTCTTTGTCAGCATTAACTTGGATTTCAACGGCGTCGTTTTCAACTGCGAGCGTCAACTGCACTCGATAACTGGTCTCAGCCCCGTCGACTATCACGAACCTGTGCGCAGCCAGCCGTTCCTGAAGTGCCTCGACAGCTTCAGCCAAGGTTTCGCTTTGTGGCTTGAAAGGCTTCATCAGAAGCCTGTTGATGGTTTCCTTTTCAATATTGCTGCAGTCGAGAAAAACCACGTTGGTAACGGCAAGTTTTTTGTCGTAATGCAGCCTGACTCGAATGCTTGTAGCGGCTGTTTGGTAAGAGAGCGAGATGACCACCTGATAGCTGTACTGTCGCCAGTCGCTAAGGCTCCAGTCTGAATCGGCAAGTCGTTCGCTTAGCTCAAGAAACAGCGGGCGCAATGCCATTTCGCTGAAACCTGACGGCATAACCATCGAGGCTTCCTGTTCTGTAGGCTGACGAGATGAGTCATAAAACAGACCGTGCTTGAGCGGGAAGGTACCAATTCCGAAGTCATGGGCGCGGCTCACGACTGCATTACTCAGGGGGCTGAGAAAGGGCATCTGTCGGACAGTGAAGGTCTCGTCAGCACCAACGGAGGCGGTATACAGCCAGCGGAAATAGTCCGAGTTATTGGGCTTTTCACTGGAGGCGCTGCGTGAGGCATTAACCCAGACACTCGGCCAGTGACGTCCCTGAGCGCGATGAACGGTTAATGCGTGGGCTGGACGGATCAGCGCGGCAGACGAATATCCTTGTGTTTGCAAAATCTGATACTCAAACCTGTCGTACTCCGCCCTTGCTGGCTTGTAAAGGGGATCACTCTTTTCCGGTAGTTGTTTCTTACGCAGCTCAAGCACTGGTTTGGCAAGCTGCCTAGCCAATACTTGAAGCGCGAGATACTGGTCGCCAGTTATGTCAGGTCGTTCAGCTTCAAAGTAATCGACAAAATAACGGAACTCCACCTCTCCAAAGCTTGGAATTCGGCATCTGGCGCGCTGGAAATGAAGGCTGATTTTCTCTTCGCGCCCACGAAGTTGAATCAGGTAGGTTTCCATTGTGTCTTCAACAAAGTCTACAAGACCGATTTCGCCGGAGCTGACCCAGCGAATCGTACTTTGACTGAATGCATCAGGCTCGGACGCCAAGATCGGCGTACGGTTGTGAAAGTCAATCCGGTCACCCGCCGCTAATTTGGTCGGACTGAGATGCCCCAGAATCTTTGTTTTCACTGCGCCATTGACCTTGGCGGCTTGTTCGTGAGTGCCACAAACCAGGATGGATTCAGCGCGGACATTGGATATGTCCGGCACCCAGCTCCTTGAATTGACGTTTTCAAGAATATCAAGACGCTTGCCTGACAGGCGTGGCAGCTTATTGAAGCGGTCTTTGTCTAAGCTATTCACGAGATGCGCCTGCAGCTTGCTCAGCGCGTCTTTTCCGTCATCTAGAATCTGTTCGGTCAACAGGTAGCTGACAACACTGAGCCCTAACTGCTCCAGCATGTTGCCGTTGATCAGGGAACGCTGCAGTGATCCTCTAGACATCTGATAGGGATCGCCGATAACCACAAAAGGCGCTTTTTGCTTTGCAATAACCGAGAGAAAGTCATGAATCAGTCGACCTGAGCCATAACGCCGCTCCCCCACATCAAACTCTTCGTCACTCAGCAAATGGGCATCCACCAATACAGGGATTTTTCCATGTAAAAGGTGATCCTCTCTTATCTCGTGAATCCCTACTTTGCGACCGTCTTTGATCTCAAAACGATTGGGTTGCTGGCTGTACAGCCAAGTATAGATAGAGACGGGCTGAGCTAAAGGGTGTTGATAGGTCGAAGAAATCCGTGCACTTGGGGTCAATAGAAGCAATTCGATACCGGCTTCTTCCAAGGCGCCTACTATGTGCTGAAAGATGAAGCGTTTGCCAGTTGAGGCCATGCCGGCGAGACGAAATACGCCACTGTTAGATTTCAGCCAGGTCGAAAACTCGCCTAGTGCCTGACTCTGCTGCTGAGTCAATCTGCTTTCGTCAGGTCCTGAAGCCGCCTGGCCACTCAATTGCCTAAGCTTGGGGGCGCCTGCCGGTACAAAAGGATCAATACCAAGCTGAGCAGTGAGGCGTTCCACGTTTTCGCGCGAGAGAAAGATCTCCCTGCTGACAATGGCGTCCAAATCGCGAACGATCCGTCCCATATCGCTTATATGGAACCAAGGCTTTATCGAACCGGGTAAGTGGCGATGATCGAATTCAATCGGCCCCTGAAAGGCTACCAGAGCTGCGACATGCCGCCAGTTGCAGGCCGCATTAAGGTCAGTAAAATTGCGACCCAAAAAATCAAGCATGACTCCTTTGTTGATACGCAACTGGCGCAGCGGGTTGACGCTGGCGCCGCCCTTTACTTGGACATTGCTACCTGCTTCCTCATCCTCAATCAGCCAAGGGCCCTCTTCAGAAAACTGTAATTTTCCTCGGAACTCCTTAAAGTCGAGGATGATCACCGCATTTGACTTGATCACCATGGCATCCAGTTCACGGCTGCCCACATAGAAATTGCCCAGCAGGTACCAGTCCTGACCAGAAGCCGAACAATGTGCGTCGAGTAAATCAAACAGCTCGTTGAAGGCCCGATTCTCGTGCGTATGCTCGAAGGGTCTGCCTCGGAATGCTTTCAGTGCCATCGGTAATGCTCCATGCGGATGGTCAGTCGCCCTTGTCGCCCGTTACAGCCTTAACCTCAGCTAACAAATCTCCAAACTTGCCGTAGTTCACCTTCACACCCTCATCCAGATCCAGGCTAATTCGCTGGTCGGCGTGGTGGCGAAGTTTTTCGTCGAAGGTGGCGAGTTCGGCTTGTTGGTTGTGCAGGATGGTAAGTTGTTTTTCCAGCGCCTTTTTCTCGGCGGTGCTGGTACTGGCTTCGATGTCCTGCTCAAGCTTGGTGGCGTAAGTGTTGAGCTTGGCGGTCAGCGGGATGACGTATTCGGTCCGCATGCGTGCCAGGGTGCCTTCGTTATAGCGGTGCAGGTAGACCAGGCACTCGAAGGCTTTGTGCTTGCCGGAACTGAACAACCAGTAGATGGGGCGTTTTTTGTACGTCTTTAGATGGTCCTTGAAGAACTGGGAGCTAAGGTAGCGACGGATGGTGTCCAGCGCCGACTCACCGCGCTTTGGCTTGATAGCGTACAGGCACAGGCTTTCTGCTACGAAGTCGAGGTTTGCCTGCAGATGCTCCTTGCCCCAGACGGTGTGGACAAAATCACGGAAGCGGTTTGTGGCGTCGTCGGCGAACCATTCCTGATCGGTTAGCGGCAGAATGCCGTCGCTGTCTGCGAGGTAGGTTTTGTAAGCGCCTTCGGCGACCAGTTCGGCAAAGCCTTGGTTGCCAGAATGGGCGTAGACCAAGCCTTCACGGTCAAGGGAGTAGCGCCCCACCATGCAGCCGATGGCGTAGCTAATTAGCTCCGCAAAGGTATCGGACTGAAGTCGTGCTTCAAGCTCTTTACCATCGAGATCCTCTCCATATCGATAATGAGGATTGCAATTCAAAGTAATCTCACTGATAGGAACAGATACTTCGGCTTCATCTTCTGTGCCATACACTTTCATGAAGATGTTATTGTTGGTCTCTTCGAGATATTTTGTTTCAATAACTAGATCATTCCAGCGTACTCGCACTGCGCGATACGCTTCGTTTAGATTGCTTTTGAGGTTTGACTGAGAAAGTAAAGTTGGGGTGCAGAAATCCCAAGATATCTCAAAAGAATTCCAATCCAAGATTGAAATATTAACCAATTGTTTAACTACGTCGTCAGATTCTGTGCGATCTGGCTTTATGTAGGGTAACTTCTCAATGTCGCCGCTGATTATGCTTAGTGTTGGTGAAAGTATTTTTGTATAAGTTTGAACAAGGCTTGAGTTCATGTAGCCTAGGCAGCTATGGAAATTAACCTCGGCCGGAAATCCTTTCAGTCCGACTGAACTGAAAACAAAGCCGAAGTCATCAAGCCTGACGCTTATCTTAGATGAAGAGATTTTTGACCAAGTCAACCCTCTTTTAAAATAAAGGTCTCGAGATGGAAGGTGATTTCCAATATTAAGGAGGTTTTCGTATGCGCCACTTCCTAGTTTTATGATCTTTTCGTTATTGCCGTACCAGCGCCTAAATTCCCCTCCTTTATCAAGCGGAAAGTAGATAAAGTCAGACTGCAATGCAGCTTCAAGTGTTTTCAGTTTGAACCCAATATCGCTTTTATTTACTTCAAACCAATACCTTACATAAGTCTCATCATCTCCAGTAGATGTTCCCTGTTTAGGCATCAGAACATCTTTGAGCGAAGGGTTTTCAGAGAATACCTTACGGGTCTTATCACTTGCCCAGTATGCAATCGGCCCGCCTGGAATTTTATTAAAATCATCCTGCTGCGTGCTATCAAACCGATTTTTACGTTCCAGCAGAGCTTGCTGTTTCGAGTCTTCATTGCCTTCAATCAAACGAAAGAAAACAGGCTGAAAGTTCGCTACATGCTGCGCACCAATTACCCAGGCAGTCGTTTGCACCACTTCGCCCGAGATCTGTCCAAAGGCCCGTGCACCGAGGTGGGCCATGGTGATAAATGTCTTGGACTCTAACAGCCAAATGCGCAGTTTTTCGTAGCTGGACAGGAACATCCATGACTGCATATTGACCTGCGCGTTGAAGCCATGTGGCTTCAACAGGCTGAAGGCATGCTCCATGAAAATGGCGAACATATCCGACTTACTGTTGGGGTAGGTCTTGCCAGCGAAGGCCTTGAGATCGGCATTCA
Source organism: Pseudomonas sp. DWP2-2 (assembly GCF_049897065.1). NCBI lineage: Bacteria > Pseudomonadati > Pseudomonadota > Gammaproteobacteria > Pseudomonadales > Pseudomonadaceae > Pseudomonas > Pseudomonas sp. DWP2-2. The sequence continues at coordinate 627,081 of NZ_JAFCVN010000001.1, read as the reverse complement.
TGCCCTTGCTACCCATATACGGTGGATTCGCCACCACCGCATCGAACCGCTGCGCCAATACCCAAGCCTGTTGAACATAGGGAATCAGCTGCTGCGCCGCGGGCTTTTGCATCAAATCGCCATCTTTCGCCAGCTGCCGCAGTTGCTCCAGTAGCTCGCCCAGCGGTTCGGAATCTGCCGCGGGCACGTCGATCAGAGACCCGAAGGTCTTGGCTTGGGTGAAGCGACTCAGGGTTGTTTTCATCAGCCGGAAGCGGCTATCGGCTTGGGCAGCGCTGAGGTCGCTCTGTTCGTGTTCGAACAGGCTCTGTGACTGGCCATGCTGCCAGTCGCTGCTCAGATTGAGGGCCTGCCACAGGGCGGTTACGTCGAGGTAACGGCTTTCCTGCAGGGGTAGCACGTTGAGTTTCACCTCGCGACCGAAGATGCGCCGATCATCCTCGCGAGCCAGCATCATCAGAGCAAAGCCGGCGAGCTGGCCAGCACGGTCGTCGATGTCCAGGCCGAACAGGTTGTGTTCGAGGATAAGCTGCGGAATGTCGCGGCTGCGGTGACCGCGCTCGGTGTAGATCTCTTTCAGCACCTTGTAGGCCTCGACCAGGATATGGCCGGAGCCACAGGCGGGGTCGAGAACCTTGATTGTCAGCGGGTCGATGCTGTCCGGGGTTATGGCGGTCAGATGGTCCTTCACTTCGGGCGTCTGCTCAGCCGGATCAATATAGTAGGGCATTTTTTCTTTCAGTTGCGAGTCCGGGTAGGTCTGCAGCCACTGACGGCCCACGGAGTTTTGCACCAAGTACTGGACGATCCAGTTGGGGGTGAACAACTGGGTGGCGGCAGGAATGTCCTCGCTCTTCACCACCTTGCCGATTACCTGATCCTTCTTCTCGGAGATGTAGAACTGGTAGAGCCAGCCGATGATCTCCACGTCCTGCCAGTCTTCCTCGGGAATGGCCTTGACCAGTTCGCGGATCAGCGAGTCGGTCTTGGTCAGGTTGTCCGGCAGGAGTAGCTCCAGGGCGTCGTCTACCGCCTCGAACAGGAAGGGCATGGCCTGGTGCATGGCATGGCACTGGGCCAGTAACAGCTCGCGGTACAGTTCTTCGTCCTTGGTGCCGTCCAGCTTCAGCTCGGCAATTCGCTGCTTGTCCAGGCCTTCCAGTTCGATATCCAGGCAGTCGTCGAGAATCTGAAAACTACCCGGTTGATCCGGGTGGCTGAGCACGCGACGACCGTGATCGAGGTAGCCCTTGAGCTCCATGTAGCGGATGGCGCAGATGCGGTTGAACCAACTGTAGGCGGCCTGTTCCATGGCCTGGGTAAAGCCTATCTGTTCGACCTTTTTCACCAGCGCGGCACGGGGTCGAATTATGCTTGCCGGGAACGGACGATCACCGATAAGCGCCAGATCGCCTTTTTGCTCCAGCGGTTCGATGCCCATGCTGGGGATGCTGGATTCGCGGATGCCAAAGAGCGCTGCGCGCTTGGTCATTGCGGCAATGAAGGCGGTGCGTGCCTTGGGGGCGTAGCGTTTGATGTTGTTGGTGTTCATATGGGCTTTCCCTAATCTTCTTGAGCTGACATTGACGCTTTACTGCGGCCTGGAAGTGGTCTCATTTCCTACTGGTTGCGCTGGGTCAGCGAATACGAACGCGTTTGTTTTGCTTGACCGCACTTTCCAGCTCAACTTTGAGGGCGTCGATAAAGCGGTCGATATCGCTCTGGCTTTCTAGATACAAGCCGTTCCCTAGTTTGTTGAACACACTGGTCGCTGCCAGCTCGACCACCGGTTTGGGCGGCGCTACAGGTTTGGAGGTTGGCACCAGGGCCGGCGCTCGGTCTTCCTTGACGCCGTTAGCTGTGTTGGCTGCCTGTGCGGCCTTGGCCTGCGCTTCCTGAACCTTCTGCAGGCGTTCAACCTCGGCCTGAATGGCGCGCTCCAGATCGAACACGCCGTCGTTCAAGCGCTCGTCAGCGGTCTGGGTTTGCAGCATGTAGATGTTGGCGATGCTGGTTTCGGTCTCTAGGTCCGCCTTGACCAGTTGCAAGGGACGCAGTAAGCGGTTACTCAGCTCAGCGGTTTCGATACCGCTTTTGGCAATCTCGGACTGTAATTGGGCGATTTTCTCGTCGACACGGGCCAGGGCATGTTGACGCTTTTCAGCCAAGATGGCGGCGTTAATGGTTTCTACTGTTTCAACCAGTGTGGCGACCTGGTGCAGCTGACCGTAGGGCGTGGTGTTCTGCTCAATGGCTTTCAGCTCGGCCAGCGCTTTGCGGGCTTTCTCGTCTTTATCCAGCGCTGGTTTGTTCTTGTCGAAACGACGCAATGCCAGCTGCAGTTGCTGCCAGGTATGCAACTGGTTGGTGAAGAACTCGTGTAGATCCCGGTAGTCCTCTTCCAGATCCAGCAAGTCATCCTTGTTGTCGACCACGGCCTTGAAAAAGTCGACGCTATCAGTGTTGCGCAGCAGGCGCTGCAGGCTGAACAAGGCCTGTTCTATGGACTCTTTGCCAGGGAAGCGCCCGGCGCTAACCGTTGTTTTGTATTTTTCCAGGTTGGTGCGCCAGCTGCCGAAGTGCACGCAGTAATATTCAAACAACTCCTTCTCGCCTGCTGGGCCAAGGGCGTTGAACAGCTCCTGGGTCAGATTACGTGCTTGCTTGAGCAGTCCTTCGTCGGTCTGGCGCTTCTTTTGCACCGAGACTTCACGGCGCTTACGGCTGTTGGTGAGGTACTCGAAGGCGTCCGGCAGCGGCATGCTGGGGCCCGCGGCGTGGAACGAAATACGGCTGGAGGCGGCCAGGCGACCGAGGACCAGCAGGATCTCTCCGTCCGGCCAGCCATAGGGGCGCTTACTGAAACGCTCGATGATGTCTGCGACCAGCAAGCGTTCGTTGCCGGAGGCGCGCAGCGAGATGAATTGTTCAACTTCCTTGATGGCCTGCGGATTGCCTTCATCACCCTCAAGGGTCAGGCCGAGTTGGCCGATGTCGTTAGTGTGCAGAATGGCGTGGAGTTCACGCTCGGGCTCCTGCTGTAATACTCGCAAGTAGCCTAATTTGGTGAAGGTGTTTTCAAGGAGGTACTGGCACGCCTCGTCGAACTTGCTAACAATATTGTTGCTTTTGAGCTTCAGGTGCTGTCCTTGTGCATAGACCTCTGCGCGCTCGGCCAGCTCTTCAAGTAGCAAGCGTAGGCGCTTTTTACGCTCTTGGTTTTCGCGACCGCGTTCGGCGAGGATCTTGCTCAGCTCAGGCTGGCTGCCGTCGTCGTTGAGGCGGATGAACTTGTTGGTCTTCAGCCAAGTGCGCAGCTCGGTGAAGAAATCCTTGCTATCGGGTAATTTGAACAGTGCCATGCCGGCAGGAGCTTCGTTGCTTTTATTGATGCAGCCGGCTTCGCCATAGAGGGTGTAGTCGAGATCCAGTGGCGAGATCACTTCGGTACGGAGGTCGTGCTCGTAACGGCCTTCCAGGCTGTGGCCGTCGAGGTAGCGACCGATGCTGTAGTCGGTCTTGTTGACGCTGTAGCGGAACTTGTTCTTGTCCTTGAGCAGGTCTTTGTAGATCAGGTCCGACAGTGCCTTGTTCTCTTCTGAACCGGCGATCTCTGTGGCCTTGATCTTGCGGGTGATGTCGCGTTCCTCGTTTGTGAGGAAGACAAATTCGTCACCGTTACGGGTGATCAGGCTTTCCTTTTCAAGGCGCTGGAGGGTTTCTTCGATGCGGCGACGTAGCGCTAGTTTGTCTTCGTCGACCTGTTCAATGGAGAGTGTGACGAGGTTGTCGAGGGTGCCCTTGATCAAGTCGACATAGCGGATCATGAACAGGGTGCGCAGGATCTGTACGTCCAAGGCGTCGAGGACGCTGCTTTCGCCCGCTTGGTCGATGGTGCGCTTGACGGCTGTATCGAGGAAGCCTTCGACGGCGCGGTAGAAGCTGTACATGGGAATCAGCGCGCCGAGCGGTTTCTCCGCAATGGCCATGGCTGCCATCTGGAAGGCATCGAGCATGGAACGCTCGCCGTAGGCCAGGTGCGCTCCGGTGGCACCGACCTTGCGGATTTCCTCGAAGACCTTTTGCACCAGCTGGAAGTGGTAGGGCGCAAAGGGGTAGTTGCTGATGAAGCTTTCCGGACCATCGAAGTTCTTCAGGGTCGGGCCGGAGCGGTCGAAGGTGATCTGGTTGCGCAGGATGTCGCCTTTCTGTTCCCAGAGGGCGCGCAGCTCGGCTTCAGCTTCCGGTGTTTTACGCAGCAGACGCTTCTGGATGACCTCGTCAGTGTTGGAACTGGACAGCGAAAGTCGGGTTTTGAAGCGCCCGGCAATTTTCGAGAAATCGTTGGCCTTGGAGGCGGATAGCTCACCCAGCACCGCATCCATATCGGCCTGAGAGGTGACGATGATCCAAGCGCGGCCTTTGCAGATGGTGCCTAGGTTTTCGGTGATGGTCTGCAGGGTCAGCATCAGCTTGGTGTCGCTGCCGATGAACTGGCCGACTTCGTCCACCAGGAATAGCACGCGGTGTTTGGCTGGCTGAGTGTCGAGGTACTCCCGCACCCAGTTGCAGAAGTTTTCGACCGAGACGCTGAACGTTTGTTCGGAGTCTTCGAACCATTTGTGCGCGGCCTCAGCAGATAAGTCGAGGGCTGCGGCTACCGCTTGCTCAATGTCATCCTGGTAGAACTGATAGCCATCACGCTCCTCAGTCCAGTCCATCCCGGTGGAATCATTAAAGGCTTGCTTGAATCGCTCGTAGACGCCGCGCTGGGCCAGATGACGCTCCATGTGGGCGATGTGAGGATGGTCGCCACTGAAACCTTGATGTTCGTTGAACACCCGTAGGAAGACATTGAGGATCGGGTTGCCAGCATCGTTGGAGCTGGCTTTGCTGTCGATGTTAAACAAAATGACATCGGCACTGTTGGCAGCGGCCTTGTCGATGTCGGCACGGATGGTGGCATCACGCAGTTTGCTCGCATCAAAGAACGAAACAGCCTTGCGGGCGTTGCCCTGGTCGTCGCGCGCTTCGATGTTGGCCAGCAGGTATGACAAGGTCTTGAGGAAGTGCGACTTACCCGAGCCGAAGAAACCGCTGATCCATACGCCCACGCGGTTGGCGATGGAGGGATCGTTCAAGTCAGTACTGTAGGACTCGAAGAAGCTGCGGAAGTGTTTTTCCAGCTCGTTGGTGACAACGTACTCATCCAGCTCTTGGTGCACGGTTGCGTCGTCGGACTGATCCGCCTTAACCACGCCGTTGATCGGGCGATCGAGTTCCTTGAAGAAAATATCTTTAATGCTCATGGCAATCGTCCTTATTGATCAGGGAACCAGCTTGAAGGCGCGGTAGTAGTTGTTGCTGGGAATGCGGTCGAACAAGGCGAGAGACTGCCCTGAGTAGTGACCGGGGTAAAAAAGAACCAGAGGCTTGTGGCCAAGCAACGCGTGAAGCTTGTTGAGAAGGTTGTGGGCGCGAAGAACCGGCCAAACTGAGCCGACACCACTGATTAGCACCACGTCGTGTTGATCGGCGTCGCTATGCTCCATCAGGAAGGGCGCGAATTTGTCCATATGCAGCGGTCCGGACAGAGCCTTGAGCAGCGCGAGGTCACCTTTGGTTTGCTGCATCTTAATGGCTTTTTCAGTGAAGCTGCGTTGATCCAGATACTCGCGCATAGCCTGCAGCAGATTGATATGAGCCACTTTGAGCTGACTGTGCTTCTTGGCAAGGAAGCCCTGCAGAAAACTGAGGTATTCGCGCACCTGCAGCTCATCCTCGGGGGCGTAGTCGAAGATCCAGAAACCGAGCTCATTGCCCAATCCTTGGCTCTTCAAGAACTCTTCGGTGAGGATCTTATCTGGGATCTGGTTTAGCCGATCCTGCAGTTGCTGATTCATGCGAACACTCCTTATTCCACGCCTACTGTCCGGTGGCATTGGATACTTCCAAACAGGCTTTTATGCGATAGCGGTAGCTGTCATCCAGCAATACGCGGACCTCTGACCGAATCATCAGTTTTTGTAGTTTCATGTTGCGGGTGCTTTTCAACAGGCCGACCTCGGCCAGCATGCGATAGACGACCTGCGCCATCTTTTTACGGCTGGACTCCGTCCAGGTGGTGATGGTCGAATCTCGATGGTTGCGTTCATCCAGAAACTCATTCCAGTGGTAGGGTTCGAGCACGCCGGCGCGGGTGACGAAAGCGTCTTTGAGGACGGTCTCGATGAATTCGACGAGGAGCAGGTTGCGTTCCAAGGCCGAGCAGAAAACCACTTGGGTGGCGAGTTCATCATCTCCATCTCGAATTGCCCTCCAGAAAGGGGCATCCAGTCGCTCCAGTCGCTTGCGGATGGCGTGAGCCACACGCTTGGCCGAGGCTGGTGCGCGTTTCTGCAGCCGGTTCTGTTGCTGTATGGCCTCATGCCATTGCTCAGGGCTGGCGTCCTGCAACAGCAGGTCTGCAACGATGCGTGATTCACGCACCTGCAACGAGCCGCCGATTAAGTCAGAGCCGTAATGGAAGCTATGCATGCCTATTCCCCATCACTGCTAAAAAGGAAGGGAGTTAGCTTGGCGCGATCAGCTGGAAGCAATTGCAATGGATGCTCGCGTACTCGCTCGGCTTCCTCTGCGGTGATGGCCGCCTGATAGCGTTGAAGGGTGTAGTGGGCAAGTGCTGTGCTAACAGTCAGCTGTAGGCGTCCTTCTGGCATGCCGAAATCGCGTTCTACTAAAGACTTTTGGGCATCACTGAGTAGCTCATTAGGGATCAGTGTCAGGTTGACTTGATCGTGCCAGCTACTGTCTGTACTTGATAATGGGGCGTGAGCGTCGCACGATTTTGGCGTGCGACAGATACGTGAGAGCAAAAAGTCGCGGAAGGCTTGGCGCTTATGGCACCAAGCGCGAACGTGCCAGCGAAAACCGGTATAAACGAGCGTGTGAGGTGAAATCACGCGTTCATGAATTTGCGGGTTGGACATGGAGGCGTAGAGTATTTTCAGGCTGCCGGCATTGCGGCAGGCTCTGATTAACTCGCGAACCACTTCAGGGCGGGCTGCACGGTCTGGAAGTTGGACAGTAGTGACGCTGGGGTGGGCTTCCAAAATTTCAGACACGGGCTGATCAGATTGATCGCCGATGAGTGCCATGTACTCATTGATGTGCCCAGCGCTCAGTACGGGCTGAAAGCCAGCCGTCGGGACATAGCCTTTAACTGCAGGGCTGTGAATTAGCGAGCCTGGATTGAATTCGCTGTTATAGCGATTGATGTCGGAAGAAGCTTGCTGGCGGCTGATGCCAAACCATGTCATCAACTGAGTGGTGACCAGGCGACCCTCCCAATAGCTGATTAGCTCTATCGCGCGTAGCCTGAGGAGGGCTTCGTGTTTGGGGAGCGGCATTGGCATTCCTGAATGTGAGCTGGTCCAGATGATGCCTGATACGAGGCGCTAGTGTAAATTTATTTACTGTAAAGTTTTTTGCGTTTTGATTGATTTCGCGTGGATTGCTGATAGCGTCGGCGTCCGATGCGTGAAAATAGCGTCGATCGATTTTTAACGGTCGAAACTCGTAGGCTCTATTTACAAGTTCACTTGGCCGGGCCGCATTGCCAGTAGCTTGAACAGAAATAAAGCGCACAACACTCATGGATGCTGCTGTGGTGTGGATGCTGTTGAAGCCTGTATTGCGAAGGGCGAAACTGCCCAGTGGGTCACAGTCGCCGATTACCACATTCAGTCCCCCGTAGGGTTTGCAGGTATTGCCTTTGGCCAGCGAAGGGTAGGGGAGTGACTTGATGCCTTCCTCGCACTGGTGTTTGCAAGTTTCGCTATTGCCCACGTAGAGCGGTCGTCCCGTTGCATGTTCAGACAGGCTGTACTCAGCACGGAGGTACAGGTCCGGCCCCGCCCAGCTGTGGATCAGCTATACAACCATGGCTCCAGTTCAGTCAGATTTTTCACGATGATCTGCTGAGCTACTTGGGGACTCCATTTTTTTAAGGTCGATCTGATAAATGCTGCAATACATATTTCACCTGCGCCCTGCGGGTCGGAATCAGCACTTGGCCGTTCCGGGCGATCAATAGCTAATTATCCTTTCGCCCACTGACCAAAGATTATCGAATCAATTCACGCAATAGCTAGACTGACGCGGCGGGTGAGGCGGGTATGAACAACCATTTAAGCGTCTGGGTACAAATGTCTGCTTTGTGCGGGCCAGAACTACGTACTTTGCTGCGGTTGAGCGAATGCGGAAGAGGCACAGCGGCTACTCCTGATACTGAAGAGACACGATCATGGGCTATGGGGGGCGCAATGTATCGCGGTCTTCATCAGGATCGAAGCAGCAGCGTATTTTCCAGGAACAGGCTATCACCGGAAGGGAGGTCAGATCGCTCGCGACTCATTCTGTCCTAGCCAGGAGTCACTCTTTTATTTATTGAATGATCGGTGCTAATGGCTAATTGCTATGCACTAGAGCCTGCTGCATGCTGGCGCAGGATTTTTAGCAAGGATGTCGTCAGTGGGACGCCATGGGAAAGGTCATCGGTATGCTGAATAAAAGTGAAATGGGTTGGGTGGATTTTTCATCCGAGGACAGGGATCGGGTCAGGGATGTGATCAAGCAGCTTTCGGAGCCTGGAACCCTTGATGAACTCGGAATCGGTGCCTTGCGCGATGGTTTTGCCGACCTTATGTTTCCTGGATTTTCGACCATTCAAACCCGCGCTAAATACCTAATAACCATTCCACGGATCATTCGCGATTATCTGGCGCTCAAGCCAGCGCAACAACGCAGGCAGTCACTGCAGCAGTATCTTGAACAACAGGAAAATCAGCTTGCCAGGGCTCTGACCCTGCAACACCAGAATGAGGGTGTGACCGGCATCATCGGCTCAACGATGAAGGAAGGCGAGTCGGTTGCGCGATTGCCATCGTCTGTTTATTGGGTGGCATTACGTACTTGGGGCATCATCAATACCCAAGCTTCGCTTAATCAATTCTTGAGGTCAGTCAAACCGCCCGAAAGCAGCTTGGGAAGCAGCCTACCAGATGAGGGCGACGATGCCGATGGCGTCTCGACTGATAGCAGGGTTCACCTTGACCGATACGATCCGCAATGGATCGAGGATGTTCACATCACCTTGACCGAGTCCGAGGCGGTGTTTCTCAGCGAAAAACTTCAAAACGGTCCGATCAATAGTCTGCCATCGCAGTTTGAGCTCAGCGGCCTGTTGAAAGAGGTTTTAGATGAGGATCTGGCGGGCTTCGCTCAACTTGCCGGGTGGGTAGCGGCAAAGTCCGATTTGGCTCAGAGCACCCGCGACACGGTAAAGATGGCTCATGCATTTAGTGAGCTGATCTACGGTGCCCATCTTCGCTTCAACATTCTGGTTGCGAGGAATAATCAGCGCGAGGATTTGCTCGATCAGTACGAGTCGCACTGGCTCGACTGGCGTAAGGTTCGTCAGGCTGGACCTGAACAGGTTATGCAATGGCTGGCAGCCACTAACATCACGCTGCAAGGCCGGGTGGGGGCATTCTTGATGGAATGGAGCGAGCGCATTGCCAACAACGCATCGGTAGTCGTGCTTGATGCTCTGGTCGAAAAACAGGCTTTGGGAAACAAAAAAGAGCGATCAATTCTGAAAAAGCGTTTGCCTGATAACTACCGTTGGATCGGCATGAGCCGTCTTGATTTCCGGTGGTCTCAAGTGCGCACCATCCTGGGCGATATTCAGGAGGGTTTGCCATGTTAAATCCGAGCGTCGATCGTCTTGACTACGGCGAAAAACTGCAGGCCCCAGAAGGGTTTCAGCTGAGCTACGCGGTGGCAACCAGTTACTCACTGGAGCTCGATACCTTGCTGTGCCTACCCCTGGCACTGTCCTTGAACGGCACGCTGGAGGGAAATCCGCATGGCGGCAAGCTGGCTGCGCTTGAGGGCATCCGCCAACTTAAAGGTCGACTGAAAGTCTTTTTTCAGCAAGGCAATATCAAGGTTCCCAGTACGTTTACCCCACTGTTTACGCTCCTCGAACCATGTTTGGTGCCTATGGTTCCAAGCGGCGGCTTCAGCTCCTTCCACCCCAAGATATGGCTGCTGCGGTTCACCAATGACACCCGGCAGGTGCGCTACCGGCTACTGGTGCTGTCTCGTAATCTGACGTTTGACCGCAGTTGGGATCTGGCGGTCGCGCTTGAGGGGGAGGTGGCCAAGGAAAGCAGTCGGGAGAATGAAGGTCTGTTGGAGCTTTTGCAGGAGCTCGCACCTTTCGCTAGGCATAAAGACAAAGCGTTGGATTTCGCCCCGGCCTTCTCTCTATTCAAGAAAGAACTGCCTCGTGTCGTTTGGCAAAAACCCAATGGTTTTCGAGAGCTAAAAACCTTGTTGGGTAAGGCACAGCAAGTTCCGCTGGACTTGGGTAGCTCCACGAACACTGTGCTGGTGATATCGCCTTTTCTGCATGCGGAGGCACTCGACATGCTCAAAGAGCGTGGCGAGCGCCATTGGTTATTCAGTCGTGCTGAAGAGTTGGAACGACTTGGGGCTGAGAAACTGGCGGGTTGGGAGTGTTTTGCCCTTAACCAGCGGGTTGTCAATGGCGAAGATCACTTGGATAACGGTAAAACGCAAAACCTGCATGCAAAGCTGGTTTTGGTCCAGAACGGCGCTACCAGTCACTGGCACGTGGGCTCCGCCAATGCTACCAAGGCAGCGCTTGGTGGTCTCAGGCAAGCACCGCCTCGTAACACTGAATTCATGTTGCGCCTTTCAAGCTCGGGTATCGCCCAGTCGGCCGAACAATTGAAATTGGAGTTGATCGGTAGCGAGGAAAATCCGACGGGAGTTTTCATTCCTCACTCGTTCCAGAATGAAGAGCAGCAAGCGCAGAGCTCGGACGAGGAGGGGCTGCGCAAACTTTTGCACACCTTGATTAAGGACGATTGGAGTGTCAGGGCAAAGGTCAATGCCGACTTCACCTACAGGTGTGAAGTTCACTGTTCAGCGCCGCTCCTTGCAGGCTCCGAATCGGTCCAGGTGCGGTTTCTGGACGTGACTGGCTACCAGGACCTGAAGGCGACGTTGGTGTGGGATCGACTCAGCCTCTTGCAGGTCAGTGCCTTTCTGGTCGTGAAAGTGCGTGTTGGCGACAAGGTTATCGAGCGGGTAATCAAAGCCTCACTCATCATTGACGGTGGCGACGGTCGAGAGCAGAAAATTGTCAGCGATTTGATCGACAGTCCGCATAAGCTGTTGGCGTACATACGAATGGTGCTGCAGCCTGATCATGAAAAAACTGAATGGTTCGCCCGCGACCCTGGCGTTTCAGCACTAGATGGCTCTGACGAATTGTTGAGCCATCTGATGTGTGGGCCCATCTACGAGTCGCTACTGCTGTGTGCAGCCCGGCAGCCCGAAAGGCTGCAGCGAATAGAGGCGGTACTCAGTCATCTGCGATCTGTGGAAGGTCGTATACCCGATGACTTCAACCGGTTATGGGACAACTACAAAGCATTTCTAGGGACGGAAAAAGCGTGAATACAAGCATAACGACGCATGAGCGCGCATGCCTGGAGTTGAGGTCCACGCTCAATGGGCTCAAGGATTTCCAGCAGGCTACGGTGCAACGGATAACTTCTTTATTCAATGACCCCAGCCATAGTCACCGGATTTTAGTGGCCGATGAGGTGGGACTGGGTAAAACCATCGTTGCCAAGGGAGTCATCGCATCTTTGTTACTGGATTGGCATGAGCCCTGGCCGTTTCGCGTCACGTACATCTGTTCCAACCTAGCGTTGGCGACTGAAAACCGCTCAAAACTTGCGGTTTTCAAAGACCCGAGCATGGCGAAACTGGTGCGCGAGCCCTCTTTCTCGAGGCTGGCAGAAGTTGCGTTGCTTCCTCAACCGGATCTTGGTGACGGAGCCTTGCTGGAAGTTTGTACGCTCACGCCCAGTACTTCTTTTTCGATGACTTACGGCGCGGGCAACAAACGCGAACGATTGGTTATTTTTGCAGCCCTCCTTCAACATGAAGATATCGCCCCACTGCAGGGCAAATTGTCTGATCTGTTTCGCGATCGGGTGCAGGACGTCGAGGGTTGGGAGTACGGGCTTCAGGAAATTCAGGGCCGCGGACTTAATACAAAGATCATCGAGGACTTTCATCACAAGCTAATGGAAGTTGCTCCGGGTGAGGCCCGGTCAAACATGGAGGTGCTGACGAAGGTCGCCCAGACTGGCGTAAATCGAGACAGCCCCGAAGAACACAACCTGTTGCGTCGGCTACGCGTGCTTTTTGCTGGATCTTGCGCGGCACACCTGCAGGCGGACTTGTTCATCCTCGACGAGTTTCAGCGGTTTGAAAGTTTGCTCGACCAGTCTGAGGGCAACGAGCACTCGATGATTGCCCAGCAGGTGTTCCGCAAGAACCGCCGCAGCAAGATCATCTTACTCTCGGCGACACCGTTCAAGGCTCTGAGCACCATCCCCGATGACGAAAACGACGACGGACACCTTGCCAAGCTGGAGCAAATACTGAGTTTTCTGAACCTGACCCCGCTCACGGCCTATGAACCTGTGCGCAAAATGCTGAAGTCGGAATTGCAGCGCCTGCGTCAGACCGGTGTGAAAGTTGATGATCTGGATGAGCGCCCTCGCCAGCAGGTTGAAAGCCTACTGCGCCCGCTTATTGTCCGTACCGAACGAAGCCAGATAGCCGTCGACGTAAACCGCCTGATCGATGCGCCCCCTTTCGACTGCAGCGCTGAAGTGCGTACCGAGGACATCAACGCTTACATAGAGCTGGATCGACTGGGGAGATTGCTTGAGAAGGACCGCAACATGAGTTTCTCTCGGCAGATGATGGATTTCTACAAGTCAGCCGCATGGCCGCTGTCGTTTAGCACAGGCTACAAACTGCAAGATGTATTGCAGAGCAAGTTCGAGAGTGATCCCGAAGTGCGCAAGTGGGTAAAACGCAGCAAGAGCTTTTGGCTGCCTCGGGATCAGGTCAACGACTATAAGTTGAATGTCGCACGGGATGCTCCCAATCCTCGGGTGCGGTCGTTGACTACTCATTTGTTTGGTGACGGTAAGAAAAGTGGACCGGAAATGCTGCTGTGGGTACCACCCAGCATGCCCCACTATCCGCTGGCAGGTGTCTTTGTCGGCCACGAAGCATTCAGCAAGACGCTGTTATTTTCTGCCTGGGCCATGGTCCCGCGGATGCTCAGTGGTTTGTTGAGTTATGAGTCCGAGAGGCGGGTGTTAGGTCGACGCCAGCCTGAGGCTGATTATTTTCCGCGCAAGACAAGGAGTAAGGCGCGAGATGACTCCGCCAGCCATCATGATCTGAATCGTCTGATCCGGCTGGAGGCTGGCGATCTTGCGTACTGGTCGCTGGTTTATCCGAGCAAAGCGTTGATCGATGTCCCGCTGAAGCGAAGTGATGCATCGCTCAAAGATTTGCTTGCCGAGAGAATCAAACACTTTGCCGGATTGCTCAAACCGCTTGCGGCGGGGCATAGCGGAAGTCGCAATCAGAATCACTGGTATGTGCTGGGACCAATGTTGCTCGACCGCATGCACAACGACAATTGGTACGAGGACTGGATCGCGAGTATCAGCGACGGATCTGATTTTCACGAAAACGCTCTAGGGCGAGTGGACGATATCTCTCAGCGGCTGGACAGCATTAAAGAGCTCGGTGAAATGCCTGCCGATTTGCCAGAGTATCTCGCCTGGTTGTCTGTTGGTTCACCCGCTATATGTGCTTATCGCGCACTGTCTCTGACCTATAGCGAAGATGATCCAACGGTGAATTCCGGGCATGCCAGCTCCATCGCTTTGGCGTTCGTCAGCTTGTTCAATGGGGTCAGCGGTAGCGCCGTCATCAAGCGCATCAGCAAACGACAGCACTGGCGAGGCATTGTCAAATACTGCGCTGAAGGGGGGCTGCAAGCGATGCTGGAGGAGTATTTCTACATGCTCTCCTCATCGAGCGGTGTCGATGACGCGGTGAAAGCCATCGATAATTCGCTGCGCACCAAGCCGTCCAGCGTGAAAGTCTGGAAAGCCGGTCCGATCGATGACAGCACTCACTTGCGTTGTCACTATGCAGTGCAACTCGGTACGCAGAAGGCCAGTGATGAAGCAGGTCAGGAACGGGTCGTCAGTATCCGTGAGAGCTTCAACTCGCCGTTTCGTCCGTTTGTTCTCGCCTCGACATCGATTGGTCAAGAAGGACTAGATTTCCATTGGTATTGTAGTGATGTCGTGCATTGGAACCTGCCAAGTAATCCCATCGACCTGGAACAGCGTGAAGGACGAGTGAATCGCTACCAATCATTGGTCGTGAGACGGCGGGTGGTCCAGGCGCTCTCCAGAGAGATCGACTCCTCCCAGCGCTGGGCAGTACTCTTTGAGACCGCTGCAAAAATGCCCTGGAAAACCGACCTAGTACCTTACTGGCACTATCCCGAAGGCGATGCTCAGATTCGTCGTCTGGTTCCAGTCATGGCGATGAGTCAGGAGCAACAACGCTATCCGCAGATGCTGAAAATCTTATCTCTGTATCGCCTGGCATTCGGCCAGCCTGGTCAGAGTGAGCTGCTTGAGCATCTCAAGACCCTCAACCTGTGCACCGACGATCTGGAGAAGCTGAAGCGGCGGCTCATGATTCAGCTGGCCCCTATTCTTTATCAAGATGAAAGTCAGGACGCTCCGGCATAACATTTGGCGGGGTTGTGGTGGCCTTCATTTGATCACGACCGACAGTGGTCAACCGTCAACAAAACGCACACAACAATGGATCTCCGCCCGCCGTATGCTGCTTTTTTCCCTGTCTGCACGAGGAACCTGCTGCAAAACTTGACCTGTATATCCGCCCAATATTCCCCTGTAGTGTTTAACGACATATCGTCTGCGTGTTCGGAATTTTGGCCCCGATCGCTGGAGCCTAAATCAAGGAGGATTTGATGTTTTCTATGTCATGCAGATCATCGCCAGGCGGGCGAAAGGGGGTATGGAGTTCAGTGATCATGCCGTTCAGCGCTGTACCCAGCGGGGAGTTCGTGCGCTTCAGGATGAGTGGTTTCGCAAATTTGGTGTGCGAATCTGGAAGTACGGCGCCGAGATTTAACTGTTTGATCTTGTTGGACTTGATGGCCTGCTACAAAGCGTGTGCAGACAGGACCGACAACTCGCCGAAAAATCCCGCAACAGTTATGCGGTTGTGAGTGCCGATCGTGTCATTACGGTCGGTCATCGAAACACCTCTTTTTGGCTCGAAAAACCGGTCTGCGCTCAGCAGCTGCGCTTGGCCTGGTTCCGATTTTGAAGGCGTTCAGGGCGAATCTGGCCCTAGTGTACTAACAGCTTTTCCGATGCCGGCACCCAGGTGTTGGCGACAGTCTAAGAATGTGGGAGTGGTTTATGCAGGACGCTGACGAGTTGAAGCCAGGCTTCATGATTATCCACAGCAATCGTCTTGATGATTTGCGAGCCTTGGCTGTGAATTGGATGCAGCGTTATCCGCTGGCACCACTGGAAAACGAAGTTGTGCTGGTCCATAGCAATGGTATTTCTCAGTGGCTCAAGCTGGCCCTGGCCGATGACCCTCAAGCAGGCGGTTGCGGCATTGCAGCTGCGCTGGATGTGCAGTTGCCGGCACGTTTTCTGTGGCAAGCCTATCGATCAGTGCTGGGTAAGGACTCAACACCTGAAACCTCGCCACTGGACAAGACTCCCCTGAGCTGGCGGCTGATGCGCTTGCTGCCGCAGCTGATGAGCAAGCCTAATTTCCAGAGCCTGCAGCGGTTTCTGGAGCAGGACGACGATCTGCGCAAGCGTCATCAGTTAGCCGAGCGTCTGGCCGATTTGTTCGATCAGTACCAGGTGTACCGTGCGGACTGGCTGGAAGACTGGGCTGAAGTCCGCGACCAGCTCAAGCAGATTAATGGCATACCCAACCCGCTGGATGCCGATAATCTCTGGCAGGCTGACCTGTGGCGCGAGCTGTTGCTGGATGTCGGCGAAGGCGCGCTTGAGCGCAGCCGAGCAGGTGTCCATAAGCGCTTTGTTACCCGCTTGCAGTCGGTGGAGCAGGCTCCGCAGGGCCTGCCGCGGCGGATCGTGGTGTTTGGTATTTCGTCGATGCCGGCTCAGGTGCTCGAAGCTCTGGCGATGCTCTCGCGTTTCAGTCAGGTACTGCTCTGCGTGCATAACCCCTGTCGTCACCACTGGATCGATATTGTCGCCGACAAGGATCTGCTGCTGCACAGCTACAAACGTCAGCAGCATAAGGTCGTTAGCCCGGCACTGGGCGCGGATTCGCTGCATCAAAATGGTCAGCCGTTGCTGGCCGCCTGGGGCAAGCAGGGTCGCGACTATATCAATCTTCTCGACAGCTACGATGCCCCCTCCAGCTACCGGCATCTGTTTGACGACGTGAACGGCGGACGAATCGACCTGTTCAGCGAAGAGGAGGCACCGACGCTGCTATCGCAGTTGCAGGACGACATTCTGGAACTGCGCCCACTGGCTGAAACTCGCGAACACTGGGCGCCGGTACTGTCGGACAAGGATCGCTCGGTACGTTTCCATGTGGCGCACAGCCCCCAGCGAGAAGTGGAAATCCTCCATGACCAGCTGCTGGCCCGTTTCAGTGCAGACTCGGGGCTCAGCCCGCGTGATGTGATTGTCATGGTCCCGGACATCAATGCGTATGCGCCGCACATCGAGGCAGTCTTCGGGCAAGTGCCTTACCACGACCCGCGTTACATCCCGTTTACTCTCGCCGACCAAGGGCAGCGTGGTCGCGAGCCGCTGTTAATCGCGCTGGAGCACTTGCTCAAGCTGCCGCAGAGCCGTTTTGCGGTAAGCGATATTCTTGACCTGCTTGATGTACCCGCGCTTCGTGCCCGCTTTGGCGTCACCGAGGCCGATCTGCCTACGCTGCATCGCTGGATTGAAGGATCCGGTATCCGCTGGGGACTCGATGGGGCGCAGCGTGAAAGCCTGGACATGCCAGCCGGGCTTGAACAAAACACCTGGCGCTTCGGCTTGCGCCGCATGCTGCTGGGATATGCCGCGGGCAAAGGCCCGGCGCTGGACGGCATCGAGCCTTACGACGAAGTCTCCGGCCTCGAAGCCGCGCTGGCAGGCCCGTTGCTGACCCTGCTCGATCACATGGAAATCGCCCGTCTGGACTTGCAGCAACCCACAGTGCCGAAGGTTTGGGTTGAGCGTTTACAGTCGCTGCTCAAGGTGTTTTTCCGGCCCGTTGGCGAGGCCGATGAATTGCTCGTCAACCAACTGCTGAAGATTCTCGATGACTGGCTGAAAACCTGCAACCAGGCTGAGTTTGATGAGGCGGTGCCGCTGAGTGTTGTCCACGAAACCTGGCTTGGCGGCATAGATCAGGGCGGCCTGTCGCAACGCTTCCTGGCGGGCGCGGTGAATTTTTGTACCTTGATGCCGATGCGTGCGATCCCCTTCAAGGTGGTGTGCTTGCTTGGCATGAATGATGGCGACTACCCTCGCCAGCAGTCCCACGTCGACTTCGACCTGATGCGTCATGACTACCGTCCCGGTGACCGTTCCCGCCGTGAGGATGACCGCTACCTGCTGCTTGAGGCGCTACTGTCGGCCAGGGATCAGCTGTATGTCAGTTGGGTGGGGCGCAATATCCGCGACAACAGTGAGCGGGTGCCATCGGTTTTGATCGGGCAACTGCGCGATCACCTGTCGACCGGTTGGCGACTGAGCGGTAGCGAGGAGAATCCGAAGGCACTGATTGACGCTCTGACCCTGGAACACCCGCTGCAGCCCTTTAGCCCTTCGTACTTTGCGAATTTGTCGGGGCCGGACGGTCTGTTCACCTATTCCCATGAGTGGCGCAACGTCCATACGGTTGCCGAGGCAGTGCAGGCGCCGATCGAGCTGACACCGCTCCAGCAAGACACGCCTTTGAACCTGCGCCAACTGGCGGGTTTTCTGCGCGATCCGGTGGCTGCGTTCTTTCAACAGCGCCTCAAGGTACATTTCGACAGTGATGAAATGGTCAGCCGCGATGAGGAGCCTTTTGAGCTGGACGCGCTGGAGAATTGGCAGCATCAGGAAACCTTGAGCCAATCACTCAAACGCTGGGTCGAGGAGTCCTATCAGCCTGAGCATATGGACGCCCAGCTGGAACAGCATGTGCAGCGTTTGCAACGGGAGGGCAAATTGCCCTTGGCGGCATTCGGCTCACTGAGTGCGGCCAAGCTTGCTGGACCGCTTCCTGATCTGATGGCGCGTTACCACGCGGCCATTCAGGAATGGAGCGAGGTAGAGCCAGGCCAGATCGAGCTCAGGTGCGAGCCGACGGATTCGACGCCAGGCTTCGTCGACTGGCTGGGCGGGCTGCGCCGTAACGCCGGGAAGGACTTGGCCTACGTGCAACTGGTCAGCAATAAACTGCTCACCGACGACGGTTTTCGTTGGCATAACCTTGTCCGTCTCTGGGTACGGCACATTGCTTTGCAGCTGGGTACCGAGCCGTGCACGACGATTTTGGTTTGTCTCAACGGCAATGTGCTGTTCCCGCCATTGAGCAAGGCCACTGCGCGAGACCATCTGCAGCACTTGCTGCAATACTGGGTCGAGGGCATGTGCGAACCGCTGCCGGTTGGCTGCAAGACTGCTTTCGCCTGGTTGTCGGGCAGTGGGGGCGCGGCTCTGGACCAGGCCAGGGAAACATTCGAGGGCGGCTATATGGTGACCGGAGAGGTCGCCAGTTCGGCCGCCTTGCGCCGCGCTTATCCCGACTTTGATGCATTGTCTGGTGATGGACGATTTACGTTGTTGGCCGAACAACTGTATGGCCCTCTGTTTAACCATCTTTCATCTGCTGGCGCAGGGAGCGACCTATGAATCCCGTGAATCTGGAGTCTCTGAATTTTCCGTTACACGGCAGCCGTCTGATCGAGGCTAGCGCCGGGACCGGCAAGACATTCACTATTGCGTTGCTGTATGTGCGGCTGGTGCTTGGGCACGGCGGCGCGAATGCATTCAAAGAGCCGCTCAATCCTCCGCAGATTCTGGTCGTGACTTTTACCGACGCCGCCACTCAGGAATTGCGGGATCGTATCCGCCTGCGTTTGAGTGAAGCCGCGCATTGTTTCGCCGAGCCCCTCGGTAGTCACGATTCGTTATTGGAGCAACTACGCGCTGATTATCCGGCTGAGCAGTGGCCCAATTGCGCCCGTCGCCTACAACTGGCCGGCGAGTGGATGGATGAGGCGGCGGTCTCGACCATCCATGGCTGGTGTTATCGGATGTTGCGTGAGCATGCCTTCGACAGCGGCAGCCTGTTCACCCAGACGCTGGAAACCGATCAGAGCGAATTGCTGGCCGAGGTGGTGAGGGATTACTGGCGGCGGCATTTTTATGGGCTATCGCTGGATCAGGCTGAGGTGATCGCCGACTATTTCAGCGGGCCTCAAGAGTTGGGTCAGCTGCTCTCGTCCTTGCTGGCGCGACGTACTGCGAGCTTCATGCATGGCGGCGCAGTATTGCCTGCCCCCGGAACCCTGGCGGCCTTGCTCAAGGCGCCTGCTGACTGGAAGGTCAGCCTCTCTGCATTGGAGCAGCTCGCACGAACGGCATGGCGCGATGACCGGCAGCAGATTGAACAATTGCTGCACGGCATGCGCAGCAAGCTGCATGGCAATACCTATCGGGGCGTCAAGGATGATCAGGTATTTGCCGGGTGGCTTGAGGCCTTGGCGAACTGGAGCCAGGGCCAGACCGCACCTGGCAATCTGAGCAAGTTTGGTCAGGAGCGTTTCAAGCTCACCGGTGGCGCACAGGCCCCATCGCATCCAGCGTTCGCAGCCATCGACGCCTTGGCGGACCATCAAGCAAGCAAGCAGGACATTCGGGCCCAGTTGCTACTTCATGCGCTGGCTGAAATCAGCGAGCGTTTCGATACCGAAAAACTGCGCCGCGCCGAAATCGGCTTCGATGATCTGCTCAATCGGCTCGATGCGGCGCTGCAGAGGCAGTCGGGTGAGCGACTGGCAAAAACTGTTCGTGAGCAGTATCCGGTTGCCTTGATCGATGAATTTCAAGACACCGACCCTGTGCAGTACCGGATTTTCGAGAGCATCTACCGCATCGCCGACAACTCGCCGGACAGCGGCCTGTTCATGATCGGTGACCCCAAGCAGGCGATCTATGCCTTCCGTGGCGCGGATATCTACACCTACCTGAGCGCCCGTGAAGCCACCAGTGGACGGCATTACACCCTGGGTAAAAACTTCCGCTCCACCGAAGCCATGGTCACGGCCGCCAACCGCTGTTTCGAGTTTGCCGAAGGACATCCGCGAGCGGCCTTTCGGTTTGCCCGGGAAGGCTTTGCCAACCCAGTGCCGTTTTCCGCCGTGCTTGCCAAGGGTCGCGAGGCGCGTCTGGAAATAGGCGGTGGGGCCACTGCCGCGATGACGTTGTGGATACTACCCGGCGCTGACGGCATGATCAGCACCGGGGCGTACCGGCGAGGCATGGCAGAAGCAGCGGCTTCGGCTATTCAATCCTGGCTGGTGCCGGGTGGTGCCCAGCAAGCAGGTCTGCGGCAGGCCGATGGCAGCTTCGTTGCCCTGAGACCGGCCGACATCGCGATTCTGGTGCGCAATCGAACCGAAGCCGAGGCCATCCGCAAGTCGCTGTCCCAGCGCAAGCTGGCCAGCGTCTATCTGTCTGATCGCGACTCGGTGTTTGACAGTCCAGAAGCCCAGGACCTGCTTTATCTGCTGCGTGCCTGCGCTGAGCCTTCAGTGGATCGGCTGCTCAGGGCGGCGCTGGCGACGCGCAGCATTGGCTTAAGCTGGCTGACGCTGGAGCAGCTCAACCATGACGAACTTTACTGGGAGCAACAGGTTTTACGCTTCCGGGATTACCGTCATCTCTGGCAGCAGCAAGGTGTGCTTCCGATGCTGCGCAAACTGATGGCAGACTTTCAGATACCCGCGCGTTTGTTGCTGCAGACCGACGGCGAACGCAGCCTGACCAACTTGCTGCATCTGGCCGAATGGCTGCAGCGTAGCGCCACTGAGCTGGACGGCGAAAATGCATTGATTCGTCACTTGGCCGAGCAGCTGCAAGCTGCCAGTGAAGAAGAAATACTGCGTCTGGAAAGCGATGCCGATCTGATTAAAGTCATCACCGTCCACAAATCCAAGGGGCTGGAGTATCCACTGGTTCTGCTGCCATTCATTTGCAACGCGACTGAACTCAATGGTCGCAGCAAGTCGCCGCCGATGTTCCATGGCGACGATGACGGCGAGTTGTGCATCGAATTGGGCAAGTCCGAGGCAGCCAGGGTGGCGTATGAAAAAGCCAACGACGAGCGTCTGGGCGAGGAAATGCGTCTGCTCTATGTGGCATTGACCCGTGCCCGTTACGCCACCTGGCTGGGTATCGCAGCAGTGGGTCGCTCCAATGGCAAGGCGACCGATCTGGATAAAGGCGGCCTGGGTTATCTGCTGGCTGGCGGTGACAAGATTGTTGCCGGGCAACTTGAGTCGCTTTTGTCCGACCTGCGCGGGGACTGCGAACACATCGTCTGTGAACCAGCACCCGAGGCCACAGATGATTGTTATACACCACCACTAAAAGCCGAGCTCAGCCAGGCATTGATCCCCCTGCATAAGCCCGCCTCAAACTGGTGGATCGCCAGCTACTCGGCACTGTCCATCGCCGACGGCAACCAATTGATGGGCGCCGAAGCCGGTCAACGGCTTGAGCCTGCCACGGCCCTGGAGGCGAACCTCACCGAGGAAGGCCTTGCTGTGGATGAAATAGTCGCGACGCTTTCTGCGGGTCCGGGCATTCACGGTTTTCCCCGTGGCGCAGGCCCCGGTACTTTCCTGCATGGGTTGTTCGAGTGGGCGGGTAACGAAGGCTTCGCGAAAGCTCAGGCCATGCCCGAGTCGATCGACAGCACAGTTGGCCGCCGTTGCAACCTGCGAAGCTGGGAAACCTGGATCGAACCACTGGCGGCTTGGCTCAAATCCTATCTGAGTACACCGCTGCGTTTTGACGGCAGCTCGGTCAGCCTGAGTGGCTTGAGCACCTATCAGGTGGAGATGGAGTTCTGGTTTTCCAGTCAGTCGGTAAATGTCCAGCAGCTCGACAAATTGGTGCGCCAATATACCTTGAATGGCGAACCGCGACCGGTACTCAATCCCGGCCAGCTGAACGGTATGTTCAAAGGCTTTATCGACCTGACGTTCGAACATCAGGGGCGCTACTACGTGGCCGACTACAAGTCCAACTGGCTGGGCCGCAATGACGACAGTTATGACGCTGCAGCGATGGCCGAAACCATGCTCAGCAAGCGCTACGACCTGCAGTTCTGCCTCTATCTGCTGGCCCTGCATCGGCAATTGAAGTTGCGCCTACGTGACTATGACTACGACCGGCACATGGGCGGTGCTGTGTATCTATTCGTGCGCGGGCACCATTCCGCCAGCCAGGGTGTGCATTTCGAAAGACCGCCTCGCCAACTCATCGAACAAATGGACAGACTTTTCATGGGCCAGCACACGGAGGTGGCAGTATGATCCTGACACTCAAACAACTCAGTGACAGTCAGCGCAGCAGCGACGCACCTGCGATTGCCCTGTCTCAGGCTTCTAGCCAGGATTTGCTGCAGCAGTTGGAGCTTTGGGTGACCCGCGGTTGGCTGCGCGCCCTGGATCGTTCAATGGCCGCGTTCGTCCTGGAGCAGGACCCCCAAGCGCCGCCAAGTGTCCTGTTGGCGATTGCGATGACCAGCCATCAATTGGGCCGAGGGCATTCCTGTCTCGATCTGACGGCAACCCTCAGCGCGCCGGACTTCGTCCTTTCGCTGCCGCCTGAAGGCGATGAGGGCGGACAGCTACCATCGCAGTGGTTGCACTGCGTGGATGCGGTCACCTGGCGTCAGGCGTTGGCTGCCAGTGGTCTGGTCGAGGATCGCGACACCCTACGACGTTACCCGGAGCGCCCCTTGGTGCTCGCCGGGCAACGCTTGTACCTGCGACGCTTTTGGAACTACGAGCAGAAAATTGCCAAAGCGCTCAGCGCTCGACTGACTCAGCCGTCGATCACCCCCGATCATTTGTCCAAACGGCTCGATGAATTGTTTCCAGAATCGGCCAAGGACGGTGGTCAGCGGATCACCGATTGGCAAAAGCTGGCCTGTGCGTTGGCTGCTCGTGGGCATTTCAGCGTGATCACCGGCGGGCCTGGCACCGGCAAGACCACGTCGGTGGTGCGCCTGCTGGGGCTGCTGCAGACCCCGGCCGTCGAGGCTGGCAAACCCTTGCGCATTCGCTTGGCCGCGCCGACTGGCAAAGCGGCTGCACGCTTGTCGGAGTCCATCGGCAAGGCGGTCAGCGAACTGCAAGTGACGGACGACGTTCGCCAGGCCATCCCCACCGATGTTTCGACGCTGCATCGCTTGCTGGGCAGTCGTCCCGACTCGCGCAACTTTATCCACCATCAGGACAATCTTCTCGCGCTGGATGTGTTGGTGGTCGATGAAGCATCGATGATCGATCTGGAAATGATGGCCTGCCTGCTCGATGCCTTGCCGCTGCAGGCACGCTTGATCATGCTCGGCGACAAGGACCAGTTGGCCTCTGTCGATGCTGGCGCCGTGCTGGGTGACCTGTGTCGCGACGCCGAGGCTGGGCGTTACTCTGCGGCGACCAGCGCCTGGCTCACTGAACACACCCACGAAGCAGTTGAAGCGACGGGCCTGCAACTTGGCGAGGGCCTGGGCGACCCGTTGGCGCAGCAGACAGTGATGCTGCGTTACTCGCGACGTTTCGATGCCAACAGAGGCATCGGACGCCTGGCAAAGCTGGTAAACGAAAAGAATGCTGGCGAGGCTCGACAACTGCTCGAACATCCGCCGGAACAACTGTTCAGCTTGAAACTGCGAGGCGAACAAGACAGCAAACTTACCCGTCTGATTATCGATGGTCATCCCGAGGCTGACGGCAAGCCCCCGGGTTATCGCTATTACCTGGAGCAACTGCAACAGCTGCGGCCGGCAACTGGCACTGTCTGGAACAGCGATGGCTGGGTGCAATGGGCGAGAAATGTTCTCAAAGCCTTCGATGAGTTCCGGCTGCTTTGCGCCTTGCGCCGTGGCCCTTGGGGCGTAGAAGGATTGAACCTGCGCGTGGCCGGCGAGCTGAAACATCGCAAACTGATCGACACCGACCATGGCTGGTACGAAGGCCGACCAGTGCTGGTCACCCGCAATGACTACAGCCTGGGATTGATGAATGGCGACATCGGCATAGCGCTCTACCTTCCTGTGCCCGATGACAGTCAACCCGGACGCATGAGCCTGCGGGTGGCGTTCCCCCGCAATGACGGCACTGGCGATGTACGCTTTGTCTTGCCCAGCCGGCTGGTTGAAGTCGAAACGGTCTACGCCATGACCGTGCATAAATCCCAGGGCTCGGAATTCAACCACACCGCGTTGCTGCTCCCTGATGCGCTAAACCCGGTGCTGACCAAGGAGCTGCTCTACACCGGCATTACCCGCGCGAAAAACTGGTTCAGCCTGATTGAGGCCGGCCCTGGGGTGTTTGAGGGCGCGGTGAGCCGCAATGTACAGCGTTTGAGTGGGCTGGCATTGCAGTTAAAGGCTGAGTTGTCCAAAGAGGCTCAACGATGATCGGTATCAAGGGATTACCCCGCAACCTTGCACAGGTGCGGGCCCTGTTGCACGCGCATCTCGAAGAACATCGGCACCTGCCGGAAAGTACTCGGCTGCGGGACCTGGGCTCGGAAAAAGCGGTGGTGCAGGATTATTCGGGACGGGTTGTCTTCGAGCTGCTGCAAAACGCCCTTGATCGCGCTACTGGCCATATTTTGCTTCGCTGGGATCGACAACGACAGATTCTCGAAGTCGCCAACGATGGACGCGCGATCACGACCCAGAGCGTGGACGGGCGTCGCTCCGATATTCAGGCGTTGCTGAGTATGCATTCGAGCAGCAAATCAGCTGGCGAAAGCATTGGCAATAAAGGTGTCGGCTTTCGTTCGGTATTTGGTGCCGGCAGTCAGGTCGAGGTCTGGAGTCGTGCTGAAGATGGCCATTGGTGGGGCATGCATCTGCAACATCCGGCGCGCTTCGCGGTGGCCGTTGACGGCTGGATCAGCCAGGACGCGGCCAGCTTTTACGCGCCGCTGATGCTCTCGGCCCAGCCAGAACTCGATTCAGAGCATGTCACACTGATTCGCTTGCAGGACATCAGAAAACCTGAGGTCGTTGCCAGCATTGAGGCATCCATGGCGGAGTTGAGCCGTGGACCGCTGGCCTTCCTGCAGGAGCGCTCCGCACTTGGCTTGCGCATTACCTTGAGTGTCGCAGGGGAGCAGGACGTCACCCATGTTATCGACGCCAAGAATTACCTGGCGATGGCGCAGCGGCACATGGCATTCCCCGTCGAAGTGCGTGCCAGTACCGGGTTGGATCTGGACGTCGCTGATGTGCGGGTGATTGCGTCCAATGACCCGAGCAACTCGCGCTACTGGTCCTATTTGCCCACCGAACAGCCTGCCGGGTTTGGCGTTCAGATTCACGGCGACTTCTACTTAAGCAATTCGCGCCGTCACCTGACGCTGCGAAAACTGGAAGGCACCGGGCAAGCGACTGACCCGGCTGGGTGGAATGCGACTTTGGTGCGTCTGGCCGCTGAGTGCATCGTTGAGCTCTGGCAAACGCCGGACGTTTGCCTGGCTGAAACATTCTGGGAATACGCCACGCCGCGTGCCTGTACTTGCCCGCACCTGAAACGCGAAGTCGCCACACTGTTCTGGCAGGCGCGCGGAGCGGTATTTGAAAGCATGGTGAAGAAGAGTTTTTCGACTGGCCGGACATGGCCTCTGGTGCGCTACCGACAGCTGTTCGAGGCGCTTGAAGCCTGGGCGGATTACGCTTATCGCAACCTGAAGCTCGGTTATCTTTCATCGCACCGTGAATATCTGCTAGCGCGGATTCAGGCCAGTGGCGCCAAGGTCCTGCCGATTGTCAGCGAGGGGTTGGAGGAGAATGCGCCTGTCCTGCGCGCGCAGCCGCTGGTTCAAATTGCCAGGGGGCAGCATCGTGGTGCCGAAGGCGACCGCATCTACTACCGCCGCTCAGGGCTTGAAAATCAAACCGAGCTGGCTCAAGTGATCATGCGTCAGAAGTCCTTTATCACGACCTTCACGCCTGCCTTGGATATGTCACTCGCGCAACAAGGACTGATCAACTTTGATCGACCAGAAATACTCGCGCAACTGCGTCCTGGGGACAACGAAGACGATCATGTCGAGCTGGTCTGCGCCGCGCTGGCCTTGGCCGGTCATGAGGGCACTGGCGGCGTTGGCTCGTTTTTGCGTCGGGCGAAGGAGCGTGGTGTCGGCGCGGCCTGGCGTTTTGTTAGCAAGGAAACTGCCGCCAGTGCTGGTGCAAGCCTGGCCAGCCTGATGGTGAAAGGGATGGATGGCCATTGGCATGCCGCACAGACGTGTGCACGAGTCAAAGGACCGTGGCCGCAACTGGATGAGCTCTGGCTGGCTGAAGTTGTGGACGGTATTGTGCCGTCGCCCACCATCGATGATCTGTGTCTGCTATTGGGGATTGGCCCTATTCCATTGTCCGACCCTGAAACGATCGCATTGCCCGATGAGTTGCCGGTCGAAACGATGACCGAGCTTGTTGCGCGCTGGCCATTGCTTTCCGGCTTTCTCGCCCGAGAGGAAGGCCGGCATCTGTTGGCTGCCCTGGAGCGGTGCCGCTGGCTGCACAGCGGCGGCACGGTGATTATCCGTGACGGGCTGCATGGCCAGGGTCCCTATGCGCCATTGGACATCTGGCGCCAGCGGAGCAGTGGGGGGTTCAGAACCTTGTTGTTGCCGCGTTTGGAAGTAGAACGAGGCAATGACGCGACCTGGTACGCCCAGCTTGGGATTGCCAATGCACTGGAGACCAATGGCGCCGAGCGGGTGCGCCGCGCTTTTGAGCGCCTGCGGCACATTGATCCGCGCACATTGGACTCGGCGGCGCTGCGTGATTTGCGCGAGCTGTATCGCAGTCTGATGGATTTGACCCTCAAGCACGAAAGCCTGACACCGCCCTTGCTCTATCGAGTCGTCGGCGAAGCGGGGCGCCAACAAGGACTGGCGTGGGGCAGCGCAGGGGACCGCATCTGGCACGATAGTGGGGAAAATCCCACCGCATTGCTCTCGTTCAACGACATCAAATTGTGGGTGGTCAGAAAACTGAGCAAAGAGAACGCCTGCCGCTACGGTTTGGAGCATTTCGAACCGAAAACCGCAAAAATCAGCTGCCACGGTGACAGTAATGATCCGCTGGCGGTGAAGCTGCGTAGCCAGTTGCATTTGGCTATGCCGGATCTGATGGCCGCTGCCAGCGCGGCGCACAACGATTTCAATGCCAGCAAGGCGTTGGAGGTTTTCGCCAGATTGATCATCCGCCACTATGACGATGTCTGGATCGAATGGTCGTTTGACGGCAAGCTCGGCTGCCTGGGCAAAGACTCGGTAGGTGATGTCTTTGAACACGTCACGCAGCAGGGGGCGCATGAGCTCTGGTTCGATGGGCCGGATGTGCCCTTGGTCGAATGCGCGCATCCCTTGAGCCAACTGCTGACAGAAAAGCGGGCATTCGGTGCGTTGTTCAAGGATGGGCTGCATGCGTGGAGCAATGCTGCGGATTCTGTCGGTGAAGACGGGCGAGTGTCGGGAGCCGTTCAGCGCTTTCGTCGTGAGTATGGAATTTCCGATCAGGAGGTAGCGGAGTTCCGGTTGCGTATTGACGCCCTTGTGTTGACTGCCGAAGAGCGGTTGCTGTGGGTGGCGTCGGTTCGTGAAGTACTGCAAAGCTTCGCGTCGGGCCTGAGCTGCGAGCCATTTCCAGGTATGGTGATCAGACCGGAGATTTTTTTGAATGCCCGGAATGTCGCAGAAGATGAGGTGACAGAGGCATTGGCCGGGATCAGCAAGCTTCGTCCGCTTGTCGACTTCGCAGGCACGCATGCATCGGCGTTGGCGCTGGCCGACACCTTGCCTGCTCTGGCAGCTGCGATTGAAGCGACTCCTCGTGAACGCTGGATTGAAGCGTTGCTGGAAGGGTTGCAGAAGGAAGTCAGGGTTGAGCATGCCGACGAGAGCGCACAGCTGAAAATGATGGATTTCGATCCCCAGGTAATCTTGCATCGTCGGTTGGATATTGAGCCGCAAGACCAGGCGCCCTCAACGGATGCTCTGGCATTTGCGAGCGGGAAGTTGGTCCTAAGTGCGCTGCCCGAAGCTCTTGATAAGTTGGGCTTAAAATCGTTCAGTGCAACGCGCGTCAGTATGATTGCCCGCGATGCTCCTCAGGATGAGGATCATTTCATTCGTGATGCCCGACGCAAGGCGACAGGTGGGTTACGGGCCGAGGAGGCCGTTCTGGACCATTGCGTACCTGAAGCCATGCGTTGGCTCAAAGAGGACCCGGAAGGCTTTCACCAGGCATTGGCCGCGCCTCTGGCGTTTCTTGGGGATGAAGGTCAGCGGCGCTCGACACTGATAACCCGCGAAGAGCAAATGCGCAGCTTGCTTCACGTCGCAGAATACGTCGGTAACGCCGGATTCGATGTGCTGGTTCCACGTGACAGGCGCTTTCTGCAGGTCGAGGTCAAACGAGTCGCTCAATTGAAGAGCGGCAGGTTCTTCGTGTCTGACAACGAAAGACGGCGCGCGCTGGAATATCGCCAGCGAGAACTCGGTTGGCGACTTTGGCTGGTCTCAAGTGATGGAAAATCACGGGATGTCACCGAGGTGATGGATACCTTTGACAAGCACAGCGACGCGTTGCAAACACTCGCGAACGATGGATTACGTCCAAGTGAATGGATGTTTGTGCTCAAGGAATGACACTGAGCCAGCCCACGACCCCGTGTGTTGGTTTTCTCAACGCACCCGCACCGGACTGTTGGGACATTTATAGCCGGGGTATTGGGCTTCAGCCGTCACCTTAGCCATAGCCGAGGTGATGGCTTGCACTGTGATGGTGAAATTGGCCGCTGGACCTGCGTTAGGCGTGACACGTTGCATGAAGGCTTTGTAGGTTTTCATCGTCAAGACTCCTTGGATTTGGTAGGAGAAGAGTCTTTACGCAACGTGCGACACGCCATGTCGTATTCTAATTATTTCAAATAAAGTGCCGCCATTTTTTGTGCTGTGGCTGCCATTTTCTCGCGCAGGATAGACGGTTCGACCACTTCAAGATTGTCACCTTGGCTGAGAAGCCAAAGCTCTAGGCCTTGGCTTAGGTGGGTGCTGCCTACCATCGTACGGCAGCCATTTTCATCGAGCAGTTGTTGATCTTCTGTGAGTGGGTTTTCCGCTAGTCGCTCGTACATCTCTTGGCTTAAAAGCAGACGTAGCGGTACCGGCTCATCCGACGCAAGGCTGATCAGGCTACGCTGTGTGCTAACCGAGTTGATATCGTAGTTTTCAGGGGCCGCTATTGTTTCTGGAATTGTTGTGACTGAAATGAACCGATGTAGTGGCAAGGCCACTGGCCGGGTGTCTTTTTGATTCGCAAATACGCAGGAGAGGTAAATGTTGGAATCTTGATAGGACAATCCAAGCGGTAGAAGACGATAGGACTTAGCTTCGCGTGCGCCGCGCTTGAGGTATTGAGCTTCAACAGCGTAGTCATCAAGCAGCGCC
Organism: Pseudomonas sp. DWP2-2; assembly: GCF_049897065.1. Taxonomy (NCBI): domain Bacteria; kingdom Pseudomonadati; phylum Pseudomonadota; class Gammaproteobacteria; order Pseudomonadales; family Pseudomonadaceae; genus Pseudomonas; species Pseudomonas sp. DWP2-2. The sequence goes on along the minus strand of NZ_JAFCVN010000001.1, from coordinate 597,292 downwards.
TTTTGAAGGGTTTCGAGCACCTGAGGGTCTACTTTGCCCGGCCTTAAAGTGATGAAGCGGGTATTGCTGATGACTTTCTTAGACCAGTCCTGAGACGGCCGGGCTTCACGCATCAAAGACCGGGCATATTCATGCAGTGCCGAAAGATAGGTGACTTGGGCCGCCATACCAAACCGACTGGCGTGGTCCATGATCATCACTAGGCTCATCGCATCGGTCGGTAGCAGGCTTAGGCGAGAAAGTGATCTGTCTGCCCACCAGATCCTGGCTTTGGCTTTAGGTGATTTAGGTTTGCTTTTTACATGAGGGAAGCGTTTTTCCAACTCGCGTAGATGGCGTTGTAGGGTGCGTAGGTCGACAGATATTCCTTGATTTTCGAGGCGTTCATGGATGGTTTTTGTGTCGATGGCGCTTTCCATGCGAGGTAGCAAACCTAGCAGCACTTCCTGACGAAAGAGTTGTTCCACTGCGATATCCCTGACTTTCAATTATTTGGATTGCTATGCGATACAGGTTGTCGCGCCTGTCTGGAGATTGGTCGGGCCAATAAGTTCGCCGATCAGGACATGAGCATGACCAAAGACGCCCAGGTGTTCAACCTATTGGAGGGCATATTGCCCATGGTCAATAGCATCCGGTTTTTCGAGCCGGACGACGTGCTGGCCCTTATGCCGGCATCGGTATTCCTTCTCTACGAATTTTGGAGATCAGCCAAGCCAACGATTTTTGCCTGGCGACTTACTATCAAATCAAGGCCGCCAATCCGCTTCGCGGCATGGTCGAACCTGGCAGGTTACGAGTCCACTATGAATCTCTGCGTGGTGATGCGATGGCTCAATGGCAGTCGAGTACTGTTTGAGCCTGCTCTGGCCCGACGGCTTTTCAAGTTAGCCTTCGTTCTTGGTTCCGGAGAGGCGACAACTATCCTGACACCGGGGGAGACTGTCGGCTCAGATGCCCGCCCGACAATTATCACCGAGAAGATGTTCGTTTGGCCCATGGACTAATGTCAGCTAATCGTATCCTCATCCATCGTACGCAGAATGACCGGCGCGATGTCGGGCTGCCCGTCGACGTTCGTAGCTAACAGGTCTGCGTTCAGCGCCCATAGTTTGGTGCTGTGATTTACAATGAGTACCCCAAGACTTTCGAGAATCGCCGCCAGCTTGCTGGTGTCGGGGATGTTGCCACGTCCGTTTGTAGCGTGGTGGTATGCGGTTCCGATCCCTTCGGCGCTATCACCATTGCGTACGTTATCGGCCTTGTTGGCTAACGGGAAAGGCTGGATGCCGAACGTTTTCTGGAGGTTGCCCAAGGTTTTGTTTACGACCCCGATAGGGAAGTATGGACCTCCTTCAACGCTGAAACCTTCATCGGTGAGCTTGTAACGGAAGGGCTTGCGGCGAGTGGGTGTGCAGCAATCGATCCATGAGAGACCTGCTCGAGCTGTTGAGTTGATCCTTGGTCTTCCTCTGGGTAATTCCAAAGATCATACCCGATCATAAATAAAGCGGCCTCCAGGCGGCGGAGTGGATCAACGTTAGTTCCGTCACTGGCCAGGAATGCGCTCGCAGCAGCGTTTGGATGGGCAACTACACTGCTGAGAATCCAGCTTGCTTTCATGTTCCATTCCGCATAGTGGGAACCAGCTTTCAGGCGGGGGAAACGAAGCTTTCCTTCGGATGGGTTTCGGGATTTCACGAAATGCTTACCGGTTTCCTTCGCTGGTGCCCATGGGAAAGTCAAGGTTTCCGGCACAGTCTTCAGTTGTCGAGCTTTGCAGTACATCACTACGCCCCAGCCAAGCGCTGCTGCGACACGGCTGTCATAAATGACAAAGTCCTTGCAGACCAGCGAGTAGACCTTGGTCATGCCTGCGTTGAATCGGAGGTCTTTGGCCTGAAGGATGGGGACGTCGGTTACGCCAGCGTCGATGGCGTCACGGGTGGCTGATAGGGTAGCTGCCAGGCCGCGCACGTTCATATGGAGCCAGGTAACGTTATTGCTCTGTACACCGCCCCATATCATCACGTCGATAGCAGCTTGGCAGCACGCTCCATCGTTGACCGCTGGGGCGAGTGCCAACGCCTTCTGTAGGTCGGCCTTTAGTGCGCTGAGAGCTACATCGTTGCTCACTGCGGTTTTACCCGCCGGAACCTGCAGGCGCTTGATTGCAGGATGTTGCCATTGGTATACCGAGTAAGCGTCGGCAAGGCTGTCGCAATACCACAAGGTCTTACTCTGTCGATTCAGGTACTGATGACGAATCGTGGCGTTGTCCAGGTTGCCGCTGAGCCACTCGATGAAATCTTTTACGGTCGGATTAGTAAGGTAGTCATTGCGCGTCATGAGAGGCCCCCGTGATCGGTTTTTTGCGGTGAGGTTCCATTATCGCCAAGCTTGCGACAATTCCTGTCGTGACACTTTTCCTATGAGTGAAAAGGCGCTGACCGTGCGATTGCTCCGGTTATTCGCTGAGCTGCCTGAGTTTGGCCCGACTCTATGCAAAGGATTGGACTGTCATTCGCTTCGGTGTCGATCCCCGTTTCGCGCCGTTCGAGTCAAAGGCTCCCGCCGGTAATCTAGTGGGGCTCGACATCGATATCGGCAGCGCCATCGGTGCCCAGCTCAAGGTCAAATGCGTATCGATGGAAAGTCCCAGGGGCAGCGTCATCCCGGGGCTGAAAGCGAGGAAGTTCGACGGCATTCTTTCGTAGATGAGTGTGACGGAAAGGCTTGATGTGATTCTAGAGCGTGGACCGGCTGCGATATCCGGAACCTAAAGCGAGTTCAAGCAAGCATCCTCCCCCATTCATCCAATGCAGCAAACTCAAGATGCATGACTTCGTGTCGATACGTCTCTCATCGGTAACGCCCTTGGCGCAACTGGCGCTGCCCTCTGTTGACCCTTAAAGGAACAACCTATGTCGTTAAACCGGACCCAGATAGAGGCCCTGCAGCACTCCATCCATACCTATAGCTTCCCTTTGGACTACTACGATCACGCATTGCCGAAACAGCAGAACCCTCAGGTAGCGAGCAGTATTCAGCAACTGGAGTCGATCATTCAGACCCAACTGCGGTCGACGGTGCCTACCGATATCGAGCAAGGCCTGGGCAACATCATTTATTGGGGAAACGCGACGGCCGGCTACAGAGATAGCCGATTCGCAAAATTTAACTCACTGATTGGCTCGTTTGCTCCTTACGCCTCGTTCAATGGCCTGGTTAGCACAGGTACCCCCTCGTTGGCTGCGCTCAAGCGACTCGGGTTTCCCAGCTACTCAAATATCTCTTTCGTGTCCAAGATTCTGATGTTCCTGAACCCGCAGGAGTATTGCGTGCTGGATTTGCAAATCAGTAAGCTGAAGAAACAGACGCGGCCAATAAGTAGGGCTTTGGATCGACTGACCCTATATCCGACAAGCATTCCAATTACCCAAGCCAACGAGCAGGTGTACGATCTGTGGCGCTCTGAGTGCCGTTGCATCAGTTCGACTTACTACGGTGGGAGATACCGGGTGGCAGATGTGGAGCGTGGGTTTTTCCAGCTAATCAAGAACGACCTCGCCCAGGCCCACTCGATTTATGACGACTTCTGACGCGTTCGGTCCCTGAGTATTGCGCTGCAATGCGCAAGTTCAGGGAACGCGCTGCCTGGAATGGAGGTGTATGCCTGACTCCCTCAGTCATACAACCAGGGTTTCAACTCCTTCAGGTTCCCCACCACTATCTGTTGCGCCTCCGGCTTTGGGTCTAGATTCTTGGGATCGATCTGATACCGCTGCAACACATACTTCACTAACGCTTGGCGACTGGGAATCTCTAACTGCCCATCCATCATACCGAAATCAGTCTGGATGATCGCCTTCTGCGCCGGCGTCAGGCGTTCGTCGGGCTTGATGATCACCGCCACCTCGGTGTTCCAGACATCATCTCCATCGATGCCATTTTCGGTTTCATCATCCCGGACGTCGGGCACACCGCGTAGTCGACTCAGAACAAAATCGCGGTATTCACGGTTTTTTTCACAGTAGGCGCGAACGTGCCAGCGCATGCCGGTGTACACCAGGGTGTGCGGCGCGATCGTGCGGCCCTCGGGGTCTGGGCTGTTCAGCGAAACGTAGTCAATGTCCAGGCGCAGGTGGTCGCGGCAAGCCTTGAGCAACGGCCGAAGGATCTCCGCCTTGATCGAGCGATCCGGCACTTCCAGCACCTTGGTGTGGGCATAAGCGAGGGCCAGGCCCTCAACGTGCGGCGCGCGCGCATTGTTTTGATACAGCAGGTGCAAATAGGCGCTGGCACTGTCGTCAATGAACAGCGGCTTGAACGCCTTGCTGGGCACATAGCCCTTTATTTTTTTGTCATATGTAAGGTTTTTAGACGCATGCTCGTTGATGTAGGTGTTGATGTCTTTGGATGCCTGCTGTCGGCTGATGCCGAAGCTCTGCATCAAGTGCCCCGTGGTCAGGCGGCCTTCCCACCAGGCAACCGTTTCTATCAAACGATAGCGAAGTGCCAGGTCCCAGCGGACTTGTTCGATGGACTGCTTGCGTTTCATAACCTCTCCATGTGCGCGAATACTTTACCTGTATAAGTCTACATTCTAGACCTGTCGCTAATCACTACATATCGTGTATTTGTCTTCGAGATGAATCGAACTCACGGAAGGAAGTGGACATGAGTATGTCGGAAGCGGTTTCGACAGGTGCTTTGCTGATGATGGGGGCAATCCTGCTGGTGCTTCTGCTGCAGTGCCTGAGGTTGCGTGAACTCTGGAAAATGGCTCTTGATTGTCAAAAGAACGTGCGCTGGGCACGGATCTGGGAGGTGGAGAACCGGGAGCTGCGCTCGGCGCTGCGAGCTGAGAAAGCGCACATCGAGCAGTTGCAAAGAAAGCTGGTGATTTTGCAAGAATTGATACCGGCAGTGTGAGGGGGAAGGACATGAACAGACTTGAACGGATCAAAGGCTGTCTGCTGGGCGGTGCCGTCGGCGATGCGTTGGGCGCCCCGGTGGAGTTCCTCGAATGGCCTGCAATCGAAGCTAAATTCGGTCCACAAGGTATCGTTGATTTTGCCCCTGCTTTCGGTATCACCGGCGCCATCACCGACGACACGCAGATGATGCTTTTCACCGCAGAAGGCTTGCTGCGGGCTTATGTTCGCGGCAGTTCGCGAGGGATTTGCCACGTTCCGAGCATTATCCATCATGCGTTGCTGCGCTGGCTGATGACCCAGGATTGCCCTACGATGATGCCTGTCAGCCGGGACGGGTGGTTGATCGAGCAACTGGCACTCTGGTCTCGCCGCGCTCCAGGCACTACCTGCATCAGTGCACTCAAGGCCAGTCCACGGCTGGGCGCTGTTGCCGAGAACAACAGCAAAGGTTGTGGCGCCTTGATGCGCGTTGCGCCCTGTGCATTCTTTGCTAATGCCTTTGACTACGCTGCCCAGTCAGGGCGCCTGACTCACGGGCACCCTACGGGTTACCTGGCGGCCGGGCTGTTTGCCGATATTCTCCAGCGCATTGTCGATCGGCAAGACAGCCTGGAGCACGCAGTCACTCAAAGCTTGGTCAATTACGGGCAAAAGCCCGGTATGGAAGAAACACGTAGTCTCATCGAGCGCGTGCTGTTCTTCTTTTACGAGGGCTACCAACCCACCCCGCAACGCATAGGCGAACTCGGCGGCGGTTGGGTCGCCGAAGAGGCGTTGGCTATTGGGTTGTGGTGCGCCCTGGCCGCGCGCTCGTTCGAGGAGGGCGTGATCACGGCAGTGAATCACAGTGGCGACAGCGACAGCACTGGGCTGATCACCGGGCACCTGCTGGGTGTTCAGTATGGTGCTGCGGCGATTCCTGCTCGGTGGTACGGACAATTGGAGTTGCGCGAGGTGATCGTGCAGGTCGCCGAGGATATTGAGCGCGTTCCTCGTGAGTATTCTGGGTATGGCGGAGAGTTTGATCAGCAGATCGAACGGACGTATCCCGGCAGGTGAGGGCGCTGATGGCGTTGAGTACGGATAAATTTTTAGGAGAGCAGCGATGCCAATTAAACCGAGGCCATTTACGTTTGTGTGTGTTGAGTGTGGTTGGAAGAAAACGGTGGCTCCGCAGAGTGATGCGTTGGGGCCGGGGGAATGGTTTGATAAGTGCCCCAAGTGCGGAAACGGGGAGTTGAAGCAGGAGGTGGCGGGGTGGGTGAGTCGGACCTTGGCGGAATTTTTTACGCGGCGGCTGTGAGCGCTAGTACGGTCATTGAAAATGGCGCCCCATCGAACATCGTACGACGACATCGCTGGGGCTCCATGTGGAGTATTTGCAACGGAAGCTCGAAATCCTTCAGACATTGCCGCTTGCAGTCTGAACGTTATGGCATGTGGCCCGATCCTTTGTACGGGGTGGCAAAAAGCCAGTTTCGGAAGTAGGATCCACGCATCTTGGAGACACGGCCGCTGGCGATTTCTCTCTTATCAAAACCTGTAAATGGATTTTCCAATGAGTATCGACCTTGAGTCGCCAATGAACATCTACGCGGATGTCTCGCGCGAGGTGGAGCGCATTCTGAATACATTGGGCGGCGTTTCCGATGACCGAGAGGTCTCGGAGCTGCAGTCCTCTATTCGGGAGCTGCTCACAGGCGTTCAGAAAGACCTGGATAAGCGTATCAACGAGCTGAAAAGTCATTCGGAGTGGGATACGTTCACCATCGCCTTCTATGGTGAAACCAACGCCGGTAAGTCGACCATTATTGAGACCTTGCGAATCCTGCTCGGGGAAAGGACCAAGGTCGACGAGCAGCAGGTATTCAAGGCATTGCAAAGCGAGCACAGGCTGACCCAGGAAAACCTGGATAATGCCCGTGATGTCATCGCCAAGGGCGTACAGCTCATCAGCGACCTGCAGGCGCAGCTGACAACGCTGCTGAGGCAATTCGATCAACGCGAAGCGGCCCTGAAGGGCGAGCTGCAGCGCTTGCAGGACCTGGTGGTCGAGAAGCAACAGTCGGCCTCGCTCTGGCAGAAACTGATGAACCTGTTCCGCACACTACCGGAAGAAAAGGCCAGTGCCGACACCGCCCGCCAGGTGCAGGTGTTCGAAGCCGAGAAGGCCATGGTGACCGCCGACCTTACGCGTCAGCAGCAAGAGGCTCAGGCCCGCAAGGACGAAGCGGTTCAGGCCCAGGAGCGCCTGGAGGCCACCCTCAATTGCCTCGATCGTCTCGAACCTCTTGCCGATGGCGGCATCATCGGCAACGGGCGCTCGGACTTTACCCTCGCCACCCAGCTGTATCACTTCGAATCCGGCAAGCAGAAGTTTGCATTGCTCGACGTCCCCGGTATCGAAGGCGATGAAGGCAAGGTGAATGAGGAGGTCTGGGCAGCGGTGCAGAAAGCCCACGCCGTCTTCTATGTGACCTCCAAGGCCGCTGCACCGCAAAAGGGCGATGAAGGTAAAAAAGGGACTCTGGAAAAGATCCAGGAGCACCTGGGATCGCAGACCGAGGTCTGGTCGATCTACAACAAGCGTGTTACCCATCCGATGCACCTGTCCAAGGACACCCTGATCGGCGAGGACGAACAGGGAAGTCTGAACGTGCTGGATGAAAAAATGCGCGAGCAGTTGGGGGATCACTACCAGCGCAGCTTGCCGTTGAGCGCACACCCGGCGTTTCTCGGTATCGCTGACTGCCTGGTGCCAGGTTCTTCCCATGCTAAAAGTCGGGAGAAGTTCCTCGGCCAGTTCAGTAGGGAAGCGCTGTTGGCGAAATCCAACATGCTGTATTTCCATGAACTGTTGACCGGTGATTTCGTCAGGGATTACAGGAACAAGATCCGTCGCTCGAACTTCAACAAGGCCAATCTGCTGGTCAAGCATGCCGCCGAACAGTTCGCCTCCCTTCAACGGGGTCGCCTTAAGCCCTTGCGCGAAAAGCTCAAGCAGGATGCTGGAGATGCCTGTACCCAGTTGGACATCTGCCTGAGCGGTCTGAAAAGCCGGCTAGACAATCAGGTCGAGCTGGCGATCGACAGCTTCACCAGCTCGGTGCGCGAGGAGGTTTATGACCAGATCGACAATGACATCGGCAATGACGAGTTCAAGCGAGTGTTCGAGCAGGCGTTGGAAACGGCGCAGGAGCGGATCAAGCACGAGTTACCGGAGCGCTTGAAAAACGAATTTAAAAGGTTCGCCGACGACATTGCCGAAGTGATCGAACGCTTCCAAGAGTTCGTTCAGGAGTTGATGAACGCTTACGGGAAGATCGGAATAGCTGGGCTCGACAACAAGATCGACCTGAAGATCAACATCGACAATGGCATCAAGGTGCAGAATCTGCTGGGCGCACTGGTTGGTGGCGCGCTCATGTTCTGGAACCCCGCAGGATGGTTCGTTCTGGCTACTGGCGCGGCGGCTTTGTTACTCGGTATCGGCAAGGCCCTATACGGATTCTTCAACAGCGACTACAAGAAGTCACAGCAGCGCAAGGCCGTCGATGACAACCTGTATACCATCGCTGACGATATTCGCGACTCCATCCGGGCCAATCTGACTCAGGCTTATCCCGAGCTGGAAACTAGGGTCGAATCGATCCAGGCAGTGCTGGCCGAGCCTGCCCGACAGGTAGCCAGCATCAACGACGCGGTGGTCAAGTCCGTCGTCGAACTGAGCAAACTCTCCAACACTATTGCAGCGGCAGGTATCAAGTAATGGAACAGACATTAGGTGCATTCAAGGCGCAGCAATCGCAGGCGCTGGACGTATTGCAGAAACTTGAAGCCTTCCTGCAGCAGGGCGAGGACGCTGGCGTTGAGATTGACCCCAACCTCAAGTCCAAGTTGCAGACCGCCATACGCGATGTAGCGGACGACAAACTGAAGATCGCCTTGGTCGGCGGATTCTCCGAAGGCAAGACCTCCATCGCTGCAGCCTGGATGGAACGGCTGGATCGTTCGAGCATGAACATCAGTCAGCAGGAGTCATCCAACGAAGTCAAAGTCTATGACGTGAATTCTGACTTCTTGCTGATCGATACCCCCGGACTATTCGGCTTCAAGGAGCAGTTCAACGCGCAAACCCATGCGATCGAGAAGTACAAGGACACCACGCGCAAGTACGTCAGCGAAGCTCACCTGTTGCTGTACGTCATGAACTCGACCAACCCCATCAAGGAAAGTCACAAGGACGACCTGGCCTGGTTGTTCCGGGATCTGAACCTCCTTGCGCGCACGGTCTTCGTACTGAGTCGCTTTGACGAAGTGGCTGATGTAGAGGACGAGGACGAGTACCAAGGCAGCCTAGCCATCAAGCGCGACAATGTCATCGGCCGTCTGCACGACCTGATCGGGCTGACGCCAGAGGAGGCCGGCGCGCTGGCGATCGTTGCGGTCGCGGCCAACCCGTTCGACATGGGGACCGAGTACTGGTTGTCGAATCCCGAGAAATTCAGGACCCTGTCACATATTGGCACCCTGCAGCAGGCGACGTCGGTAAAAATCGACACCAATGGCGGTGTGGCGGCAGTGGTTGAGGAAACTCGGAAGACCATCATTCGCGATGTGCTGACCAAACAACTGCCGGTTGCCATCGAGAACGACATCAGGATTGGCGAAGAAGTCGACAAGCTCGAGACGGTGAACGTTCGTCTGCAGAAGCAGCTGATTTCCTCCCAAGGGCAGATCATGGACGCGCGCGGCAACCTGCGTGATTTTGTTACCCGATACTTTTCCGGCCTGATACTGCAGGCTAAAGGCTTGAGCCAGAACACCTTCACCGACTTCTTCGAGCGGGAGATCGGCAGCGAGGGCGTTGTATTAAATGCTCGACTGCAAAGCGAATTCGAACGCCAGCTCCGTTCCGCCACGTTGCAGCTCGACAAGATGAAGGTGGGCTTCGAAGCCGAGGTCAACCACTTCAACGATTCGGTTAGGAACCTAGGCAAGCAGGGGCTCGATTACGCACTCAAGAGCAAGCTGATCAACAACGGCACGGTGCTGGCGACCCGCGACGGCATCGTGGCCGTCGCCAAGACGGTTGGACTGGACTTGGGCAAGATGCTCAAATTCAAGCCCTGGGGTGCCGTCAACCTAGCCAAAAACATCAACGGCGCACTGGCTGTCTTCGGACTGGCGCTGGAAGCCTGGGACTCCTGGGAGCAGAGCCAGCGGGAGAAAGCGTTCCGTGAAGCCATCGCCAGCATGGTGGAGAACTTCGAGCAGCAACGCTCTGAACTGCTAGGCCTGATCAATGGTCCGGATTTTTCCGAACGCTTCTTTGCCGATTTCGTATCGCTTCAAACCAGCGTCCAGGAAGTCAAACAGAGTGTCGAGGAGCGGCGCCAGAAACGTCAGGAGTTTCATGCCTGGCGTGAGCGAGGTGAAGTGATCGACGCCGAGTTCACCGTACTGACCCACTGAGCCCCCCCAATAAGCAAACGGATTGTGAATCGGTCGGTTATCCGGCTGATTCGCACCTATTTGAATGCAGGGACGATGATCAATGGCGTGATCGAGGGAGGCCCGCTGCAAGGCCGCCTCCTGTCGCCGTTAATGGCGAATGTGCTGCTGGACGAAGTGGATCGAGAGCTTGAACGAAGAGGGCCACTGCTTTGTGCGCTACGACGATGACGCGAACGTTTATGTTCAGGCGGGGCAGCAGGTGATGGCCTTGGAGTAGGAGCGGCGTCGGTGCATGGTCGACCCGCTTAATAAGGCTAAAAATGGTGCCTACTTCAATTTAATCAAATTAAGGGACGCCATCGCCCTAAGCGCAAGGATCAGGAGGTGTGTTGCCGGACGGTTAAGGTGATCCGGTATGCCGGCAGCGTTATCACACCAGGACAAAAAATAAAAAACTTCCCGTCTGGAAGGTTTGCCCCTGGGGATGCCAGGGACAAGATTTCCGTATGGGTGGGGTTGGTTATAGGTAACCCCGTTCAGCCAGCGATACGCAGCCTTCACAGCCCACCACCACATGATCCAATATCCGGGTGCCGACCATGTTCAGAGCGTTCTTGAGGGTGGTGGTCAGGGTACGATCGGCTTGGCTGGGTTCCGGGTCGCCGGAGGGATGATTGTGAACCATAATTACGGCTGCGGCGTTGTGCTCTAGGGCGATCTTGACCACTTCCCGTGGGTACACGCTGGCGCCATCCAATGTGCCTCTGAATAGCTCCCTGAAGCCTATTACCCGGTGCTTTGTGTCGAGCAGTAGCAAAGCAAAGACTTCGTACTCGTGGTACTGCAGCAGTGTTTGCAGGTGGCTGAAGACCTGCTTGGGCTCAGTCAGTGCCCGGCCTTTAGATAGACGACTCATTGCCAGTTGTTGAGCCATCTGCAGGATGTCGGCCTCGGTGACCGGTGATTCCATGACATAGGTGCCGGTCGTCTCACCTGCTTTGAGCTTGTGATATTTCATGGGGATTCTCTTGAATTGGAAGACATTGGGTCAGGTTGGACGTGTGATCAGTGGGCGCGCGCAGAGTGGTCACTGCCGCTTTGGAGGGATTTGGATTCCAGCTTTTGTACCAGTGAGGTTTTGGCAGGGGCCGCTGGTTTGGGGGCTGCTTCTGCCTTGCTGGTCTGATCTTCAACTGCGGGGAAGAACTCCTCGACGATGGCCCCGGTGTCCTCATCGCTGTCTTCAAAGGCTCCGTTGCTAAAGCCCTGTCGTGCCGCTTGATCCAAGGCGCTCTGGTCAAATCCCGCTGCTTGTCGGGTTTCCTCCAGTTGTTTGGCTGCCAGTAAGGCGTCTTCTAGGCTTAGCCCGTTGCGTACTGTGATATCCACGTAGAAGATCGGCGTGCCATGGCTCTGACGGGTGGATTTACCGCGTAGACGTAACTCCAGCGACAGGCAGGCCAGGCGATTGCCGGAGATGGCTTGCAGATAATGTAGGCGTGCCGCCAGGGTACGGATGCTGTTGTAGCCCGTGGTACGGAGGACAAAGCTGCCCAACGGGTCGTCATCGCCAATCACCACGTTCAGCCGGCCGTAAGGCTTGCAGGCATTGCCTTGAGCCAATGAACAGCCATCCGGTGACGGGCAGGGCAACGACTGGATGCCGTCCTTGGTCAAACGCTTGCAGGTCTCGCCATTGCCGACGCACAGTGGTCGTCCTGTAGTGCGGTCGAACAGGCTGTAGTCAGCCCGAAAGTTGAGGTCGGGCTCGTTGAACAGCAGCCGGATCGGAATGTTGCGCAGCTTGCCGTCCTGGCCATTGCGTAGTTCTTCGTTAAGGGGATGCAGTAACCAGCCGTCGCGGCTCTGTACTTGGGAGGTGAGGGTGAACTGATCGTCTTTCTCCGGTAGACGCTTGCCGTTCTTTTCGACGACCTTGCCGATGGAAATGCGGCCCAAAATCGGGGGGGTGATGGCTAAACCTTTGAGCATGGGAGTTCTCCTGTATCTGAAATAAAAACGCCACCGAGACCGCGCAAACGGCCAGGGTGGCGTTGGAGAGAAAGGGCATGGGAATAAGGGAAGAGCGAAGGAACGTTCAGGCCAGCAGAAAACGCCGACTGCCGGTTTTGGTGGTCGAGTAGCGCACTTGCAAATAGGGCTTTTCTTTCAGTAGACGGGGGATATCCAGGGCCACGCTGTCTTTGGCTTTCTTCCAAGTGATGCTGCCGGTTGCGAAGGTCGCCCGACTGGCATCACCCATGGCCTGTTGCAACGTTTGCTTGAGCTGAGCTTCCTGCTTCTCCTGCAGAGCAATCGATTCGCGCACGTTCTGCAGTTCGGTAAATGTCGTACAGAGCAGCGTATCCTGGCTAAAGTCCAGGCTTTGCCCATTGTCCTGTGGATACAGACAGCGCAACGCTTGCTCCGCCGAGGCAGAACCGTCTGCTGGCGGCGGGGTATCACTGACGACGTAATCCCAGAACAGCCGCTCCAGGTCGATCAGCCGAGCAATCAGTGACTCGTCGCGTTCGATGCGATGGATTTCCAGGTGCTGGCCACCGAGCAGTACCGCCACATCAGCGGCCTGCTTGCCGGTGACGGCGAGCTGGTGCATGACTTGCAACTGCACATACTCGGGCACACCCTCCTTCCAGAGGCGTGCGCCGTTTATGCCGGCGGTTTTGCATTCGAGAATCTGCACTTCTGACGCGCCGATTACCTCACGGTCGATATTGGCCAGCATCCAGTTCAACTGCGGAGCCGGGTGTTGCAGCACGGCATTGATCCGTCGCACCCGGTGACCGCTACGTCTGGTGTAATGCGCCGCCACGATAGGCTCCAAAATGTTGCCCCAGTAAGCCGGGCTTTCCTCGTCTTGCGGATCGAGCTTGGGCAGTGAAGTGTCACGCCCGGTTTTCTCCATCCACAGTTCCAGCTGGGACTTGTACGGGTTAAGCCCGACGGCAGCGGCCGCATCCGAGCTGCCGATACCTAGCTTGCGCACGGCCAGCCAGTCCTCACGCGGCAGTTGTTTGGTGCCCACCAGGCGCAACGCCGGACGGGGTTTGCTGCTGGGTTGTTGCAGAGTTTGCGTGCCCATGATGTTTTCCTGTGCGGCATAAAAAACGCCCGGCCAGCAGAAGCTAACCAGGCGCTTTAATCGTTGAGTAAGTAAGTGGAGCTAGGCGGCGAGTTCCAATGCGGCCTGCAGGGCGCGTTGTTTGATGACAGCACCTTGGCCAAACCAGGCCGAGTCCATTCGGTATTCAGTACTTCGGGCGCGCCGCTCGTGATCAACGTACTCGGTTACCGCGTTGAGCAAACCCCACGCAGTTCCTTGGGCCGACTCCAGCGTGGCGCCGCGACCTTGGCCTTCGTACAGGCTTTGAACCTTGCGCAGTGCGCGCTCGTTCGGCAGGACTTCGGGCAGTTTGCTATTGGGGGTTACGTCACACAGCACGTTCATGAAAAAGCCCATCGCTTCATGCCACTGCACCTTGCGTTCAGCCAGTGCCCGCATTTGGTACATGAAGGCGTCCCATTGCGAGACGGCGATGCCCAACTGCTTTTTCACTGCCTGCGGATCGAAGCGGGTGTTATGCGGCACCTTGATCGCGCGGGTGGTGCCATCCAGGGCGATGGTCAGCGTGTTATTGCAGACCACGCGCACGGTGGTCGGGGTGGCTGTGGTGGCCAGCGTCCCGTCACAGGACGTCGCCAATAACAGATAGCCGTTGACCTGGTCGTTGCCCTTCAACGCCGTGCCTTGCCCAGTACGGGCCAGGGCCCAGAACTTGCGACCACCTTTGAGCACTCCGGCGGTTTCGAGCTCGTAGCCAGAGACCTCCGTCAGATCCCGGTAAAACTCCAGCACTTCACCGGGCTGCACCACCTGGTAGCGGTTGGAGACCACCGACAACGGGGCCTTGGTGTCGGAGCGATACAGCACCTTCTGTTCCGGGAAAGAGTGAATCGAGCCCAAGAGGCCGATGCTCTCGGATTTGAAATGAACGGGGCTGTCCTGGATCTTCCAGTCCATGCCCGCTTCACGCTGCCAGACTTCGAGCGGTTGTTTCGGGGAGAGGCGACTGCCCAGGCCATGCCAGGGAGTCGCGCCGACGTAAGCCATTTGTTCAACGAGATGAGCCATCGAAATGATTCCTTGCGAATGAATGGGAAAGAGCATCGTTTCATCAACAAACGACGCCTGCTCACAACGGCTTAACGGTTGACGCTGAAGCTGTAACCGCACGCCAGGCACTGGTAGTTGTGAAGGATTTTTTCATCGATCTGCTCACCCAGCGTGGCTCCGGCTATCCCGCCAGCAACGCCCCCAAATAGTCCACCAAGCAGAGCCCCGGCGATACTGCCAATGGCGATCCCGACCGGCCCACCGACCACGCCCAGTATGGCACCGGCCTCCGCACCTGTTAGTGCTCCAGCGGCCCCACTGGCCGCACCGCCCGCTGCACCAATCAAACTACCTGCTTGCTTACCCACATTTTTAGTAACCACTCGTCCTGAATTGCAGCTCGGGCATGGGGTGTACATAAATGATTCCTCTCTGTTTGCTGAGTCCACGTATCACGCAGAAATGCTGAATGACGCGCTCATCGTTGAGCGTTCACCTGGGTGATATAGGTCTGAGATTTTTTTGAATGAGGCTTGCCAAAACAACACCCCCGCGAGGGACGTTGTGGGCGGTATCTGGACGTGAGGTTTGGCGTTATGGGCTGCTATTTTTGCTATTAATAGCTGGAATAGTACTGGCTAAGAGGGAGAGGCATTCTGTTTTGAAGGAGGGGCAGAGTTGCTGTCAAAGTGGTGGGCTCCAAAAGCGTAACGTTAGCAAGCGTTACGCTCACGTTCTTTGATATTTGAGTTGCTGCTTATAGGATTGCCTCGTCCAGTCCTAAAGGGTGCAGTGATGTTTAAAGAAAAATCAGAAGCATTGGTTATGCTTCGCTTGAGAGATGTTTTAAAACGCACAGGTTTTTCTAGGTCAACTATTTATAACAAGCTTAACGTGGCCTCTGATCATTATGATGCTAAATTCCCAAAGCAGATACGTGTTGGGAAAACATCTGTGCGGTGGATTGAAAGCGAAATAAATTCGTGGATGGAAGAGTATGTAAAGCTGTCTAGGCAGAGTCATGGCTCGATGGCGGAAATTATATCTGCAATGGTTGTTTGATATTGGTTGTTTGTATTTATGGTGATCTATGTATTTCAATTTTCTTAGACAACAAAATTCAAAAAAATCTAATTTAGGAGATAACTTATATCCGAGTTTGTCGCAATTTCCCTTGTTGGATGCTGCAATAAATGAGGCTCAAGCTAATATTCAGGCCCCGCGGGGATTGATTCAAAATGCGGCACTAACTGCGATCTCTGTTGTCTTGCAGGGCATTGTAGATGTTCGTAAACCCAATGGTCAGGTCGCTCCGACCTCGCTGATGCTTCTTGCTATTGCTGACTCGGGTGAAAGGAAGTCAACGGTTGAGAATGTTTTTTTGAAGCCGATTAGAGCCTTTCAGGCTAAGCAGTGCGAGGAGGTGAGGGAGAGCCAGTTGGTGTGGAAAATTAAGTATGATACCTGGATGGTTCGACGTAACGGAGTATTAAAAGCGATTGCGAAAAAAGCATCAAAAGGTCTTCCTGCTGACGAGGAGGAGAAGGTTCTATTAGCTTTAGAGAAAGAAGCTCCAGTTAAGCCAAAAGAATTTAAGGTCTTGTATGAGGACTCAACTTCTGAAGCTTTGTTTTATGGGATGTACGAAAATTTATCTACGGCTGGTTTGATTTCAAGTGAAGGTGGAGGTGTTTTAGAAGGGCGTGCCTTTAATGACCTTTCAAAGCAAAATGCGATTTGGAGTGGTGACTCAATCACGATTGATCGTAAGACGGCGGAAAGCTTTGAACTTGTTGGCGCACGGCTGACAGTCTCGCTTATGGTGCAAGAGAGCGTATTTTCGAAGTACATGGCTCATAAAGGCGGAGAGTCTAGGGGGTCTGGTTTGTGGGCGCGTTTTCTAATCTGTCGTCCGGCTTCAACACAGGGAACTAGGTATATAGGCTCTCAGGCACCGGCCTGGCATCATCAAACACAATTTGCTTCGCGATTGGAGCACTTTCTTGAGGCGGGTCTTGTTTGTTTTAGGGAGAATAAAAAAGAAAAACAAGTGATCAGATTCGACTCCGAAGCTGCTCGGCTTTGGGTGGAGGTTGCGAATGATATTGAGTCAAGAATATGTGCGGGTGGAATACTCGACGGGCTAGGTGATCATGGCTCAAAGTTGGTTGAGGTGATTTCTAGGTTGGCTGCATTGCTTCATTGTTTTGAAGGGTTTAAGGGGAATATTTCGATGTCAACCTTGCAGGCGGCGATTGACCTTGCTAAATGGTACTCCGATGAATTTATAAAATTGTTTGGGCAGAACTCTAAAGAGAAGGATGAAGAGCAGGAGTTAAATTGCTGGCTGGATAGTTTTCGTACGACGGGTAAGCGGTTTATTAAGAAAAATTATATTTTGCAGTACGGGCCTGGGAAATTTAGAAAGAAATCTATTCTTGAGCATGTTCTTTTGCGCTTGGTGAATCATGGTGCTATTCAGTTTTTTAACCATCCTGGTAACAAAGCTGTTTATATCGACCTCTGTCCTTGGCAAGGTGGTGTGCAGATGATGCTGGGCTCCTCTCAGGGTACTAACTTTTTTAGTGCTCCTGGTATTTAGTGTTTGGTGTTTGACGGGTTGCTTGAGTTTGTTTGTCTTGGTTTGTCAGGAAGTGTGTGCAAGGCGGACACTGCTTGATTATGGATTACTATTTAATTAGGTAGCTATTGAATGGTTGGATTAAGTGGCTTATTCAATTTAATTAGATTAATTATTTACTATTGAGTTAATTGATAGTGCAATAGTTTGCGGTTGTGATGATCAACTGATCATTTGTCAGCAGCATGGCTCCCCAAAGCCATGCTGCTGTTTTTTTGAGGAAGCAGTGAGTGATAAGTGAAGTTGATTGGATCGATAATGGAGGTGTGTTAGATCTAATGATAGAGGAAGTCGGAGGGCTTCCTGTGTTAAGGGTAGAGGAAAGCTTGGTGTTGGAGTTGCGTTCTATTGAGAAACTAATGTACGAGCTTGCTGGTAGTAAGGGCTTTTTGTTCTCTTCTTGTACTCATCAACGCGATGGGGTGAAGGTTAAGACTGAGAGGCTTGCTCGCTTTTTTGTTGACAAGCTGAAGAGGGGAGTGAGGGTGTTTGAACGGTGCTTCCCTTCTCATGAGGTTAACCCTTATGTGGAAGTGTTTTTCAGATGTGCTGATCGAGTCGATGATCTTCATTCGCTCAGAGTCTGGCGGACTTTACGCGATGGAGCCGCTGAGGCTTTTATAGGTCGAATGAATGATCTCGTAGAGTTTGTGCGGCTGGAGCTGTCCAGTGATGCTTTTAAAGCTATTTTGAAACGATTCCGTAAAGCGTCCTTTAAGCGAATTAATAGCTTGGAAGGTTATATAGACGCTCTTTTTGCCCAGCACTCTAGGATGCTTGTTGTACGTGTTGATTTGTCTTATCAGTCGGGCTTTGTAAGTGGTCGTGAGGGTTTTTATGGTGATGTTAAAAAGGTCAAAGCACATTGGGCAAAAATGCAGAAAGACCTTCACAAAGGTATTCCAGTTGATGGGTTGTTAGGGTTTGCTTGTAAGCTGGAGTATGGTCAGCTAAAGGGGTTCCATTTTCATTTGTTGCTTTTTTATAACGGAACAAATCATCGCCAGGATGGAGTTTTGGCTAGAATGGTTGGTGAGCATTGGCGAGACTCAATTACGGCAGGAGCGGGGCGCTATTTCAATTGCAATGCAGTCAAGGAGAAATATAAATATCTTGGAATAGGTATGATTAGTTTTAATCAACCGGATAGGGTAAGCGCTTTGAAAAATAGGGTGGCCTCCTACCTGACCAAGGTGGATTATTGGATACGGCTATCCCCTGAAAGTGGCAGATCATTTTTCCGAGGAAATATGCCTAAGTTGAAGTCTGTGAAGAGAGGACGCCCCAGAGCCCCTGGGCCTGATCAGGCGGCTCCTCAGATGGCCATCTAGGCATGTCTCATGGCCTTTAGTTTCTGGGCTTTAGGCTGATGATGGTAGCTGCTGCGGCAGCCAGCTTTGCCGTGAACCCCCAGTCTGAGCTTTTTAGAGCTTCTATCATGACTGTTCTTTTAGCTGGAGCTTTTTGAATTGTTTTTTGACTCTCTTGCCAGAAGTGTTTTGCCGCTTCATTGATAAGAATTAGTGCGGTGGATGCATGTTCTGGATATTTAGTTAAGGCTTCGCCAACTGGCATATTTGTTGACTTTGTTTTGCGGTAGTGCTTGTCGGGTAATATTGCGAAGGCGGATTGTTCGAACACGTCTTTTCCAGTAGAGTTGTATTTTTTCTCTAGGTGTTTTTTTATTTTATCGATAAGCTCTTTTCGCTCCTTCTGTGAGTCGATATTTGCCTCGGAGATAAATTCATCTGAGGCTTTGTTTAACTCGAAAAGGTTGTCTGATTCCCATTCTTGGCGCTCGATATTTTTCTGTTCTTTGTCGGTGTCTGCTATTGTTTCAAGGATTCTATTTGAGTCCTCTGTCCTTATGAGTATGTCAGTCGTTCTAATTGTTATTTCTTTCATCTGGTTGATTTCGGTTTTTGAGGTGATAAAGAAATCTGCGTCTATTATGAGGGCTGGAAATGGTTGTAGGATTTCCTTCAATTGCTCATGTGCTGAAGCTTGTGTAAGGCCTTTTATGCTTTCGTGGTAAAAAGCATGATTAAAGTTGCATTTTTTGAGCTCGTCATAATTTACTATTTCCTCCCAGTCGGTGGCGCTTATGGAAAAAAACTTTATGTCTAAATCTACTTTTGAGTGATAATCGTGATCTGCGCCAAAAGGCGTACCTTTATGCTGATTTGATAGGCTTTGTGCTGTTCTGGGCTCATTGTAATTTAGGACGATGGCCGAGCCGGATACATGAATTGCAACCGTTTTTGGGCAGCGGCATAGAAGGGGGATCTGCAGCTTTTCAATTCTGTCTTTGAATTCACTTTCGGAGATGTTGTGCTCCTCAATAAATTCAGCTGCTGATATAACAAACCCTTTATTTTTCATTTTTAATCGTGTCCTTGTTTAGCGGTGCTAGTCATTTCTCAGGGCTGTTGGAGTGGCTCTCTATATCAGGCTGGATAAATGCTTGCCGAGAACTTCCCAAGCCTCCGCCATTTCTTTAGCATAGCTATGACGCTGATAAATGCGTTTTACCTTATTTTCCTCTGTGTGGTTGAGGCAACGTTCAGCCACTTCAGGAAGCACGCCAATAGCAGTCATAATCGTCGCACCTGTACGCCGCAGGTCGTGAGGTGTCCACTTCCCGCCTGGTAGCAACAGTGCTTGGGCTTTGGCGCTACGTCGGCTCATGGAGCCTTGTTCCGGAAGGCGCTGGCGATCTCCCAGCTGCTTGGTTACCGTTTTAGGGCATACATGGTCAGTTATGTAGGTGTTCGGGTAGCACCAAGGTGACAGGCTATTAATCTGCTTTACGCGCTTGAAGTGGCTAATGGCAAAGTCTGAAAGGATGATGCTGTGCGGTTTGCCGTTTTTACTATTCTCGGACGGAATCAGCCAAGTGCTTTGCTCTAGATCGATATGCTCCCATCGGGCGCTCAGGAGCTCACCAATTCGACAGCAGGTCGATAGGGCAATCCAGATTGCAGCTTCGGTGGTGACTAGCAGTCCTGCATCAGGGGCTTTCTTAGCAAGCAGCTTGATTTCGTCATCACTCAGTACTCGGTCGCGTTCAGTGTCTTTGCCGCCTATCTTAGCTTTGCGGATACTGGCACTGGGATCGTGCTCAATAAGGTCGCGGTCTACGGCAAAGCGGAACATTTGACGCATAAGCGAAAAAACCATCTTGGCCATACGGTTTACACCGCGAGCGAGGAGGGCATCTGTCACCTCGGTGATATGACCCTTTTTCACATCAGCGACAGCCAAGTCGCCCAAGAAGGGCAGAACGTCCTTTTCAAACATCCGACGAGCCTCTGCACCCTTGTCCTTGCGGTTGATGAGATCAACCCTAGCCCAGTGCTCGAATAGGTCGGTAACAGTCTTGCGTCCCGCCTGGCGAGCTTGCTCGGCTTCGGCTTCTGCTTTCTCGGCGGTTAGTCGTGCCAATTCACCATCTCGGGCTGCGATACGGGCAGCTTCCTCGGCATCCAGATGTTCTCGTAAGTTTCGAGTTCCACTTTGGTAGAGGCGTGACCACTCTCCTGCTTTAGTTCTTGCTTCCTTAAGGGTAAGTCCATCAGTGCCAGTGGCGTCATATGCACCTATAGGCAGAAACACCCTTCCACCGCTGGTGTCGGTATACCTGAAGTAAAACAGGCGCTCGCCATCTGGGCGAAGACGTGCCATGAATCGGCCGCAGCCGCGAGGAGCATCCTCGATCAGCCAGGTAGGTTTGGCTGGTTTTGCGTTCATTTGTTTGTCGGTGATCGTCGCCACTTTCGCTTCCCCAGAAAGGCCAGGCTCCAGATGGTCACCGTTGGGTCACCGTTTCTTGCTGGCTTTGGTAGAATGCTATCGGAAGCGGTTGGACTGTGTAAACTGTATTTGCCTAGTAAATACAGTGCTTTAGGCCTTGTTCATGGGTTTTTTTAGACTGGATTGGATTGTGGTTTACCTTTATGGGGTGCTAGGGGTCGAGTGTTCGAATCACTCCGTCCCGACCATATTTTTCAATGACTTTAGGCCAATGTTCACAGCATTGGCCTTTTTCATGTGCGTGACATTTGCGTGACTTGTCGTTTTTTCACGCCTGCTCCCTCTTCAAAATTGTCAGGACCGGTCCGCGAGAATCGATTGCTGATCCCATGTTCGCAGCTCCTATCAAATGCCCGCGCTCAGCGCCTGAGTAGTGACTGGTGATGCTGCCGTTCTTGTGCCCCAGAAGGGCCTTGCGGTCTTCCTCGGTTACGCTGCACGCAGTCGGCGGCCAAACGTGTACTTAAGGTCATGAATCCTGATGGATGCATAACCAGAGTGAGCGGGGCGAAGGTTTTCCTCCTGCCAGAGTTTCGCCGCTCTCACCCGCGCTTTCTTCCAGGCCGAGTCATTCATCCGGTGCATCGCGGTTCTGTTGTATGGGAAAACCCATACCTTACTGATGCCGCGCTGCTTCTCGATGATCGACCTGGGCATACTGTTTAGCACCACCAGTCGCTCGTCGCCGTTCTTCACGCCGGATTGCTCATACCGGCCGCCAAAATCGGCTGGTATCAGAAATACGCTGGTGCCCAGTTCGGGTAACGAAATCTCCCAATCCCACCTTAGCTTGCAAACCTCCTGTTCCCGCGTGCCGGTGTTCACCTTGAACAGCGCCATCGTTTGCAGGTGAACCGGCAACTCTCCAGACAGCAGCGATTGCTCCGGCCCCGACATTGGGTACGGCTTGCGGCTCGACTTCTTCTCTTCCAGTTTCGTGAGCATCGGCACGCTATCCAGCCACGGCCTACGCTCATCGTCTCGCCATTTCCTGGCACACAACGACAAAACCCGTACTACACGTTCGATCAAGATATTCACCGTTCTGTTGTGGTGTCGCCCAAGAATTACAACGCCGCCCAGGCCGCGAAGATTATCTGCACTGGCCGCACCAGGCTGTTGCAGTTCAGGCGGCAGAAGCGTTACCTGTGAAGAGCACCGGCCCGATGTCGACTGGGCCTATCTGCGCAATTCAGGCCAAGAGCCAGATCTTTAATCCCGATTAAAAGAAGCCCTGATTGAGGGCGCATATCTTCGCCCCTGAGCTGAACGTTCTGCCACGACAACCACGAAGAGGTTTCCCGAAATGGAACAGGTACACCGCGCAATACATCAGGCAGTTCTGGAGGCGGGGCCAAAGCAACTGGCTTACCTGATGGGTAACCAACGGTGTTCTCCCCACGCTGAGCGCATCAGGTGGAACGCTGTCAGTCGAACTACGACGGCTGTTAGCTCAGATTTACAATCTGGTCAGGTGTATCGAATCAACGCGAAAGGCACGCTGACCGTGGCTGTTGGAAGTCTGATGCAGCTGGATATAATCGGGGGGAGGAGGTTCAGGGCTTGTACCTGAATACGGTCACGACAGAGATTCGCCCAGTGTTCTATCGCGCCTCCCAGGGGATACGTGGTTACGCGGCCAGATACGCAAGCACCACTCGAGATCGTGCTTTATGTAACTGTTGCCTGACGCGCACAGGAGTTAAGCCTTCGCCCAGATCTTGGGGCGAAGGTTGCGGCAGGCCAACCGCCAGCAGTACCATGCGCGGCTAGATTGGCCGGGCCAGGTCATCGGAACCTCACTTCGCTTCATGTTTCATTGAGCTGTTGCGAATCATCTCCAGAATGGAACTGCGCTGTAATGAATGTTAAGACGCCGCTACTCAAGGATGTCAGAGAGTCGTCAGTGGTTGGAAATACAAAAGCTCATGACCATTTGAAGTATCGTCCCGATATTGATGGGTTGAGGGCGATAGCAATTTTATCAGTTGTTATCTTTCATGCATTTCCATCCATTGTTCCCGGTGGATTTGCAGGAGTTGACGTGTTCTTCGTTATCTCCGGTTTTCTAATTTCAAGCATTATTTTTAAGAGTTTGGGTCGGGGTCACTTTAGCTTTGTAGATTTTTATTCTCGTAGGGCTAAACGAATATTTCCTGCGCTAGTGGCTGTCCTTTTGATCACGTATGTGTTTGGCTGGTTTGCGTTGCTTCCTGATGAATTCAAACAGTTGGGACGGCACATAGCGGCCGGCACCATATTTTTGCAGAACTTTAATTTGCTTGGTGAGTCTGGCTATTTTGATACGTCCTCAGAGCTAAAACCGTTAATGCATCTTTGGTCGCTAGCGATTGAAGAGCAGTTTTATCTTGTTTATCCACTAATTATTTGGGCAGCCTGGAGAACTGGTGTAAGCATAAAGCTTACGGTTGCTGCTTTGTGTCTTATATCTTTCGGTCTGAATGTTTATGGTGTTGCTTCAGATCCTGTGGGGACTTTCTTTTCTCCTCAAACAAGATTTTGGGAGCTGTTAGCAGGGGGCGTCCTAGCCTATTTTTACTATTCTCGTTCGAAAGCAGTTGAAAGGAACGATGCTCCAATAGTTTTTGGTGAAACGCTTAATAGTGCAATTTCTATACTCGGCCTTGGGCTAATCGTTGCCGCGGTAGCATTCCTAAAAAGCGGTGACATCTTCCCTGGCTGGTGGGCTCTGTCGCCCGTAATTGGCACCGCGATGCTGATCTTTTCGGGTCCCAACGCATTGGTGAACCGAACCCTTCTGAGCAATCGATTCATGCTCTTCATTGGCGTGATCAGTTACCCGCTGTACCTCTGGCATTGGCCGATTCTTTCGTTCGCCAGAATTATGGAATCCGCTGTCCCATCCTGGGAAATACAGGTTGCCGGTGTTCTGTTGAGCGTTCTGCTTGCTTGGCTCACTTATCGTTTTATCGAAAGCCCGATTCGATTTGGTGCACAAACTGCACTGAAACCAACGCTGCTTTGGGGTGTGATGCTGTGTTTGGGCGGCGTTGGATACGCCACATTTGCGCGCGATGGCCTGCCTTTTCGCGTTCAAGAACTTGCCAGCAATAACAGCCAATTCAACTGGGGCGATCTGGCGAACGAAACTTGCCGAAAGGCCTACCCCGCGTTCTGGCCCATTGATCATTGCTCAATGACTCGGGAGGGTGACCCATCGGCTATGTTGATTGGCGACTCCCACAGTGACCATATTCGCCTCGGGCTGTCCGAAGCCATGGCAAAGGAAAATAAAAACCTTCTAAACATCGGAGTTTCCGGATGCACGTCGTTCTATAACGTCACATCTCACCCGAGAGGCGTCCGTGATTGGTGCTCGACCTACATCAACAAGGCAATCGAGTTGGCAGTCAATACGGAGTCTGTAAAAACAGTTGTGTTGTCGTCCCGGGGCCCCATGTACCTGACCGGTAACGGTTACCATGAGGGAGATGATCTAATCCATCACGATAGAGTCCTGGAGCTAGTCGGCCATCCGGAGGTGACAGATTACGCAGCAGTCTTTGAGGCCGGTATGAGAAACACCTTCACGATGCTCGCCAAAGCGGGCAAGCAGGTGGTGTTCGTATTGGATATTCCTGAGCTTGGCTTCTCTCCGATGTCGTGCGTTGATAGTCGTCCATTACGTTTGACCAACAAGGTTAAGAGCCCGTGCGCTATATCTCGGGCAGAAGTGGACTCTCGAAACAAAGAATACAAAGAAGTAGTTGCCAGGGTCATGAAAGACTTTCCGGCAGTGACGCTGTTTGATACGCAGGCGAAGCTGTGCGACGCCGAATGGTGCTGGGCCATGATCGACGGCCAGATGATGTACCGTGATGACGATCACCTGTCTGCGAAGGGTTCTGAATTTATGGCGAAGGATCTGATGCCGATTATCAATAGGGCACTGGCGGATCCTGAGAGCCAGGCGCAAAGATAACGACCAAGTTGCGTTGCTGATGTTAAGCCCGCCGCGTGCGGGCTTTTTCTCTCGTGTTTGAATTTTGTGTTAGGTCTGCAGGACGCCGGAGGGAGCCTAAATAGGCTCAGTGACTTTACAAGAGACTTCGTGAGTTACGGTTCCGCACTCTTAGGCATCGTTGCAGCGAGCGCCAGGCGCGAAGCCTTGTGTTTAGCGGCCTGTAGAGGTGTCCGCGTACACGGGGTGTTAGGGGGCGGGTGTTCGAATCACTCCGTCCCGACCATATTTTTCAATGACTTAGCCGAACTCGAACCTGTTCGGCTTTTTCATACGTAGGCACTTTGCGGGGGATCATCTCGATTTCCTCCTCAAAACGGTCAGCACTGGCTCGCGAGAGTCAGTTGCCAACACTTTGTTCGCAGCCTCAATCAGATGCTGCAACACCGGGGTGGAATAGTGGCTCGTAATACTGCCGTTCTTATGCCCCAATAACGCTTTGCGATCTACCTCTGTCACGCTTGCTGCACGTGGTCTTCTGCCAAAGGTGTGTTTCAGGTCGTGAATCCTGATCAATCTGAACCGCGGGTGTGTCGGCGCCTTGTAGGCCGTCTCCGACTTTCCGCTATGCGCGCACCCTGGCTTTCTTCAAGACCGAGTCATTCATGCGATGCATTACCGTTGGCCCGAACTGATCTGCCTTCCCGTAGGGGAACACCAGGTCTTTGTGCAGACCGCGCTGATTGTCGATGATCGACATGGCCACCTTGTTCAGGATCACCAGGCGTTCATCGTCATTCTTCACCCCGGCTTTCTCACTTCGCCCGCCGAACCCGGCAGGTATCAGAAACACGCTGGTGCTCAACGCCGGTACCCGTATTTCCCAATCCCACCGCAATTTGCAGACTTCCTGTTTCCGGCATCCAATGTCCACCTTAGAGAGGGCCATCCTCAACAGGTGGTCCGGCAGCTCGGCGAACAGCATTGACTGGTCATCCAATGACAGCGGGTAAGGTTTCCTGCTGGATTTCTCTTCTTCCATCATCGATATCACTGGCACGCTTTCCAGCCATAGCCGCTTTCTGTATCCCGCCCTTGCGGTGGTACGGATTCAAAAATCCGACGACTCCTTGTAGGGCGATATTCGCCGTCTTGTTCGATACGCCTGGTTTGACCTTTCCTTGCGCCGTCCTTGGTTGGCTTCTGCTGGCCACGCACAAACGGCGTCAGGGTACTGTCATCGATGAGCGTGATGTACGGGGCCCAATGTTTTCGAGTTAATGGAATAGGCGCGCTTTCTCTGGCGGCAGTTAGGCTGATGCAGCTGGATACTCGACGTTCAGGGCTCGTACCTGAACACGGTCACGACAGAAATTCGAACGGTATTTTATCGCGCTTCCCGGGGCTAAGTGTTGATGCGTCCTTATTAAGCAAGCACCGCTGGCGATCTTGCTTTATGTGGCTGTTGCCTGACACTCCAGCACTGTTGGCCTTAGCCTCTAACACTGGGCGAAGGTTGCGGCGGGCTATCCGCCAGCAGTACCATGCGCGACCAGATTGGCCAGTTGAGGCCAACGAACATTGAGCTTCGCTTCACACTTGTAGCGAAGGTCTGCCAATGGAATTGCACTGTAATGAATGTGAAGGCTCCGCTACTCAAGGATGCAAGAGGGTCGTCAGTGAGTGGCAACACGAAAGCTCATGACCATTTGAAGTACCGTCCGGATATTGATGGTCTCCGGGCTTTTGCAATACTTTCAGTTGTTCTATATCACGCATTCCCATCTTTCATGCGTGGTGGTTTTATTGGCGTTGATATTTTCTTTGTTATTTCTGGATATTTGATATCCAGCATTATTTTCAAAGGGTTAGATTCAAGAGCGTTTAGTTTTCTGGACTTTTACCAGCGCCGCGTAAAGCGAATTTTCCCCGCGCTTATTCTTGTCTTGGTGTCTTGCTACGCGGTTGGCTGGTTCACGCTGATGGCTGGCGAATTCAAGATGTTGGGTAAGCATGTCGCGGGCGGTATCGGGTTTATTCAAAACCTTGTCCTTTACCGCGAGGCCGGATACTTCGACACATCGTCAGTGCTTAAGCCATTGCTCCATTTGTGGTCGCTGGGAGTCGAGGAACAGTTCTATATCTTGTTCCCCATTGCAGCCTGGGTCATGTGGCGCTGGCGCTCTGCGGTCCTGCCTGTAATCGTCTTGCTCGCGGTCATTTCCCTGGGCGCCGATGTGCATAAGCTGGGGACGAACCCGTCAGCAGCCTTCTATATGCCGCAGTATCGGTTCTGGGAGATTTTGTGCGGCAGCATCATTGCCTACATCACGGTGTTCCGCCCCTCTACTGCCGACAAGATCCAGGGCTCTGCGCAAGTTCGAAATCTGGTATCGATTGCCGGGGCAGTGCTGCTGATCGCATCAGTTGTGGTCGTGGACAAGTACAAGGCTTTTCCTGGGTTTTGGGCATTGCTGCCGGTATCAGGTTCTGCGCTGATGATCATGGCCGGACCGAACGCCTGGCTGAACAGGAAGGTGATGGCGAGCCGCCCGATGGTGTGGATTGGCCTGATCAGCTACCCGCTTTATCTGTGGCATTGGCCGGTAATCACTTACATCCGCATTCTTGGCGCCGAGGAACTGAGCATAATCAGCGGCGTACTTGCTGTGGTCGCCAGTACGTTGCTGGCCTACGGCACCTATAAGTATGTGGAAGTACCTTTCAGAATCGCCAAGCTGCGGGTTCCAAAAACAGGGTTATTGCTGGCGCTGGGCCTGACTGTTGCTGCCGTTGGTGCTGTGACGTTTGTCAAAAATGGTCTCATGAATCGTCCTGGGCTATCAGCCGGCCTCAAGGACCGCGAAAGCTACGCGCAGTATTTCGAAAACTCTCTGCCGGCTTGGGCCTACTTCACTAACCAGGGGATTATCGAGGGCTATCGGTTCGGCTGTGACTTCTTTGACATCGAGCGTTACCGTGCCGGCGGCTTCACAATGGAGCCGCGCAAGCAGATCAGCACCGAATGCTATGTGCCGACCACTGACACAAAGGTCATGCTTTGGGGAGACTCCCACGCCCAGCAATACTATTACGGCCTGAGCAAGACGCTCCCGCCCTCCGTATCCATATTGCAGGTGGCAAGCTCTGGCTGTGAGGCGAACTTGCCGGGGACCGCTACAGGGGGCTTGAAGTACTGCGACCGCTCCAATGAGTTCGCCTTTGAGGTGATGGCAAAGGAAAAGCCACAGGTACTTGTAATTGCCCAACTTGAACAGCATGACACAAAGAATAATTTGATCGACCTTACAGCAAGGGCCAAGGCGCTTGGGGTCAAAAATGTAATTGTGGTTGGTCCAGTGCCGCGCTATGACCAGTTCCTGAATCAGTTGGTTGTGCGCAAGTTTTGGAACAACACGCCGCGCCGGACTAAAGAAAATCTGCTGCCTGCATCCTTCGACACCGACAGGGCGCTGGCCTCCAAGTACGCTGGTGGTGCTGGTGGGTTTGAATATCTGTCGGCGCTGGGGGCGTTTTGCAATGCAGATGGTTGCATGACTTACCTTGGCGATGATCGGAAAACAGGATTGGTGACGTTTGACTACGGTCACCTGTCGCCGCCAGCCTCTCTCTATTTTGCCAAGACCGCACTGGCACCGCTGATCATGAAGGAGCTGTCTGCGGAATAGCCTCGTCAACATCAAATGAGCCCGCCGCGTGCGGGCTTTTTCTTGCGAGATTGAGTTTGGTATTCGTTCGGCAGGACGCCGGGGCGCAGGGACTTTCTGTCAGAAAGCCTGTAGGGAGTTTTGCGGGGATTCGTGAATCTTTGTCCGGCATCGTTAGGCGTCGATTGCAGTGGGCGCCCACGTAAGGTGTTGGTATTAAAGGCTTTTCAGGACTCCCGCCAGCATGGGTTGCTAGGAGGCAAGTGTTCGAATCACTCCGTCAAGACGATTATTCATGATTAAAATCAGTTAGTTAAGTCGATCGGCTAGATCGGCTTTTTTGTGCCTGCGCTAAACCCGCGCAAAACGATTCGGTGATTTCGCTGGAAGCTCTCAATGATGCCGCCATGGCGGTCATGAGGCTCAGCCTAAGCAGGCTCTTAGTGATCCCTGATGTTCGATAATCTGAGACTGTCGTCTCCTACCGCCGATCATCCGCTAAGCGAAAGTAATCCACGCTCAGCTTTGTGAATGAGATGAGATCCGACTGCCTTATCTTAGCGGACGTCCGAGAATCGAACGCCATGGTTCGGCCGAAACCTTTATATGAGTTCCTTCAGGATTCAGCAATGACAATGGGCTCGGACCTTATCTGGGGAGTGTCGCCAGGCCGGGTATCTGTCTTTCAGCCGCCAATGGTGACTGTGTAACCTTCTGCCTGAAAGGCAAGATAGAATCCCTCGCATCAAAAACAAAGGAGGGTCGCGGATGTTCAGTCACATCACTGTTGGAACAAATGATCTTGATCAGGCTGCCGCTTTTTACGACGCTGTACTGATCCCGCTGGGGCTGTGTCGCCGCACCGTAACTCCTGATGGTGGACCGACGTCGGCATGCTGGGTCAAGCCAGATAGCGCTCTTCCTCGCTTTTATGTGTACAGCCCTTATGATCGCAACGAAGCCAGGGCAGGGAATGGCAGCATGGTCGCTTTCTCGGCTCCCTCTCCAGATGCGGTAGACGTTGCCTATACCGCCGGGCTTCATGCGGGCGGATCGGATGAGGGAATGCCCGGCTTACGTCCGCAGTATGGTGAAGGTTACTACGGCGCATACTTGCGTGATCCAGATGGCAATAAGGTACATGTTGTTCATCGTGGAGATTTGTAAGTTCGGCACATTCTGGCTTGTACGGGGTGTTTGCGGCAGTGCCGTTCTGGCTGCCGTCTTACCTGCGGCTTCATGATCGCGTCTTCTTGAAACGGCTGACCGGGCGCACCAAACCCAGGTTTTCGCGCAGTGTGGTGCCGGTGTATTCGCGCCGAAACAAACCGCGCCGCTGTAACTCGGGAACCACCCAGCGGGCAAAATCCTCCAGCCCGCCCGGCAGGTGCGGTACCAGAATATTGAAGCCATCCGCCGCACCTTCTTCGAACCAGCGCTGCAGTTCATCGGCGATCTGCAGCGGCGTGCCGATCAAGCTGTAATGACCGCGTCCACCGGCAATGCGTCGGCCCAGTTGCGCCAGCGTCAGTTGTTCGCGTTGGGCCAGTTCACTCAGCAGTTGCTGACGGCTGCGCTGTCCGCTGTCGGTCAAGGGTAGCTGCGGCAGCGGCCCATCCAGCGGGTAGCCGGACAGGTCGAAATTACCCAGCATGCGCCCCAGCAACGCCACCCCCACCTTGGGTTCGACCAGCGCCTGGAACGCTTCGAATTTGGCCTGGGCCAAGGCTTCGGTTTGCCCCACCACCACAAACACGCCCGGCATGATTTTCAGCGAATCGGCCTCGCGCCCGTATTGGCCCAGGCGAGCTTTGAGGTCGCTGTAGAAGGCCTGCGCGTCGGCCAGTGAGGTCTGCGCGGTAAACACCACTTCGGCGGTCTGCGCGGCCAGTTCACGGCCGGTTTCCGAGGAGCCAGCCTGCACGATCACTGGCTGGCCCTGGGGCGAGCGCGCCACGTTCAGGGGGCCTTTGACCTGGAAGTGTTCGCCCACATGGTCCAGCACATGGCGTTTACTTGGCTCGTAATAGCGCCCGCTGGCCTTGTCGCGCACGAAGGCGTCTTCGTCCCAGCTGTCCCACAGCCCCGTCACCACCTGATGAAATTCCCGTGCGCGGCTGTAGCGTTCGGCGTGACCCAGGTGCTCGTCACGACCAAAATTCAGCGCCTCGGCCGCGTTATCCGACGTCACCAGGTTCCACCCTGCGCGGCCGCCGGAGAGGTGATCCAGCGAGGCGAATTTGCGCGCTACATGGTACGGCTCGTTGTAGCTGGTGGTGGCGGTGGCGATCAAGCCGATATGCTCGGTCACGGCACTGAGGGCCGAAAGCAGGGTGAGCGGCTCGAAATGATCCGAACGCGCCATCTGGCTCGCGACCTCACCGGTGGCGGCGGCGATGCTGTCGGCCAGGAACAGTGCGTCGAACTTCGCCGCTTCCGCCACCCGTGCCAAATGCTTGTAGTGGGCGAAGTCCAGGCCAGCATTCGCCGGTACGTCGGGGTGGCGCCAGGCGGCCACGTGGTGCCCGGTAGCCATCAGGAAGGCGCCGAGTTTGAGTTGACGGCTCATGCTAGAAATCCTTGCGCAGTTGCACGCCGAAGTAACGCTCATCGTCACGAGGCACGGCGCGGTAGATGTAGTTGCCGCCGCTGGCTAGCAGCGGTGAGTAGGATTTGTCGGCGAGGTTCTTCGCCAACAGCGCCACGCGCCAGCCATTGGTGTAGTCGGCCAGGGCCACGCTGGCGTTCCAGATGCCGTAGGCGCCTTGTTTGGTGTCCAGGTTCTGGCTGATGTCGTATTGCACTTCGCTCTGCCAGCTGTAGTCAGTGCCCAGTTCGATATCCAGGCCGTTATCCAGAGGGATGCTGTAGTCGGCGCGCACGTAGCTTTTCCAGTCCGGGCTGAACGGCAGTGGCTTGCCATTGACGTTGCAGGTCGCCGCCGCGCCTGGCGGGCACGCGAACTGATCGATGCGCGCCCGGGTATAGGCCAGGGCGCCGGAGAGCTTGAGTTGCTGGGTGGCTTGCAACGCGTAATCGAGCTCGACGCCTTCGGTGCTGACGCTGCCAGCGTTGATCAGGCGTGTCACGACTTGGCCGGCGACGGTGTCGAAAAAGTTGGCCTGGTAGTTGTCGTAGTCACTGTGGAACACCGCCAGGTTGGTGGTCAGGCGGTTGTTCCAGGCAGTGGCCTTGATTCCGGCTTCCCAGGTATTGGAAGTCTCCGGCTTGAGCGCGTCAGTGTCGCGCGGCTGCATGTTGAAGAACACGTTATAGGCCGGGCCTTTGTAGCCGCGCGAGTAAGTGAGGTAGCTGGTCACGGTGTCGCTGATGTCGTACTGCACGCCCAGCCGCCCGGACCAACCGTCCTCGTCTACCGAACCAGAACTCGATGTCGCCGGTTGAATGCCGCTGACGGTAGTGGCAGAGGTGGACACGCGGCGATGGCCGTACTTCAAGTCGTCATGGGTGTAACGCAAACCGGCGATGCCGCGAAAGCGCGAGGTGAAGTTGAGCGTGGTCTCGCCGAACGCCGCGTAGCTGTCGCTGGTGGTGCTGTAGTCGGCAATGCCTCGATCGACTCGCGTCGTGGTGGTGAGGGTGCGCTGATAGGTCTCTTCATCCTTGCCATGCATGTAGAACAGGCCGCCTACGTACTCAAGGAACTCACCTTTGGGCGAGGCCAGGCGCAGCTCTTGGGAGTACTGGTCGAACGCCAGGTCGCCTTTGTCGGCGGTGCCGGGGAACACGGCGGTGACCGTGCCGAGACGGTCGCCATCCTGATATTGAATGTTGTCCCAGCCGCGCCAGGCGGTGATCGAGGTGAGGGTGTAGTCGCCCAGGTTCCAGTCCAACTGTGCCGACAGGCCCTTGTTGGTGTCTTGCACATGGCTGCGGGTATCGGTGTTGATATCGCGGTTGTCGCTTGAGGCGCGCACCGGCCTCAAGGCATTGCTGAACGCCGGGTTCAGGGACTTGCTGACCACACCATTGGGCGCGTCATCGTGGGACTGCATGTAATCGGCGATCAGGGTCAGCTTCACGTCGTCGTTGGGCGTGAACTCCAGCTTGCCGCGAACGCCCTTGTGGTTGTAGCCATTGACCTCCTGACCGTTATGGCGGTTGTCGACGTTGCCGTCGTAGCTGCCGAACAAGGTGCTGATCGAGCCTTTGAGTACCTCCGGTACCAGGCTGCCGCCGATGCCGAAGCGCGTGCGGCTTTCATTGCCGCTGTAGAACGACTGATCGATAAACCCGTGGGTCTGGGCCGTCGGCGCCTTGCTGGTGATATTCAGCACGCCGGCCGAGGCGTTCTTGCCGAACAGCGTGCCTTGCGGGCCGCGCAGTACTTCGATGCGCTCAAGGTCCAGCAGGTCGAGGGTGGCCTGGCCGGGGCGTGCATAGACCACGCCATCGATCACCGTGGCCACAGTGGGCTCCACTCCAGGCGAGGTAGAAATGGTGCCCACGCCGCGCACGAACAATGAGGTGTCCTTGTTCGAAGCACCGGTGCGAAAGTTCAGCGATGGCACCTGCTGCGCGATGCTCGCCACTTCGTTGCGATTGTCACGCTCCAGTTGCTCGCCCTCAAGCACCGAGACGGCCACCGGGACTTTTTGCAGCGATTCTTCGCGGCGGGTAGCGGTGACTGTCACGGATTGGAGCGTGGGTTCCTGCTCATCAGCTGCAACAGCGCCGCAGACGGGCAAGGCGCTGAGGCCGGCCAGAAGCAACAAATGGGTGTGCCGTGGAAAGTTATGCATGCTGTGCCCGCTCGAAAAAATACCCTGGTCCGCTGCGGTTCTGCGACCGTCAGCGCCTGTGAACATGTCTTGGGCATTCGCTCGAGCGAGTAGCAGACAGCGCGCTTTGTTAGCGCTAACATCGGCATTATTGAAGCGGGCCGTTTAGAGCGTCAAATACTAAAAAATTAGTTTTATATTCCTTTTTTATAGGGCTATTTCGTGAGCGAACATCCACCGCGCAAACGCCGGGGCGCCGGACGCGTCACCCTGAACACCGTGGCACGCCAGGCCGGGGTGTCGGCCATTACCGTGTCGCGTTACTTCAACCAACCTGAACAGGTCTCGCCCGAGCGCCGCGAGCGTATCGCCGAGGTGGTGGCGCAATTGGGGTATGTGCCCAATCTGGTGGCCGGTGGCTTGGCCTCTGCGCGAGGCAAAATCGTCGCGATGGTGATTCCGAATATCTCGGGGCCGATTTTTGCCAATACGCTGCAGGGCTTCAGCGACACCCTCAGTCGTCACGGCTACCAACTGTTGCTGGCCTCCAGCTATTTCAGCATCGAACAGGAGGAAAGTGCGGTGCGTGCCTTTCTCGGCTGGTCGCCGGCAGCGCTGGTGCTGACCAGCCGCTTTCACAGCCCTGGCACCGAGAAGATGATCATCGAGGCAGATATACCGATCGTCGAAACCTGGGACTACGTGCCAGAACGCGCGCCGTTGCAAGTGGGTTTTTCTCATTATGAAGTGGGCGTCACCGCCGCTCGCTACTTGCATGGCAAAGGCTATCGGCGCATCGCCTTCGTACAAAACAGTGCAGTGGGCGACTTCAGCGCATTGGAGCGGCGCGATGGGTTTACCGCGACCCTCTCCGAGTTGGGTGTGCAGCCGTGGGTCTTTGTGCCGGACGCCGACCGTGCGCCCTTCGAAGCTGGCAAGCAGGCCATGGACGCGCTGATGGGGCAGACGATCACGCCCGACGCGATTTTCTTCGCCAACGATAACCTCGCCGCCGGTGGTTTGCTGGCCGGTCAACGCGCCGGGCTGAGCATTCCCCAGGACTGCGCCGTATTGGGATTTGGCGACTACCCGTTTGCCCATATGTTGCTGCCCAGCCTCAGCACCCTCCAGCCACCCGCGTTGGAGATTGGTGTACTCGCTGCCACACGCGTCCTGCAAAGTCTGGGCGTATTAGCCACCGATGAGGAAGTTGAGCGCTTGAATCTTTTGCACTGTCAGTTAATTGAAAGAGAGAGCACCTGAATGACCCGCCGTTATGGCTAATTGCAACTAGTGGCTATTGGCTGCTAACGCTCTAAATCAGTGCATTTGGCAATGTTTTGTATTTAATTACCCCCTTATCCGGAACTAGGGCTATAACTTCCAGTCGATACACCCGGCTAACGCCTGCCTGGGCTATGGCGAACTAATGGCATTGTTCGGTAGTTCTAAATAGCCATACTTTTCGCAACGTTAGATATTCCTCAATGATGTCGTCAGCGCCCATCGATGCTTGCAAGATGCAGATCCCGCATACCGACCAGGTGTGCGCGTGGCTGATGCAGCACGCCGGGCTCAAAATCGCTGATCTGGAACGCGCCCAGCGTTTATCCACTGAGCCTGGCGACCTGCTCGGTTTACTCACGCGCCTGGGCCTGGTGTCCGAGGTCGAACTGGCTCGCGCCTGGGCCGATTTGCTGGATGCGCCACTGCTGCTGGCCGACGCGGCGCCACCGTTGCTCGACCCGCTTCCCGTGCTTACCGAGCGCTTTATGCGTCATTACCAGGTCGTGCCCATGGGGTGGCATCAGGGCGGGTTGCGTGTAATGGCCGCCAACCCGGCGCAGTGGTATCCGTTCCAGGCCCTGGCGTATGCCTGTGAGGTGCCGGTCTGGCTGGCCGTCGGTTCGCGTAATGAAGTCGACACGCTGATCGAGCGCTATTACGGCCAGGGCCGTTCCGCCATGGGCAGCCTGATCGAAAACCTCGATGAGCAGGGCGGCGTGCTGGAAGACATCGAACACCTCAAGGACATGGCCTCCGAAGCGCCAGTGATTCGCCTGGTCAATCTGATCCTGCAGCGCGCCGTGGAACAGCGCGCCTCGGATATCCATATCGAACCCTTCGAAAACCAACTCAAGGTGCGCTACCGCATCGATGGCGTGCTGCACGACGCCGAAGCACCGCCTGCCAGTTCGTCGGCGGCGGTGATCTCGCGGGTGAAGATCATGGCGCGCCTGGACATCGCCGAACGACGCCTGCCCCAGGACGGGCGCATCATGCTGCGCATCCAGGGCAAAGCGTTGGACCTGCGGGTGTCCACGGTGCCCACCAGCTTTGGCGAGTCGGTGGTGATGCGCCTGTTGGACCGGCAAACCGTGCAATTCGATTTCCCCAGCCTGGGCTTTGATGGCCCGCGCCTTGCGGCCTTCCAGGATCTATTGGCGCGGCCCCACGGCATCCTGTTGGTCACCGGGCCCACAGGCTCGGGCAAAACCACCACGCTCTATACCGCGCTGTCGCAACTCAACACGGCTGAACGCAAGATCATCACGGTGGAAGACCCGGTGGAATACCAGCTTGAAGGGATCAACCAGATCCAGGTCAAGCCCGCCATCGGCCTGGACTTTGCCGGAGCGCTGCGCGCCATCGTGCGCCAGGACCCGGACGTGATCATGATCGGCGAAATCCGCGATCTGGAAACCTGTCGTATCGCCGTACAGTCCTCCCTCACGGGTCACTTGGTGCTCTCAACCCTGCACACCAACAGCGCCGCTGCGAGCATCACGCGCTTGCTGGACATGGGCGTGGAGAGCTACCTGATTGCCTCCACGGTCAGCGGTATTCTCGCCCAGCGCCTGGTGCGACGCCTGGACCCTGCCACGCGCGTGGCCTTCCAGGCCCCAGCGGAATTGATCAAGGAGCACGGCCTGGATCGCCTGACCGAGCAGCGTCCGATCCTGCTTTACCGCGGTGACTATCACGGCCGCAGTGCCCTCACTGAGTTGTTGGTAATGAACGACGAGTTGCGTGGCCTGCTGATGGTCCACGCCGACGCCGCCAGCCTCGAACACGCCGCCCGCCGCGCCGGTTTGCGCACCTTGTATGAAGACGGTTTGCGCCAGGCCCTGGCCGGTGTCACCTCCCTGGAAGAAGTGTTGCGTGTCACCCGTGGAGATGACGTGTGAGCCTGTTCAAGTTCCGTGCCCTGGACAGCCAGGGCGTGGCCCAGAACGGCACGTTGCAGGCCATTGACCAGGCGGCTGCTGTCGCCGTCTTGCATCAGCGCGGGTGGTTGCTGCTGCACATCGAAACGGCCAGCAGCCCCTTGTTGCGCCAGGCACGCGGGCAGTTGAAGGGCGCCGCGCTGGTGAGTTTCACCCAGCAGTTGGCCACGTTATTGGGCGCCGGCCAGCCCCTCGAACGCGCTTTAAACCTGTTGCTCAAGCAAGCCCGCCATCCTCAGGTGCGGGCCTTGATCGAGCGTATCCGCGACCAGGTCAAGGCCGGCAAACCGTTGTCGGCGGCGCTGCAGGAGGAGGGCGACACGTTTTCCCCGCTGTACCTGAGCATGGTGCGCGCCGGTGAAGCCGGCGGGGCGCTGGAAGGCACCCTGCGCCAGCTCAGCGACTACCTGGAGCGCAGCCAGTTGCTGCGCGGCGAGGTGATCAATGCGCTGATCTACCCGGCGTTCCTGGTGGTGGGTGTACTGGGTTCCCTGGCGCTGTTGCTGGCCTATGTGGTGCCGCAATTCGTGCCGATTTTTCAGGACCTTGGCGTACCGATTCCACTGATCACCCAGGTGATCCTGGCGCTCGGCGAGTTCCTCGGCGCCTATGGCCTGGTGGTGCTGGCCGGGTTGTCGATCAGTGGATGGATCCTGGCGGCGCGCCTGCGCGACCCCCTGCGCCGTGAGCGTTACGACCGTCATCTGCTGGGCATCCGCGTGATCGGCCCGCTGTTACAACGGGTGCAAGCCGCCCGCCTGACGCGCACCCTCGGCACGTTGCTCAGCAATGGCGTGGCGCTGCTGCCCGCGCTGGTGATTGCCCGGCAAGTCTGCAGCAACCGTGCGCTCCAGGCGCAAGTGGCGCTGGCAGCGCAACGGGTCAAGGGTGGCGGCACCCTGGCCGATGCGTTCGGCCGCCAGCCGCTGCTACCGGAGCTGGCGCTGCATATGATTGAAGTCGGTGAACAGGCCGGCGAACTGGACAGCATGCTGCTCAAGGTCGCCGACATCTTCGACGTCGAGGCCAAGCGCGCCATCGAACGCTTGCTCGCGGCACTGGTGCCGACCCTGACCGTGGTCATGGCGGTGCTGGTGGCGGTGATCATGCTGGCGATCATGCTGCCGCTGATGAGCCTCACCAGCCATATATGAACTTTCAAGGAGCAGAACCGATGAAAACCCGACACCGCCAAGGCGGCTTCACCCTTTTGGAAATGCTGGCGGTGATCGTGCTGCTTGGCATTGTCGCGACCATTGTGGTGCGCCAGGTCGGTGGCAATGTGGACAAGGGCAAGTACGGCGCGGGCAAGGCGCAATTGGCCAGTTTGAGTATGAAGATCGACAGCTACGCCCTGGACGTGGGAGCGCCGCCCAACAACCTGCAACAGCTGCTCGACAAACCGGCCAGTGCTTCCAACTGGTCCGGCCCCTACGCCAAGCCTTCGGAGTTGAAAGACCCGTTCGGCCATGGGTTCGGCTATCGCTTCCCCGGTGAGCACGGTGCCTTCGACCTGATCTTCTACGGCCAGGATGGCCAACCCGGCGGCGAGGGCTACAGTGCCGACCTGGGCAACTGGGAATAACCCGCCCGTGGCCCAGCGAGGCTTTACCCTGCTGGAGATGCTGGTGGTCATCCTATTGATCGGCATTGCGGCGGGGTTGTTGGGGCTGGGTGTACGGCAAGGGCTGCAGGTGGCCAAGGAGCGCCGGGTGGTCGCGCAGATGGTCGAGGCACTGCGCGCCACGCGGGCGAGCGCCATCGTCAGCGGCCAGGTGGCGCGCACTCAATTCGACCTCCAGGGCCGCACGTTCCAGGCGCCAGGGCGTGCGTCACAACAGTGGCCGGCGCAGGTGCAGGTGACCTTGCACAGTGCCGAGCAGGCAGGGTCCGCCGTGGTGTTCTATCCCGACGGCAGTTCTACCGGCGGTAACCTGCTGCTGGCCAACGGCAGCCGGCGTTGGCGCATCGACATAGGTTGGCTCACCGGCAGTGTGCAGTCCAAGGCGCTGCCATGAAGCACCAGGCCGGTTTCACCCTGCTGGAAATGCTCGCCGCCCTGACGTTGATGGCGGTGTGCAGCAGCGTGTTGCTGGTTGCCTTCGGCCAGAGCGCGCGCGCCTTGTCCCAGGTGGCCCGCAGCGACCGCCTCAGCCATGCCGCGCTCACGGTGCTGGACCAGGAAGCCGCCGGCCCGTTGACGGAGGGAACCCGCCAAGGCGAACTCGAGGGTATCCATTGGCAATTGACCAG
Organism: Pseudomonas sp. DWP2-2; assembly: GCF_049897065.1. Classification (NCBI taxonomy): domain Bacteria; kingdom Pseudomonadati; phylum Pseudomonadota; class Gammaproteobacteria; order Pseudomonadales; family Pseudomonadaceae; genus Pseudomonas; species Pseudomonas sp. DWP2-2. Next base: position 558,473 of record NZ_JAFCVN010000001.1, on the reverse strand, counting down.
TACCAGCCAACAGCCGCACCTGTTTCGTCTCGACCTTAACGTGCGTGAAGGCGCGCATCAGGCGCACTTCAGCACCTTGAAGGCGCGCCTGTGAAGCGCCGGGAGCAGGGCTTCACGTTGCTGGAAGTGCTCGTGGTGCTCAGCTTGCTGTCGGTGTTGTTGCTGCTGGTGAGCGCAGCGTTGCTGGGGGCCAATCGGGCGGTGGCCAAGGCCCAGGCCTACACCGTCAGCCTGGATGAAATGCGCGCCGCCCAACAGTTTTTGCGCACCTCGATCAGCGAGGCGCTGCCGCTAAAGCTCACTGACGATGACAGCCAGGCAGAAGGTTTTTTTATCGGCACGCCTGAACGTCTGCAGTTTGTGGCGACCTTGCCCGGTGTATTGGGCGGGGGTATCCAGCGCTTTACCCTGCAACGGGTGGGGCAGGATCTGCAGGTGGCTTTTTCGCAGAGTGCCTCCCACGCCAACGCGCAGCGCGATGAGCCGCAGGTGCTTTTGCATGACGTCGAGGCGCTGCAGTTCAGCTATCGCGGTGTCTCGCCACTGGGCCAGCCCACCGACTGGTTGAGCCCGTGGCCCTGGCCCCGGCGCCTGCCCACAGCGGTGCGCATCGACGCCTCCGTCGACGGGCCGGTGCCATGGGTCGCCCAGGTGGTTGCGCTGCGCCTGAACCTGTCCAGCGCGAGCAGCGAAGAATGAAGTGCCAACGCGGTGCGGCCCTGTTGCTGGTGTTGTGGGTGCTGGCCTTGCTCAGCGTATTGCTGGGTGGCCTGGCCGGGTGGGTGCAACTGCAAAGTCGCCAGGCGCTGTGGCTGCGCCAGCACACTCAGACACTGTTGGCCGCCCAGGCCGGTATCGCACAGGTCATGGCGCAAGGGCAGTGGGTGGCGGACGGGCGTTCTATTGCGCTGACCTTCGACGACGCCCGCTTGCAGGTCAGTGTGCGCAGTGAGCGCGGCAAGCTGTACTTGGTCAACGCCGCCCCCCAGGACCTCACGCGCCTGGCCCTGGCCTGCGGCGCAACACCGGTTCAGGCCCAGCAGTTGGCCAAGGCCCTTGAGACTCGCCGCGATCAGGGCCTGGCGCCGTTTCGGGTGCTGGAGGAGGTACGTCAACTTCCCGGCATGACCCCGGCGCTCTACAGCCAACTACTGCCGCACATCACCTTGTGGAGCGACCTCGACCGGCCCGCTCCGGCATTCGCCAGCCCCCTGATGCGCAAGGCGTTGAACCTGCCACGCCAGGACGCCGAGGGCGTCGACCCCGGCCAGGTCGTGGAGATCGACAGCCGCGCCGAGCGCCCCGGCGGCTATCAGGCACGCCTGCGACTGACCCTTTTACTAAGCCCTGCGGAGGACAGCGCACAGCCCTATCGGGTAGTGCGGTGGCAAGAATGATTCAACTCGAACCGATTGCCCGCTATTGGCGCGGCAGCCTGCTGCAACAAGGCTGGCGCTTGTGGCTCACGGAGTTACGCGGCTGTGTGCCGAAGTGGCTGGCGTTCCAGGAACCGCCCGAGCACGTTCATCACTGGCCGCTGACGACACCGGTGGTCCCAGGCAATACGCGCCAGGTGCTGATGCTTGCCCCCGACGCCGTGTTGCAGCAAAGCGTGCAGCTGCTTCTGGCTGCCGCGCGCAACCTCGTGGAGGTGGTTGGCTATGAACTGGACCGCTACACCCCGTTCAATGCCGAGCAGCTCTACTTCGTCGCCCGCCAGGAGCGGCGCACACCCAGCCACCTGGAGGTGAGGGTGGTGGCGATCCTGCGCGAGCGCCTTGACCAGGTCCTCACTGACTGCGCCAGCCTCGGCCTGTACCCACACCGCGTGGATGTGGCGGGCCTGGGTATCGACCTGCTGCCCGCGCCGTTACGCCCGCGTTCGCGGCCTGCCGGCAAGCAATTGCAGCGCAGCCTGCCGTGGTTGTGCGGCGCGTTGCTGATCGCGGCGATGCTGTTGTGGCTCAACGACCGCCAGCGGGTACTCGACAGCATGCACGCCACTGTCCAACAGCAAAAAGCCGAGGTCGCCCAGGTGCACGCCCTGCGCCAGCAACTGCTCAACACCCGTGGCGCGGCGCAGTACCTCAGCCAGCGTAAACGGGCGCAACCGCCCCTGGCCGCGCTGCTGAATGACTTGACCAGTTGCCTGCCCGCCGACACCTGGCTCGACCAATTGGACGTCAAGGACGGCGAGGTGAGTTTCTCCGGCCAGAGCGCCAAGGCCAGTGGCCTGATCAGCCGCATCAAAGGCTGCCAGCGCTTGGACAACGCGCAGTTCGAAGGGGTGATCCAACCCGACGCACGCAGCGGCAAGGACCAGTTTGCCTTGCGTGCCCACTTACGCCAGGAGGCCGCCGATGCGCCGACCCCTCACACGCCGTGAACGCCGCGGCGCCGCCTTGTTGACCCTGGCGTTGGTGCTCGGCGCGGCCTATTGGCTGTTGATCGACAGCTGGTTCGCCGGGCCGCTGCGGGCCATGGGTGAACAGGCCGAACAGTTGCGTGAACAGCAGCAGCGCTATGCCAGCGTCATACGCCAGGGCGATGCCTTGCGCGAACAGCTGGCGCAAGCACAGCAAGACCCGGCCAGCAGCGCCAGCCTGTTGCCGGGGGACGACCCGGACGTGGTCGCCGCCGACCTGATGCAGCGTCTTGCCGACCTGATCAACAGCCACGCCAACCTCGGCGGCGGCTGCAACCTCACCCAGCGCAAGCCGATCACGCCTGAACAAAACGACAGCGAGCCCTATCGTCAGGTCAAGGTCAGCCTCACGCTCAATTGCGCCATCGAACCGCTGACCGCGATCCTGCATGGGCTGGAATATCAGCCGCCTTTTCTGTTCGTCGATGAGCTGCATATTCGTCGCGACAAACAGGCGCCAGCCAGTGGCGGGGCGGGCAAGCTGGCGGTGCAACTGCTGGTGCGCGGCTACCTGCAACCGGCGCGGGTGGCACCATGATTGGCCCCTTGCGTCCTCTTGAATGGGGCTGGCTCGGCGTGGCCGGGCTCTTGGGGCTGTTGATGGCGATGATCCTCAGCAGCATCGGCGACGCCCCCCGGTGGTTACCCGATGCGCCGGTGCACGCGCCACCATCGTTCCAGGTGCAGGCCGCTCCCACGCCAGCGTTGCAAGACCTTGCCGGTACCTGGCAAACGCCGCTGTTCAGCCCGGATCGCCGCCCGGACCGGGAGGTGGGTAAAACCCAGGTGGCGAGCCTGGCCAACCTGACCCTCAGCGGCATCATGATCACCGGCAACCTGCAAATGGCCATGCTCAAGCAAACCGGCGGCCCCACGCTCACGGTGCGCTTGGGCCAGGCGTTGCCCAACGGCTGGCGCCTGGAACACCTGACCCCGCAATACGCCCGTTTTGCCCTCAACGGGCGCACCCAGACCCTGAGCCTCTACGGTAAGCGGTTACCCCTGAACTCACATCCCCGCGAGTCTCTCCCTTGATCGATATGCGCACTTCGCTGTTTTGCCTGGCTACCGCCGTCTCCCTGGGCGGCTGTGGATCTTTGCCCGACACCCTCGACCCGGACGACGACCTGCTGCACGAGGCCCTGCAGGGCACCGGCGCACAACGCTCGCCGCTTCAGGCGCCTGTGGCCGAAACCGCTCCACCTGTCACCCAGGCTCCGCCGCAGCGCCAGCTCATTCGTGGCAATCAAGCGTTCGTGCGCCAGCCCGCGGCACCCGTAAACGTGCCGGAGCAGGGCGGCGACATCGTGTTCAACTTCGCCGATCAGCCCATCGAGGCCGTGATCAACAGCGTGATGGGCGACCTGCTGCACGAGAACTACAGCATCGCCGAGGGCGTGAAGGGCACTGTCAGCTTCTCCACCTCCAAGCCCGTGGACAAACAGCAAGCGCTGTCGATTCTCGAAACCCTGCTGTCCTGGACCGACAACGCCATGATCAAACAGGGCAACCGCTATGTGATCCTGCCGGCCAACCAGGCCGTGGCGGGCAAGCTGGTGCCGCAGATGCGCGTGGCGCAACCGGCCAGCGGCCTCTCGGCACGTCTGTTTTCACTGCGCTATATCTCGGCCACCGAGATGCAGAAACTGCTCAAACCCTTCGCTCGTGAAAACGCTTTTTTGTTGGTGGACCCGGCGCGCAATGTCCTGAGCCTGGCCGGCACGCCCGACGAACTGGCCAACTACCAGGACACCATCGACACCTTCGACGTGGACTGGCTCAAGGGCATGTCGGTGGCGGTGTTCGGCCTGCAACGCGCCTCGGTGGCCGAGCTGATGCCCGAGCTGCAAGCCATGTTCGGCGCGGACAGTGGCACACCCCTGGCCGGCATGCTGCGGTTCTTGCCGGTCGAGCGCACCAACTCGGTGGTGGCGATTTCTTCCCAGCCCCAGTACCTCAGCGAAGTGGGCGACTGGATCCGCACCATCGACGAGGGCGGCGGTAACGAGCCGCAGATGTATGTGTACGACGTGCGCAATATGAAGGCCGCCGATCTGGCCAAGTACCTGCGGCAGATCTACGGCAATGGTGCGATCAAGGATAACGCCCCGGCGAAAGTAGCGCCGGGGTTGCGTACCACCACCTTGTCCTCATCCACCAGTGCCGGTTTGCAGGCGAGCGCCCCGGTGCCCGCAGCCGAAGAACCTGAATCCGAGCCTGCCGAAAACACCCAGGCATCGCCCACCAGCGACCTCGAGGCGGGCACGCGCATCACCGCGCAAAAAAGCAGCAACCAACTGCTGGTGCGCACCCGCCCGGCGCAATGGAAAGAGATCGAAGCGGCGATCAAACGCCTCGACAACCCACCGCTGCAAGTGCAGATCGAGACCCGCATTCTGGAGGTCAAGCTCACCGGCGAACTGGACCTGGGGGTGCAGTGGTACCTGGGCCGCCTGGCCGGTAATTCCACCAGCACTACGGTGGCCAACGCCTCCGGCAGCCAAGGTGCCCTGGGCGGTGGCGGGGCAGGGCTGGGGGCGGCGGACTCGTTGTTCTACTCCTTCGTCAGTTCCAACCTGCAAGTGGCCCTGCACGCCCTGGAGACCAACGGCCGCACCCAGGTGCTGTCGGCGCCATCCCTGGTGGTGATGAACAACCAGCCGGCGCAGATCCAGGTGGGGGACAACATTCCCATCAGTCAGACCACCGTCAATACCGGGGACGCCGACACCACCTTGAGCAGTGTGGAATATGTGCAGACGGGGGTGATTCTGGATGTGGTGCCGCGCATCAATCCGGGTGGGCTGGTGTACATGGATATCCAGCAACAGGTCAGTGATGCCCAGAACCCGACGGGGAACAGTGAGACGCCGGTGAACCCGCGTATCTCCACGCGCTCGGTGTCCACCCAGGTGGCGGTGCAGAGTGGCCAGACGGTGCTGCTCGGCGGGTTGATCAAGCAAGACAACGCTGAGAGCGTCAGTGCCGTGCCTTACCTGGGGAAGATTCCGGGGTTGCGCTGGTTGTTTGGCAATACCAGCAAGTCCAAGGACCGCACGGAGCTGATTGTGCTGATTACGCCGAGGGTGATTACCAGCAGCAGCCAGGCGCGGCAGGTGACGGATGATTATCGCCAGCAGATGCAGCTGTTGCGCCCTGCTCAATGATCCTGGCTGCACCGAGTACCCATGTGGGAGGGGGCTCGCTCCCGATGGTGGCTTGACACTCCGCAATCAAAAATGTGGGAGCTGGCTTGCCTGCGATAACGGCCTACCAGCCGACACCTATCTACCTGACACTCCGCAATCAAACTGTGGGAGCGGGCTTGCTCGCGAAGGCGGCCTAACAGGCGACGCAGTTATACCGGGTACATATCCATTCCTGCGGTAACGGCCACTTAGGGTTCCGCCCTGACGGCGTCTCACTTTTGAAAAGCGCAAAAGTAAGCAAAACGCTCTTGCCCCACCACTCGGCACCTCGCTTTGGCTCGGTGTGCCCGTAATCCGCCAGTGATTTGTGGGGCCGCCGCCACGCGCCATCCATGGCGCGGGGCGGCTAAACCGGCATCCCTGCCGGTTTACCCCCCAAATCCCTGTCGAATTCCGGCCAGCGTGGTTTGACGGGGCGCTTAAGATCAAAAGCAGATCAAGATCAAGAGCGGCTCGCTTCGCATCGTGGTTACCGTCCGTAGTTACCGTTGCGATGGGGCGTGTCAGTAAATGCATTTTGACTGGCCCACAGTCATCAGGAGCACGCCCCCTCCCACACTTTGAGCGTTCTGCGCGCTCAGATTAAAAATCATTTTTATGAATAATTGTTTTTATAAATAATGAAAGTACAGAATATTAGCTTATGCCCAAATAGCATTATATTTTTAAAATCCATTCCGTTATGTTTGATCCCAACAGCCTACCCCTGACCTCGGATGGTACCCAGCGTGATTCAGATTCTGCGCGCCTGATCGGGTAATCATCCCGCCGCAGCAGAGTCGTTGGACGGGAGCTCAACGTATGTTGCCACTGCAAACCCCTCGCTTGCCCCACACCTAGCCCAAGCCGCATCGCCCCTTTGACTACCGGCCACGTCGCGCCAGGCGCATGCCTGCCCGACTTTGCGATTTGGAAAAAGCTGGGAATGGATATGAAGCAAATTCTGCAACCTACTGCTGCCCTGACCCTGTCGCTGTTCGCCGCAGCAGCCCAGGCCCAGGATGACAGCACCTTGTCGACGGTCGTCGTGACCGGCAACCGTGGCGCCGAGCAGCGCACGGTCACCAGCAGCCCGGTGCCGATTGACGTGGTCAGCGCCCGGCAATTGCAAAACACCGGCAAGCCCGGGTTGATGGAGGCGTTGAGCGCGGTGATCCCTTCGCTGACCCTGCCGGAAAAAACCGGTTGGGACGCCAGCGGCATTGCCCGGGCACCGAACCTGCGGGGTTTGAGCGCCGCCGAAGTGTTGGTGCTGGTCAACGGCAAGCGCCGCCACACCAGTGCCACCTTGAATATCAACGGCATCAACACCGGCGCGGCGCCGGCTGACCTGGACCTGATCCCCATCAGCGCCATCGACCATGTCGAAGTGCTGCGCGATGGTGCGGCTGCCCAATACGGGTCTGACGCCATTGCCGGGGTGATCAACGTGATCCTCAAGGCCGACACCCGCGGTACCTCGGTGACCCACGCGGGCCTTGGCTACGACGGCAAGAAACAGACCGTGCAGCAAAGCCTCAACAAGGGCTTCGAAATCGGCAACGGCGGCATCGTGCAACTGGCCCTGGATGCACGCAGCCAGAACGATGACAACAAGGCCAGCGCCAACGGCTACAGCTATGAGCAAGCCTATGGCCTGGCGGGCAAGTCCACCTATGGCGGCTACGGTACGCCCAAGACCAACCTGCTGACCCTGGGCTACAACGCCGAGTTGCCGATCGACGACAGCCTCAGCCTCTACTCCTTTGCCACCTACTCGCGACGCAAGGCCGAGCAGGGGCAGAACTTCCGTCTGCCGACCATCACCAACACCATCACCACCGGGCCTAACGGTTACCCGGCCGGGTACACCCCGACCTGGTACATCGACGAGGACGACTTCCAGGCGGCGTTTGGTGGCAAGGGTACTGTGGGCGAGTGGGACTGGGACTTGTCTACCACCTATGGGCGCAACGAAGCGGAGCAGGGCACCACCCACAACCAGAACCCTTCCCTGGGCGAAGCCACGCCGAACAGCTTCACCTCCGGTACCTGGATTTCCACCGAGCTGACCACCAACCTGGACTTCAAGCGTGGCTTCGACATCGGACTGCAAAAGCCCTTGGACCTGTCCTATGGCTTCGAGCATCGGCGCGACACTTACGAGGTGCAAGCCGGCGATTACGCGTCTTATGCCAATGGCGGTTACTGCGTGGCGCCGGGTAACTGTGCGTCGTCCGGGGCACAGGTCACCAACGGTATTTCACCGGACGAAGAAAGCAGCGCGTCACGCAACAGCCTGGCCGGTTACGTGGATGTGGGTTTCAACCCCATGCCGGACTGGTACGTTGGCACGGCGGTGCGTTATGAGCATTACAACGAGGGCGTGGGCGCCACCCGCAGCGGCAAGCTGACCACCCGCTACGACTTCACCCCGCAGTTCGCGGTGCGTGCCACCGTGAGCAATGGCTTTCGTGCGCCGTCCCTGGCCAACAGTCTGTTCAGTGCGCGCTCCACCACCTATGGCGTCGTCGATGGGGTGTATCAGTCGATCAACTATGGCGTGCTCCCCGTGGGCTCGGCGGCGGCCCAGGCGCTAGGCGCTCAGGCGTTGAAGCCCGAGCGCTCCACCAACTTCAGCCTTGGTTTCACGCTCACGCCCACCGACCGCCTGAGCTTCACCGCCGATGCCTACGTGATCAACCTGCGTGACCGCATCACCCTTACCGGCACCTTGCTGGGCCCGGAAGTCACCCAGGTGTTGCAGAACAACGGCATCAACTCCACCTCCGGCGGCCAGTACTTTATCAACGGCGCCGACACCCGCACCAAAGGTCTGGACCTGGTCAGCAGCTACAACCAGGACCTGGGCGCGTTCGGCGCGCTGAAGTGGACCGCCGCGTTCAACTGGAACCAGACCCAAATCCTCAACTACAAGGAATCCACCCACATTCTTGGTACCTCCTACGACCTGATGGACCGCCAGGCGCGCAACCTGATCACCGGCGTGCAACCCAACACCAAGCTGATCCTGGGCGGTGACTGGAGTATCGAACGCTTCAACCTCAACCTGGCCCTGACCCGCTACGGCTCGTACAAGGAAGTGAACTCATCGGCCAATCGTGACCTGGACCGGGTCTACAACGCCCGCTGGATCACCGACCTCGACCTGGGCTACAGCCTCACCAAAGACCTGAACATCGCCATCGGCGCCAAGAACCTGTTCGACCTCTATCCCAAGAAACAAGGGGTGCCGAGCAGCACCATGGTTGCCAGCTACGGCACCTATTCGCCCTACGGTTTTACCGGTGGGTATTACTACACCCGGCTGACTTACGCCTTCTGAGGCCTGCGAGGAAAAGAACATGCCCATTGTCGCCAAACCCTATGACCTGCTGGATGAAGTCAGCGCCCAACCGCTGCGCCAGCGCCGTGCCGCCACGCCGATCAAGTCATTGCGCGTGGTGCCGGCCCGGCACCCCTGGCGCTGGGCCGGGTCGATTTTTGCCGCGCTGGTATTACTCGCCATCGTGCACTCCCTGGCTACGAACCCGCGCTGGGAATGGGGGGTGTTCGGCCAGTGGTTCTTTTCGCCCTCGGTGCTGCGCGGGTTGGGCCAGACGTTGCTGCTGACGCTGTTGAGCACAGTGTTCAGCATCCTGCTGGGTACCGCGCTGGCCCTGGCGCGGCTGTCGGGTTCGCCGTTGCTGGCGGCGTTGGCCTGGGGCTATATCTGGTTTTTCCGGTCGATGCCGGCGCTGCTGGTGCTGATCATCCTCTACAACTTTGCCTACCTGTACGACCACATCGTGCTAGGCGTGCCGTTCACCGACCTGGTGTTCGCCGAGTGGTCGACGGTGGATGTGCTCAGCCAATTTACCGTGGCCGTCCTGGGCTTGAGCCTGATGCAGGCGGCCTACGCGGCGGAGATCATTCGCGGTGGGCTGATTGGCGTGGATGCCGGCCAGCATGAGGCGGCGGCGGCCTTGGGGCTGCCGGCCTCTCGACGCATCTTCCGGATCATCCTGCCCCAGGCGCTGCGCTCGATCTTGCCGTCGGGGTTCAACGAAATCATCGGCCTGGTCAAGGGCACCTCGATTGTCTACGTGCTGGCCTTGCCCGAGCTGTTCTATACCGTGCAGGTCATCTACAACCGCACCCAGGCGGTGATCCCGTTGCTGATCGTCGCCACGGTCTGGTACCTGATCATCACCACCGTGCTCACCAGCGCCCAGTACTACGTCGAGCGCCACTTCGCCCGGGGCACCGCGCGGGTGCTGCCACCCACGCCGTTGCAGCGCGTGCGCCGCTGGTTCAAGGAGAAGGCCCATGCCTGAAGCACGCGCCGGGCGCATTCAGATCCAGGGCGTGGGCAAGCGCTTTGGCAACCAGCAGGTACTCGATCATATCGACCTGAGCATTGACCCTGGCAAGGTCACGGTGATCCTCGGGCCGTCCGGCTCGGGCAAGTCCACCTTGCTGCGCACCATCAACCATTTGGAGAAGATCGACAGCGGGCATATCACCATCGACGGTGAGTACGTCGGATATCGGCGCAAAGGCGACCTGCTTTTTGAACTCACCGAACGCGAGATTCTCAAGCGCCGTATCGACGTGGGCTTCGTGTTCCAGAACTTCAACCTGTTTCCCCACCTCACCGCCTGGGAAAACATCGCCGAAGCGCCCCTGGCGCACAAGCGCTGGAGCCGGCTGCAGGCCCGTGACAAGGCCGATGAATTACTCGCCAAGGTCGGCCTGGCGGACAAGGCCGACGCCTACCCGCGCCAGCTCTCCGGCGGCCAACAGCAACGCGTCGCCATCGCCCGGGCCTTGGCGCTCGACCCCAAAGTGCTGCTGTTCGACGAGCCCACCTCGGCCCTCGACCCGGAACTGGTGGGTGAAGTGCTGGACGTGATCAAGGGCCTGACCCAACTGGGCGTGACCCTGGTGATCGTCACCCATGAGATCGGCTTTGCCCGCGAAGTGGCCGACCACGTGGTGTTCCTCTGCGACGGCCAACTGATCGAAGAAGGCCCGCCCGAACAGATCCTGCGCCAACCCCGACATCCCCGCACCCAGGCCTTTCTCGGCAAAGTGCTTTAGTTCAAGGAGTGACTGCCCATGTTTATCACCACTGCCCGTGTCGTCCTGTTGGCAATTGCCGGGGCCGCTGCCCACAGCGCATTTGCCGTGCAACAGGTCGACCTCAGCCCCGATCGCCCGCGCATCCATGCGCCACGCAATGAAGCGGCCATCGCGCAGATCCCGCCGGGCTTCAAGTTCGCCCAGCCGGGCAAGTTCACCGTGGCCGTGTCAGGTGTAGCCGGGCCACCGCTGGCGCTGCTGGCCAGTGACGACAAGACCACCATCGGCAGCGAGGCGGACACCGCCCAATTGGTAGCCGACAGCCTTGGCCTGCAACTCAACGTCGTGCAGACAAGTTGGGAAGACTGGCCCCTGGGCGTCAGCTCGGGCAAATACGACGCGGTGATCAGCAACGTCACCGTGACCGAGGCGCGCAAAAAGCGTTTCGACTTCGCCACCTACCGCCAGGATGTGCTCGGGTTTTACGTCAAGAGCACCAGCAAGATCAGTGAGATCAAGCAGGCGGCGGATATTGCCGGGCTGAAGATCATCGTCGGCTCCGGCACCAACCAGGAAAAAGTCCTGCTGGCGTGGAACGAGGCCAATGAGAAAGCCGGCCTCAAACCTGCGTTGTTGCAGTACTTCGACGACCAGGCCGCCGCACAACTGGCGGTGCAGTCTGGGCGCAGCGACGCACTGTTCGGGCCGAACTCGGTGTATGCCTATTCGGCAGCGATCACCGGCGGCATCAAGCGTGTCGGCACCGTCAATGGTGGCTGGCCGTTGCAGGCGGATATCGCGGTGACCACGCGCAAGGACAACGGCCTGGTGCAGCCGATCCACACGGCACTGCAGGGTGCGATTGCCGGCGGCCAGTACGAGCAGGTGCTGCAACGTTGGGGCCTGGATGTCGAGCGCGTCGATAAGTCGCTGATCAACCCACCGGGCCTGCCGGACTAGGAGCATCGACATGGGACTGACACGACGTGAAGCGCTATCGAGTATTGCCGCAGTCGGCGGTGAGAAGGCGGTCAAGGACGCATTGGCGGTGTTGGGCCTGGGCCCATCGTCACACCGCCGACCGCAACCGCTGAAACTCAAGGACGACCTGGGGCAGGGCACTCGGGTTCTGGTGCTGGGCGCCGGAATTGCCGGGCTGGTCACTGCGCTGGAGTTGACGCGCGCCGGCTTCAGTGTGCAGGTGCTGGAGGCCCGCGAGCGCGTGGGTGGCCGCACCTGGACCCTGCGTAACGGCGACCGCGTGGACTATAAGGACGGTCGCTCGCAGACGGTGGGGTTTGACCCAGGCCAGTATTTCAACGCCGGGCCGGCGCGCATCCCCAGCCAGCACCGCACGATCCTCGACTATTGCAGTGAGCTTGGCGTGCCGTTGGAAGTGCTGGTCAACAGCAGCCATGGCGCCCAGGTGCGGCCGGACCTCAGCCAAGCGGCGTTCAGTGTCGGCCAGGCGCTCAACGATACCCGCGGGCATCTGTCGGGGTTGCTGGCCAAGGCGGTGCAACGCGACGCTCTCGATGATGTATTAAGTGGCGAAGAGCGCACACGTCTGCTCGGTTTTTTGCAGGTGTACGGTGACCTGTCCCAAGAGCTGGCTTTTGAAGGCACCCTGCGCTCCGGGCACCTTGAATCTGCCGCCCACCCTGGCGCCTTGCCCGACCGCCGCAGGCCGTTGACGTTAGAGCGGTTGCTGCACCCGGAACTCTGGGGGGCTTTACTGCACACCGAGTTCCCGGAATTTTCGGCCACCATGTTCCAGCCAGTGGGCGGCATGGACCGTATCACCGAGGCCTTCTACCGACGCGTGCAGGAGCAGGTGCAACTGGGCGCCCAGGTGCGGCAGATCCGCCAGCTGGAGGACGGCGTGGCGGTGACTTACCACGACCAGCACAGTGGCCGTGAACAGGTGGTGCGTGCCGACTTTCTGGTCTCCACCTTGCCGCTGCCCCTGCTGGCCAAGCTCGATACGGACTTCAGCGCGCCGGTCAAGGCGGCCCTGCTCAGCACCCGCAGCGACCAGGCGACCAAGGTGGCCTGGCAATCCCCGCGCTTTTGGGAGACCGACTACCGTACCTACGGCGGCTTGTCGTGGATCGAGCACCCGGCGCGCCTGCTGTGGTACCCCAGCAACGACCTCAACACCCGCGAAGGCGTGCTGGTGGCCGGTTACGTGACCGGCGAGGGCGCCGACGTGTTTGGCGGCCAGCCCCTCGATCAGCAGTACGCCGCTTCCCGGCAAGCCGTGGAGCTGTTGCATTCAGGTTACTCCAGGCACTTGCGCAGTCCTCTGGCAGTGTCCTGGGAGCAGATCCCCTACAGCGAAGGCCCGTGGTTGCAACGTGAACACTTCCCCGCCGAGGCCCACGCCCTGCTTGAACAGCCCCATGGCCGGGTGTACTTCGCCGGCGACGGCCTGGTGCAGAGCGGCGTGGGTATATGGCAGGAATCGGCAGCCAACTCGGCGCGCCATGTGGTCGCGCAACTGGCCGAGCGCATCACCCAACAACACCAACTCGCGGCGTTGGCCGCATCCTGAGGAGCCTCACCATGAGCGACAGCATCCAACGCACCAGCGTCGGCGAGTTCCCCATCTCGCAAACCGTCACCGTGCCGGCCTCGGCCAGCCTGGTGTTTGTCAGCGGCACGCTGCCGGACCCCGCCGACCCGAAGGTGCCTGGGGTATATGGCGACACCGAAGTGCAGAGCGTTTCAGTGTTCAACAAACTGCGCCAGATCCTGCGCCAACACGACCTGGACCTGGGCGACATCGTGCAGTTACGGGTGTTTCTGGTCGGCGCCGAAGAGACCGATGGCAAGCTGGATTTTGCCGGGTTGCAGCGCGGCTATACCCAGTTCTTTGGCACGCCCGAACAGCCAAACAAACCGGCGCGCACCGCGTTGCAAGTAGTGGCGTTGCCGTTGCCGGGGGCGTTGGTGGAGGTGGAGGCGATTGCGGCCAGGGCGGTGTGATCACACCCGTCACTGTGTGGATCGTTCCCACGCTCTGCGTGGGAATGCCGCCCCGGACGCTCCGCGTCCCATCGCCTCGCAAGCGCCACGCACTGCACAAGGTGACGCGGAGCGTCACAGAATGTATTCCCATGCAGATCGTGGGAACGATCATCATGGCAGAGGTTCCACCTACTCCTGCAACAGCAATGCCTGCTGCTTGAGCCTGCGTTTCTGCGCAAACGGCAAGCTCTCATCATCCCCATACGGCGCGCTATACCAGTTGCCGTAGCTCGGGTTGGGCAGCAGGAACCAACGCTGGCCTAGCCAATTCACATAGGGTTCGACGGCCTTGCGTTGTGCATTCAGGGTGTTGTGTTCGGCTTGCACAAAGTCTCCCAGCGAGTCACCTGCCATCAACAGCACGCGGACATGGTTGGCGACCCACTGGCGACGACAGTTCTTGCCATAACCCGCGCTTTCGCAGTGGCCGGTGGGGGTGCTGGCCGCCAGGATCTGTTCGTCGCTCTCAATCGGAAAGCCGCGCAAACGCAGGTTTTTGGCGGTGGTCGCGACCTGGCTGTGTTCGCGGTTGGTGAGGTAGTACACCTTGACACCTTTTTGTCTGGCCGCTTGCAGGAACGCCACGGAACCTGGCAGCGCCTGGGCCTTGGCCTGCTCGACCCAGGTATTCCAGCGATCGTAGGAATAGACCTGATTGTTGATGATGTCGCGAGCGTTGAGCGGCACGTTGTCCAGCAGGGTCTCGTCGATATCCACGATCACCGCCGGCGGCAAACCGGTCAGCTTGCGGGCAGGCAAAGGCAGGGCGTCCCAGCTGGGGTCGGCCAGTGCTACATCGAGTTGGCGGGTGGCGTTGGCGAAGAGCTGGCGGTAGATCAGCTCGTGTTCGATGGACGTCTGGGTCCAGAGCACTGCATCGAGTTGGTCGTTGGCAGGGGGTGTTTGCTGGCAGCCTGCCAGAGCGGTGGTCAACAGGCAGACACTGGCGAATAACAAGTTACGCATGAGCAAGTCTCGCAGAGGGTAGGCGCGTGGTCAGCACAGTAGCGCAATTACCCGCACAATCAAGGCGTGCACACCAGTGACTGGCGCTCATAGTTCAGCGCCTTGTTCTGCGGTGGTAACGCATAGGTGGCACGACAATGCTGCTCACCCCACTTGATGATCAGCGTGCCCTGATCCTCTTCCACCAGTGCCAAGGCATTGCCATTCGGATCGGCAATCGCCAACTGCTTGCCATTGGCGTCTTCCAGTGAGGCACCAAACGACAGCGGTTGATGCTGGGCATCAAACAACTCAAACAATACGCGACGCCCGCTAGTGCCACTGTAATGCGCCACCACGATGGCGCCACGGCGCGGCACCAGTTGCTGGGTGGCGTTGGTGATTTCCACGTCGCCTCCCAGATCGCGGGTGTCCAGGCTGATCCAGTTGACCCGGTAGGGTTGCGCAGTGGGCACCACGGCATAGCCGTTGTACCCGGTCTCCACCCCGCTGTAGCTGCTGATCTTGGCACCAGAGACGCCTGGTACTTCGGCCAGGGCGAAGGTCTCGCTGACCGTCTGCCCCAGGTTGACGCCACCCGCATGAGCCACCACCGAGCCTGCGAGGTTGAAGTTCTGTGAGTTGTAGCCCTGGCCCTGGCTGTAACCGAGGCTGACATCTGCCACGGCGGTGCGACTGTTGACGTTCACCGAGCCTGAGTCGCCGCTGGTGTCACTGTGGCCGGCCTGCACCGAATAGAAAGTGTCGCTGGTATCGGCCACGTAGCCATTGATGCCCGCTTGGGTGGTGGTATCGCCACGTTGGTGGCTGGTGGTGACAAACGCCCGTGGCGCGCGGGCCTGGCTGCCCAGCGGGAAAGACACCGACAGGTTCACCTGCGTGTCGCTGCTCGGCTCGCCCCAGGTGACGATCTGCTTGGTGCGCGTCACGCCAAGGTTGTAGCTCAGGTCGCCCCAGTTGCCGGTGTAGCCCGCGGAAAAGCTCTGGGAGCCGCCCCGATTCCAGTAGCGTTGGTCGCTGGCGTTCACATACAGGCTGCCGAATTCGCTGTTGCGTCCGATGCTCTGGTTGATGGTCAGGTCGGTGCGGGTTTTCGAGTGGCCGGTGCGTACGCGCAGGTCTTCGCTGCTGTCTTCCACATGGTCGGTGAGGGTGCGATAGCCCTCGGTGGAGTAGCGATAGGCGGCCAGGGTGAAGTTGGTATCGGTGCCGGCAAAGGTCTTGGCGTACAAGGCGCGTACGCTGCTGCCCTGGGAGGTTCGCCCCTGGGCCTTGCTGGACGAATGGGTGGTATCCAGGGAGAACGCACCGAACGAGGTGTTCCGCCCGGCACCGATCGACAGCGCGCTGTAGTCCTCACTGGCTTGCACACCGACAATCCCACTGAGGTTGCTGGTCAAGCCGTAGGCCAGCGTACCGCTGAGAAAGCGCGGGGAGGCCAGGCCATCGGCATTGCTTTTGAACGTGCCCGCCGAGACGCTGTATTTCACCTGGCCTTCGCGCACCATGATCGGCAGGCTGGAGAACGCCTGCATCGTCACCCGGCGCGTGCCGTCGGCTTCAATCACGGTGATTTGCAGGTCACCGTTGGAGCCGCTGGGGTAGATATCGTTGATCTCGAACGGGCCTGGCGCGACGTTGGCGGTGTAGAGGATGTAGTCGTTCTGGCGGATTTCCACCGTCGCGTTGGTCTGCGCCACCCCACGGATTACGGGGGCATAGCCGCGCTCGCTGTCGGCGCGCATGCCATCATCAGAGGCGAGCTTGACCCCGCGATAGCGCACGCTGTCGAACAGGTCAGTGTCGGAGAAAATCTCACCGGCGCTGAACTGGCCCTTGATCGCGGTGACGTCATGCTGCAAGTAAGTGCGGTTGCTGGTGAAGGTGTTCGAGCGATCGGTGCCGCCGCTCAGGTTCGACTCGTTGCGCAGGCGCCAGGCCCCCAGGTTGATGCCGTTGCGCAGGCCCAGGTTATTGGCAATGCGGGTTTTATAGTCGCCGGCGGTGCGGCTGCTGTTGAGCTGGTAGTTGATGAAAGCGGCGGGCACACCGTCGTCCCACAACTGTGGGTCGACATACCCGCGCAAGCCACGCTGCATCGCCACCTGCGGGATACTTGCGAGCAGGCGCAGACGGCTGCTGTCGTAGCGCACGCTGGCGTCTTCGATCATGTCGGCAAGGGCGTAGCAGTCCTGCGGCTGCTGCGGGTCAAGTTTGCCCTCGGCCTGCAAACGGTGCAGGTCGATACCCAGTTGCTTGAGCAGGTCGAGGGTCAGGCAGGCTTCTACACGACCGTTTTTCGGGTTGCGCTTGAAATCGATATCGCGTCGGCCCACCAGCATTTCGTTGCTGTACAGGTCGACGCGGTAATTGCCCGGCAGCACGCTGTTGGCCGAGAGCAATTGCTGCAAGTCCACCGGCGACTGCGAGCCTTGCAGGAAGGTGGTGTTGAAGGTTTGCGCAGCGTCATCGGCCATGGTCAGACTGGGCAAGCTGGCAGCAATCGCCAGCGACAGCGTCTTCAACTTCAATACGCCACGTGCGGGCCTGTTGCTGGAAAGAAAAGACATGCGAAGACCTATGACATCCCTGATTGACGGACAGTCGGGCACGCAAACACGCACGCGAAGTGAGCTTGTGAGTTAGCGAAAGTGCTTAGGGGTTAAGTCGCGATTCAGTCGCATACGCCGGTAGCGCAGTGCCGCTAGACAGTGGCGCGCTGTAGTGATTCTGCGCGCCGTAATCATTGATGCTGGAAAACGACAACCGCACCGGCCCGCTGGCAACTGGAGCACTGAGCGCAAACTGTTTTTGTTCGCCGGGCGCAATCATGGTGGAGTCGCTGGCCACTACCGCCTGCACTTTGATGTCGGCCATGGACACGTGGTACAGCGTCGGGTTTTTCACCTGCAACAGGGTTTGGCTGCCGTGTTTGGCCAGCGTCCATTCAAGCTGTGCAGGGGCTTGCAGCGCGCTGCCGGTAAGACCGGCAGGGCGGTAAAAAATCTTGATGCGTTGGCGGATGGCCAACTGCAAGGTGTTCTCGGATTCGCTGGCTTGGGGGATTTCCTGCACATTGAGCCACACCACCGACTCGCGGTCCGTGGGCATGCCGGTGCCCTCATACAGAATGCGCAGCAGTTGTTGTTCCTTGGCGAATACCCGGGCCAGTGGCGGGGTGACGGCAAACGGTGCACGGCTGGCGCTGGCGTCGTTCATGTCGACCCAGGATTGAATCAATACATCCTGGTTACCGTTACGCACGGTGATGTTGGCTTCCTTGTGGTCACCGTCAAACACGATACGGGTGGCATTCAATGAAATGCTGGCGGCGGCCTGGGTAGCCATGAGCAAGCCCAGCAGCCCCAGACATGCGGCGATAGAACGAGGCGGCATGAGGGTTATCCGGTGTAATCAGAAGACAATGGCGAGGCCGCAAGGCCTCGCGCGTTCGGTGCCCGGTGCGCCGAATTATTCGTATTGCAGGATGAACGGCAGGGTGGCGTCACCGCGACCGGCGGTCGACGAACCCGCCGCTGCGGTAGTGACGTAGGCGGCCGCGAAGCTCAGGGTGGCGTCGCCGCCTTCAGTACCGGCACCGTGCATGGTGCTTTCAATGCGTGCGGTGCTTGGCGAGCTGAGGTCAATCAGACTGCCCTTGCTGTCCAGCAGGGCAATACCGACGTTTTGTGCAGTGGCCGAACCCGGGTTCAGGGCCAGTACTTTTTTGCCGGTGACCAGGCCGGAACCGCCGTTGTTGGCGTCAAAGATCATGGCGACCTTGGTGCCCTGGTTGCAGTTGACGTTCAGGTTGAAGTCTTTGGCGGTCACACGACCTGCGGTTGGGTTTTCCGCGGTGCCCATGTCCTTGATCGAAACGTTGCCCATGTCCACCGAAATGGTGCGGTCGGAGTTGGCGCCGTCCACCGAGCACGCGTCGTTGTTGATCACGCCGGTGAAGGTGATTTTGCCGCTGCCGCCCAGGGTTGGCGCTGCTGCTTCACCTTCGGCGAATGCACTGCCGGAGGCCGCGATAATAGCCGAGGCGATAACAGCCAGGGAAAACTTCTTCATGATGATGTCCGTAAGGTTTAGTTGGAAAAAAGTGCTGTTGTTGAACTGCGAGCAAAGAGTAGGCGACGAGGCGGTAGGAGCGAATAAGACGATTCTTATAAGCGCTGGGGCGGGCAGGTTATTTGCACGGTTGCAGCAGTGAAGAGCCAGAAAACAAAGGGCGAAGCCATTGTCCAGAAATGGCTTGCAAGTTATGCGTTAGTTGAAGATGTTACGTTCCAGGCAATAAGCAAGAAGGTCCTGGTCGCTGCTCACTTCAAGTTTGCGCATGGCCGATACTTTTTGTGCGCTGATGGTCTTTGAACTTCGGTTCTGGCGGCGCGCAATGTCACTCACGCTCATGCCGGAAATAAACAGGCGCAGGATCTCGAACTCTTTGGGTGACAAACTTGTAAAGCGCTCGTCAATTGCCGTGAGGGTCTCTATCACCGAGGTCTTTGGCGGCTCCAGGCTGCGATAGTCGCTGTCTTGGGCGATCGCCTTGAGTGCCAGTTGAATCTCGGTATGCAACTGGCTTTTCTGGATGATGCCGACCACGCCCAGCTCTTGCAGGCGGGTGAGAATCAGGTGATTGGAGATCATGGTCAGGATGAGGATCTGTACCTGCGGGAAGTGCCGTTTGAGGTACTCCACCAGCTTCAGGCCATCGCCATAAGGCGAGTCGCCCGGCATGTTGTAGTCGGTAATCACGATGTCAGCGCCTTGATGCTGCAACAGCTCGATCAGGCCGGCCGAACACACGGCCTCGCCGACGACTTGAAAGCGCATGTCACGCTCTACCAGTTCGCGAACGCCAAGCAACACGATCGGGTGATCGTCCGCGATTACCACGTTGAATTTTTTCATAAAGGGCCGTCCGTAGTGCCAGTTCAAGTGAGTGAAGAGTGCCCGAGCTGGAGAGTCTCCAGAACGGCCGACAGACGCTGCATCACAGTCTTCACCTTGAGCTCAAGCGTTGTGTCGAGGCTGCCGCGGTTAAGTGCGCTTTCCAGTTCGATGCAGGCCTGGGCCAGGCTGAGCGCCTGCACTGCGCCCAGAGCGCCGGCGATCGAGTGCAGCAATTGGCCGAGGCCATGAGCATCACGCTGGACCAGGGCCGCGCCGATGCGCTGCATATCCTGCTGCACGCTGCTGATGAACAGCGGGCGCATCTTGTCCGACAGTTGCACGCGATCGTCGAATACTTGGGCGTCAGGCTCAACCGGCGACTTGACTTTGCACAGTTTGATCAACTGATCGCGCAGGGTTTGCAGGCTCAAGGGCTTGACGATCCAGGCGTTCATGCCCACTGCCAGGCAACGTACGCCTTCCTCGCGCATTGCATTGGCGGTCACGCCGATAATCGGCAAGTGTGGATCATGCTCACGCAAGGTTCTGGCCAGCTCATAGCCATTCATCAACGGCATGTTCACGTCGGTCAGCACCAGGTCGAAGGCCTTCGGTTGCCATAACTGCAACGCCTGTTCACCGTTGGCGGCCAGGCTCACCGAGCAACCGAGCGCCTCCAGCTGTTCCTTGATAATCGCCTGGTTGACCGGGTTGTCCTCGGCCACCAGGATGCGCAGCTCTAGCCGCCCGGCGCTTTGTGGCCGGGTCGCTGTGGGTTGCTCGTGCCTGCCGTGCTGCGCCAGTGATACGGTGGCGGCGATGGTGCGTATGTCGTGCATATCCACCACCCAGCCTTGGGCTGTGTGCAGCGGCGGGCTGTGTGCACCGGGCAGGCAGAGCACACGTTGGCCGGGCCATGGCTTAGGGGGATCGCCGGGTAACAGTTCTACCAGTACCGCGTGGTGACTGTCTTTGTCCTGGGTGGTCGCGGCCAGGGCGGCGGTGATTCCCAAGCGGTTGAGCCAGTCACTCATTGCCTGCGCCAGTTCGCGTACCGGTGCCTGCACATACACCGGCGTCGAGCTGGGCTCGATCAGCGGCAGGTTGGTCAGTGCACCACAACACAGTGGCAAGCGCATTTTCAGGGTAAAGCTGCTGCCCAGCCCGGGCTCGCTGACCACGCGGATTTCGCCGTCCATCATCTGCGCCAGCCACCGGCAAATCGGCAGGCCAAGCCCGGTGCCGCCTTCGCTGGCGGTGTCCGGTGCCTGGTAGAACAGATCGAAGAGCTTGGCCTGCTGCGCCTCGGCAATGCCAACGCCGGAATCGGTGACTTGCCATTCCAGGTCGACATTATTGGCGTCGCTGCCCACCACCCTGGCACGAATCACCACGCACCCAAAGTCGGTGAACTTGATGGCGTTGCTCACCAGGTTATTGAGGACCTGGCGGATGCGCATCGGATCGCCCATCAGGCAGTTCGGCAACTGCGGGTCGATGCAACTGTAAAGCTGCAACCCCTTGCGCCGGGCGAAGGCGGCGTAGGTGTGCAAGGTATCTTCGAGCATGTCCAGCGGGCAGAAATCCACGGCTTCTATCGCCATTTGCCCAGACTCGATCTTCGAGACATCCAACACATCACTGATCAGTTGGAACAGTGTGGCGGACGAACGCTGGATGGTGTGCAGGTACGTTTTCTGGTGCGGGTCGAGGTCGGTCAGTCCGAGCAATTCGAGGGTGCCGAGCACGCCATAAAGCGGCGTGCGGATCTCATGGCTCATGGTTGCCAGGAACAGCGTCTTGGCCTCGCTGGCCGCATCGGCGGCATGACGTGCCTCTTCCAGGGCCTGGGCGTCTTCGATGTGCCGGGTGATATCGTTGAATGCATACAGGCGTACGTCTTGAGCCTGATAGCGGGTCGACACAAAGCCGATCTGCAGGTGCCGGCCTTCGATCTCCAAGTGCGTCTCACCGCTCTCGGCGCCATCGTGCTTACCGGCCATTGCCTCCACCAGGCGTGAGGTGCCCGGCCATTGCTGGGCGCGCTGGTTCTCGATCAATACCCTGCCATCGCTGCGTCGCACAACGCATAACCCAGTGGGTGCGGTGTCGATTATCACGCGGCTGAACGCCACGCTTTCGGCGATGCGTTCGTGGGCCAGTTGTGCTGGGGTGATCACCTGGCGTCGATACCATCGGCTGCCAGCCCAACCCAGTGTAATCAGGCTGAACAGCACCAACGCCATGGTGCTCAACGGCCACAATGCGGAGTGAAAGAAGTGCGAGTAGTTCAGGCCATAGACCGCGCTCCAGGGCTGGTCGCCGGCCTCGGTGACCTTGAATTCAAAGCCGTCGGCCGTGAAATGCACACCATCGCTGAGCTGCGCCTGGTTGGCTGGCCCAATCAACCGGTTACCGTCAGGGCCAATCAGGGTAAAGCGATCAAACGCCGAGTGATTCAGCGCGCGCTGTACATCGTCGACCTGCGACACGTCGAGCAGGGTGCCGATCACGGCCTGGCCCTGGGCGTCGAGTGGCAGGCCGATGTAGGCCAGCAAATATTCGGGTTCGGGGCCGGCCTGCCAATACACCCGATTCTGCTCCAGTGGCTGCGGCGCCTGTGCAAGGATTTGCTGTACGGCGTTGACCCGGGCCACCGGGTTGTCGGTATCCTCGGGGCTTTCCCGGTGCTGATAGCCCACGGACGGAATGGTGATGGCGTAGTCGGCCTGGCGATTGAGCAGGAAGGTTTGCGGCGCTTCGTACGGCGAGGAGGACCAGAAGGCGCTGTAGTAGCTGGTCAAGTGCGCACCCAGGGCAAAAATCGGCGGCCTCGCGGCGGTGCTGATCTGCTGTTCATCGAACTTGACGCTGAAGGGCACCGAAAACGAATACTTCTGGCCCTCGTACAGCGTGCGACGGTTGTCGACCATGCGGCTTTTGAGGCTGACCTGCACGTTGGTGGCGTGCAGCAGTTCGGCCTGGATGCCGGGGTGTGTCAGGCTCTTGAGGTAGGTTTGCTGTTCTGCGAGGTTTTCCATCAGCCGCGCAAAGTGAAAGCGCATCGCGCTGTAGCGAATTTCGACGCCCCGGTGCAGAGACCAGTAATTGGTCAGCATCAGCAGCAACGCGATTCCCATCAACACCATCAAGCCTTTGTTCAGGCGCAATGAGCTGCGGGTAAAGGCTTCGAGAATCGCGTTATTGTGCTTCATCAGGGGTTTCCGCAGGCGCAGGATAAATCGGCACTGGATGGAGCTTACTCCTTATGATCGTGGCCGCCAGCTAGTGAGATGTCGCAGGGCCATCATTGTTCAGTAGCTGCTGAAATTGGTCCGAAGACACTGCGTGAGAGATCAGGAACCCCTGCACCTGATTGCAGTCGATTTTGCGCAGCAGCGCCAATTGCTGCGGGGTCTCCACGCCCTCGGCAACCACCGTCAGACCCAACTTGCGGCCCAGCGCGATAATGCTCGCCAATGCCTGGGCGATGCCTTCGTTGTCGTGGCTGCCCTGCACCAGCGCCTGGTCGATCTTCAGTTCGGTAAATGGCGTGGACACCAGATTGAGGTAGGAGCTGTAGCCCTTGCCGAAATCATCCTGGGACAAACCGAACCCCTTGATCCGCAATCGGCAGGCGCCGGCGTAGAAATTGCTGATGTCCTGCGGCACCGAACATTCCATCAACTCGAAGCAGATCATTCCCGGGATACCATCGTGGTGCAGCACGAACTCCAGCAAACGGTCTGCCAGGTCATGGCTGTTGAGCAAGTGGGTCGGCAGGTTGATCGACACTGGAATTTCATAGCCGCGCTGGCGCCAGTGTTCCTGGGCGTGGATCGCTTGCTTGAGCACCAGCCACAACAGCCGCTCCTCCAGTTCGAACGCCTTGATTGCCGGCAGGAACGCGGCAGGCAGCATCACGCCTTGTTCGGGGTGCATCCAGCGCACCAGGGCTTCGGCAGCGACGATACGGCCGTTGGCCAGGGATTTTTTCGGCTGGAACCAGGCCTGGAACTGGCCGCTGCTCATGGCCTGCACCAGCGTGTGACGGTCGATGTCCATGTGCTCGGGCAGTTCGGGGGTAGGCGTGCGCACCCTGTTCCTGAGTTGGTTGACCAGGGTGCGCAAGGCCTCGGCGTTCACGGGCTTGGAAATCAGGCCAAGCACTTCCACATCGAGGTTTTTCGCCACCAGGCTGGCCGCCATCAGCATGCGCCTCGACGCCGCACTCATGATTGCCAGCGCCGGCTTGCAGCGCAGGCTGGCCAGGCACTGGATAAACTGCACGCCGTCCATGCCGGGCATCAGCAGGTCGGTCAGTACCAGGTCGAAGTCCCGCTGGCGCAGGCGCTCCAGCGCTTCTTTGCCATCCTCGGCGGTTTCGAGCAGGAAGTCTCCCAACTCGCTGAGCAAGTTCTGCAGGTAGATATGCTGCAGGGGATGGTCCTCGACAATCAGAATACTAAGGGGCTTCATGGGTGATCCGTGCATAAGGCGCCAGGGAGTTGAATAGAGCCCGCAACGCAAAGGGTTTGACCAGGCAATGGTTCATGCCGGCGGCCAGGCACAGGTCGGCCTCGCCGCGCATGGCGTTGGCGGTGGCCCCGATAATCGGCAACGTGCAGCCCTGGCGCCGCAGTTCACGCGCCAGTTCATAGCCGTTGATATGGGGCATGTTCACATCCGTCAACACCACGTCGAAGTTGCCGGCGGTGTGGAGCTGCAACGCTTGCTGACCGTCGGCCGCCAGCTCCACGGTGCAGCCGAGTTCTTCCAGTTGATCACGCAAAATCAGCTGGTTGATGATGTTGTCCTCGGCCACCAGCAGGTGCAGGTTGAGTTTGTTCAGATCCCGCCGGTGCGTTTGCTCATCGGCACGGGCCACCCATAGCCCTTGCGCCTGGCTCACGGCCTGATGAATAGCCCCCAGGTGGTTGAGGTTGACGTGCCAGGCGCCGGCGTCGGCTTCTACGCCGGGGCAGGCGTTGCTGCTCACGTGAATCACCGGCCCGGGCCACTCGGGCACCAGCAACGGGTCGACACTGCCGGGGTGCACTTGCAACAGCAGATGTGTGTCCGCCAGCGTCGGCAAGCCGGCCTGGGCCCTCGCACCCCAACGGCGCAACCAGCCGGCGACGGCGTTTGCCAGTTCCGGGATCGGCGAGGCCACGTAAATGGTCTCGGCCAGCAACGGTGTCATCGGTGGAACAGATGCTTCTTCCAACGGCAGGATCAGGCTGAAACTGCTGCCCAGGCCGAGTTCGCTGACCATGCGGATATTGCCGTTCATCAACTCCGTCAGACGCTGGCAGATAGGCAGGCCCAGGCCGGTGCCGGCGACCACATTGGTATTGCCCTCACTCTGGTAAAACGGCTCGAAGATCATCGCCTGGTCTTCCTGGGCGATACCTTTGCCGGTGTCCGAGACTTGCCACAACAGACTGGAGCGTTCTCCGTCGCGGCCCAGCACCTTGACCCGCAGCACCACGCGCCCATAGTCGGTAAATTTCACCGCGTTGTTGAGCAGGTTATTGAGAATCTGGCGGATGCGCGTTACGTCGCCGATCAGACGTTCCGGCAGCTTGGGATCAAAGCAGGCATACAACTGCAGGCCCTTGGCGTGGGCCGCTGCGGCGTAGCCCTGGATGATTTCATGCACAAGGTCCAGCGCAGAGAACTCGCCCATCTCCAGTGCCAACTGCCCGGCCTCGATCTTCGATACGTCCAGCACATCGCAGATCAGTTGCAGCAAGGTCGACGATGAGCCTTCGATCGCCTGCAAGTAGTCCTTTTGTTGTGCATCCAGTTGCGTGCGCGCCAGTAGTTCCAGGGTGCCGAGCACGCCATACAGCGGTGTACGGATTTCATGGCTCATGGTCGCCAGGAACAGGGTTTTTGCCGCGTTGGCTGCGTCCGCCGATTGCCGCGCCTCTTCCAGCGCCGCCTCGACCTGCTTGCGCGCACTGATGTCACTGAAGGCGCAAAACAGCACGTCTTCGCCTTTGTAGCGGGTGGGTGCACTGCTCAGGTACAGGTGACGGCCATCGATGGTTTCAAAGTAGTCACTGCGCTCGGAAGGTCCGTTGGCAAAGGCTTGCTCGATCCAGCCGGCGCGCAGCGCCTCGCGCTCCGGCCCGTTACCCAGCCATTGCTGGGCCAGGGCGTTTTCCAGTACCACCTGGCCGTCGGTGCGGCGCAGCACGCAGAGGGCCACAGGAGCGGTCTGGATCACATCGCGGCCGAAGGCTTCGCTTTCGATCAGCGCCTGGATGCGATGGATCGACGGAATGATAAAACGCTGGTCGACGCGGCGCATCACCAGCCCGATCAGCGTCAGGCTGAACAGGCAGAGCAACAACGAACCGAGCAGCTGTTTCCACAGGCCAGTGACCACTGCACGCAGGTCGATGGAGTACATCAACTGCCACTCAGAGGACTTCAGGTGTTTGCGAATCACCAGGTGGTCGGGTAGCCAGCCGTTGCCGACAAAACCGAAAAAACTGTCTTCGCCGGGCCTCAGCTGTTGCTGGCTCAACTGTGTATCGGTGCTGTTGGTGAACACCAGCATGCCCTGGGAATTGAGCATCATGAACTCGCCGGCGCTCTGGTCGCTGAGTGTCGAGGAGACTTCACGGCTATCCATCTCCAGGCCGAGCCAGCCGGAGTCGGGGTCGCGTTCGTCCAGGCGGATGAAGATGTACAGGTGCGAGTGCTGTTCAGTCCTGTCGCTCAGCCAAAGTTCGTTAAGTGTGGCCGGGTCGGTGTGCTGCAGGGCCTTGAGGCGGTTGAGCATGCATTTGGAAATCGGCAATACCTGCGCGGTGGCGTCGTAAAGGCGCATCACTTGCGGGTTGGGGCCGGCGTTGACATAGAGTAGGTTCAGCTGTTTGGCCTTCAGGTAGTCGCGCATGCGTGCGGTCAGCCAGATGCTCCACTGGTTGCCCGATGTGTCGCCCAATTCCAGGTGCTGTTCTTCGGCCGAGGATGGATAGACCCTGGACTGCTTGCGCACTGCCGACAGGCTCAGGCTTTCGAGCAGGGCTTGGCGGTTGGTGAAAAAGGTATGGGCTTCGGCAATGGCGCTGCTCATGTAGCCGCGGCGCTGGGAGATGTCGTTGTTGAAGGTCGACAGCAAAAAGGTATAGACCCCGCTGAGGATGCCTACCAGCAGCACGCTCGCAAAAATACGAAGCAGCCTTCTGGCTGCTTCGGGTCGGGAGAGGACGGGGTTGATCTGGAGCAGATAACTTTTCAATCGCATCGGCGGACTTTACGTCTGGGCCTTTGCCGGTGGCATAAGACGATCCTTAAAAATCACCTACTTGTAGTACATATCCACCACCACGGCAGCATCGAACGCTCCTGGAATCGGTAGGGTGCGCCACTTGAGGTCGGCCCGGAATTCATCGTGGCTCTGGCCCAGGCCCATCAGTTCCTGCAGCGTGAACCAGTTATTGAAGGGCAGTTGCTGCTGGCTCTCGGCGCGAGATAGCGAGATGCCGACTGAGCTGTTGTTGTCCGGCACCAGCAGGCCATTGTTCACACTGCCGCCGCCCGGCGTGGTGGCGAAGCGTGCGCTGACGGTATAGGGCGTGTCGCAACCCTTGCGCAGGTTCAGGCTGAAGTTTGCGCTGCTGGCGACTTCACCGATCGAGGCTTTGCGCGAAGGTGTGGGGAAGTTGACCACGCTGGGGCTGATGGTCAGTTCGGGAGTGCAAGGCACGAAGCGGATATCGTTCATGCCAGTGACCACATAATTGAAGTTGCTGTTGGGGCGTGAGTTGAGCCCGCGCACGCCGTCCAGTTGGAACACGCGGTAAGAGGTCAGCGTGCTGGCCTGGCCGCTCGGTGGCGTGGGGTCGTACTTCTCGATGAACACGCTGAAATTGAGGGTGAAGCGCGCCTTGTCCCAGCCCACGCAGTTGGACAAATTGCAGCCTCGGTCGGAGAAAAAACCGGTACCGACCTTGCCGGTACTTTGGGTAATCGGTTGGTTGTTGTAGCGAATGCCCACGCGAATCCCGGTGCCGATACTCACGCTGGCGGGGTTGACGTAGAAATACACTTCCTCACGGCCGTGGAGGTAGTCGTCCTTGCAGATGACATTGGTCGAGCGCGGGCCTGATTCCCAAATGATAGTGCCGTTAGGTGCGTCGGCGGCGACCGCCAGCGCCGTACCCAGCGCTTCCTGGGTGATGATCGAGTTGGTGCCGTCCTCGCGGCAGGCCAGTGCGTGGCTGGTGGCGGGCAAGACCGCGCAGGCCAACACCAGAAGCGGTAAACAGCGTTTGGTCAGTGACATCGGTTCAAATACCCCGTGATTTATCAGTTGAGCGCCGTGCTATGACGGGCTTGCAAACCGATATCGGTGATTTCGGTGAAGTGGAGAGTGGTGCCCTTGGGTACAGCGTCGAGCGCGGTCAGGGTTTTGCGTTCATGAGGCTTGAGCAGCAGGTAATCGCTGAGTGTCTGGCTGTCGGTTCGCAGGTTGACCAGCGATAGGTGGAAGGCGCTGGGGTTGTTGGCCGTCACCGTGCGCCCGTCGCTGCTCCATACCAACTGCTGCACCGCCTCGGCCGAGCCGCCCAGGAGTGCGGGAGGGCGATAGAACAGCTTGAGCCGCTGGCGGATCGCGAATTGCACGCTGTTGGGGTCTTCGACCTTGAGCGGGATTTCCATGATATTGAGCCAGAACAGCGATTCACGATCGCTGGGCAAGCCCTCACCGGCATACAGTATGCGCAGCTTGTGATGCTCCCCGGCGCCCAGTTGTACCAATGGCTCGGTGGCGGCAAAGGGCACGGTACGGTCGGCTGATTCGTCCTCGCCGGTGATCCAGGTTTGCACCACCACTTCCCGCGAGGCCTGGTTGACCACACTGATACCGGCGGCCTTGTCCTGGCCGAAATAGATCAGGCGGGTGCCTTCGATCTTCAGCGCCGCATTGGCAGGCGGGGGTGCAAGCACCAGCAGCCCGCAGGCCAGTAGCACCACTCTGAGTAGAAACATGAACACGGCAATTCCATGGTCGGGTGAGGGAACGCAGACCATGGTAGGTAGCGAGTGGCACGAAGGCTTTGAGGCGATTCTTAAAAGTACGGTGTGCCCCTGATTGCCGTTTCAGAATCGCCTTAAAGTCAGGGTTCACCCCTGACGGTTACTTTGCTCAGCGTTGAATGATCGACGCGGATGCCCAACTGTCAGGTTTACCCTATGTCCAATAAAGCGTTACGCCTTCTGATTGCCGATGCAGAGCTTTTGCAACGGATCAAGATCGAGAAAATGCTCAACCAGCTGGGCTATCACCGCATCGCCCCGTTGAGTTCGTTCGACGAGTTGCAGGCACTGACACGCTCGGGCGTTGTGGCGTTTGACCTGCTGATCATCAACACTGCGCTGGTGCACTCACGGCAGGTCAACCTGCTCAAGTACTGCCATGACAACCCGTTGATCCGCCACACGCTGATCTATGACGGGCAATGTGCGCAGCGCTCTGTAGTGTCGGTCTCGGTTAGCCAGACCCTGCACCTGTCATTGTCACAGTCGCCCGACTTCACCTCCCTACGACGCTGCATGGAAATTGTCGATCCGGCACACAGTTCTCCGATCGCTGAGTGGCCCATGCTGCACGCCGTGGACGGCCGAGCGTCCCAGCCTTCGATTAGCCCGCGGGCGGTCTATCAAGGCGACCCGACGGTGGTGGCATGTGCCGTGGGGTTGTTTCCCAAGCGCTGATCGTATCGTGCAGCATCAGTCACGCCAGACGGGCAGATCATCTTGGTCCAGTGCCCAATGAGGTTGCCGTGGCCGCAGGCACACACCACCGACCCAGCGCTCATGGCTGGCGTGGTCCAGCCAGCAGGCATTGCCGTCCAGTACCTGCTGCGCCAGTGGCGTCAGCGCCAATACGCGGCGCGGCCACTCCATGTTCGTTTCGGTCTCGATCAGCAGCGGCGCCGTCCCATCAATCAATGGGCGCAGCAGCGCGTGAAACATCATATCGCCCAGGAAAGGCAGTGGCTCGCGCTTGGCCATCAACTCGGCAAACACCCGACCGAAAGGCACAGGCCCGACCTCAGTAATATATTTCAAGGACAAACGTTCAGTCAGTGACAACCCGTCCTCGAGACCCGGCAACTCCTGTAACTGACGCCGTAACGCCGGCGCCAGAAAGGGCAGGGCAGGGTGATTGCCATGGGCCAGTTCCGCGAGCTTGAGCGGTGAGCTGTCGCAGTAAGCCGACCAGGCCCGTTTGGCCAACTGCACTGCGTCGTCGTCGATCAAGCGCCGCTGCGGCCAGAGCCAGGCCAGCACATCGGGGGCCAATTGGCCTATGCCGATAAATCGCTCGACGCCGGGAATTCGGTCTGCCTCAATCAGCTCCAGCTTGCGCGGCGCCTGCTCAAGGCCAGCCAGGGCGCGGACCAGGAACAATTGATCGTAGGCGTCCGCCTCGCACCACAGCACACTGTGATCGGCGTTGTTCAAGGCTTGTAGTTGGTTGTATTCATCGTTGATGCGATGCGCAACTTCAGTGGAGTCAAGGGCAAAGGCCTGACTGATAAAGGTACTGCGCATCGCTCGGAACGCTTCGCTGGGTAGTTCACGCACTGGCCCCATGCACAACGGGTCAGTGAGCATCCGGAACTGTCCCTTGAACCCGGCCACTTGCAGGCTGTGGGCAATATCATTACCACACCGCCAATGAGTGGTGCGGGATTCATCGCTGGCATCGAAACCAGGGTGGCGGGCGGCAAAGTCGAGGGCGTCGACGTGGGCCTTGAGCTTGGGCCAACTGGCGAAGCCCAGCTGTTTGGCTACCTGCCATTGAGCCTGGGACAAGGTTGCGCTGGGGTCTAGGCTTTTCAGCTGCGACAACAGTTCCTTGGCGCGCTTGCGCTGCTGCTCAAGGTTGAGGCGGCCATGGGTAGTGGAGGCTAAAGGGCGTTGCGACATACGAGCTCCTTGCACAAACCTTTTCCGCTTCAAGGTTGGGAGTCGTAGAAATGAGGTGGAGCTGGGATGTCTTGGGCGCAGCCCTTTCCGCGGAAGGTGGCGTAGAGAGCGCCAGACGGGAAATATAGGCAGCATTGCCGTTCGGTGCAACCCTGAAAATGTGGGCATTGCCCCAGTGCCACTCAGTCAAGCGCAGTCCCTGTGTGGCAGCGGGCTTGCTCGCGAAAGCGGTAGGTCAGTCGCTGCATCTGTTACTGCACCACCGCTTTCGCAGGCAAGCCAGCTCCCACATTGGATCTTCGTTGCTTTGAGCATTGCGTTCGCTTAATTCATCGGCATTGGAGCGGGTGCTGTTTTACTTGTCCTGGCGCGCATCCAGGGTTTTTTGATGCTCGGCCAGGAAGGGTTGCTCCGCTGGATCAAAACGATCAATCCCGGCAGTGAAGCGGTGCCAGTAAGGGTACAACGGCTGACGGCGAGTGACGGCTTCGATGCGCGCCGACTGCTCTTCGGTGAGTTTCAGCTCGGTGGCCGCCAGGTTATCGCGCAGGTGTGCTTCCGTACGGGCGCCGATAATCAGCGAGGTGATCCCCGGGCGATCCTTGAGCCAGGCCAGGCAGGTGCGGGCGACCGAGACGCCGTGTTCATCACCGACGGCGGCGAGGGTCTCGATAATGTCCAGCGCACGTTCCTGGTCGTGGACGTAGGGTTCCGGCCAACCGCTGCCCTGGCGGGTATTGGCGGGCGGCTTGTGCCCGCGTCGGGTCGTGCCGGTCAGCAAGCCTTCGCCCATCGGGCCCCACACCAAAGTGCCAACCTGCTGGTCCAGGGCCAACGGTAGCAACTCGTACTCGGCCTCGCGGGATTCCGGGGTGTAGTAGATCTGCTGGGTAATCGGCTTGAGCATGCCGTGCAGTTCAGCCTTGCCCAGGGTTTTCATCATCTGCCAGGCGGTGAAGTTGCTGGTGCCGAAGTAGCGGATCTTGCCCGAGCCGACCAACAGGCGCAGGGCTTCCAGGGTCTCTTCGATTGGCGTCATGCCGTCCCAGTTGTGCAGTTGGTACAAGTCAATGTGGTCGGTGCCCAGGCGCTTGAGGCTGGCTTCGCAGGCGCGGATCAAGTGGTAGCGCGACGAGCCGGAGTTGTTGGGGTTGTCGTCTACCGGGCTGCGGCCCTTGGTGGCCAGCAGAATGTCGTTGCGCTTGTCGCCCAGCGCCTTGCCCACCACTTCTTCGGCCAGGCCGTGGGAATAGAGGTCGGCGGTGTCGACCATGTTCACCCCGGCGTCGAACGCCATATCGAACATGCGCTTGGCCAGGGGCACGTCTACCGCACCGCATTTTTCAAACTCTGCGCGACCGCCAAAGGGCACGGTGCCCAGGATGATTTCCGATACCAGCAGGCCGGAATGACCCAGTTGTCGGTACTGCATGTTGCCTCCTACTTAACGTTGCACGTGAAGGTGTGAACGATGGGGACGGCGATAGTTTGAATTTTTTCATGAAAACCTCGCGCCAAGCTTGGCTATGACGTCAATGAAGATTGTTTCGCTGGATGAAATGCTGGATTGTGAATCCTGGTCATTCCGCCAGACATGGCAGTGTTAGAACATCCCTGGCGTCGATACCCACTCATTTGGAGCCTGTCATGACCCAGCCTGCGATCAAACTCTATGGTTTCCCCCTGTCCGGCCATTCCCACCGGGTCGAACTTATGTTGTCCCTGCTGGGGCTGGCGAGTGAATTTATCCTGGTGGACCTCAAGCAAGGTGCGCATAAAACGCCTGAGTTCCTCACCACCCTGAACAGCTTTGGCCAGGTGCCGGTGATTGATGACGGCGGCACGGTACTGGCCGACTCCAATGCGATCCTGATTTATCTGGCCAGCACCTATGGCCGCGGCGAATGGCTGCCGAGCGACCCTGTCGGGCAAGCCCGGGTGCAGCGTTGGCTCTCGGCCGCCGCCGGCCCACTCCATGCCGGGCCTGCCACGGCGCGCTTGGCCACGGTGTTTGGCGCCGAGGTGGACACTGTCAGTGCAATCAACCGTGCCCATGCCTTGCTGAGCGTGATGGAACAGCAACTGAACCAGAGCCGTTTCCTCGCCAGTGAGCAGCCCAGCATTGCCGATATCGCTTTCTACACCTACGTGGCCCATGCGCCGGAAGGCAATGTGTCCCTGGCCGACTACCCTGAGGTACGCGCCTGGCTCGCCAGCATCGAAGCACTGCCGGGTTTTGTCGGCATGCCGCGCACGGCTGTCGGTTTGCAATCGAGTTGAAGCCCAACACCTGTGGCGAGGGAGCTTGCTCCCGCTGGGCTGCGCAGCAGCCCCAACAAGGCTGCCGTATTTATTCAGCCAAACCGCGCTGGCAGCTTTCAGGGCCGCTGCGCGCCCCAGCGGGAGCAAGCTCCCTCGCCACAGGGGGACACATAATCAGAAGGCGTAAAGATGGATCGATTTCATGAAATGCAGGTGTTCCTGGCCGTGGCCGAGGAGGAGGGCTTCGCTGCTGCCGCCCGGCGCCTGAACACGTCGCCGCCCAGCGTGACCCGCGCCATTGCCGCCATGGAACAACGCATCGGCACGCAGTTGCTGGCGCGCACCACCCGCAGCCTGCACTTGACCGAAGCCGGCCAGCGTTATCTGGACGATTGCCGACGCATCCTTGCCGAGCTGGACGAAGCCGAGGAAGCGGCGGCGGGCAGCTACTCCATCCCGGGCGGCCAGTTGACGGTGACCGCACCGGTACTGTTTGGCGAGCTGTATGTGGCGCCGGTACTGGGGGATTATCTGGACCGTTTTCCGTTGGTGAGTATCAACGCCTTGCTGGTCGATAGGGTGGTCAATATGACCGACGAAGGTGTTGACGTGGCGGTGCGTATCGGCCACCTGCAGCAATCCGGGCAGCAAGCGATCAAGGTCGGCGAAGTACGCCGGGTGGTGTGCGCATCGCCGGCTTATCTTGACCAACACGGGCGCCCCCAGCGCCCCGAGCAGTTGCGTGAGGCCAAGCTCGTCACCTCATCGTCCAGCCAACTGGTCAGTGAGTGGACATTCGTTGACGCCGGCCAGCCGCTGAAGGTACCCATCGAGCCACGCCTGGTTGTCACCGCCAACAATGCCGCGATCAACCTGGCCCGCCTGGGGTGGGGCATGACGCGGGTGCTGTCTTATCAAGTCGCGGCAGCGGTGGCGGCGGGGGAACTGGAACTGGTACTGGAGGATTTCGAACCGGCGCCGCTGCCGATCCACGTGGTGTTCCAGCAAAACGGCCGAGTACCGGCCAAGGTCAATACGTTTGTGGATTTCCTCAGCCATCGCCTCGGGCAGGACCCGGCCCTGAACGCCGCGACCAAGCAGCGTGCCTGATGGAGCGTTATCGCGATATGCAGCTGTTTGCCGCGCTGGCCGGGCAACCCAGCCTGGCGTCGGCGGCACGTCATGCGCAGGTTTCCGGGCCGACGCTGGTACGTGCAGTTGCGCGCCTGGAGGCACGCCTGCGCGTGGTGTTGCTGCAACGTAGTACACGCGGTGTCAACCTGACCGATGCAGGCCAGGCTTACCTTGCCGACTGCGTGCGCCTGCTGGCAGCGGTGGACGCGGCCGAGGCCTCGGCCAACGGTTTGCATGTGCAGGCCCAGGGCGACCTGCGGATATTTCTGCCGTTACTGTTCAGCCGCTATGTCATGGCGCCGCTGTTGGCCGGTTATGCGGATCGCTACCCAGCGGTGCGTGTCATCGCGCATTACCACGACTATTTCCCTAACCTGCACGTAGAAGGGCTGGACGTGGCGGTGCTGGTCGGCGAATTGCCCAACTCGTCACTCATTGCGCGGCAAGTCGGGCAGGTGGGCACTGTCCTTTGCGCCAGCCCCGCTTACTTGGCGACCCGGGGCGAACCCCGGCATCCGGCTGAACTCAAGCAGCATCATCTGATTGCCAGCGCCGACCCGGTGCACTGGGATTTCCCGCATTACACCCTCAAGGCTCGCGCCCGGCTGCGTTGCGCCACTGTCCAAGGCGCGATCAATGCAGCGGTGCAGGGGGCGGGCGTGATTCGAGCCTTGAGTTACCCACTGCACGAACACCTGGCGAGCGGCCAGTTGCAGCGCCTGTTGCCTACCTTCGAGTTGCCGCCGCAGCCGGTGCATGTGGTCTACCGCGAAGGCCGTCATGCGTCGATGCGCGTGCGCAGCTTTGTCGACTACTGCGTCACCGCGTTGCGCGAGCATCCGGCGTTTCAGTTGGCGTAATAGTGGATTGCCCTGGGTGGGCATTCTCTCCATTACGGCCTGGGCGCAGCATGCTCGTATCTAACCGGAGGTGAGCGCCATGCACTCGATTGAAGCAACCCCTTGGCATGTCGGCGAACGACACATGCAGGAAAGTGCCGGCGTCTCTGAACGCATGGCCATGATCGGGCCCAAGGTCATTCGTGATCATTTGCCTGAGCAGCACCGCGATTTTTATCCGCTGCTGCCGTACTTGATCGCGGGTGTGGTGGACGAACAAGGCATCCCCTGGGCAACGATGCTGGAAGGCGCTCCAGGGTTTGCGCATTCACCGGACCCACACACGCTGCAGATCGACAGCCTGCCCGCCAAAAGCGATCCCGCCTGGGCTGGGATAGCGGATGGCGCGGCGATCGGCCTGCTGGGCATCGACCTCAACACCCGCCGCCGCAATCGCATGAATGGCCGGATCGGATCGCTTGAGGATGAGGGCTTTGCGGTGGACGTAGTGCACACCTTCGGCAATTGCCCCAAATACATCCAACTGCGGCCCGTCGCTGGCATTGCACGCAAACCCGGCAACCTGGCCGAGCGCAGCCGCCGCCTGGACGATGCGGCTCAAGCGCTGATCCGCCAAGCCGACACCTTCTTCGTCGCCAGCTACGTCGACCAGCACGGCGAACGCTCGGTGGACGTTTCCCATCGCGGCGGCAACACGGGGTTTGTGCGGGTGGAAGGCAACGTACTGACCATCCCGGATTTTGCCGGCAACCTGTTCTTCAACACCCTCGGCAACCTGCACGCCAACCCGGTGGCGGGGTTGTTGTTTGTTGATTTTGAGACCGGTGACGTGCTGCAAGTGGCCGGGCGTACTTCGTTGATCCTGAGCGGGCCGCAAGTGGCTGAGTTCGAAGGCGCGCAGCGCCTGTGGACGGTAACGGTGGAACATGTGGTCCGCCGCCCGGCAGCATTGGCGTTGCGGTGGCAATTCGCGGAGTTTTCGCCGCACAGCCTGGCGATGGGTACTTGGTAGCCTGGCGCACTCTCCCAGGCGCAGCCTATCCAGTGTGGGAGCTGTCGAGCCCCAGCGAGGCTGCGATGGCGGCGGCACGGTCAACATATTCATTGCCTGACCCACCGCTATCGCGGCCTCGCTAAAGCTCGACGGCTCCCACAGGGGAATGTCATTGTCCGCTGGGTTTGCGCGTTTTCATCAGGCCCCCGGGCATTCCCGGTTCAGCGCTTCCCCCATGAAATGTTGCTGGATGTTGAACCGTCAGCGTGGGCAGAGTCTCTAGGTTAGCCTTGTCTTCCTACTGACAAACAAGGATTGGTCATGCAACGAAAGGTCATTAATCCCACGACGGTATTCAACTCCCTGCAATACGGTTTCAGCCAGGCCATGGAAGTGCCAGAGGGTCGGCGGATCATGCTGTCCGGGCAGGTGGGGGTTGATGCTCAAGAGCGTACGGTGGGCCCAGGTATTGCCGAGCAGACGGCCACGGCGTTGGACAATGTCGAAAAGGTGCTGACCGAGGTGGGGGGCGACCTGTCTCATGTGATCATGCTGCGGCTGTATATCGTCGAATCTGCCCGGGATCAGCAGGAGCCGATTGTCGAGGCGCTGCGCCAGCGCTTCGCGCACAACCCGCCGCCGTCTTCGTGGATTATCGTCAGTGGGTTGTCGTTGCCTGAGTGGTTGATCGAGGTTGAGGCGGAGGCGGTGGTTCCGTTCAGTTAGAACTTTTGCAGGAGCGAGCTTGCTTGCGAAAAAACCATAGCCGCCGCATGTATTCAGGATGCACGCGTTATCGTTGACGTTTTTCGCGAGCAGGCTCGCTCCTACAGCCATTCAATACCGAATCATCACCGATTTAAGCTCGGTGTAATCCTCAATAAACGCACCACCAAACTCCCGCCCTAACCCCGAAGACCGGCTACCACCAAACGGTACTGCCGGGTCGAGCAAGGTGTGCATGTTCACCCACAGAGTCCCCGCCTTGATGGCCGGGATCATGCGCAGGGCCTTGCCCAGGTCATTGGTCCACAGGCTGGCGCTCAAGCCGAAGGGGCCGTGGTTCATCATGGCGAGCAGTTCGTCTTCATCGTCGTAGGGCAGGAAGGTGGCGATGGGGCCGAAGGTTTCTTCGTTGAGCAGGGTGTCGTGC
Source organism: Pseudomonas sp. DWP2-2 (assembly GCF_049897065.1). NCBI lineage: Bacteria > Pseudomonadati > Pseudomonadota > Gammaproteobacteria > Pseudomonadales > Pseudomonadaceae > Pseudomonas > Pseudomonas sp. DWP2-2. The sequence goes on along the minus strand of NZ_JAFCVN010000001.1, from coordinate 521,515 downwards.
AGGTGGTTGGCCAGGATCACGGTGGGTTCGACGTAGCAGCCGGGGCGGTCGATGAGGTGGCCGCCGTGGATGATCGTGTTGTTTTCGGTGCGGGCCTGGTTGAAGTAGCCGAGCAGTTTCTGTTGGTGTTGCTGGTGGGTCACCGGGCCGAATTCGGTGTGTTCATCCAGGGGCGAGCCGATGGTCAGGCGGCTGAGACGCGCCTTGAGTTTTTCCAGCACGGCGTCGATTTGCGAGCGGTGCACGAAGAAACGTTCGGCCGCTGCGCAGATTTGCCCCGAGTGCAGGAAACCCGCTTCGATAATGCCATCCACCGCTTTGTCTACATCCATGTCGCGCAGGAAGCCGGCGGCGTTCTTGCCACCCAGTTCCAGGGTCGCGCGGGTCAGCCCGGCGCCCATGGCACTGCGGCCTACTGCAATACCGGTGGGTACTGAGCCGGTGAAGGACACCTTGTGCGTGCCGGGGTGTTCCACCAGCCCCTTGCCGACATGGCCGCCGCCGGTCAGCACGTTGAGCACCCCCGCCGGCAAGCCGGCGTCGATGGCCAGTTCGGCGATGCGCAACAGGGTCAGCGGCGTGAATTCGCTGGGCTTGATGATGATGCTGCAGCCGGTCACCAGCGCCGAGGCCAGCTTCCAGATGGCGATCATGGTCGAGAAATTCCACGGCACAATGCCTACCACCACGCCCACCGGTTCGCGCAAGGTGAAGGCGGTGTAACGCTCGCCATTGAACGAAGGCAGGGAGGGCGTGAGGGTCTGGCCGCTGAGCTTGGTGGCCCAGCCTGCGTAGTAGCGCAGGAAGTGCGCGGCCTGGTCGACCTCAAAGGCACGGGAAATCTGGATGATCTTGCCTGACTGGCAGGTTTCGATCTGCGCGAGTTCTTCGCGGTGCTGTTCCAGCAGGTCGGCCAATTTAAGCAGCACGTTGCCGCGGATGGCGGGCGCAGCCTGGGACCACAGCTGAAAACCACGGTTGGCAGAAGCGACCGCAGCGTCGATATCCGCCAGGTCAGCATCGGCCACTTCGGCGATCACCCGGCCGTTGGCAGGGTTGATTACGTTCAGGGTTTGATCGGCGTGGCTGTGCACGCTGATACCGTCGATAAACAGCCCATGGCGGCGACGCAAAAAGGCTTCCACTTGAGGCAGCAACGGGATATCGCTCATGGCAGGTTCCTGGCAGTTCACAAAGAAACCCCGAGGTTAACCAACGCACTGATAAGCGGCTTGACTGTGCCTGCCAGCTTTTATGCCTGTGCCTGCCGTGCTTGTGAAAAGTACAAGCTTGCCTGCCGAACGTGCATTTCCCGCCTGCACGACCCGTTTGATACTGGCCCTGCATCCCGCGCCGTTCCACGATTCGGAGCGCCTGCCGGACTTCCAATAATAAGCAGGGCCGTCCATGAAAAAGCCAAACCCGCTCCTCGAAGACCTCAAGCCTCTTCTGCCTGCCATTGCCGCGAACGCCAGCCGTGCCGAACAGCTGCGCCAGGTGCCGGATGAGAATATCGCGCTGCTCAAAAGCATCGGCCTGCACCGCGCCTTCCAGCCCAAGGCATTCGGTGGCCTGGAACTGTCGCTGCCCGAATTCGCCGACTGCATCGCCTTGCTCGCCGGCAGTTGCGCCAGCACCGCCTGGGCCATGAGTTTGTTGTGTACCCATAGCCATCAACTGGCGCTGTTCTCGGCGCAGTTGCAGGAGGAGATCTGGGGCGCCAACCCGGATGCCACGGCCAGCAGCAGTATTGCGCCGTTCGGCCGGGTGACCGAGGGCGAGGGCGGCGTGTACTTCAGTGGCGAGATGGGCTGGAGCAGCGGTTGTGATCATGGCGAGTGGGCGATTGTCGGCTGCCGTCGCCAGAATACCGAAGGGACCCAGGATTACTGCTTTGCCGTGCTGCCGCGCAGTGACTATCAGATCCGCGATGACTGGTTCGCGGCCGGTATGAAAGGCAGCGGCACCAAGACCCTGATCATCGACAACGCCTGGGTGCCTGAGCACCGGATCCAGAAGGCCAAGGACATGATGGAAGGCAAGTCCGCAGGCTTTGGTCTCTACCCAGACAGCCAGATTTTCTACGCGCCGTACCGGCCGTATTTCGCCAGTGGTTTTTCCACCGTCAGCCTCGGCGTGGCCGAGCGCATGCTGGAGGTGTTCCGCGAAAAAACCAAAAACCGTGTGCGCGCCTATACCGGTGCCGCCGTCGGCGCAGCGACCCCGGCGCTGATGCGCCTGGCCGAGTCCACCCACCAGGTGGCCGCTGCTCGGGCGTTTTTGGAGAAAACCTGGCAAGACCACGCCGAACACAGCGCCGCCCACCGCTACCCAGCGCGAGAAACCCTGGCGTTCTGGCGCACCAACCAGGCCTACGCCACCAAGATGTGCATCGAAGCGGTAGACCGGCTGTTCGCCGCCGCCGGTGGCAATGCCTGGTTCGAACACAACGAAATGCAGCGCCTGTTCCGCGATGCCCACATGACCGGCGCGCATGCCTACACCGACTATGACGTGTGCGCGCAGATCCTTGGCCGTGAGCTGATGGGCCTGGAACCCGACCCGAGCATGGTGTAGCTGCGTTTTCCCTACAACAATCAGGGCGGCCCATAGAGGCCACCCGGGAGTCTTGCATGTCCGACGTATTCGACCCACGAGCCTTTCGTCGTGCCTTGGGCAATTTTGCCACTGGCGTGACCGTGGTCACCGCCGCCACCGCCTCCGGGCGCAAGGTGGGCGTGACGGCCAACAGTTTCAACTCGGTATCCCTCGACCCGCCGCTGGTGCTGTGGAGCATTGACAAGCGCTCCAACAGCCATGCCGTGTTCGAGGAGGCCAGCCACTTTGCCGTGAATGTCTTGGCGGCGGACCAGGTGCACCTGTCGAACAATTTTGCCCGCCCCCGTGAAGACCGCTTCGCCCTGATCGATTACGAGCCGGGGGAGGGTGGCTCGCCGGTATTCGCCGATTGCTCGGCGCGTTTTCACTGCGAGAAATACCAGCAGGTGGACGGCGGCGACCATTGGATCATGATCGGCAAGGTGGTGGCCTTCGATGATTTTGGCCGTGCGCCGCTGCTCTATCATCAGGGCGCCTATGCCGAGGTCCGGGCGCTGCCTCCCTGCGCGCCCGAAGCAGTTTAGAACGGCACGGCGACCACCAGTTGGCTGTAGACATTGGTGCCGTTGCCGCCGACCTGATTGCCCCCGGTATCGGCTGATTTATCGGGTTTGTACAGGCCCAGCAGCGGCGTGATGATCAGGTGCTCGTTGACGGCCCATTCGGCATACAGGTCCAGTTCGCGGCCATCCAGGTTCAATTGGCCGTGGGTACTGACGGTGTTGTAGTCGAAGAACAGCGCCCCCAGTGTGACGTTCTCCAGTGGTTTGACCTTGAGCGCCACGTGCTGCACGGCGGTATTACTGTTGAAGGGGCCGGAATAGTTGCCCGCCACTTCGCCCTGCACCCAGGTGCCGTAGCCACGGTTGAAGCCTGAGAACATGCCGTCCCAGTTCTTCGAATAACGGGCGTAGCGGTAGGTCAGGTCCGGGGACCACGGCAGGTTGGCGAAGGTGTAGCCGGCTTCGGCGTAACCGGCATTTTCCTGGCCATCGCGACGGCTTTGGCGCGCCAGTTCGAAGGCGAAGTGCGCGTTGTCGATACCGGCATTGCCGGTGCCGCGCAGGCTGTAGAGGTTCATGCCTTTGCGCTGGCGCTGCAGGTCGGTGGCGAAGCGCTCATCCACATCGATGCCGTGAATATAGGTCAGCCCCAGGGTGCCCGGCGCGGCACTGTATTCCAGGGTGCCGGCGGCCATTTCAGTGAGGGCCTGGGCACGGTTGTCGGACTTGATCCACATCAGGCTGCCGTGCACACCGTCCTTGCCGCCCAGGCGAATCACCGCCGTCTTATCGAAGGCATGGCGTGCGGCGATGTAGTAGGCGCCGCCGCGATTGAACTCGCCGTCGCCGACGCCATTGCCCAGGTTGGGGCCGTCGTCGTTAAGGATAAAACCGTCGCCGAGCATGATGATCTGGCGACCGAACGACAGGTCCAGGCCGTCCTTGCCCAGCGCCGGTAACAACTCGCCAGACCGCCAGCCGGCGAAGGCTTCGTCAAACTTGGTGGTGCGCTCGGTGCCGTTGGTCAACCCGGCCGCATCGCCGTCGCCCCAGGTACCGGAACTCACCAGGTTGGCCGTGCCATACACACCGCCCAGGTTGCCCAGGCGCTGTTCGACGCTCAGACCGTACTTGATGAACGCCTCACGCCAAGTGGCGCCGCCGCTGCGCCCATCGTAGTTCTTCGGGCTGTTGAACATACCGTACACGGCGAGGAAGTTGCCGGTGACCTGGGTGTCGGCGTCCGCATACAACTCGATGGCCTGCGCCTGGCCCACCAACAGTGCCACGCCCAGGCCGACCGTCTGGCGCAGGCAGCGGTTTTTCAGTGTGTGCTCCATTGTTATTGCCCCCATCTTGGTTAAGAGTGAGGGCGCATTAGGGCGAGCGGTGTGAGGCCAAGTCTTTTCCCTGCGTGCCAGGCAATTGACTCTGCCCGCCAGGCAGCAGGCCTTGGCAGGCAGCAACAAAACCGGCGGCAGACAGGGGCAAGACGATCAACGGGAGTGGGGCGCAGAGTGCCGACACATTAAAAAAAACCGCTTCGAGGACCCCTCCATGTCGATCAACGACCGACTCACCGCACACCTCAACCGGGGCACGGTAGGTTTTCCCACTGCGTTGGCCAGCACCATCGGCCTGATCATGGCCAGCCCGGTGATTCTCACCGCCACCATGGGTTTTGGCATCGGTGGCAGCGCGTTTGCCCTGGCGATGCTGATCGCCGTGGTGATGATGCTGGCCCAGGCGACAACCTTTGCCGAGGCCGCCTCGATGCTGCCCACCACCGGTTCGGTGTACGACTACATCAACTGCGGCATGGGCCGGTTCTTTGCGATCACCGGGACCTTGTCGGCCTACCTGATCGTGCATGTGTTCGCCGGCACCGCCGAAACCATCCTCGCCGGCGTCATGGCCCTGGTGAACTTCGAACACCTCAACACCCTGGCAGAGTCGGCCGGCGGCTCGTGGTTGCTGGGCGTCGGTTTCGTACTGGTGTTCGGCGTGCTGAACGCCTTTGGCGTCAGCGCATTTGGCCGCGCCGAGATCATCCTGACCTTCGGCATGTGGACCACCCTGATGGTGTTCGGCGTACTGGGCCTGATCGCCGCGCCAGCGGTGCAATTGGAGGGCTGGTTCGGTGAGTCGCTGGTAGGCACCGACCTGGTCACCGTGCTGTCGCTGGTGGGCATGGCGATGTTCATGTTCGTGGGTTGCGAGTTCGTCACCCCGCTGGCGCCGGACCTGCGCCAATCGGCCAAGGTGATGCCACGGGCGATGATGCTCGGGCTGATGGGCGTGGCGACGTGCATGTTCATCTATGGCGCGGCGATGAAGCGCCAGGTGGAAAACGTCGTGCTCGACGCCGCGTCCGGCGTGCACCTGCTGGACACACCCATGGCCATCCCCCGATTTGCCGAACAGGTAATGGGGCAGATCGGCCCGTTGTGGCTGGGTATTGGCTTTCTGTTCGCTGGCGCTGCGACCATCAATACCCTGATGGCCGGCGTGCCGCGCATCCTCTACGGCATGGCGGTGGATGGCGCCTTGCCCAAGGTGTTCACCTACCTGCACCCGCGTTTCAAGACGCCGCTGTTGTGCATCCTGGTGGCCATGTTGATTCCGTGCCTGCATGCGCTGTACCTGGGCGGCAACACCGACAACATCATGCACCTGGTGCTGGCGGCGGTATGCGCGTGGAGTTTCGCTTACCTGTTGGTGACGCTTTCGGTGGTGATCCTGCGCATTCGGCGTCCGGACTTGCCTCGGGCCTATCGCTCGCCGTGGTTCCCGCTGCCGCAGATCGTCTCCAGCATCGGCATCCTGCTGGGCATGTGGTTTATCACTCCGCCAGGCATGAACCCGGCTGACATTTATGTGCCGTTTGGCGTGATGCTCGGCGTGACGGCCACCTATGCGCTGTTCTGGACTCTCGTGGTGCAGAAGGTCAACCCCTTCAAGCCCGCCTGCGTGGAAGAGGTGTTGGCCAAGGAATTCAATCACGAACCGGGGCATACCCATGAGGGTTATAGCGACCTTGCGGCAAAAACTGTTTGAGCTGTTTCGTGCTGACCGCGCACCCAGCGGGTATCGGTCGGGGGTGACCCTGGCCCACCTGCGGCGTGACCTGGGCCTGGCAAGCCTTGAAGTGGGCGGTGTGGCCTTCGAGATTGTCGAGCGCACCGAGTCTCAGTTGTTGATGCACCTGGTGCTGACCGAATGTGTCCTGCGCGTTCCTGCTGCAGCGGGTGGCGCTGGCAGCTTCGAGGTGCACCATGGCGGCGCGATCCGGCGCAGCGGTATTCATGTGCGGCGCCGCGCTGGCAACCAGGCACTGGGCCGTGAGTTGCAGGCGCGTTTGCAGGCTGACAGCGCGTTGTTCCAGGCGTTGATGCCGCTGGATTTCAAGCGCCTGCGCATCGAGCTGCAAGACCAGCAATGGTGCGTGCGCCTGGAGCATATGGGCGGCAGTGAGGTGGTCAACCGCATGCCGGCGTTCCGGCGCTACATTGCGTTGAGCACCGAGCAACGCGGGTATCTCTTGGTCGTACTGGCCGGATTGCGGCGGGTATTGTCGGACCTCTGATTGGCACCATTAGTGCTTCTGCAAAGGGCAAACAGGTTGTTGTTGCGCGCATATAGATAACATGTTAACTATTGCGCCAGAACAACAAGAATAACGCCACTGCGGAGACACCCAATGAGCATCCCACAGCATGCACCCGACGGGCTCGACAGCTGGAACCGCGAACTGCGCGACGCGTGCGGCCACTTCGATACCGAACTGGCTTTCAACCGTTCGCTGTTTATCGGCGAGATCCATAACCTGCCGCGTGGCTTGGCCATCCTGCGCACCAATGCCGGGCTGATCAAGCGCCCGACGCACCACGCCGACCATGACAACGACCAGGAATGTTTCCTGGTCAGCCAGCGCAGCGGCTATTCGCAAATCACCCAAAATGAGCAGACCGTGCAACTGGCGCCTGGCGAGATGCTGTTGATGGACTCGGTGGGCTCCATCGAAATCACCCCCTTCGGCCTGATCGAACACGCCTCGCTGTCCCTGTCGCGCAACGCGGTATGCAAGCACCTGGGCGGTCAGGCACGGGCCTTCGGCAAGATCTCCTCGACCAAGGCCTGTGGGCGCATGCTGCATGTGCTGATGGACCAACTGTGCAAGGACGATACCGACGATGACGCCACGCAAGTGGAGGCGCTGCAAGCGGCCTTCGTCTCGCTGTTGGGTTCGGCGTTGGAGCAGGGCGACGAGTGCCGCGAGGGCGTTGCTGCGTTGCACGGCAATAACCTGCGCAGCTATGTGCAAAAAGTCATTGATGAGTCGCTGAGCCAGCCAGGCCTGAGCCCCATCGGCCTGGCCAACCGCCTGAATATCTCGGTGCGGCACCTGTACCGTCTGTTTGAAGAACAGGATGACAGCGTCTGCCGCTATATCCAGCGCGCACGGCTCAAGCGCAGTGCAGATGACTTGACCAACCCGTTCCTGCGCAGTGAGTCGATCACCTCGATTGCCTACAAGTGGGGTTTTACCGACTCGGCGCACTTCAGCCGCTCGTTCAAGAAGCAGTTCGAAGTATCGCCCAAGGATTTTCGTTCCAGCCGGTTGCAGGCGGTGCAAGCGTGATCGTTCCCACGCTCCGCGTGGGAACGCCGCCCCGGACGCTCCGCGTCCCGCTCCAGAAGTCGTGACGCGGAGCGTCACAGGATGCATTCCCACGCAGAGCGTGGGAACGATCGGCTCGGCGCATTTCAGCCGCTCGTTCAAGAAGCAGTTCGAAGTATCGCCCAAGGATTTTCGTTCCAGCCGGTTGCAGGCGGTGCAAGCGTGATCGTTCCTACGCTCCGCGTGGGAACGTCGCCCCGGACGCTCCGCGTCCCGCGCCAGAAGTCGTGACGCGGAGCGTCACAGGATGCATTCCCACGCAGAGCGTGGGAACGATCGGGTTTCAGATTTCGGGCAGCGTCGCGCCACCATCCACCACCAGCGTCTGCCCGGTGATATAGCCCGCCAGGTCAGAGGCCAGAAACACCATCGCCCCGGCAATATCCGCCGCCGCGCCCAGGCGCCCCAGCGGCACACGGCGGGCGATGCTGTCATTCACGGCCGCATCGCCCAGGTTATCCATCGCCGGGGTGGCGATCATGCCGGGCTCCACGCCGTTGACCCGCACATTCAACGGCGCCAGCTCCAGCGCTGCATTGCGGATAAACCCATTCACCCCGGCCTTGGACGCCGCATAGTGGCTCAGCCCCGGATAACCGACCCGGTTGCCGGTGACCGAAGACGTCACCAGCACGCAGCCCCGGCCTTGTTCGCGAAACATCGGCAACGCCGCCTGGGTCAGCCAGAACAGCGCCGACAGGTTCACCGCCAGGGTGCGCTCCAGGATCGTTGGGGTAATGTCGGCAAAGGCGGTCAGCGGAAAATACCCGGCGTTGTGCACCAGCACATCCAGTTGCGCCAAGCCTTGGACGCAGGCGAACACCGCTTCGGCATCCGCCAGGTCAACGCCAACGGCGTCAACGTGATACCCCTGCGCGCATAACCCGGCAGCCAGGGCTTCAGCCTGTTCAACCCTACGGTCGGCAATCACCACCCGCGCACCGCGTTGGGCAAAGGCTTGGACGATGCCCAGGCCAATGCCCTGGGCGCCGCCGGTGACCAGCACGACCTGGCCGCTGAAATCCAGGTCATTCGTCATGGGCAGGCTCCAGGTGCGTAAACGCCAGCGTCGGCACGTCGACGATGCTGGAGCCACCGTCCGCCACCAACGTGGCGCCGGTAATGATCGAGGCGTCGTCGCTGGCCAGGAAGCGGCACACCTTGGCGATCTCGTCGGCACGGGCGGCGCGCCGCAGCGGGACATCGGCACACACACGCGCATAGGCCTGCTGCAAGGTTTCGCCGTACGCCTCCATCAACGGCTGCATCTCCGCGTCGGCCATCGGCGTGTGCACCCAGCCTGGGCACACCGCGTTCACCCGCACGCCATGGGGCCCATAATCACGGGCCAGCGAGCGGTTGAGCCCGAGCAGCGCATGCTTGGCGGTGGTGTAGCCACACACCTCGGGGCCTGCCGCCAATGAGGCGATGGAGCCAATCAGCACGATGTTCCCGGCGCTTTCCTGCAACAGCGGCAGGCAGGCGCGGGCGCTGTAAAACGCACTGTCGAGGTTGCTGCGCAGCGCGCCTTCCCAGGTGGCCTGACTGGTCTGGGTCGCACTGCCCAGCCCGTGGCCACCGGCACAGGCCAGCAGCACATCGAGGTGCCCGAAGTGGCTACGGATTTGTTGGATGAAGCCGTCCCAGGTGTCCGGGCAGGCGGCATCGCCCACCAGGATCAGCCCGCCGGTGTCTTGCGCCACCTGTTCCAGTGGCTCACGACGCCGACCGATCAGCACCAGATGCGCGCCTTCCTGTGCGTACAAGCGTGCGCAGGCAGCGCCGATGCCGGTGCCGGCCCCGGTGATCACCACCGTGCGCGGCTCAGTCACCGGGGTACTCTGTGCGGTTGAGCACCTGGCAATAGGAACTGATCGGGAAGTTCGACAGCGCGTCGAAGGACGCCCCGGCATAGCCGAAGATCTTGCCGTCGCTGCGGTGCTGTTGCAGGTCGATCAGCACCAGGCCGAGGGTCGGTACGATCTTCTCCTGCCAGACGAACAGGTATAGCTGTTCGGCGATCTTGTAGTAATGGCAGCGGTCGGTGTCGCACAAGCCTTTCTCCACGCCCTCAAGGCATTGCCAGGCGTAGAACCGCGGGTTGAGGTAGATGTGTTCGTAGACCTCGCTGGGGCTGTAGCGGTAGTGGTTGCGCAGGCCGACCAACTCGTCGGTGGGGGCGTGCAGGCAGTGGCCCTCCTGCCACGGCCGGTCGAGGCTGCCGTGGAGGAAGTCAACCTGTACCGAGGTCAGCGGTTTGCCAGCCAGGGCGCGGTGGTAAAGGCCTTCGTGGGTCTCTGCCGGTTCCGGCATACGGCCAATCACCGCGGTAAAGGACGCAGTTGGCGTGTCCAGCACCAGGCTGATCGACCAGCTTTGCCCCGCCTCGTGCTTGATAAAGTCCACCAGGTACAGGCCCGGGCGAATGGAGCTGGCGCGGTAGACGGCGCTGCCGCTGGAGTGGCCATCGGCGGCGTGCCAGGCCAAGCGCTCCTGTTCGAAGCGGTGTTCGATCTGCCAGCCATTGGCAAAGTGCAGGGTGAAGGTCTGGCCGGCCAGGTCGGCCAGGGTCGGCAGGATGAACGCCTCGGGTGCAAAACCGTCGGCCAGGGCGCCCACGGTGATCCAGTCAGATGAATTCGACATGGCAACCCCTCCCTTACACGACGGCGAAGTAGTGTTTGACGAAACTCTCGCTGACCACTTCCCACAGCACGGGCGTGCCCTTGGTCACGAACCAGCTGTCACCGGCTTTGTAGCGGGTGGATTGGCCGGTGGACTCGTCGGTCAGCACCACTTCACCGGTGACTATCGTGGCCTGTTCGGCGAACGGGTAAACCATGCGGAACTTGCCCTGGGTCGTGCCGAAGTACGCACTGCTGACCGCATCGGTGGGCGCGCCAAAGGTCATCTTGCCGAAGGCGCGTACTTCGCCTTCGAGGATTTGCGAGCCGAGGTCGGCCACGGTGCCCCAGGCGTCGAGTTCCGACAGCTGGACGTTGTGTTTCAGGGCGGTAAGAGGCATGGCAGTGGTTCCTGTGAGTGAGAAAAGAGGGTTAGCGGCGCCCATTCCAGTAGCCGGAAAGTTGGTGCCAGGATTTGCCCGCCGTCAGCAGCAGGGGGCGAATCGCGTCCTTGCCGATGATGGTGGGGCGGTGAATCGAGCTGACCAGGTCATAACGCGCCGAGCCTTCGCTCATGCCTTCGGCCAGCACCTTGCAGATGATGTGGCTGGGCGTGACGCCAAAGCCGGAATAGCCCTGCACGAAAAATGCATTGCTGCGCCCCGGCAAGGTGCCCACCTGCGGGAACAGGTTCGGGCTGCATGCCATCGGGCCGCCCCAGGCCAGGTCGATTTTCACGTCCTTGAGGTAGGGGAAAATCTTCAGCATGAGGTTGCGGTTCCAGGCTTTCAGGTCGCCGGGAATGTGCTCCACCAAAGGCGTCGCGGCGCCGAACAGCAGGCGGTTTTCGTTAGTCACGCGGTAGTAGTCGATCACCGGGCGGATATCGCTGTAGGCCCCACGGATCGGGCTGATGCGCTGGATCAACTCCTCGGACAACGGCTCGGTCATCATCTGGAACGCGTAGGTGTTGATGGTCGAGCGGTGCAGTTCTGGCTCCAGATTGTTGAGAAAGCTGTCACAGGCCCACAGCAACTTGCTGGCGCGTACCGAACCGCGCCCGGTGCGCACGGTGATGCGCTCGCCGTAGCTGACGTCCAGGGCCGGGCTGTTCTCGAAGATCTTCACGCCATGGCTGGCCAGTGCGGTGGCTTCGCCCAGCAGCAGGTTCAGCGAATGCACATGCCCGCCACCCATGTGCAACAGGGCGCTGGTGTAGGCGGTGGAGCCGATGATCTGCTGCACGTCGGAGCCGCCGAGAAAGCGGATTTCGTGCTGGCTGTTGATCGACTTGAAGTTCTTCTCCCAGGCGCGCAGGGTTTTTTCCTGGCGGGCGTTGAAGCCCATGTAGCCGTAGCCGTGGCAAAAGTCCGCGTCGATGTTGTACTTGGCGATGCGGTTCTTGATGATGTCGGCGCCCAGGTCGCTGATCTCGAACACTTGGCGCAGGCCGTCTTCGCCCACGTCCTTCTTGATCTTCTCCAGGTCATGGCCGATGCCTGCCATGATTTGCCCACCGTTGCGGCCCGTGCCGCCAAAGCCCAGGTAGCGCGCTTCAAGCACCACAATGTTGGTGATGCCTTTTTCCGCCAGCTCAAGGGCCGTGTTGATCCCGGAAAAGCCGCCGCCGATGACCACGACGTCTGCGTCGATATCCTGTTCCAGGGTGGGGAAGCTGAGGTTGTATTTCTTGGTGGCGGTGTAGTACGTGGGGGTTTCGATGTTGATCATGGCGCAGCCTGAAAAAGTGAAGGAAGGCGCTAAAGCGGATGCCTCCATTAGGGCCCCTGGCGGGCGGGAAGTCTTGATCCTGCGTGCCCGGGTTTTTGATTCAGCGCGCCACGGGCGAGGGCACCTACAAGTTATAGCGCGCTCGCCGGCCGGGAATGTTAGAGTTTCGTTAAACTATTAACTAAATACTTCGTGACCCTGAGCCCTATGTCCACACCTCGACAATCCCTGACCCTGGCCTTGCTGCAAGCGCGCGAGGCCGCCATGAGTTTTTTCCGTCCTTCCCTGAATGAACACGGCCTGACCGAACAGCAATGGCGCATCATCCGCATCCTTGAACAGCACGGTGAGTTGGAGATCTACCAACTGGCGGAACTGGCCTGCATCCTCAAGCCGAGCATGACCGGCGTACTGGTGCGCATGGAAGCGGCCGGCATGGTGCACCGGCGCAAGGCCGAACAGGACCAGCGCCGGGTGCTGATTACCCTGGCGGACAAGGGCAAGGCGAGTTTCGAGTCAATGAGCCAGTGCATGGAGGCCAACTACCAGCGTTTGCAGGATCAGTTTGGCGAAGAGAAATTCCAGATGCTGTTGGGGTTGCTGGATGACTTGAAGAACATCAAGCGCTGAACTAATGACTGAACCACCACCGGTCAACTGTGGGAGCTGGCTTGCCTGCGATAGCGCCGGGTCAGCTGGCTTATCTGTCGCTGATGCACCGCCATCGCAGGCAAGCCAGCTCCCACATGGATTTCAGTAGACACCACCGGTATTGGGAGCCATCGGTACGTCTTTGAACTTCCCGGCCAGGCTTTGCAGCCCCCGCATCAACACCGTGGTATCCACCCCCACCGCCACGAACGTCGCTCCCAACTCGATATAGCGTCGTGCGAGATTTTCATCCGCACTGAGAATCCCTGCCGCCTTACCCGCCTTGACGATACGCACGATGGCGTCCTCAATCGCCGCCTGTACCTGCGGATGCCCCGGGTTACCCCGGTGGCCCATGGACGCGCTCAAATCTGCCGGGCCGATAAACACCCCGTCCACGCCTTCGACGGCGGCGATGGCGTCCAGATTGGCCAGGCCCTCGGCATTCTCAATCTGCACCAGCAGGCACATCTGCGCATCGGCCTGGTCGAGGTAATCGGCGATGCTGTTCCAGCGCGAGGCGCGGGCCAGGGCGCTGCCGACTCCGCGAATACCCTGGGGCGGGTAGCGCAGGGCGCGCACCAGTTCCCGGGCCTGGGCGGCGTTTTCGACCATGGGCACCAGCAGCGTCTGGGCGCCGATATCCAGCAGTTGTTTGATCAGCGCCGTGTCGCCGATCACCGGGCGAATCAACGCCTGGCTGGGGTAGGGCGCAATGGCCTGCAATTGCGCCAGCATCCCCGGCAGCTGATTGGGCGCGTGTTCGCCGTCGATCAGCAGCCAGTCGAAACCGGCATTGGCGGCCAACTCGGCGCTATAGGCATTGGCAAGGCCGAGCCACAGGCCGATCTGTACCTCGCGGTTGTGCAGGCGTTGCTTGAAGCGGTTGACAGGCATGTCCATGAAAGCACTCCTGGGTTCAGACGAAGCGGCAGGCAATCGAGCCGAGCAGGTCGTAGTCGACGTGGAAGGTATCGCCAGAGCGGGCTGCCACGGGGCGGGTAAACGAGCCGCCGAGAATCACCTGGCCGGGCAGCAGGGTGACGTCATAGGGCGCCAGCTTGTTGGCCAGCCACGCCACGCCTTTGGCCGGGTGGTTGAGCACCGCCGCCGACACCCCGGACTCTTCGATCACGCCATTGCGATACAACACCGCCGGCACCTTGCGCAGGTCGATCTCGGTGGGGCGCACGGCGCGGCCGCCGAGGACCACACCGGCGTTGGCGGCGTTGTCGGAGATGGTGTCGAACACCTTGCGGGTGGCGTTGGTATGCGGGTCGACCTGCTGGATGCGGGCGTCGATGATTTCCAGCGCCGGGATCACCCACTCGGTGGCGTCGAGCACATCGAACACCGTGCAGTTGGGCCCTTTGAGCGGCTTGCCGAGGATGAAAGCCAGTTCCACCTCCACCCGTGGCACGATGAAACGCTCGAAGGGAATGTCGCTGCCTTCGTCGAAAAACATGTCGTCGAGCAGAGCGCCGTAATCGGGTTCGGTGATATTCGACGACACCTGCATGGCCCGTGACGTCAGGCCGATCTTGTGACCCTTGAGCGTGCGCCCGTGCTTGATCTTCTGGGCGACCCATTCACGCTGGATGGCGTAGGCGTCCTCGATCGTCATATCGGGGTAGTCGAGGGAAAACTGGCGCACCTGTTCGCGGCTGCGTTCGGCATGGTCCAGGTGGGCGGCGGCTGCGAGGATTTGCTGGGAGTCGAGCATGGCAACGGTCTCTAGTGTGGGTTGACGATGGCGGCCTGGGTGCGCAGCACCAGCAAACCACCGAGGGCGATAAACAGGGCGAGTACGTACAGGGCCAGGCTGGCGCTCTGGGTGGCGTCGCGCATCCAGCCGATCAGGTAGGGCGCGAGGAACGCCGCGATGCTGCCGAACGAGCTGATCATGGCGATGCCCGCCGCCTGGGTGGTGTGGGAGAGAAACGCCGGTGGCAGTTGCCAGAACATCGGCAGGGCGGCACTGGCGCCCATGCCGGCGACCACCAGCCCGCCCATCACCAGCAGCGCATTGCCGGGCGCCAGGCCCGCGACGGCGATACCGAGTGCCGCCATCAGCAACGGCACGCACAGGTGCCAGCGGCGTTCGCGGTGGCGGTCGGACGAGCGCCCGCAGCCGAGCATGAAGACGCAGCCGGCCAGGTACGGCGCGGCGCTGAGCAAGCCGACCTGGCTGTCACGGCCGATGCCGGCGCCGTGGATCAGGGTGGGCATCCAGAACGCCAGGGTGTTGACCGCCAGCATCACCGCAAAGTACACGGCCACCAGCAGCCACACCTGCGGGTCACGCAGGATGCCGCCGAACGAGGTGATGGTCTTGCGCTGTTCCTCGTTGCTCAATTGGGTGCGCAGTTGCTGTTTTTGCTCGGCGCTCAGCCAGTGCACCGACTCGAAACTGTCCGGCAACCACTTGAGCACCACCAGCCCCAGCAGCACCACGGGTGCGCCTTCGATCAGGAACATCCACTGCCAACCGCGCAGGCTGCCGACGTCGTGGAAGTTCTCCAGGATCGCCCCGGAAATCGGCCCGCCCAGCACCCCGGCCATAGGCACTGCAATGGCAAACAAGGCAGTGACCTGGGCGCGACGGCGTGCCGGGTACCAACGGTTGAGGAATACCAGGATCCCCGGGAAAAAACCGGCCTCGGCCACACCCAGCAGAAAGCGCAGCACGTAGAACCCGCGCGCGCTCTCCACCCACAACATGCCGGTGGAGAGCAGGCCCCACACCACCATCAGGCAGGCGATCCAGCGCCGTGGTCCGACACGGTCCAGGGCAATGTTGCTGGGCACGCCGAACAATGCGTAGGCAATGAAGAACAGGCCGGCGCCGAAGCCATACACGGTGTCGCTGAAGTGCAGGTCGCTGCTCATCTGCATCTTGGCAAAGCCGATGTTGATACGGTCCAGATGGGCGAACAGGTAACACACCAGCAACAATGGCATCAGGCGCCAGGTCACCAAACGATGGGTACGGTCGTGCTCGGCAAGCCGCAGGCTTGCAGTGGAATGGGCTGTGCTCATGGCGTTGTTCTTTTTGTTGTAGGAGCGAGCTTGCTCGCGAAAAACGTTAACGAAAACGCAGCGCTGCCGGTGATCCGCGGGGCCTGTGGGTTTTTCGCGAGCGAGCTCGCTCCTACAGGGAGGGCGGGGCCGTTTCAGTTCGCCGGGTTGTTCAGGAACGCATGCACATTGTTCTGCTTGAAGTTGAGCTGCGGGTGCAGCTCGATCATCTCGAACGACAGCGCCAACAACCGTTGCGCCTGCAGCTCGGCGAAGTGTGCGGTGATCACCGCGAACACCGCTTGGGCGACTGCTTCGCGCGTCGCCAGGTCGCGGCCATGGCCGACCTTGAGGGTCATGTGTACAAAGGCATAATCGTGCTTGCCGTCGGCCATGCGCCAGGTGTCCAGGCGCACGCCGCGACTGCGAATGCCGCCCAATGGAAACACACCGCTGTCACCCAGCACGCGGTGGACTTTTTCAAACAGGCCGGGCAAATCGGCCTGCTGTTCGAGGTTGTCGGTGTACTCAGCGATAAAGTGCGGCATGGTGTTCTCCCAGGGTTAAAGCGGGAAAATCGCGTTGATCTGGCCGGTGCCCGAACTGCCGAACGGCGGCGTGATGATCTCGGTCGGCTTGGCATAGTCCGGCCCACCCAGCAGGCCCAGGAGCATGGCGGTGTCGTGCATCTTGCCTTCGCCAAAACAATGTTCGGCGTAGTCGGGCAACATGGCGCAGAACTCCTTGAAGCGACCTTGCTTCCACATTTGCACGACATGCAGGTCCACCTGCTTGTCGAATTCGCGGGTCCAGTTGTGGATATTCGCCTCAGCCTGGCGGTCGTCCGAGAACCGATGGGACAGCGAGCCGGACGCCAGCACCAGCACCTTGCGGTCGCTCTTTTCGATGGCCCGGCGCACGGCGGCGCCGAAGGCAAAGCTGTCTTCCAGGCGATGCCAGGCGCACCAGGCAGCGATGGAAATGACCTTGAGCTTTTGCTCCTCGGGCACGTCCATATGCATGTAGCGCATGGGCACCAGGGTGCCGTATTCCAGCTCCAGGCTCGGGATGTTATGGGCCATGCTGCGCACGCCGGCCAGGTTGGCTTCGGCGGCGATCAGCTCACCCAGTTCAGGGCAGCCGGGGTAGGCGTAGTCCATGTTCTTGATGAAGTGCGGCAGTTCGTTGCTGGTGTAGGTGCCCTGGAACTGCTCGCCGCAATTGACGTGGTAGCCGCTGTTGACCAGCCAGTGCACGTCGAACACCACCGCAGTGTCGGCCCCCAGTTCGCGGGCACGCCGGCCGATCTCCTTGTGCCCGGCAATCGCCGCTTCGCGACAGCCGTGATGTTTGCCGGGCAGTTCCGACAGGTACATCGACGGTACGTGGCAGATCTTCGCTGCCAGAACCACTTCGCCCATGATGACTCTCCTGAATAATTATTCTTTTGTAGGAGCGAGCTCGCTCGCGAAAAACGTCAACGATAACGCAGCGCTTCAGGTAGCCAGCGGTGCCTGTGGGTGCTTCGCGAGCAAGCTCGCTCCTACAAGCAATGCGGGCTTCAGACGCCCCAACGCGGAATGTGATGACTGCCCATGGAAATACACACGTTCTTGATCTCGGCAAACACTTCGAAGCTGTACTGGCCGCCTTCACGCCCGGTGCCCGAGCCTTTGACCCCGCCAAACGGCTGGCGCAAATCCCGTACGTTCTGGCTGTTGATAAATACCATGCCCGCTTCGATACCGCGCGCCAGGCGGTGGGCCTTGCCGATGTCCTGGGTCCAGATGTAGGAGGCCAGCCCGTATTCGGTGTCGTTGGCCAGTTGCAATGCCTCGGCTTCATCCTTGAACGGAATCAGGCACACCACCGGGCCGAAGATTTCTTCCTGGGCGATGCGCATCCGGTTGTTCACGTCGGCAAACACCGTCGGCTGGATAAACTGGCCGCGGCTGAGGTGCGCCGGCAGGTTGGCCGGGCGTTCCAGGCCGCCAGCCAGCAGCGTGGCGCCTTCCTCCAGGCCGATCTTGATGTAGCCGGTGACCTTGTCGTAATGGGCCTGGGTGATCATCGAGCCGACCTGGGTGTTCGGGTCCTGGGGGTCGCCGACGATCAAGCGCTTGGCTCGCGCCGCGAACTCGGCGACAAATTGCGGGTAGACGCTTTCCTGGATAAAGATCCGGCTGCCAGCGGTGCAGCGCTCGCCGTTGAGGGAAAAGATCGTGAACAACGCGGCGTCGAGGGCGCGTTCCAGATCGGCGTCTTCAAAAATCAGCACCGGCGACTTGCCGCCCAGTTCCATGGAATACTTTTTCAGGCCGGCGCTCTGCATGATTTTCTTACCGGTGGCGGTGCCGCCGGTAAAGGAAATCGCCCGTACATCCGGGTGGCGCACCAGTGCATCACCGGCGGTGGCGCCGTAGCCCTGGATCACATTGAGCACGCCGTCGGGAATCCCGGCTTCCACCGCCAGGCGCCCCAGTTCATTGGCGGTCAGCGGCGACAGCTCCGACATCTTCAACACCGCCGTATTGCCCAGCGCCAGGCACGGCGCGGTCTTCCAGGTGGCGGTCATGAACGGCACGTTCCACGGCGACACCAGCCCGCACACGCCTACCGGCTGGTACAGGGTGTAGTTGAGCATCTGGTCGTCCACCGGGTAGGTGTGGCCGTCCATGCGGGTGCAGACTTCTGCGAAGAAATCGAAGTTGTGCGAGGCACGCGGGATCAACACGTTCTCGGTCTGGTGGATCGGCAGGCCGGTGTCCAGGGTTTCCAGCTCGGCCAGGTGTGGCACGTTCTGTTCGATCAACTCACCCAGTTTGCGCATCAAGCGCGCGCGCTCCTTGGCCGGCGTATTGGCCCACTTGGGGAACGCCGCCTTCGCCGCCGCTACGGCTTGCGCGACTTCTTCGGCGCCGCCGCTGGCGACTTCGCCGATGGCCTCGCCGGTGGCCGGGTTGTAGTTGATAAAGGTATCTTTGCTTTCGACCTCACGGCCGTTGATCCAGTGTTTGATCATGGTGCTCAAGCCTCTTTGCGCGCGGAGAAAAACTCCGTTTCACTGACAATACGGTTGACCAGGCGGCCCACGCCTTCGACTTCCACCACGACCTCATCCCCCGGCACCACATCGGCCAGCCCCTCGGGCGTGCCGGTGGCGATCATGTCGCCCGGTTGCAGGGTCATGAAGCTGGACAGGTATTCGATGAGGTAGGGGATATCGAAAATCATGTCTTTCGTGCTGCCTTCCTGGCGCAGTTCGCCGTTGATCCAGGTGCGCAATTTCAGGTTGCCTGGGTCGGGCACATCGGCCACGTCGACAATCCACGGGCCGACCGGGGTGGTGGCGTCGCGGTTTTTCACGCGCAGGTTGGGGCGGTAGTAGTTTTCCAGGTAGTCGCGGATCGCGTAGTCGTTGCACACCGTGTAACCGGCCAGGTAGTCCAGGGCGTCGGCGCGCTTGACGTTGCGCGCGGTCTTGCCGATCACCGCCACCAGCTCGCACTCGTAGTGCATGTAGGCGACGTTGTCGGGGCGCCAACTGACTTGGCGGTGACCGGTGTAAGTGCCCACCGATTTGATGAATGCCAGCGGTTCGGTCGGCGGCGTAAAGGCCAGTTCGGCGGCGTGGTCGGCGTAGTTCAAACCCAGGGCGAACATGTTGCCGGTGGCGGGTGGCAGCCATTGCACCTGGTCTTCGGCCAGCAACCGCCCATCCTTCAGGCGCACGCTGCAGTCGGCTTGCACCAATACGTTGTGGGTTGCACCTTCAAAGTGGATACGTGCGCGTTTCATGCCGATGCCTCCGCTGCAATGGTGTTGCTCAGGCGGCCAATGCCGGTGATATCGACCTCAACCTGGTCGCCTGGCTGCACATCCACGCGGCCTTGCGGGGTACCGGTGATCAGCACATCGCCGGGGTACAGGGTCATGAACTCGCTGATCTCGGCGATCAATTGCGGGATGTCGCGTACCCAATCGGCGGTAGAGCTTTCCTGGCGCAGCTCGCCATTGACGAACAGCTTGAGGCTCAATTGATTGGGGTTGGCCACTTGATCCCGCGCCACCAACTGCGGGCCCAGGGCGCAAAACCCATCGCGGCATTTGGCTTTGACGGCGGGGCGGTAGTAGCTGTCTTCCGGCAGGCTGAATTCATTCACCACCACATACCCGGCCACATGCGCCATGGCGTTCTCCAGGCTGACACGGCTGGCGCGCTGGCCGATCACCACACCCAGCGCCGGGCCCGGCTGCAGGCGCTCGCCCGCAGGCTGCAGCACTACGCCGCCATGGGCATTGCGGGTGTTGGGGGTTTTGATAAACAGCACCGGCTTGGTCGGCGGCTGCTGGTAGGGCGCCTGCTGGAAGGCGGCGAGATGCTGGTCCAGCAGGCCCTGGTAGTTCAGCGCAACGCCGAACAGGGTGCCGCTGGCAACATCATGCAGGGTACGGCTCATGCGTTTCTCCTGGCGGTGACGACGGCTGCACAGGCCGTTCGTTAAGTTGTTAACGTTATAATTAATATGTTAACTACCGTCAAGCGTGGCACACTGCGCTGGCCTCACAACAACAAGAAGAGAGCCCCGTGAAGCCGATTCCCAACATCAACATCGGGCAGGTCTACGACCAGCGCTACAGCGACGCCGAGGTGCATTACGACAAGCTCGGCAACCTGGCGGGGTTTTTCGGGCGCAATATGGCGGTGCATCGCCATGACCGGTATTTCCAGGTGCATTACGTCAAGAGTGGTGCAGTGCGGGTGTATCTGGATGACCGCCAGTACGTTGAATCGGGACCGATGTTTTTTCTCACGCCGCCCACGGTGGCCCATGCTTTTGTCACCGAAGCCGATGCCGACGGGCATGTGTTGACGGTGCGCCAGCAGCTTGTATGGGGATTGATCGACGCCGACCCCAGCCTCGCCTCCGGCGCCGCATGTGTGGCCTTGACTGGCGACGCTGAGGGGTTGGAACAACTCTTCGAGGCGCTGTGCAGTGAGATCAACGCCGAACGGGCAGGGCGCGCCGCCGCCCTCGACAGCCTGACGCGGTTGATCATGATCCGCCTGCTGCGCCTGTGCGCCCACGCCCAGCCGGCACGCCCGACAGCCCACGAAGACCTGCGCATCTTCCATCGTTTCAACGAGCTGATCGAAGCCCACTACCTGGAACATTGGCCGTTGGCGCGTTATGCCGAGGGCATTGGCGTGACCCAGGCGCGGCTCAATGAAGTGTGCCGACGCATTGCTGACCTGCCGTCCAAGCGCCTGATCCTTGAACGGCTGATGCAAGAGGCCAAGCGCCTGCTGTTGTTTACCGGCAGTTCCGCGAATGAAATCTGCTACCAGCTGGGGTTCAAGGACCCTGCGTATTTCAGCCGGTTTTTTTTGCGCTATGCACAGATGACACCGGGGGAGTACCGGCTGCGGCAGTCGGGGTTGCGCTGATATCCCAGGCGCCCCCCAGTGCGGTATACAAATTCACCTCGGCGACCAACTGCGCCAGCCGGTCCACAATCAGTGCCTGTTGCGCGCTGAACAGCGAACGCTGCGCATCGAGGAACGTCAGGTTGCTGTCCACGCCGCTGCGGTAACGGTGCTCGGCCAGGTCATAGTAGTTCTGGTTGGCGGCGACGAAATCCCGTTGCGCCGCCAGTTGGTCGTTGAAGGTCTGGCGTGCGGCGAGGCCGTCGGCAACTTCCTGGAAGGCGCCCTGGATGGATTTTTCGTACTGGGCCACCGTGATGTCCTTCTGCAGCCTGGCGTAATCGAGGCTGGCGCGCAGGCTGCCGGCGTTGAAGATCGGCAGGTTGATCTGCGGCTGAAAGGTCCAGCTACCCGAGCCGCCCTTGAACAGCCCCGACAGCTCCTTGCTGGTGCTGCCGGCGTTTGCCGTCAGGGTCACGGAAGGAAAGAACGCGGCACGGGCCGCACCGATATTGGCGTTGGCCGCCTGCAACTGGTATTCGGCCTGGAGGATATCCGGGCGGCGTTGCAGCAGGTCCGAGGGCAAGCCGGCGGGCACGCGAGCGACCAGATCGTCGGCCAGCGGTCGCGCAGGCAGGTGTTCATCCACCGGGCCACCCACCAGCAGTGTGAGGTTGTTGAGGTCCTGGGCCACCTGGCGTTCATAGCGGGCTACGCTGGCGCGGGTACTTTCCACTGCTGTGCGCGCTTGCACCACGTCCAGCGCCGAGGCTTTGCCTGCGCTTTTGCTGCGGCGGGTCAATTGCCAGCTGTGGTCGTTGGCGACCAGGGTTTGCTCGGCCAAGGCCAGCAGTTCCTGATCGGCGCGCCAGGTCAGGTAGGCATTGGCGACGTTGGCCACCAGGCTCAATTGCGTACTGCGCCGCGCTTGTTCGGTACCCAGGTAAGTGAGCAGCGCCTGTTCGCTGAGGCTGCGCACGCGGCCAAACAGATCCAGCTCATAGGCGCTCAGGCCCAAGGTGGCGGAATAGTTGGAGGTTATCGCTGACTTGCCGGTGCCGGTCACGCTCCCTGGCAACTTCTGGCGCTTGCCGGCGCCTGTGGCAGAGATCGCCGGGAACAGATCCGCGCGCTGGATTCGGTACTGGGCCTGGAACGCTTGCACATTCAGGGCCGCCACTCGCAGGTCGCGGTTGTTGACCAACGCATCATTAATCAGCTGTTGCAGCGCCGGGTCGCGGAACAGCTGCTGCCAGTCCGGGTTTTGCGCCTGGGTGCCGGCCTGCGCCAGGCGGTACACGCCGCCTTGGGGGTACTGCGCAGGCGTCGGCGCGGCTGGTCGCTGGTACTCGGGAATCAGCGAGCAACCGCCGAGCATCCAGGCCATGCCGACGGTGCACAGTGCTCGTGTGTTCATCAGGCGCCCACCATCCATTTGGCCAGGCCATGCCGGCCGCTCACGCCCAGCTTGGCGGCGGCGCGCTTGAGGTAGGTCTCGATCGAGCTGTTTTTGACACTGAGTTTCTCCGCGATTTGCGGCACGGTACCGCCGGTCAGCAGGCCCAGGCACACCTCCTGTTCCCGCGCCGAAAGGGTGATGTCGCTCAAAGACAAGCGTTTGTAGAACTCACGCTGCAACTGCGATTGTTCCAACAGGGTATGGGCCGGCTCAGTCTCGGCGTGCGGCGCCTGGCGCAGGCTCTGGGCGTGCCGTTCCATCAACGGCAACAGCGTGTCCGACAAGCACTTGAGAAACGACAACTCAGCCAGGGAGAACCCCTGCTGCGTCGGCGGGCGGTAGAACGAAATCACACAGCGTCGATTGCCCTGGCGCGATACCAGATTGCACTGGTGCGAAGTACCGCGCGGATGCGCGCTGTTGGCCTTGGCGTTCATCTGGATCAGCAGCGGGTCTTGCATGTGCAGCATCTGCCGCAACAGCGGGTGGTCGTTCAGCGCATGCAAGGTCTGGGGCACCGACAAATCCTTTTTCACCCCGGCGCTGCCCAGTAACTTGATGTCCAGCACGCGGTCGCGCAGTTCATCCAGGGTCCATTCGCTGAGGTCTACCAGGTGAATCGGTACCCACTTGCCCACCAGCTGCAACATCGTGGCGGCGAAATGTTCGTCGCCGCTGTTTGAAATCAACTCGCCCATTTCGGCATAAAAATGCGGGCCGCAGGTGTCGCCAATACTTGGGGTCAGACTCATAGCCATCTCATCCTTGATGTCGAAAACCGTCAACGGTTGCCCAGGGCCTGTGCAGGGCACTCCGTACTGCTTGAACGTAACTCGGCGTTCGAGATTTTATTTAGCCATAGGGATTTGTCCTACGTATGTAGCGGAAACGAGGGACACAAGCTGCCATAAAAGCTGCGCCATTAATCCGACGTTTCTCGGGAACTAAGCCGGCTACGTACAGGTGTAAGTTATTTTTAGTCTTAGTTAACTTATTGATGTAAATGATGAATTATTAAAATAAAGGGGTTATCCAGAGGCTCGGCATGGATGAGCTGTAGCCAATCTCCTACAACGCTTTAATCGTTTCAGCCATGAACCTTCGATCAAGGCCTATCCATCCATTTGAATGTCCGGGTTTCGGGTGTCAGACACCCCTCGGCGGCCATGCTCCAATCCGGCAACTTCGGCGTAATGGGCCACCTCTGCGCGGCCAGTGCCTGACCCCCATGAGAAGGATCTTATGCAGTATTCCTCCAGCCAGCCGGCCCGCTTCCCCCTCACTGGCGCCCAACAAGACATTTGGCTCGACCAACTGCGCGTGGGCGATTCGCCGCTGTACAACATTGGCGGCTATCTGGATTTTGCCGGCACCGTCGAGCCCGAACGCATGCAGCATGCTGTCGCACTGCTGGTGGCCCGTCACGATGCACTACGCACCCAACTGCACACCGACGCCAATGGCCTGCCTGGGCAAACATTCGCCCCGGAGCTGAAGGTGGAAATGGCGCTGCATGATTTCTCCGCGCTGCCCGACCCATCCGCGGCAAGCCAAACCTTCATGCAGGCGCAAATGGCTCGGCCCTACGCCCTGAGCGGCGAGCCACTGTGCCGTTTTTTCCTGGTCAAACTTGATGATGATCATTACCGCCTCGGTACCCAGGCTCATCACCTGATCCTCGACGGCTGGGGCTTCGGCCAGATGCTGCAATCCCTCGCGCAGCTCTACAGCGCCCTGGAGCAGGGGCGCGCCACCGAGCCACTGGCGCCTTCCTACATCGACTTTATCGACACCGACCAACGCTACCTGCAATCGGCCCGCTACGCCCGCGACCGCGACTATTGGCTGAGCAAATACCAGATACTGCCCGAGCCGCTGCTCAGCCCCAGGCACAACACCAAAACGTCGAGCAACACCTGGGTGCAAGGCTTTCCGGTACAGTTGCTCAACCGCATGGAGCAGGTTGCCAACCACTACCAGGCGTCGGCCTTTCATGTGTTGCTGGCGGCGATGTATGTGTATTTCACCCGCACCGGCCAACGGCAGGAATGGGGAGTGGGCCTGCCGATTCTCAACCGCTCCAACGCGCGTTTTCGCGCCACTGTGGGCCTCTTCACCCAGGTCAGCGCGGTACGTTTTGCGTTCAACGAGGGCGTGTCTTTCGGTGCTCTGGTACGGGGCATCCGTGATCAGCTCAAGCAGGATTTTCGTCATCAGCGCTTCCCGTTGAGTGAGATGAACCACGAACTGGGCTTGCGCCGAACAGATCGCGGGCAACTCTTCGACGTGTCGGTATCGTTCGAGCAGGACGACCACGACCTGCGCTTCGGTCAGGTCCAGGCCCGCGCGATCAAAGTCTCCAATCACCATGAAGCGCTACCGCTCGCCATTCACTTGCGCAGCAACCGTTACCAGGACAATGCGTGGCTGCATTGCGTCTACAACGAGGCGTATTTCCAGGCGCACGATGTGCAGGCGTTGGCCCAGCGTTTCATCGGGCTGCTGGAGCAGGGGTTGGAGGACACTGCGCTGCCCATCGGCGAGTTTTGCATGCTGCTGCCCGAGGAGCAGGCCCGACTGCTGCACTGGAACGCCACCGCGCAGCCCAACGCTACGCCGCAAACCCTGCACCAGCGCATTGAAGCCCAGGCCGCACGCACGCCCCACGCGATTGCGGCGGTGTTTCAGGACCGTTCACTGAGCTACACCCAACTCAACCGCCAGGCCAATGCACTCGCCCATCAACTAGTGGCGCTCGGCGTACAGCCCGATGACCGTGTCGCAATCCTGGCCCGGCGTGGCCTTGACACCCTGGCGGGGCTGTTGGCGATCCTCAAGGCCGGCGCCTGCTACGTGCCGCTTGACCCGGCCCATCCCGGCGAACGCCTGGAGTACCTGCTGCACGACAGCGCGCCCGCGGCCATCCTGACTCAGCGCGATTTACGCCAGCGTCTGCCCGTCTCGACGGTACCGGTGATCGCGCTGGAGCCTGGTAGCGCATCCATCGACAGTAACCCTCAGGTTGCCGTCACGCCGTCGAACCTGGCTTACGTGATTTACACCTCGGGTTCCACCGGGTTGCCCAAGGGTGTGATGGTCGAACATCACAGCGTGTCGAACCTGGTGGACTGGCATTGCCAAGCGTTCGACCTGCATGCGGGCAGCCACACTGCCAGCGTCGCCGGCTTCGGTTTTGATGCCATGGCCTGGGAAGTCTGGCCGGCGTTGTGCGTGGGGGCGACCTTGCACCTGCCACCGGCCCATGAAGGCGCGGAAGATATCGACGCGTTGCTCGGCTGGTGGCGCTCGCAACCATTGGATGTGTGTTTCCTGCCCACGCCTGTGGCCGAATATGCGTTCAGCCAGGGGCTGGGGCATCCTACCTTGCGCACCTTGCTGATCGGCGGCGACCGCCTGCGCACCTTCCCCCAGGCACAGACGTTCGCGGTGGTGAACAACTATGGCCCCACCGAAGCCACCGTTGTGACGACCTCGGGGCGCGTTGAGGTGGGCCAGCCGTTGCATATCGGCGCGCCGGTCGCCAATGCCCGCGTCTACCTGCTGGACGCGCAGCAACGCCCGGTGCCGATTGGCGTGGCGGGGGAGTTGTATGTCGGCGGCAAGGGCGTGGCGCGGGGGTACCTGAACCGTGCCGAGTTGAGTGCCGAACGGTTTATCGACGACCCTTTCAGCGGCGCTCGCATGTACCGCACCGGCGACCTGGCGCGCTGGCTGCCAGACGGCAATCTCGACTACCTGGGGCGCAATGACGACCAGGTAAAAATCCGTGGCGTGCGCATCGAGCTGGGGGAAATCGAGTCGGCCCTGGCCAGCCATCCGGCGCTTCAGGACGCGGTGGTGCAGTTTCGCGACGGGCAATTATGGGCGTGGTTCGTGCCCCGTCAGCCTGTGGAAATCGAAGTGCTGCGCACTCACCTGCAAGCCTCGCTGCCGGACTACATGCTGCCGGCGGCTTACGTGTGCCTCGACGCGTTGCCCCTCACCGCCAACGGCAAGCTCGACCGCCGAGCCTTGCCGTCACCGACCCAGGAAGCCTTTATCACCCGCCGCTTCGAAGCGCCACAAGAGGGCGTGGAGACCACACTGGCGCAGATCTGGGCCGAGTTGCTGAATGTGCAGCCAGTGGGCCGCCATGACCATTTCTTCGAGCTGGGCGGGCATTCGCTGTTGGCGGTGCAACTGGTGCAGCGCATGCGCGAGGCCGGCCTGCGCGCCGATGTGCAAGTGCTGTTCGGCCAGCCCACCCTGGCGGCGCTGGCGGCGGCGTGTGTCGGTCACGAACAGGCGGTGCCGGCCAATCGAATCCCGGCCGGTTGCACCCATATCACCAAGGATTTGCTCGTTCTTGCCGAACTTGACCAAACCAGCCTTGACCGCATCGTCGCCGGCATCCCTGGCGGCGCCGCCAACGTGCAGGATATCTATCCGCTGGCGCCGTTGCAGGAAGGGTTGCTCTACCACCACCTCACCGATGCGCACGACCCGTACCAGCAACAAGCGCTGTTCAGCTTCGCGCGCCGCGAGCAGTTGGATGCCTTCGCCAGTGCCCTGCAACAGGTGATCGATCGCCACGATATTTTGCGCACCAGCCTGGTGTGGGATGCCCTGGAACAACCGATGCAGGTGGTGTGGCGCCAGGCGCAGCTGCGGGTTGAAGTGCTGCGCGAACCGGCGCAACCCCTGGACTTGCGCCAGGCGCCGCTGATGGCCCTGGATTACGCCGAGGAGCCCCAGCACCAGCGCTGGGTCGCCAGGCTGCGCTTTCATCATCTGGTCAACGATGCCACGTCGACCACGCTGCTGGTGGACGAGATTCGTGCCCATCTGCTGGGTCAACAGGCGCAACTGCCTGTGCCCGTGCCTTATCGCAACATGGTCGCGCAGTCCCGCTCAACGGCTCGCCAGGCGGCGCACGAGGCGTTCTTTCGAGAGCGTCTGGCGGATGTCGATGAGCCGACCTTGGCGTTCGGCCTACAGAAGCGTCAGGCCCTGCGTGCCGAGACCGAAGAGGCGCAGCGCTCGCTCAGCGACGCGCTCAATCTGCGCCTGCGCAGCCAGGCCCGAGCCCTGGGGGTCAGTGCCGCGAGCCTTTTTCACCTGGCCTGGGCTCAGGTGCTCAGCCGTGTAGCCGGCCGCGAAGATGTGGTGTTCGGTACCGTGCTGCTCGGCCGCTTGCGAGCCGGCGAGGGGGCCGAGCGGGCCTTGGGCATGTTTATCAACACCTTGCCGCTGCGCCTGCGCCTGGCCGGGCAAAACGTGGCGGATGCGCTGCACGACACTCACGCGCAACTGAGCGCTTTGCTCGCCCATGAACAGGCGTCCCTGGCGTTGGCCCAGCGTCGTAGCGGCGTGCCGGAACTGTTCAACAGTTTGCTCAACTATCGTCACACCTCGGCGGACCCTGGACTGAACCTTGTGCCGGGCATTGCCTTGCTTAGCAGTGAAGACATCCTCAGTTACCCGTTGATGCTCACGGTGGACGACACGGCCAGCGGCTTCCGGCTCAAGGTCATGGCCCCGGACACAGTGGGCGCTGAACCTGTCTTGAGCTACTTCGACACCGCGCTGAACGGCCTGCTGGACGCATTGGAAAGCACGCCGGATATGCCGCTGCGCGGTGTGCAGGTGCTGCCCGCGAGCCAGTTGCAAACTCTATTGGTGGACTTCAACGCAACCTCCACCGACTACCCAAAAACGCTGACCGTGCAAGCGCTGTTTGAAGCCCATGCGCGGCGAATCCCCGATGCCATTGCGGTGCAGGCGGGTCAGCACGCATTGACCTACCGCCAACTCAACGAACGTTCCAACCAACTGGCTTTTCACTTGCGTGAGCACGGCGTACAACCGGACTCGCGGGTGGCGCTGTGCGTGGAGCGTGGGTTGGACTTGGTGGTGGGCTTATTGGGAATTCTCAAGGCGGGCGGCGCCTATGTGCCGCTCGACCCAGGTTACCCACGCGAGCGCCTGGCCTACATGCTCACAGACAGCCAGCCAGTGGCGCTGTTGGTACAAGCTGCCACTCGCGAAGGGGTGGGCGATGTCTCGATCCCGCTGATCGACTTCGACCACTGCACCTGGAATCAGGCGCCAATCGACAATCCAAGCGTGCCAGGCTTGAGCGTCGCCAATCTCGCCTACGTGATGTACACCTCGGGCTCCACCGGCACGCCCAAGGGTGTGATGATCGAGCACCGTGGCCTGGGCAACCTGTTGCATTGGGGCTCGCAACTGTGCCCGAACGCCGAAGGCGGCGCCTTGTTGCAGCGCGCGCCGTTCAGCTTCGATGGTTCTGGGTGGGAGCTGTTCTGGCCGTTGAGCAACGGCATGCGCCTGGTGTTGGCGCGGCCCGATGGGCACCGTGAACCGGCGTACCTGGCCCAGGTGATTCGTGAGCAGCAGATCAGGGTGATCCAGTTCGTGCCCGCCATGTTGCAGCAGTTTCTGGACCTGGACGAATCGGCCCTGTGCACCAGCCTCACTGATATAGTGTGCGGCGGCGGCGAACTCACCGCCGCCTTGGCCCGTGGCGTGCAGGCGCGCTTGCCCACGGTGCGCTTGCATAACGTGTACGGCCCCACCGAAGCCACGGTAGACAGCTGCGCCTGGACCCTCGAACCCGACGCGCCGGTGCCCGCCTTGCAACTGCCGATTGGCCGCGCCATCAACAACACCCGCCTGTATGTCCTGGACGCTCATGATGCGCCGGTGCCCATGGGTATCAGCGGCCAACTGCACATCGGCGGCGTCGGCGTTGCCCGTGGTTACCTGGGCTTGGAACAGCTGACCGCCGAACGTTTCATCGAAAGCCCCTTCGTGCCCGGCGACCGCCTGTATCGCACCGGCGACCTGGTGCGCTACCTGCCAGACGGCACTCTTGAATTCCTTGGGCGTAACGACTTCCAAGTCAAGCTGCGCGGTGTGCGCCTGGAGCTGGGAGAGATCGAAGCACACCTGGCCGCCCACCCGGCGCTGCACGAGGTGGCGGTATTGATTCGCGATGAGCGCCTGGTGGCCTACTTCACCTTGCGCGGCCAGGCGCCGAGCCTGCAAGCCTTGCGTGACCATGTGCTGGAGCACCTGCCGGAATACATGGTGCCGGCCGCCTTCGTGCAACTCGACGCACTGCCCCTCAACCCCGCCGGCAAACTCGACCGCAAGGCCCTGCCGGCGCCAGGGTTGGAGGCCGTGCTTAGCCGAGCCTACGAAGCGCCAGTGGGCGAGGTGGAAACCCTGATGGCCGGGATCTGGGCTGACGTGTTGAAGCTCGAACGGGTAGGGCGCCATGACCACTTCTTTGAACTGGGCGGGCACTCCCTGTTGGCAGTGAACCTGGTAGCCCGCCTGCGCAAGGCCGGGCTGGACGTGGACGCACGCACCTTGTTCAGCCAGCCCACGCTGGCGCAACTGGCCGCCAAAACGCTGGCGCAGGCCCCGCGCGTAGAAGCTCCCGAAGCCGCCATCCCCCAACTCAACCGCCGTCGACGGATTTAGCTGACTAGTGGCGAGGGGAGCTTGCGGTGGAAGCGGGCTTGCTCGCGAAAGCGGCCTGACCGCCGGCATTGATCCAACTGATGCCCTGCGAACCCATGTGGGAGCTGGCTTGCCTGCGATGGCATCGACCCGGTGCGCCTGAACTACCAAGGTATTTGCATCAATACCACTGTAGGAGCGCGCTTGCTCGCGAAACACCTCAACGATAACGCGGGCTTTCTGAATAAACGCGGCGCCTGTGAGTTTTTCGCGAGCACGCTCGCTCCTACAGAGAGCGATCCACCGTAGTCTTGGCAATCGCCTACAAATGCCACACGGCCAGCATCTTCGCCCGCCCTGGGCTATCCAACAACTCGCCACAATCGAGCGCCGTGGCCGAAGCGCTGTCGAGCAAGCTGGCGGTGCAAGCCTGACGCTTGTCAGTTGAGACTGACCCGGTCACTGTGGCGAGGGAGCTTGCTCCCGTGACGGCCTGACAGCCGACATTGAATCAACTGATGCCCTGCGAACCCATGTGAGAGCTGGCTTGCCTGCGATGGCATCGACTCGGTGCGCCTGAACTACCAAGGTATTTGCATCAAAACCACTGTAGGAGCGAGCTTGCTCGCGAAACACCTCAACGATAACGCGAGCTTTCTGAATAAACGCGGCGCCTGTGAGTTTTTCGCGAGCAAGCTCGCTCCTACAGAGAGCGATCTACCGTAGTCTTGGCTATCTCCAACAAGTGCCACACGGCCAGGTTCTTCGCCATGAAAAAACGCCTGCAAGTACAGTGCCTCAGCGTATCCCCGGAACAAACGCCACACTCCCTCCCTCACGCACCTTGAACAACCGCTCCCCATTATCCGGTTGCGTAGTCACCACCTGATGATCCACCCCCAGAAACGCCAACGGCGCGGGCTCGTCCTTGGAATACTGCGCGACGATTATCGTGCGTTGCGGATCAAACCCCTGGCCGCTGGTTTTCTCCAGCCAGGCCATGAATGCGGCGCTGTCGCCCTGGCGCGGGAAGTCCTGGCTTTCGCTGACGTAGTAGAAAGGTTTGCCGTGGTTTTGCAGGTACATGGGCAGTTTGTTGTCGACCTCTACCAGCACCAGTTGCCATTGGTTCCAGGGCGCGCTTTTTTCTGCCTGGGTTCGCAGGTCGGCGGCGAAGCGGGTGACGCCGCCGTTGCCGTTGGTCCAGGGGTAGATCACGCCCAGCACCAGCAAGAGCAGGCCTGCGCTGAGGCCAATGCCTGTTTGCCAGCGCGGCCAGCTCGAAGGTTTTTTGTGCAGGCGTTCACTCAGCCACCAGGCGGCGAGCAGTTGGGCGAAGGGCACCAGCGGCAACACGTAGTAGCTGCGGCGGCTGCCGCTGGCGGTGAAGAATACAAACAACAGGCCCAGGCCCCACACTAGCCAGCGTACGTTGGGCGGCGCCTTGCGCCAGTTGCGCACGGCCAGCCACAGGCCAAGTAACCAGCAGGGTGCCCAGGGTAGGGTGTAGACCGGCAGGTAGATCAGGTAGGTGTAGATCGGCCCCATATGGTCGAAGGGGTCGAAGAAGCGCACCACGTTTTCGCGGAACACCAGCTCCAGGCCGCTCTCGCCGTAAGTGGGGGCGCCGTAGCGGTGGGACAGTACAAAGGGAATCGCGTACACGATGCCTGCGATGAGCAGGGCCAGCACCAAGCGCAGGTTGAGGTGGCGTTTGTAGCGGTGTTCGCTGAGCAAGTGTGGCAACAGCACCAGGCCCGGCAGCACCACACCGATCAAGCCCTTGAACAGTGAGGTGGCGGCCAGCAACAGGAAAAACACCGTGTAGCGCCCCAACCGCGTGTCATCCGGCCCACGCCAATACCACCACACCGCTGCCAGCACGCCGCACACGGTGAGGACATCGGCGGTGGCCACGCGGGCCCAGAACAGGAAGTAGAAGGTGGTGGCGAGCATCCACCCGGCAATCAGCCCGGTGCCTTTACGAAACAGGCGTTCACCGATCAGGTACACCAGCCAGATGCTCAACCACGCGGCAATCACCGATGACAGGCGCAGCGACCACGGGCCGAGGCCGCCGAGCAGATGGGCAAACCCGGTGATCAGCCAGTAGGAGGGCAGGGGTTTGTCGTAATACGGCGTGCCTTTGAGGTATGGGTCGAAATAGTCACCGCTTTGCAGCATCTGCAAGGCGATATTCGCCCAGCGCGTTTCCGGCCCCCACAGTTCGCGGCTGCCCAGGCCCAGCAAGAGCAGCAAGGCCGAGGTGCCCAGCAGTAACACCAGGGCGCCGCGTTCGGTTTTCCAGAAACTCATGGGATGTTCCCCGTGGCAGGCGCTGCATTCAAGGTTGTTGGGAGTAAATCGTCAGTACCAGGTTGCCCTTGCGATAGCGTTTGCCGCCGGGCGGCAACTGCCCTTCTTCACGGTGTTCGCTGGTGCTCTTGACCTGCATCAGCACGCCGACCGACCCGTGTTGGCGGGCCTCGGCCAACCAGGCCTGGACACTGTCCGGCGTGACCTTGCGCTGTGCCGCGTCTTCGTAGTTCAAGCCATAGCGCAGCTCTCCCTGGGTGTTATAAAACGCCACATCGGGCCGGCGCAGGCGCCAGGTCAAGGCCGATGCCAGGCCCAGGTCATTGCTCAGCAAAGCACGGGTAGGTTGCAGTTCGTCCAGATGTTCCAGCACGAACTGGTCGGGCATCTCGTTATCTTGGATCAGAGCCGGCATGCCCGCCGGTAGCAATGCCACCAGCAAACCAATGCCCAGGGCAGGCATCGCCCACAACGTCAGCGGGCGCACCGCTTGCAACAGGTTGGCGAGGATCCAGCCCAGCAGCACGATAAACGTCAGGGACAGGTTGAACATCTCCGCATGGCTATTGCTGTACAGCGGGCGGGTGATTTGCAGGTAGATCAGCACCACCATGGCCGTCATGCCAAGCACGAAATTGAGCGCGCCGTTGATGACTAGCGTGCGCGCCTTGCCTTGCTTGATCAGGTCGATCAGACCGTGGCCCATTAACAAGGCCAGGGGCAACAGGCACGGCATGATGTAGGTCGGCAATTTGCCTTTGCTCAGGCTGAAAAAGCCCAGGGGAAGCAGCAGCCACAGGGCGAGAAAGGCAATCGCCGGCTGGCGCTTTTCCTGCCAGGTTTTTAGCAGGGTGCCGGGTAGCAAGGCAGCCCACGGCAGGCATGCCACCACCATGATTGGCAGGAAGAACCACAGCGGCCGAGCATGCTGTGCGTTGTCGGCGGCAAAGCGGCGGATGTGCTCATGCCAGAAAAAGAAATGCCAGTAATCCGGTTCGCGCAGGTGGATCGCCAGGGCCCATGGCAGGCACACCAGCACGGCAACCAGCACCGCCAGCGGCCCGTAGCGCATCAACTCACCGACGCGCCGCTGCCAGACCAGATAGGGCACGGCGATCAACACCGGCAACAGCCAGGCCAGGAACCCTTTGGTCATGAACCCCATGGCGCAGGCCACGCCCAACACCGCCCAGGCACCCAGGCGTTCCCATGGCGTGCGGCAGTCCAGGGCAAACCACAACGCCACTAGGCTCAGGTTCACCCACAGGGTGAATTGCGGGTCGAGGTTGGCATACCCGGCTTGCCCGGCCACCAGGCCAAAACTCAGGTAGAGCAGGGCGCAGGCAAAGCTCTTGCGCGGCTCGTTCCACACGCGACGGGCGAGCAGGTAGGCCAGCACCACACTCAAGCCCGTGCTCAGCACTGAGGCGATACGCACGCCGAAGAGGTTTTCACCGAACACCGCCTGGCCAAGGGCGATCAGCCAATAGCCGGCGGCGGGCTTCTCGAAATAACGCACGCCCATGAAGTGCGGCGCCACCCAGTTACCGCTCATCAGCATTTCCTGGCTGACCTGGGCGTAGCGGGTTTCGTCCGGCGTCCATAAACCGTGAAAGCCCAGGGGCAACAGGAAGAACACGGCAACGCCCAGCAATAGCCAGGACACAGGGTTTATGCGGGGCATGCGCACATCGCTCCATAACGTTCAAGTACGGGCAATGGCGGTATTAACTTAATAGGGCGAAGCATCGTAAGGGTCACTAAGTTGTTGTTGGAGAGCATAACTAACAGGCGCGGCTAAACATGCCAGAGTGGGGCTGTCGTTTTGCTGAACGTCTCAAGGCTTAATATGTAAACAAGTGTAATTAAAGTTTTTTAAGTGCGGCGGTCCACTCTTCGCTGTTCATGGTGCCCAGGGCCTTGAAGGTGCCGTTGGGCAGCACCTTGACGAACAGTGCGCTGCCGTACTCTGCAGCGGCTGCGTGAGGGAAGCCGAGGCTGGTCTGGAAGTCGCTCATGCAGGCGCTGTGGGTGATCAGCATCAGGTTGCGTCCCGGCTGTTTGTGGCCGAGGATTTCACCGCCCATGGCGTCGCCGCAGATGGCCAGCGGGCCGGGGGACAGCTCGGTCTTGCCGAACATGAACAGTGACGTCTGGGCGGTTCGCGTGGTGGGGCTGCTGAGCACGTCGGTCAGAGCCATGCCCAATGAATCAAAGGCTTTGCCCAGTTCAACGGCGCGTTCAGTGCCGTTGATGGTCAGGCCATCGGCAGGGCCGAAGCAGGGGTTGGCCGAGCGGTCGCAGCGCTCCTCATGGCGCACCAGCACCACCAGCTCACCCTCACGCCAACTGGCGAGCACCCCGGAGGTCACCAGGCGATTGCCCACGCCCAGGTCCAGGGGCGAGCTGGGCCAGAATAAAAAACCCGTCAACAACAAGGCGGTAACGCTGATGCCAAGCAGGTGCAGGCGGTATTTTCTCAGGCGTTTTAACCTTGACCTTTTGGGTTGGGGATTGGCCAGGATCATGTCTGCCACGCGGTTCATCCTCGGCACTGTTTATTGTGTTTATAAAAAGGCTGCACGATTGGGCAGTTGCCCTTGGTGAGGCAGGAGACTGTCACAGCACCGCTGTCTTTTTGCTGAACACTTGCATGTTAAGAGTGTCACTTGGATTAACTAATAAGTTGTGAGTCACCACGAGTTGGCGGGCACTTTAAAGTTCGGTGGATGGGCAGATGGTGAAATCCATGTGAAAAATTTGCGTAGGCACGAGCGTCAGCCGTTATTCTCATTGCTGGTCCTTCAGATGAGCGTTCTTATGTTGCAGGTGCAAGGTGTTGTTAAAAACTACGCGACCCCGCAAGGCCCGCTGACTGTTCTGGCTGGCGTCGACCTGCACCTGGGTGAACGCAGCAGCCTGGCGCTGATGGGCGAATCGGGCAGTGGCAAAAGCACCTTGCTGCACCTGGTGGCTGGGTTGGACCGAGTGGACGCCGGCAGCATCCGCATCGGCGAGCAGCGCCTTGACCAACTCAACGAAGGGCAACTGGCCCATTGGCGCCGCACGCAAATCGGCCTGGTCTTCCAGCAGTTCAACCTGATCGGCAGCTTGCGCGTGGAAGACAACCTGGCGTTCCAGGCGCGGCTGGCGGGGCGTTTCGACCCGCACTGGCAAGCGCAATTGGTGGAGCGCCTGGGGCTGGGCGACTTGCTCCGGCGTTACCCCGAGCAACTCTCCGGTGGCCAGCAGCAACGGGTTGCCGTCGGGCGGGCGCTGGCCTCGCGGCCGGGTTTGTTGCTGGCTGACGAACCCACCGGCAACCTCGACGAAGCCACCAGCGATGAAGTGCTGCAACTGCTGTTGGACCTGCTGCGGGACAGCCCCACCAGCCTGCTGATGGTCACCCACAGCCCGCGCCTGGCCGCACGGCTTGACCGGCAAGTGGTGCTGCACCGTGGGCGTGTCGTGCCGATGGACGCTCGCTGAGATGGCGCTGTTTTACTGGACGCTGCGCGCGTTGCTGAGCCACTGGCGGCGTCATCCGGTGCAATTTTTCAGCGTGCTCACCGGCCTGTGGCTGGCCACCGCGCTACTGACCGGCGTGCAGGCTCTCAACAGCCAGGCGCGGGACAGCTACGCACGTGCCAGCCAATTGATCGGTGGCGAACCCCAAGCCAGCCTGGTTGCGCCGGACGCCGCCAGTTTCCCCCAGGCACTGTTTGCCGAGCTGCGCCGCGCCGGCTGGCCGGTATCCCCGGTGGTGCAGGGGCGGGTGGTGCTCCAGGGGCGTGAGCAGCAGCGTCTGCAACTGATGGGCATCGACCCGGTGTCGTTACCCGGCAGCGGCAGCGTGGCGGGGCAACGCTTGAGCCAGGCGCAGATGCTGGCGTTTTTCGAGCCGCCGGGGCGTACCTGGGTCGCTGCGCAAACGTTAGAGGCGCTGGGGTTGCAGGCGGGCGAGCAGCCGCTGACGTCCACCGGGCAACGCCTGCCACCGTTGCAGGTACAGGCCGATATGGCGCCCGGCCTGCTGCTGACCGATATCGGCTTTGCCCAACCCCTGCTTAACATGCCTGGGCGCCTGTCGCGCCTACTGTTGGACAACACCTTCGCCGCCCACCACCCCACGCCACCCGCCGCGTTGCAACTCAAGCAGGGCGAGGACAGCAACCTGTCACGCCTCACCGAAAGCTTTCACCTGAACCTGGATGCGGTGGGTTTTTTATCCTTTGTGGTGGGGCTGTTTATCGTGCATGCGGCCATCGGTCTGGCCCTGGAACAGCGCCGCGGCCTGCTGCGAACCTTGCGCGCCTGTGGGGTCAGCGCACGCATGTTGATCCTGAGCCTGGGCGTCGAATTGGGCGCTTTGGCGGTGTTGAGCGGTGTGCTCGGTATCGCCAGCGGCTACCTGCTGGCCAGCCTGTTGCTGCCGGATGTCGCCGCCAGTTTGCGCGGCCTGTACGGCGCCGAAGTCGCCGGCCAATTGAACTTGAGCCCCTGGTGGTGGCTGGCCGGCCTGGGCGTGAGCCTGCTCGGTGCGTTGCTCGCCGGAGCCAGCAGCCTGTGGCGCGCAGCGCGTTTGCCGTTACTGGCGCTGGCCAACGCCCAAGCCTGGCATCAAGCCCATGGGCGCTGGCTGCGGCGCCAGGGGTGGGTGGCGTCCGCGGCCCTGGCGATCGCGTTGTTGGCGCTGTGGCTGGGCGATAGCCTGGCCGCCGGGTTTGTGCTGATGGCGGCCTTGCTGTTGGGCGCGGCATTGGCACTACCGGTGCTGCTCAATGGGTTATTGAAAGCCGTGCTGGGGCGTAGTCGCTCGGTACTGGGCCAGTGGTTCCTGGCCGATTGCCGCCAGCAACTGCCGGCCTTGAGCCTGGCGCTGATGGCGTTGCTGTTGGCCCTGGCGGCGAATATCGGCGCCGGCTCCATGACCTCGGGCTTTCGCCAGACCTTCACCCATTGGCTGGAGCAACGCCTCACTGCCGAGCTGTACCTCAACCCGCAAAATCCGCAGCAGGCCGAGCAACTGACGACGTGGTTGACCCGCCAGCCCCTGGTGCAGGCCGTACTGCCCGCGTGGCAGGTGGCGGTGCAACTGCAAGGCTGGCCCGCGGAGGTGTTCGGCGTGGTCGACAACCCCACTTATCGTCAACACTGGCCGCTGCTGGAGGCGGTGGACGCGCCCTGGGACCGCTTGCTGCAAGACGACAGCCTGATGCTCAGCGAACAACTGGCGCGACGCCTGAAGGTGCAACTGGGCGACACGGTTTCCATCCCCACCCCGCAGGGCACCTGGGCGCCGAAGATCGTCGGCATCTACGCCGACTACGGCAACCCCAAGGGCCATCTGCTGGTCAATGCCCGGCACCTGTTGGCGCATTGGCCGACGCTCTCACCGGCACGCTTCAACCTGCGGGTAGCGCCTGCCGACGTGCCGTCGCTGATACGTGAAGTGCAGCGTGAGTTCGCCCTGGAAGACAGCCGCATCGTCGACCAACAGCAACTCAAGGGGTGGTCCAGCCAGGTCTTCGAACGCACCTTCGCTGCCACCGCCGCGTTGAACAGCCTGACCCTTGGCGTCGCCGGCGTGGCGCTGTTCATCAGCCTGCTGACCCAGAGCCAAAGCCGACTCGGCCAACTCGCGCCGTTGTGGGCGCTGGGCGTGACGCGCCGACAATTGATGCTGCTCAACCTCGGCCAGACCTGGCTGCTGGCGGTACTCACGTTGATCCTGGCGTTGCCGCTGGGGCTGTTGCTGGCGTGGTGCCTGGATGCGGTGATCAACGTGCAGGCCTTCGGCTGGCGCCTGCCGCTGCAGGTATTCCCCGGGCAGCTTGCGCAATTGCTGGGGCTGGCGATGCTTGCCACCTTGCTCGCATCGGCCTGGCCCTTATGGCAGTTGTACCGCAGCCGTCCGGCGGATTTGTTGAGGACGTTCGCCCATGAAGATTAAGGCATTGGCGTGCATCGCCTGGTTACTACTGAGCGGCTGCGACCAGGCGCCCGCACCCGAGGACAGTTTCGCCGGGCTGGGCAGCGATGCGGCGGACTTTGCCCAGGTGGTGCCCGGCAAAGTCTTCAGTTTCCCCGAGGACCACGGGCCCCACGACGGCTTTCGTATCGAATGGTGGTACGTCACGGCCAACCTCAAGGATGCCCAGGGCAATGTCTTCGGCGTGCAATGGACGCTGTTTCGCAACGCATTGAAGGCCGGCCCCGTCCAACCGGGCTGGCGCGATTCAACCGTGTGGCTCGGCCACGCCGCCGTCACCTCCGCCACCCGCCACTACGCCGCCGAACGCCTGGCCCGGGGTGGCGTGGGGCAAGCCGGGGCCCAGGCAGAGCCGTTCAACGCCTGGATCGACGACTGGAACTTCGCCAGCCGCCTCGGCGCCGCCAGCCCCCTGGCTGACATGCAACTCAAGGCCAGTGGCGCGCAATTTGCGTACGACCTGCACCTGACTTCCAGCCGCCCGCTGGTGCTGCAAGGCGACCATGGCTACAGCCGCAAATCCGACCAGGGCCAGGCGTCGTACTACTACAGCCAGCCGTTTTTCACCGCCAGCGGCAGCGTCAACCTCGACGGCCACACCTACCAGGTCAGCGGCCCAGCCTGGCTCGACCGCGAATGGAGCAGCCAACCCCTTGCCGCCAGCCAGACCGGCTGGGACTGGTTCTCCCTGCATCTGGACCGCGGCGCGCAGCTGATGCTGTTTCGCGTGCGGCAGAAAGACAGCGATGGTTACCTCACCGGCACCTGGATCGACGCCCAGGGCCACACCGAGACCTTGCACAACAGCGATATCCAACTCACACCGCTGACCACCACGGCCATCGACGGGCGCAGTATTCCCACACGCTGGTCGCTGAAAATTCCCGGCAAACAGCTGGACATCACCACCAAGGCCGTCAACCCGAAGGCGTGGATGGACTTGGGTATTCCGTACTGGGAAGGGCCGGTGCGGTTTGAGGGTGGGGTGGGGTATTTGGAGATGACGGGGTATTAGGGGGTATAGCAGGGTAGTTTTGCCCTACGACCCGACGGGTAATACTCGTACAGGCTTTTCAAAAAAAATACTGTACATGCATACAGTCTTATCCTACAGTCCATCCCAGGTGACCGGATGTCGCCGGTTACCTGAGCTTCAATTTTTTAACTATGGATGGATAAAAAATGAAATCGAAAAAAGCCTTTATGCTAGGCGCGGCCATGATGGCCTCCTGCTTCGTTTCGGCCTTTGCCCTGGCTGATCAAGCGCCTGCGAAACTCAGTGCCGAAGCGGTCAAGCAGGCCGTGAACAAAGCGCTCAAGTCCGGCGGCAAGCTGGACGCCTCGAAGGTTTCGACCGAACTCAAGAAAAAACTGCTGGTGGCCAAGTCTGGTCAGTCCAAGGCCGTGACCCGATCCCTCAAGTCCGAGCCGTTCGACAGCGTGGTGAGTGAGTTGAAAAAGCCGGCGCAAGGCGCGTTGAAAGGTGCGGCTATCGCGGCGTTTGAACCGCTGTTTCCAACCCTGGATATCAACACGCTTTACACCGTCGATGCGGTGCAGGCCGGTAACGAGTTTGCCTACCACTTCAACCTGCCGCAGAACGCGCGGGTGCAGGTGCAACTGGTCAACCAGAGCGCAGGTGCGGATATGTCGCTGACCCTGTTTCAGGATGACGGCCAGGGCAACCTGAGTGTGGTCGGTTCGTCGGATGCTGCAGGCAATGCCGATGAATACCTCAACGGCGTGCTGCCGGCCGGCGACTACTACTGGTACATGGTGGCCAAGGTCGCCGATAACGCGCAGTTCAGTTTCGGCGTGGCGGTGGACAGCAACATCGACGCGTTCGAGCCCAACGACAGCGCGCAAACCGCGTTCGTATTGCCCGATTCGATGAACAAGGTCAGCGGCAATCTCGACAGCGCCAACGATGTCGATTACTTCGACTTCACGGCGGTACGTGGCCAAAGCGTGAGCATGTACCTGGCGGGCGACGAGAACGGCAGCCGAAACCAGTGGATCTTCGACCGCTTTGATGGCGCCAACTGGGTCACCGTGCCGGCCGGTTCTACCTCGACCTACCCGAGCGTCGCGCCGGGCACCACGGTGAAGGTGCGTGTACGGGCCAACCCGGCGGTGGCGCAGGACCCGAGCAAGTATTACCAACTGAGCCTGGGTTCCACACCGCGCTTGAACACCAGCAGTGTCAAAGGTGACAACATCGTGCGGGTGACGGAAGTGTGGCTGGCCACGCAAACCGCTCGGCTGTTGAACTGGTCGACCCAATGGTCGGACTCCACCGGCGCGCCGTTGCTGGGGGTCACGCCGGTATTGCGCGTCGATAACCACTTCGTCGACTTGAACTACCGTTGGGTTGACTACAAAGCGACTACCAACAGCGCGGGTGTATCAGAGGCCACGGCTAATATCGGTACGTGCTTCGGTGACTACACAACGGTGATCAACGACAGCAGCACTGGTGTGCCGTACAAGTGGCGTACCACCTACAACGAGGGTGGCTGGCGCATTGAGCTGGCTGAGTTCCCTGGTGTGGGAGTTGGCGGTGAGAACGTGCAATACGTCAGCCTGGGGCATATCTGCACTCAGGACATCATCCACTGACAGCGTGATGTGAAGCAGAAGGGGCGGCCTCTAGAGGCTGCCCCTTTTTTGTGGCTTTTTCCTGATCATTTCTGGCTATCGTGAGAACGCGGCTCCCAATACAAAGTGCCAAACAAATAGTCCATCAACGGCAGCACGATATTGAAGTTACGCCCCTGCATCAGCTCACGACGGTGATGCAGGGCATGCAGGCGGTGCATCTGGCGAATCCATGGCAGGCGTGCCACCGGGTGTTCGGCAGGCAGGTGTTCGCAGGCATGGAACACTTCGTAGAGCAGGTAGCCAAGGATCATGCAGCCTGCAAACAACCCGGCAACGTTGGGGCTCAGTTGGCTGAGCAGCCACCAGGCGGGAAGGGTGATGGCCAGGCTGTGCAGCATGATCAGCCAGGCTGGAAACAGGATGACGCGCCAGTCCCGAGGGCTGTCGTAGGTCATGTGGCCGGGGGTGAAGAAGCTGTGATGATCGCCGGTGTGGCGTGCGTAGAACAGCCGGGCGAATGCATGTTTGTGATGGCCCAGGTGGCGGTGCACGAGGTAGATGCACAGGTTGAAGAACAG
The DNA here is from genome assembly GCF_049897065.1 of Pseudomonas sp. DWP2-2. Classification (NCBI taxonomy): domain Bacteria; kingdom Pseudomonadati; phylum Pseudomonadota; class Gammaproteobacteria; order Pseudomonadales; family Pseudomonadaceae; genus Pseudomonas; species Pseudomonas sp. DWP2-2. The sequence goes on along the minus strand of NZ_JAFCVN010000001.1, from coordinate 479,823 downwards.
CAGGGTCAGGGGCACGGTCAGCCACTGCAGGGCGGTGATATCGGCGGTGGAGGACCAGGCCAGCGTGATGCAGGCGATGCCGTAGCCAAGCACGAATGCGGCGTGCAGCCAGGGGTTGTAACGCGGGTTGACGCTTGCGCGGTAACGGTCGCGGAAAGTCTCGGTCGGGTGGGGCATGGCCGGCTGCTCGCTGTGTTTTTATTTGAGGCTGAGCTTAGTTGGCGTAAGCGGATGTGCGAGTTTTTACCGACCACCGCATCCCCCTGTGGGAGCTGGCTTGCCTGCGATGGCGACGTATGAGTGCCAGATAAGAAGGCTGACACTGCGCCATCGCAGGCAAGCCAGCTCCCACGTTTTTGCCCGAGACCGACCAGTGGAGGCTTGCACAGGTCTGAATTACTTGTTAGTTTCTGGCAAAATGTTAACGATAACATTTGCTCTAAAAATAAAAACAAAACAGAGACCCACGCCATGAAAATGCTCCCGAAAACCCTGTGTTTACTGGTCGCCAGCATCACCCTGGGCAGCGCGACCCCCGCGTTTGCCGACGCTGCCAAGCCCATCCGCATCGGCGCCTCGTTCCAGGAAATCAACAACCCCTATTTCGTCACCATGAAAAACGCCCTGGAAGAAGCCGGCGCGACCATCGGTGCCAAGTTGATCATCACCGACGCCCGCCACGACGTGTCCAAGCAGGTCAGTGATGTCGAAGACATGCTGCAAAAGGGCATCGACATCCTGTTGATCAACCCCACTGATTCGGTCGGCGTGCAATCGGCCGTCAAGTCGGCCCATGCTGCCGGCGTAGTAGTGGTGGCGGTGGATGCCCAGGCAGATGGCCCGTTGGATTCATTCGTGGGGTCGAAGAACTTCGACGCTGGTTTCCAGGCCTGTGAGTATCTGGCTAAAACCATCGGTGACAAAGGCAATATCGCCATCCTTGACGGCATCGCCGTGGTGCCGATCCTCGAACGTGTACGCGGCTGCAAAGAGGCGGTGGCCAAGCACCCGGACATTAAGATTGTCAGCATCCAGAACGGCAAACAGGAACGCGATCAGGCGCTGACCGTCACCGAAAACATGTTGCAGGCCCAGCCTACCCTCAAGGGTATTTTCAGCGTGAATGACAATGGCTCCCTCGGCGCGCTGTCGGCCATCGAAGCCAGCGGTATGGACGTGAAGCTGGTCAGCGTCGACGGTGCGCCGGAAGCGATCAAGGCGATCCAGAAACCCGGCAGCCATTTCATCGCCACCTCGGCCCAATACCCCCGCGACCAGATCCGCCTAGCACTGGGCATCGCCCTGGCCAAGAAGTGGGGCGCCCAAGTACCGGCCAGCGTGCCGGTGGACATCACCCTGATCGACCAGGCCAAGGCCAAGGACTTCAGCTGGTAAACCCCCCAGGCCCCGCGTAGTTCGTGGGGCCCAGGTCTTCCTTCTGAGTGCGAGGTCGGCGGTATGAGCAGTCTTCTGAAGCTGGAAAACATCTGTAAGCGTTACCCTGGGGTGCAGGCCCTCAAGGCCATCAACCTGCAAGTGGAGCGCGGCGAAATCCACGCCTTGCTTGGGGAAAATGGCGCGGGCAAATCCACCCTGATGAAGATTCTGGGCGGGGTGGAGCACCAGGACGAAGGGCAGATCCTTATCGACGGGCAGGCCCGACAATTTGCGACCTATCGGGATGCGATTGCCGCCGGGATTGGCATTGTGTTCCAGGAATTCAGCCTGATTCCCTACCTCACGGCGGTAGAAAATATCTTCCTCGGCCATGAGCTGAGCAACCGCTTCGGCCTGTTGCGCAAACGCGAAATGGCCGAGGCTGCGCAGGCGTTGTTCCAGCGCCTCGGGGTCAGCATCGATCTGCACTGCGCCGTCAAGCACCTGAGCGTGGCCGAGCAGCAGTTTGTCGAAATCGCCAAGGCCCTGGCTTTGGACGCACGCCTGCTGGTGCTCGATGAGCCAACCGCGACGCTGACCCCCAGTGAGGCCGAGTTGCTGTTCGACATCATGCGCGAACTCCAGCGCCAGGGCGTGGCGGTGATTTTTATCTCGCACCACCTGGAAGAGATTTTCCAGGTCTGCGACCGCATCAGCGTCCTGCGCGACGGCGGTAATGCGGGCGTCACCGAGGTGGCCGACAGCGACATCGACCGCCTGGTCGAGATGATGGTCGGCCGTCGCCTGGAGTGCAGTTTTCCGCCTAAACCCACTACCGCACGCGGCCCGTTGCTGCTGGAGGTCAAGGATATCCAGCTGGTGCGCAACGGCCCCCATAACCGTTTCAATGTGCACAAGGGCGAGATCCTGGGCTTCGCCGGCCTGGTGGGCTCGGGCCGCACCGAACTGGCCCTGGGCATGATGGGCGCGCTGCCCACGGTGAGCAAAGACGTGTGGCTGCGCGGAGAAAAAGTCAGCCTCGATGACCCGGCCCAAGCGCTGGCCTGCGGCATCGGCCTGCTCCCCGAAAGCCGCAAGAGCGAAGGGCTGATCACCGCCTTCAGCATTCGCGAAAATATCTCGCTGAACAATTTGCCCAAGTATCAGCACGCCTCGGGCCTGATCGACAAGGCCCGCGAGTGCGCCAGCGTCGAAGCGCTGATGCGCCAGCTGTCGATCAAGGCACCCAGTGGCGAAAGCCTTGTGGTGAACCTCAGCGGCGGCAACCAGCAAAAAGTCGTGATCGCCCGCTGGATCAACCACCACTGCGACGTGCTGGTGTTCGACGAACCCACACGCGGTATCGACGTGGGTGCCAAGGCGCAGATCTACGCGTTGATGCGCAGCCTCACCGAACAGGGCTACGCGATCATCATGATTTCCTCCGAGCTGCCCGAAGTCATCGGCATGTGCGACCGCGTCGCCGTGTTCCACAAGGGCGCCATCGTCAAGGTACTGGAAGCGTCCGCCGTCAATCCTCAAGAGGTCATGCGCCATGCAACAGGGGGCTCAAGTGAATACGTCCATTAACACCGCCGGCACCGGCCGCTTGCGCCTGAACCTGGCGCGGCTGCTGCGTTCGCCGGCGTTTTATCCCTTTGTCGGGCTGGTGGTGGTGACCCTGGTGATGATCCTCGCCAGTGACACCTTCCTCACTGCCAGCAATCTCTCCAACATCGCCCGCCAGGTGTCGATCAACGCAATCATCGCGGTGGGCATGACCTGCGTGATTCTCACCGGTGGCATCGACTTGTCGGTGGGGCCGGTGATGGCGTTGTCCGGCACCTTGACCGCCGGGCTGATGGTCGCCGGGTTGCCGCCGGGCCTGGCGATTGGCGCCGGGCTGCTGGTGGGCGTGGCCTTCGGCATCGGCAACGGGCTGTTCGTGGCGTACCTGCATATGCCGCCGATCATCGTCACCCTGGCGACCATGGGTATCGCCCGCGGGTTCGGGCTGATGTACACCGACGGCTACCCGATTTCCGGCTTGCCAGAGTGGTTCGCGTTCTTCGGTCGCGCCAGTGTGTTTGGCCTGCAGGTGCCGATCCTGATCATGCTGATCACCTACCTGGCGGCCTATGTGCTGCTGCAACACACCCGCATCGGCCGCTACATCTACGCCATCGGCGGCAATGAAGAAGCGGTGCGCTTGTCCGGGGTGCGAGCGGCGCGTTTCAAGCTGCTGGTGTACGGCATCAGCGGCTTCACCGCCGCGATTGCCGGGCTGGTGCTCACCTCGCGCTTGATGAGCGGCCAGCCGAATGCCGGCGTGTCGTTCGAGCTGGATGCGATTGCCGCCGTGGTACTGGGTGGTGCGTCGATTGCCGGCGGCCGCGGAGTGATCATCGGCACCTTGCTCGGCGCCATGCTGCTGGGCGTGTTGAACAACGGTTTGAACATGCTTGGCGTGTCGCCCTACGTCCAGAGCGTGATCAAGGGCGGGATCATCTTGCTGGCGATTTTCATCAGCCGTCAGCGCCATCGTTAATACCTCACTACACAGGACCGAACACATGGACAAGCACACTCACATGCAAGCCGTCGTCTGCCACGGCCCGAAAGACTACCGCCTGGAGCGCATCGGCAAACCCCAGGCGCGTGCCAATGAGCTGGTGATCCGTATCGCCGCCTGCGGCATCTGCGCCAGTGACTGCAAGTGCCACTCGGGCGCGGCGATGTTCTGGGGCGGCGACAACCCCTGGGTCAAGGCGCCGGTAGTACCGGGCCACGAATTTTTCGGCTACGTGGTCGAAGCCGGCGAGGGCGCCGAGGAGCACTTTGAGGTCAAGGTCGGTGACAAGGTCATCGCCGAACAGATCGTGCCGTGTGGCAAGTGCCGCTTCTGCAAATCAGGCAAATACTGGATGTGCGAAGTGCACAACATCTTCGGCTTCCAGCGCGAAGTGGCCGAAGGCGGCATGGCCCAATACATGCGCATTCCCAAGACCGCCATCGTGCACAAGATCCCTGAGTCGGTGTCCCTGGAAGACTCGGCGCTGGTGGAGCCGATGGCCTGCTCGATCCATACCGTCAACCGTGGCGATATCCAGCTCGACGACGTGGTGGTGATTGCCGGCGCGGGCACCCTGGGCCTGTGCATGGTCCAGGTCGCCGCGCTGAAGACCCCGAAGAAGCTGGTGGTGATCGACATGGTCGATGAACGCCTGGAGCTGGCGAAAAAATTCGGCGCCGATGTGGTGATCAACCCCGCCCGTGACAACGCTCGCGAGATCATCAACGGGCTGACGGACAACTACGGCTGCGACGTCTATATCGAAACCACGGGCGTACCGGCCGGCGTCACCCAGGGCCTGGACCTGATCCGCAAGCTCGGGCGCTTTGTCGAGTTCAGCGTGTTTGGCGCCGAGACCAGCGTGGACTGGTCGATCATCGGCGACCGCAAGGAGCTCGACGTGCGCGGCGCGCACCTGGGCCCGTATTGCTACCCGATCGCCATCGACCTGTTCGAGCGTGGCCTGGTCACCTCCCAAGGCATTGTCACCCATGATTTCCCGCTGGACGACTGGGCCGAGGCGTTTGAACTGGCCAATTCGACCAAGTCGATCAAGGTGCTGTTGAAGCCGGTGCTCTGAGATGGACTACGTCATCGGTGTAGACATTGGCACCCAGAGCACCAAGGCGCTGCTGGTGGATGCCCAAGGCACGATCATCGCCCAGCATAGCCAAGGCTACCGGGTGGACACCCCGAAAGTGCGCTGGGCCGAGCAGTGGCCGCAGGTGTGGCTGGATGCTGTCGAAACGTGCGTGGCCCAGTGCATGGCCAAGGCCGGGGTGCCGGCGTCGCAGGTCAAGGCGCTGTGCATCAGCAGTTTGTACGGCGGCTCGGGCATTGCCGTGGATGCGCAGATGACGCCGCTGCATCCGTGCCTGATCTGGATGGACCGCCGCGCCGGCGAGCAGGTGGCCTGGGTGCGTGAGCATGTGGACCTGGAGCGCTTGTTCGCCATCACCGGCAATTCGGTGGACAGCTACTACGGCTTCACCAAGATGCTCTGGCTCAAGCAGCACCAGCCTCAGGTGTGGGCGAATACCCGTTACCTGTTGCCGCCCAACAGCTACATCAATTGGTGCCTGACCGGCGAGTTGGCGGTGGACCACAGCAGCGCCGGGAATATCGGCGGTGTCTACGACGTGGCGGCGCGCAACTGGTCAGGCGAGATGCTGGAGGCGTTGGGTATCGCGCAGTCGATGATGCCCGAGCGGTTGCTGTATTCCGGCGAGGTGGTGGGTGGTTTGCTTGCAGACTGGGCCGCACGCCTGGGCTTGCAGGCGGGCACGCCGATCCTCGCCGGGGGCGTGGACGCGGCCATGGCGACCCTGGCGGCGGGTGTCACTCAGCCAGGCAATCATGTGGCGATGATCGGCACCAGCATGTGCTGGGGCTATCTGAACCAGCAGGTGGATGCACGTCACGGTTTGGTGAGCATGCCCCACGTCTACAACGGCCACCGCGACCTGTACATCTTCGGCGGTGCGATCACCGCCGGGGCCTCGGTCAGCTGGTTTCGCGAGCAGTTCTGCCAGGCCGAAGAACAGCAGGCCCAGGCCACGGGGCAAGACAGCCTGGCGCTGCTGGAGCAGAGCGCGATGAAGATTCCGGCAGGCAGCGAAGGCGTGGTGTTTTTGCCTTACCTGATGGGCGAGCGCAGCCCGGTGTGGGATGACCGCGCCAGCGGCAGTTTTGTCGGGCTCAACCTCTACCACAGCCGGGTTCACCTGTACCGCGCGGTGCTGGAGGGCGTGAGTTTTGCCCTGCGCCACAATATCGAGGCGGGTACTCAAGGCGCGCACTCCTTGGACCCGCGCTTGATCGTGGTGGGTGGGGCCAGCCATTCGGATCTATGGATGCAGATCATCGCCGATGTCACACGCTACCCCGTCTACACCATCGTGCAGGAGGTAGAAGCAGCCCTGGGCGCGGCGTTGTTGGCGGCGCATACGGTGGGGCTGGTGAGTGATGGGCAGATGGACACCGGCTGGGTGCAGTTGCAATTGCGGGCGCAGCCCAAGCGGGAGAATGTCATGACCTATGACCGGGCGTTTGCCGAGTACCTGAAGTTGTACCCAGCCCTGAAACCGGTCATGCACAACCTGCAAGCCACCTGATTCAACACCGTCCAAAACTGTGGGAGCTGGCTTGCCTGCGATAGCGGTGTATCAGCACCCGATAAGGAGACTGACACTCCGCTATCGCAGGCAAGCCAGCTCCCACAGTGGATCTTCATTGATTTTGAGATCTTTATTTATGACCACCACCTTCGACTTTTCGTACCAGCGCATCCTCGTCACCGGTGCCAGCAGCGGCATCGGTCGCGAAATTGCCCAGCAACTGATCGCCAGCGGCGCCGAAGTCTTCGCTCTCGGTCGCGATACCCAGGCGTTGGCGGCATTGGGGTGCCGCACCTTGTGCGTGGATATCGCTGACAGCATCGCCCTCGATAAAACCCTGCAAGATTTGCCGCCTCTGCACGGCCTGGTCAACTGCGCCGGTATCTCACGCCTGGAGCCTGCCGCGGCCATCAGCGCCAGCGCCTTCGACCAAGTGATGAGTGTCAACGCCCGCGCCGCTGCGCAAGTGGCCAGCCGGGTCGCGGCAAAGATGATCGAGGCGAACATGGCCGGCAGCATCGTCAACGTCTCCAGCCAGGCGTCGTTGGTGGCGCTGGATGATCACCTGAGCTACTGCGCCTCCAAGGCTGCACTGGATGCGATCACCCGCGTGCAATGCGCCGAGTGGGGCCGTTTTGGCATACGCGTCAATAGCGTCAACCCCACCGTGACCTTGACGCCGATGGCGGCCATGGCCTGGTCCGACCCGGCCAAGCGCGACCCGGCGCTGGCAGCGATTCCTTTGGGGCGTTTTGCGCAACCGGCGGAAGTGGCGCTGCCGGTGCTGTTTTTGCTTAGCGACGCGGCCAGCATGATCAGTGGCGTGAGCCTGCCTGTGGACGGCGGCTACACCAGCCGCTAACCGTTTTCCAACTGCCCGGCGATAACCACTTTGTCCCGTGGCTTGTGCGGGTCTTGCAGGCGATCAAGCAGCAGGCGCACCGCACTGCTGCCGGCCAGGGACGCGTCGTGGGCCACGCAGGCAATCGGCACGCCAAAAATATCGGCGAAGGGCAGGCGGTCGATGCCGCAGATGGTCAGGCTGTCATGGGCGATGTTATGCATACGCAACGCACGCAGGGCGCCCAGGGTGATCAACTGGTTGAAACCCATGATCGCGTCCGGTGCCGAGTGCGCGGCCAGGTAATCGAGGGTATGCAGGTAAGCCGGCATCAGCGTGTAGTCGCCCGCTTGCACCTCGACCTGAATGTCGGGGTGTTCGGCCAGCACTTCCCGCAGGCCTTTGAGGCGTTCCACGCTGATACGCGAGTGCTCGGGGCCGGTCAGCACCAGCAGGCGCTTGAGGTTCGGGGTTTGGCGTAACAGGTAGTGCGCGGCTTGCAGGCCGCTGTGGTAGTTGTCGAGCACCACGCGGCTGAACGGGCTGTCGTGGATCGTGCGATCGAGCAGCACCACCGGGGTCTTGCCGTTGCCCAGGCGCTCCAGGTAGTCGGGCTGGTAGCTTGGCTCGTCGGAGACCGGCGACAGGATAATCCCCGCCACGCGATAGCCCAGCAGGGTATCGACCGCCTTGCTTTCGAGTTCTTCCAGCTCATCGGTGTCCACCAGCATGATGGTGTAGCCGTGCTTTTTCGCCTCGCGGGAAATCGCCTTGATCATCTCGCTGTAGAACGGGTTGTCTACCGATGCGGTGATGACCCCGATGATCAGGCTTTCACTGCGCTTGAGCCCGCGGGCGAAGGCGTTGGGCACGTAGTCCAGCTCGCGTGCCACTTCCAGGATGCGCGCCAGGGTGGCGGGTTTGACCAGGTCGGGTTTGCTCAAAGCGCGGGACACCGTAATGGTGGTCATGCCGACCCGTTTGGCAATGTCGCTGATGGTGACGGACTTTTTCTTGTTCATCGGTAAGACTGCGAGAGTAAACACCAGCAGGCTAGCATGTGCGCAAGCGTAGAGTGATTCAAATCAGCGGATCCCAGCGTTGCGACCAGTCGCCTTCGGCCTTCACCACTTCGCGTAGCAGTTCCAAGGCCTGCTGCAACACCGCTGAATCTCGCGCCCGTGAATACACCAGGTAGGTCGGAAAGCTGAATTCCGGCGCCTTGGCCACGCGCTGCATGACGCCGCTGTCCAGGTAGCTCTGCACCACCCGCGTGCGGAAGTAACCAGCACCGCCATTCTCCAGGATGTACTGCAACGCCAGCGGCCCCAGGTTGAAACTCAGCGCGGCACGCGCACGGTCGGGCAGGGCGGCGTCGTGTTGCTGGCGAAAACCCTGGCCCCAGTCGATATACACGTAGGGCGAGGGTTTGCTCGCCAGTTGCACCAGAATCAGTTTTTCTTCCAGCACCTGCTCCACCTGCAAGCCCGGCCAGTATTGCGGCTGGAACACCAAGGCGGCATCTAGCACACCCAGCTCCAGTTGGCGCAGCAGGTATTCGCCTTCACGCACTTCGGTGCGCAAGGCGTGCCCCGGTATCTGCTCGCGCAGCGCCTTGGCCCAGCCGAGCATCAACGGGTTGCACAGGCTGACCTCCCCGCCGATATGCAGCACATTGCGATAGCCGTCCGGCAATGGCAGGTCACGGCGGGCGGCTTCCCAGGTTTGCAGCAACTGGTTGGCGTACACCACGAAGGCCTCGCCGTCGGCGGTCAGCCGCGCACCGGCACGGTTGCGCACGAACAGCGTGCAGCCGAGCTGGTTCTCGAGGTTTTTGACACGAGCGGTGATAGCGGTCTGGGTGACGTGCAGTTTCTCGGCCGCCGCGGCCAGGCTGCCGCATCGGGTGATTTCGAGGAAGGTGCGTGCCAGTTCGATGTCCATGAAGCCCCCGGGGATGAATAGGGGCATTGTAGAGCGATGCAGGATTGGAATGCGATCCATGTGGGAGCTGGCTTGCCTGCGATAGCGCTGGTGCAGTTAGCCCATTGGCCTCTGACACACCGCTATCGCAGCATAGGTATCTACATAACTTTGGTACGACGCTGTATCTGTGGCGAGGGAGCTTGCTCCCGTGGCGGCCTGACAGCGACGCTTATCCACCTGACGCGCCGCAGTTCTATGTGGGAGCTGGCTTGCCTGCGAAGACGGCCTGACAGTCAACTGGGATGTTGGATCAGAGCGCGTACATATCCGTTATTTAGGTAACGGCCACTTAGGGTTCCGCCCTGACGGCGGCTCACTTTGCAAAAGCGGCAAAGTAAGCAAAACGCTCTTGCCCCACCACTCGGCACCTCGCTTAGGCTCGGTGTGCCCGTAATCCGCCAGTGATTTGGGGGGCCGCCGCCACGCGCCATCCATGGCGCGGGGCGGCTAAACCGGCATCCCTGCCGGTTTACCCCCCCAAATCCCTGTCGAATTCCGGCCAGCGTGGTTTAACGGGGCGCCTGAGATCAAGATCAAAAGCAGATCAAGAGCAAGATCAAGAGCGGCTCGCTTCGCATCGTGGTTACCGTTGGCTGCTACAACCTACAAAATTGTGTAGAAGCTGCGACGGCGGTGTGTCAGAGGCCAATGTGCTGACTGAACCAGCGCTATCGCAGGCAAGCCAGCTCCCACAGTTGTAGGTATTTCAGGTCGGGATTTTCGGTGTGTGCAAGTGCGCTGTGGGGAATGCCTGTGCATACGCGTGACACACCCTAAGTACCTGCTCATCGGCAAACCGCGCGCCCACCACATGCAAGCCCACCGGCAAGCCATTTGCCGCCAACTCACAGGGCACTGACGCCGCCGGTTGTTGGGTAAGGTTGAACGGGTAGGTGAACGGCGTCCATTCCATCCACTCAGTCATTCCCGAACCCGGTGGTACGTTATGCCCCGCCTCGAACGCGGTGATCGGCATCATCGGTGACACCAACACATCGTAATGCTCATGGAAAGCCGCCATCCGTGCGACCAGCGCCGCCCGGGCTTCCAGAGCTGCGTTGAAATCGCCCAGGTTCAAGCGCTCGCCCCGTTGCGCAATACGTAGAAGCCCTGGGTCCAGCAGTTGCTTTTGCGCCTCGCTCATCGTGCCGGTCAGGCGAGCGGCACCGGCGGCCCACAAGGTGCTGAAGACGTCCAATGGGTCGCTGAAACCGGGGTCGATTTGTTCGACATGGGCGCCCAGTTGCACCAGGCCCTGCACAGCCTGATCCACCACCTGGGCGACTTGCGGGTCGACTTTCACATAGCCGAACGTGGGGCTATAGGCGATACGCAACCCTTTCAAGTCCGTCCCTGGAACCAGCCAGGGCCTGGTTCTTGGCGCGCCGATCAAGCCGTCCCGTGCATCCGGTCGCGCCACGGCTTGCAGCATCAGCACACTGTCTTCCACGGTGCGCGTCATCGGCCCCAGGTGCGACAGGATCGTCATGGAGCTGGCCGGCCATTGCGGCACATAGCCGAAGGTCGGCTTGATCCCGAAGGTGCCGGTAAACGCACAGGGAATACGGATCGAGCCGCCGGCGTCGCTGCCCTGGTGCAGCACGCCCAGGTTCAACGCCGCTGCCGCACCGGCGCCCCCGGACGAGCCACCGGCGGTGGTGCGCGTGTCCCACGGGTTGCGGGTGATGCCGTACAGCGGGTTGTCGGTCACGCCTTTCCAGCCGAATTCCGGAGTGGTGGTCTTGCCCAGCAGCACCGCGCCGGCCTTGCGCATGAAGGCCGAGAAGGGCGCGTCCACGTCCCACGGGCCCTCGGCACTGGAGGTGCGTGAGCCTTTGCGCGTGGGCATACCGACTGTCAGCGTGAGGTCCTTGATCGACGCCGGCACGCCATCCAGGGCGCCGCAAGGTTCGCCCTTGAACCAGCGTTGTTCCGACGCCCGCGCAGCGTCCAGGGCGCCTTGCGGGTCGACATGGCAGTAAGCATTCACCACCGGGTTGTAGCGCTCGATGCGCAGCAACGCGTCTTCGGTGACCTCCACGGGCGACAAGGTCTTGTCACGAAAGTGTTGCAGCAGTTGCACCGCCGTCAATTGGCCGATCTCACTCATGCTTGAACTCCCTGCGCCGCGTTGACCATGGCGCGCAGCAACACCGCGCAGCCTGCGGCCAGATCATCCGGCGCGGCGTTTTCGATTTCGTTATGGCTGATGCCGCCTTCGCACGGCACAAAGATCATCCCGGCCGGGCCCAGTTCAGCGACGAAGATCGCGTCATGCCCGGCGCCGCTGACAATGTCCATATGGCTCAAGCCCAATGCCTGGGCAGCCTCGCGCACGGCATTGACGCAGGCCGGGTGGAAGTCCAGCGGCGGGAAGTCGGCAGTCGGCGTCAGTTCAAACGTCAAGCCGTGGCGGGCGGCCGCGTCTTCGATCACTGCGCGCACTTCATCGACCATGGCTTGCAGCTTGTCGGCGTGCAGGTGACGCAGGTCGATGGTCATGTGCACCTGGCCGGGGATCACGTTGCGCGAGCCAGGGTGCAGGTTAAGGCAGCCGACGGTGCCGCAGGCGTGAGGCTGATGCTGATGGGCGATACGGTTGACCGCGCTGACCACCTCGGCAGCGCCCACCAGGGCATCCTTGCGCAGGTGCATGGGCGTAGGGCCCGCATGCGCCTCTACGCCGGTGAGGGTCAGGTCGAACCACTTCTGGCCCAGGCAGCCCATCACAACCCCCAGGGTAATCGCCTGGTCCTCCAACACCGGGCCTTGCTCGATATGCGCCTCGAAATAAGCGCCCACCGGATGGCCCAGCACCGCACGCGAACCGGCATAGCCGATGCGCTGCAATTCGCTGCCTACCGACAGGCCCTGGTCGTCGCGCTTGTCGAGGGTGTCCTGCAGGTCGAACTTCCCGGCAAATACCCCGGAGCCCATCATGCACGGCGGGAAGCGCGAGCCTTCTTCGTTGGTCCACACCACCACTTCGATGGGTGCCTGGGTTTCGATCTGCAAGTCATTGAGCGTGCGGATCACTTCCAGCCCGGCCATTACCCCGTAGCAACCGTCGAACTTGCCGCCGGTGGGCTGGGTGTCGATGTGGCTGCCGGTCATGACCGGGGGCAGGGCGGGGTTGCGGCCAGGACGGCGAGCGAAGATATTGCCGATGGCATCCACACTGATGCTGCACCCGGCGGCCTCGCACCACTGCACAAACAGGTCGCGGGCCTGGCGGTCCAGGTCGGTGAGGGCCAGGCGACACACGCCGCCCTTGGCCGTGGCGCCGAGCCGAGCCAGGTCCATCAGCGACTGCCACAAACGGTCGCGGTTGATCAGCGGGGCATTGCTCTGGAGCGGTTGCGCAAGACTGTTCATCAGGAATCTCCACTCAGGCACTCAAGGCCAGGTAACGGTTTTTGATCGTCGGGTCGGCGCGGAAGTCAGCGGCGCTGCCCTCGTACACCACGCGGCCCTGTTCGAGCACATAATGGCGGTCGGCGAGCTTGTCGCAGACCATCAGGTTCTGTTCCACCAGCAACACCGGCAGGCCCTCGTCCTTGACCTTGCGCAGGATCTTCACCAACTCGTCAACGATCACCGGGGCCAGGCCTTCAGTGGGTTCGTCGAGGATCAGCAGCTTGGGGTCGTTCAGCAGGGCGCGGGCGATGGCGAGCATCTGCTGTTCGCCGCCGGACAACGCATGGCCGGCGTTTTTGCGCCGCTCCTTGAGGCGCGGGAACATGGCGTACACGTCTTCCAGTTGCCAGCGGCTGTGCTTGCGGGCCGCGATGCGCAGGTTTTCCTCCACCGTCAGCAGGCGGAAAATCCCGCGGTTTTCCGGCACCAGCGCCAAGCCCTGGCGCGCAATTTCAAAGATCTTTTGCCCCACCAACGCCTGGCCGTTGAAGTGGATCTGACCCTGGCGCGGGCAGATGATGCCGAGGATGCTGCGCAGGGTGGTGGTCTTGCCGGCACCGTTACGGCCGAGCAGGGTCACCAGTTCGCCGGGGTTGACGCTCAGCGACACGCCTTCAAGCACATGGCTTTTGTCGTAGTAGGAATGGATATTCTCGACGATCAGCATCAGGCAGCCTCCCCAAGATAGGCAGTACGCACACGTTCATCGGCGCGCACGAACTCCGGCGTGCCTTCCACCAGGATCTGCCCATGGCTCATCACCGTGATGCGCTGGCTGATGGACATGACGATGCTCATGTTGTGTTCGATCAACAGCACCGTATGGTCGCGCCCAAGGTCGCTGATCAGTTGGGTCATGATCGGAATATCGTCGATGCCCATGCCCGAGGTGGGCTCGTCGAGCATCAACAGTTTGGGTTTGGAGCAGATCGACATGCCCACCTCCAGCACCCGTTGCTGGCCGTGGGACAACTCACCGGCCAGGGTGTCGGCGCGTGCCGTGAGTTGCAGACGTTCCAGCACCTGGTCGGCCATCTCCAGGTGTTCGCGCTGGCTGTCCACCCGACGCCAGAAGTTCAAGGCACGCGAGCCATCGCGGCCTTGGGCGGCCAGGCGCAGGTTTTCGCGCACGCTGAGGTTCTGGAACAGGCTGGTGAGTTGGAACGAGCGCGCCATGCCCAGGCCGACGCGGCCGTGGGCGGGCTTGCGCATCAGGTTCTTGCCGTCGAAATGGATCGCCCCGGCGGTGGCCTGGCGTTCACCCGTCAGGCAGTGGAACAGGCTGGTCTTGCCCGCGCCGTTGGGGCCGATGATGGTGTGGATGGTGCCGGCTTCGACCTTGAGGTTGACGCCATTGACCGCATGGAACGCGCCGTAGGCCAGCTCCAGGTTCTGGGTTTCCAGCAAGATACTCATAGCCCGTCCTCCTTGGCGACGACCGCGGGTTTGCGCGCGCCGCGCACCTTCTCGAATAGCGACGCGAGGCCGCCCCACAAACCGCCGCGCATGAAGATCACCACCAGGATCAGGATTGCCCCCAGCAGCATCAGCCAGCGCGGCCACAGGTCGGAGAGAAAGTCGCCCAGCAGCACGATGGAGCCGGCGCCCAGCAGCGAGCCGAACAGCGAGCCGGTGCCGCCGACGATGGTCATGATCAGGATGTTCTCGGACATTGCCAGATCGATATTCGACAGCGGCACAAAGTGCAGCAGCATGGCGTACAGCGCCCCGGCAATCCCGGTGACCGCACCGGACAGCACGAACACCAGGATCTTGAAGTGGCGCGTGTCGTAGCCGATGGCCGAGGCGCGGGTTTCGTTCTCGCGGATCGCCATCAGCGTGCTGCCAAACGGCGAAGCGATGACCCGGCGTGCGCCGATGAAGATCAGCAGGAACAGCACCGCGACAAAACCATAGAAGGCACGGGCATCGGCCAGGGACAGCAGCACGGTGTCGCCCACACGAATTTCCGGGCGCGGTACGCTGAGCAGGCCGTTGTCGCCGCCGGTCCAGTCGCTCAGGGTGTAGGCGACGAAGTACGCCATCTGGCTGAACGCCAACGTGAGCATCACGAAGTAAATGCCCGTGCGCCGAATCGCCAGGGCGCCCACCAGCAGCGCCAGGAAACCACCGGCAATCGCCGCGCCGAGCAACGCGGTGAACAGGCCCAGTTGCAGGTGGATCATCAACAGCGCCGCACAATAAGCACCGGCACCAAAGAAGATGCCTTGGCCGAAGGACAGCAGCCCGGTATAGCCCAGCAGCAGGTTGCAGGCGAGGGCGGCCATGGCAAAGATCAGGATCTCGGTGGCCAGGGTCGCCGAGGGCAACACCAACGGCAGGCCGATCAGCACGGCCAACACCCACAGCAACATGGCTCTGGATTGGGTCTTGGCAAACGGCAGCGGGTTTTTATCGCTCATGTCAGGCTCTCCCGAACAGGCCATAAGGGCGTACCAGAATCACCACGGCCATGGCGCCGTAGATCATCAGGCTCGCACCCTGGGGCCAGAGTGTGGTCATCAGGCTTTGCACCACGCCCACCAGCAAACCGCCGACCAGCGCACCGCTGAACGAGCCCATGCCGCCGATCACCACCACCACGAAGGCGATGCCCAGAATCTCCGGGCCGACAAAGGGCTGGGCGCCGCGCAAGGGCGCAAACAACACCCCAGCGACACCGGCCAGGGCGACGCCGAGGGCGAAGGTCATGGAGAACAGGCGGAAAATATTGGTGCCCAGTAGCGACACGGTTTCGGTGCTTTCACTGCCGGCGCGCACTAGAGCACCGAAGCGCGTGCGCTCCAGCAGCAGCCACAGGCCCAGGCCCACCAGCCCGGAAAACACGATAAGGAACAGGCGGTAGTAGGGGTAGACGAAATCACCCACTACCAGCACGCCGCGCAACAGTTCCGGCACGGCGACGCTTTTGCCCACCGGCCCCCAGATCATCACGCTGGCTTCCTGGATGATCAGGGCGATCCCCAGGGTCACCAGAATCTGGAACATGTGTGGCAAGTGGTAGATGCGCTGGATGAGCAAGCGCTCGATCACCCAGGCCAGCGCGGCCACCACCAGCGGCGCGATCAGCAGCGCCAGCCAGAAGTTGCCGGTGAGGCTCACCGCGGTGTAGCAGATGTAGGCGCCGAGCAGGAAGAACGCGCCGTGGGCGAAATTGACGAAGTTGAGCAGGCCGAAAATGATCGTCAGACCTACCGCGATCAGGAAGTAGATCATCCCCAGCCCAAGGCCGTTGAGAATCTGGAACAGGTACAAATTAAGCATGCAGGCACCCTCCGCAGACGGCCGCTTGCACGGCCCTGCGCGACAAAAGTTAAGCGGTCAGCCGAGCGTGCAGCCTGTCGCCTCGACTGCGGGGAACGATTGGCCAGCGCTGAGCACTTTGGCCAGGTCGTCCTTGTCAGCCATGTCGCCGCTGGCCTTGCCGATCAGCAGATAGTAGTCCTTGATCACCTGGTGGTCGCCGGCGCGGATCGACTCCTTGCCGGTCGGGCCTTCGTAGCTCAAGCCTTGCAGAGCCTTGGCCACGGTCGGGCCATCGAAGCTGCCGGTGGCAATGATGGTGTCGAGCATGACTTTGGTGCTGATGTAGTCGGCGGCCAGCGGGTAGGTGGGGTTGATGCCGTACTTGGCTTGGGTCAGCTTGACCAGTTCACGGTTGAGCGGGGTGTCGACCTGGTGCCAGTACTGTGCGCCGAGGTACACGCCTTCGAGCACATCACTGCCCAGTTCCTGGAACTGATCCAGGCCGGCAGACCACACCAGCAGCACCTTCATGCGCTCCTTGATGCCGAAGTTCACGGCCTGGCGCAGGGTGTTGGACGATTGGCTGCCAAAGTTGAGCAGCACCAGCACATCGGGCTTGGTGGAAATGGCGTTGGTCAGGTAGCCGGAGAATTCCTGTTCCTGCAGCGAGTGGTAGCTGTTGCCCACGTGTTCCAGGCCATGCTCCTTGAGCACGTTTCTGGCGCCTTCGAGCAAGGCTTCGCCGAATACGTATTGCGGGGTGATGGTGTACCAGCGCTTGGCGTCCGGCAGCAGCTTGATCAGCGGCACCATGGTTTCGCGTATCGCGCCGTAGGTGGGCACCGACCAGCGGAAGGTCGCCTTGTTGCAGTCCTTGCCTGTCACTTCATCGGCGCCCACCGGGGTCATGAACACGCCGCCGACCTTGTCCACTTCCTTGGCCACTGCCAGCGCGGAAGATGACAGCGTGCATCCCTGGAAGAACCGTGCGCCGTCCTGCGCGATGGCCTCCTGCACCTTGCGCACTGCCTTGCCGGCGTTGCCTTCGGTGTCGATGACCTTGTAGTTCAGTGGGCGGCCGAGCAATTGGGCGTGTTGCTGCACCGCCAGGCGCGAACCCATGTCGGCAAATTTGCCATAGCTGGCAAAGGCGCCAGACATGGACTTGAGGCCGTAAAAGGTAAAGGGCTCGGCGGCGAATGCCGAACGCACGCTCAGCGGAAGGCTGAGGGCGGCGGCCGCGGTGAGGCTGGCTTTCAATAACGTACGACGCTGCATGGGGTGACTCCCTGGTTTAGTTATTGGCAGGAGCGGCAAGGGCGATACGGTGGAGCAAGGGCCTGTGGGCAGGCTTGTTATTGGATAACTCGATTTCGCGGGTGAACGGGGTCAACTGTGGGAGCTGGCTTGCCTGCGATGGCATCGACTCGGTCCCCTGTAACACCGAGGCGCCCGCATCGCAGGCAAGCCAGCTCCCGCATTGATCGGGTTCCCACATTGAATGGTTGGTGTGTTTAAGGGTGGTCGAACTCCAAGAGAAAGTGCGGGCTCACCTGGCCTTCCAGCGCGGTCATATGGTGTTCGGCATCGCACATGTGTTCATGCATCAAGCTGCGCACCGCGCTTTCGTCCCCGGCGCGAAAGGCGATCAGCAGTTGCTTGTGATAGTCGAGGTTGGCCGCGTCGAACTGCTTGCGTTTGGGCTTGTAGGCTTTTTTCAGCACCACCAGGTCGCGCAGCAAGTCATTGAGAAACTGCGCCATGAAGCTCAGCAGCGGGTTGGGGCAGGCCCGGGCCAGCAGGTTGTGGAACTCCAGTTCCGCCAGGCGCTGTTCGCGCTGGCCGGCTTCGCTGTCTTCGGGGGCGCTGCAAAAATCCACATTGGCTTGCAGGGCGGTGTAATCGTTTTCGCTCAAACGCCCGAGCACCGACACCGCCAATTCCACTTCGATGACCTTGCGCAGTTGGTAGACCTGCTCGCCGTCAAGGTGCTGGAAGTGCAAGTAATTGCGCAAGGCGCGGCTGGCCGGCTCGGTGCCGGCCTGGTTCAAGTAAGCCCCGCCGCTGGGGCCGGTGCGCGTGCTCACCAGGCCCTCCACTTCCAACGCCTTGAGCGCTTCGCGTGCCGAACCCTTGGAACACTGGAAGCTTTCCATCAGCTCGCGTTCGGTGGGCAGGCGGTCGCCGGGCTTCAAGGCGTCGGTGACGATCGAGCGCTTGACCGACTCGACAATCACATCGGACAGCTTCTGGCGTTTGCGGCGTAGCGGGCGAGTCAACATGGCGGTGATTTATCGTATTAATGCGGATAAATAGCACTTAATAACGATTGGGGAAGTGCGTCAACGCAGGCTGTCGTTTTTGGTGGCAAGAGGTCGTAAATGCGTGGGCTACTTACTCCCAGGCGCTGAGGTCGAGACAGCGCGTGGACGCCGGCGGTTGTCTACCATAAGCGAGAAAATCCCCCAGCCAGCGGTTGACGCAGCCGTCGGCGCCTGCGCGCGCCGACTCCTTGAGCAAGAGTTGCTCGACACCGGTGGCGACTGCTTCGCCAGGCTCGGCATTGATCAGCACCATGCGCCCGACACGCTCGGGAAACAGCGTGCCGTAGCGGCTGCCGAGGCGGGTGGCAGCGGCGTTGCCCAGGTAGTTGAGGCGCGCCTCGTCAAGTTGCCCGCGCACGAACTCCATGTCCCGCGCGGCCTGTTCCACGGCATTGCCCTCGCGCAGGTCGCGGGCGCTCAGCTCGATGACGTCATAACGGTCGACCAGGGTGCGATAGGCCTGGGTGGCAAGCGACTCCCAGCGGCTGGCGAGGTGAAGAACGAAAGGCGCGTCCTTGGCCTGGAGGGGTTCGCCGGCCTGGATGAACACGACACCTTCACGGTTGAGCGGTTGCCGTGCGCCTACCCGTGTCACGCTCAAGCTTAGGCGGCCGCGCTGGGGTGCGGCATGGTCGCGGGGGACGTTGACCAGGCCGCATTGGGTGCGGCCAACCACTTGCGGGTTCAAGTGCGCCGTCGTGGTGAGGGGGCAGTCCAGCAGCCAGTCGATTGCGGTGGGGGCGATCAAGGGCTTGGCCAGCGCCAGGTTCGGTATCAACCAGCAGCCAATGCAGGCCAGGCCTTTTACAACAACGCTGGGTTTCATCATGAGGTCCCGGGCTTCCGTGTGATAACGGCTTTTTTACCAAGGACCTTGAGGTGGAGAATGTAGGGTGAAGAAACAACTCGTGTATGAAATATGAGTTTCGTTTATCAGATGTTGGTTTTCCAGCCACCGCCTAATGCCTTGTACAGGGCGATGCTGGCTTGTAAGCGCGACAGGCGCAGTAGCACGTTCTGGTCCTGGGCGCCGTACAAAGTGCGCTGGGTTTCCAGCACCGTGAGCAGGTCTTCGGCACCGGCTTCGTAGCGGCTCTGGGCAATCTGAAACGCGGTCTGCGCCTGTTGCAGCTCCTCGCTTTGCCACTGGCGTTGCTGGTCAAGGCGGGTGATGCTGCTGAGGGCTTTTTCCACATCGGCAAAGCCATTGATGATCGCCCCGCGGTAGGTTTGCAGCAGTTCATCCTGGCGTGCCCGAGCCTTGTCGCGCTCGGCGCTCAGCCGGCCATTGTTGAAGATTGGCGCCATCAGGCCCGAGGTCAGGGTGTAGAAGGGGCTGCGCAGGACCTCTTGGGCCTTGTATGCGCCAGAGCCGAGGGTCGCGCCCAATGTCACTGAAGGCAGCATCGCTGCACGGGCCACCGTGACGTCGGCACGGGCCGCTGCCAACTGGGCCTCGGCCTGGGCGAGGTCGGGGCGCCGGCTCAATAACTGGCTCGGTACACCGGGCCCGATACTCGGCCAGGTCAATGCCTGGAAGGGTTCAGCGCCCAGTTCCAGAGCCTGTACGGGTTGACCAAGCAAGGCTGCCAAAGTGATTTGCGACTCTTCGACCGATTGCTGGATCAGCGGCAATTGCCGTTGCTGGCTGGCCACCAGGCTCTTCTGTTGAGCCAGTTCCAGGGCCGTGGCGGAACCGGCGTCGTGGCGGGTCTGTACCAGGTTCAGCACATTGCGCGCATTCGCCAGGTTGAGCTCGGCAATCTGCAGGCGCTGGCGCGCGGCCAGGGTTTGCGCATAGCGGTCGGCGACATTGCTGAGCAGGGTCAGCTCCACGTTGGCCTGATCGAACTCACTGGCGTGCAGGCTCTGCACGGCGCTGTCGCGCGCAGCGGCGCGGCCCCCCCAGAAGTCGATTTCATAGCTGGCGGTGAGGCTGGCGTCATAGCTGTTGACGGTCCGATTGCTTTCGGTGGCGTCCAGGTCCGAGTTGCCGCTGCCGCGTAACAGCCTTTGCCGGCTGGCGGTGAGGTTGAACTTCAGTTCCGGCAGCAGCGGTGCGCCGGCAATCACCGCCGTGGCCTGGGCCTGACGGACCCGCGCCATGGCGGCTGCTACGTCGAAACTGTCACGACGGGCCTGATCGATCAGGCGGTTCAACGCCGGGCTGCCAAACTGCGTCCACCAGCGCTGGTTGATGGCTTGGGTCGCTTCGCGTTCTGCATAGTGCCAGGTGGCGGGCGTGGCGAGGCCGCTGTCGATGGCCGGCGGGTTAGCGCCACAGGCCGTGAGCAACAGGCACACACTGAACGCTGACAGTTGTGGAGTGAGAGATCGTTTATTCACTGGTCAACGCCTTAACCGGATCGAGCCGGGCAGCTTTACGGGCCGGCATGAAGCCGAATACGACGCCGGTAACCAGCGCACAGCCAAA
Organism: Pseudomonas sp. DWP2-2; assembly: GCF_049897065.1. NCBI lineage: Bacteria > Pseudomonadati > Pseudomonadota > Gammaproteobacteria > Pseudomonadales > Pseudomonadaceae > Pseudomonas > Pseudomonas sp. DWP2-2. The sequence goes on along the minus strand of NZ_JAFCVN010000001.1, from coordinate 458,987 downwards.
CGCGCCGAGCACCGCCACCAGGGAAAACTGCACCGCCACTTCAGCCAGCACCAGCACGCCGCCCACCAGCAATGCCAGGGCAATACCGAACAGGCCGCCGACCACCGAGAGCATCACCGCCTCGGTGAGGAACTGGCGCAGGATGTCGCGCTGGCGCGCCCCGGTGGCCATACGGATGCCGATTTCACGGGTGCGTTCGCGCACGGTCATCAACATGATATTCATCACGCCGATGCCGCCCACCAGCAGGGAGATCGCCGCAATCGAGCCGAGCATCAGCGACAGGGTGTTCTGGGTGCGGGCTTCGGCCTGAATCATCGCGGCATTGTTGGTCAGCTCGTAGTCGCGCTTGCCGTTGTGCAGCTTCAGCATCAACTGGTCGATGGCGCGTTCGGCTTCATGCACCTTGCGTGCATCGGTGGTGGCAATCGCCACGTATTCGGGGTTGTAGCTGCCGAACAGGCGGACACTGGCGGCGCTGTAGGGAATGGCGACACGGTCGTCACTGTCCTTGTTGCCGGAGCTGGAGCCTTTTTCCGCGAGCACGCCGACCACCTGGAAGGGGACGTTCTCGATCAGGATGTACTGGCCGATAGGGCTGGCCACGTCCTTGAACAGTTTTTGGCGGATGCGCGCGCCGATCACGGCGACCGTGGCGGCGGCGCGTTCGTCGGCCTCGGTGAAGTAGCTGCCCTCGACCACCGGCCAGTTGAAGATCTCCGGGAAGTTGGTGTCGTTGCCCCCCACGTAAGCCATGTAGTCGACGTTGCCGAAGCGCACTCCCGCGTCGGTGCCGTTGACCGGCATGATGCGCTTGACCTGAGGCAGCGTCGCCAGGGCCGCGACATCGTTGAGGGACACGATACCCAGCGGCGTACGCGGGTTGGGCGAAGATCCGCTGAGGTAGATGATATTGGAGCCGAATGCGCCCATCTGCGCCATGACCTGGCGCTTGCTGCCTTCGCCCACTGCCAGCATCACCACCACCGACGCGACGCCGATGATGATGCCCAACAGCGTCAGCGCCGTGCGAAAACGGTTGATCCACATCACCCGCCAGGCGGCCTGCACGGCATCCAGCAATTCGGCTTTCCAGGCACCATTGTGCTCGGCGCCGTCGACCAGGCGTTGGCGCAGGTCCACGGCGTGCAAGGCGCCGGCCGCCACGCTGGGTGTGGCCGCGCGGGTGTCAGCCGAATCGCTGATGATCTGGCCGTCGCGAATCTCGATGATGCGGTTGGCTCGCGCTGCCACTTCACGGTCGTGGGTAATCAGAATGACCACATGGCCCTGGCTCGCCAGTTCGTCGAGCAAGGCCATAACCTCGGCGCCGCTATGGCTGTCGAGGGCGCCGGTGGGTTCGTCGGCGAGGATGATATGGCCGCCGTTCATCAGGGCGCGGGCGATGGACACCCGTTGCTGTTGCCCACCCGACAGCTGGTGCGGCCGATTGCCGGTGCGCTCGGCCAGGCCCAGGCGGGTGAGCAGGGCGCTGGCGCGGGCATGGCGTTCGGCGGCGCTGATGCCGGCATAGATCGCCGGCATCTCGACGTTTTCCTGGGCGGAGCCTGAGGGAATCAAGTGGTAGCCCTGGAACACAAAACCGAAGGCTTCGCGGCGTAGCCAGGCCAGTTCGTCGCTGCCCAGGTGGGCGACGTTTTCCCCGGCGAACAGGTAGTCGCCCTCGGTGGGGCGGTCGAGGCAGCCGAGGATGTTCATCAGCGTCGATTTACCCGAGCCCGACGCGCCGACAATGGCGACGAACTCGCCGGCATGGATCGACAGGTCGATGCCGCGCAACACATCGACCTGCGGGCTGTCGCCGCCGCCGTAGGATTTGCGGATGCCTTTGAGTTCAATCAGGGGCGTGGTCATTTCAGCCCCCATGGCTATCAACCGGGCCGATCAACAGGTGGTCGCCCTCGCTCAACCCCTCGAGCACTTCCACCCGCAGGCGGTCGCTGATGCCCAGGCGCACTTCACGGTCTTCGATGGCTCCGTTTTTGGCGACCACCCGGGCGATTTGCGCTGCGGAGCCGGGCACGCTTTGCAAGGCGGCGACGGGTACGGAGAGGGCGTCCTTGACTTGGCTGGCGACGAAAAAGACCTGGGTGGTCATCTCGGCCATCAGCGCGTTGTCGGCGTTGTCCACGTCCAGCAGCACCGTGTACAGCACCACTCGGCCAGTGCCGCTCTTGCTGGTGCTGCTCGGGCTGCCGCTGCCCTGGGTTTCGTTCAAGGGCTTGGGCGGGATCGGCAGGATTTGGCGCACGGTGCTGGTCCAGCGCCGGCTGCCACCGCTCAGGGTGGTGAAATACGCGCTCATGCCGGGTTTGACATGGCCGATGTCGGCTTCGGAGACTTCCGCCCACACCGTCATGGGCGACAGCTTGGCGATGCGCAGGATCAGCGGGGTTTGCTGTTGCGCGTTGAGGGTCTGGCCGACGCGTGCATCCACGGCCACCACGGTACCGGTCATTGGCGCGTAGATGCGCGTGTAGCCCAACTCGGCTTCATCGCTGCGCAGGCTGGCCTGGGCCTGGCGGATCTGTGCCTGGAACATCTGGACCCGCGCCTGGGTCGCGCTGAGTTCCGCCTTGGCGGTCTGCACGTCTTCCTCGCGGGTGGCGTTGCCGGCACTCAGGCGCTGCTGACGCTGGTACTTCTGATGGGCCAGTTGGTGCTGGGCTTTCTGCTCCTGCAACTGGGCCTGCAGGTTTTCGATGGCATAGCGGCTGGCGTCGAGCTTGGCTTTTTGCGTGGCGGGGTCGATCTCCACCAGCAATTGGCCCTCTTGGACCTGGTCACCGGCCTCGACGTGGATTTTGCGGATCTGCCCGGAGGCTTGGGCGCCGACGTCTACGTAACGTCGCGGTTGCAGGGTGCCCAGGGCGGTGACGCTGTTTTCGATGTCGGCGCGGGTCACGGTGACGGTGGCCAGGGCGTCGCGGCCCGGCGTCAGGCCCTGCCAGGTGGCAAACGCAACGATGGGAATCAGGCACGCCACCACAAGCAGGGCGCGTCGGGCAGGTCGAGGGCGTTTCATGGGTAGCTTCCAGCCAGGAAAGTTCGGGGCGCAGTCGCGCAGAGCTGACAGGTAAACGAGGAAAATGCTCCGGAATTTAGGCTGTTACATAAGTAGTTACAGCGCGAATTGCGAAAAAAACCGACCGCTGATGAGAGAGTTCTTTAAAAGTAGATGAGAATTACTATAAATTGCACACACTCAAACTGCCATCATCGGTGATGGCAAAACCGCCAATGATTGCGGGCGCATCCAGGTAAGGGGATGCGCTCTTGGGTTTTTCGCGAGCAAGCTCGCTCCTACAGGGGCCGGGTGTCGTTTGTACCAAGGCCGTGGGGTCAGGAGTCATGTTGGAAAACTACTATCGCGAGCTGGTGTGTTTCCTCAACGCCAAGCTGGGCAACCGTCAGGTGGCCGAAGATGTGGTGCATGACGCTTATGTGCGGGTGCTCGAGCGCGCAAGCGACACCCCGATCGAACAGCCCCGCGCCTTCCTGTACCGCACCGCCTTGAACCTGGTGATCGACGGCCATCGGCGCAACGCCGTGCGCCAAACCGAGCCCCTGGAGGTGCTGGACAGCGAAGAGCGCTTCGCCGCCTGTTCCCCCCACGCCAGCCACGATCAGGGCCAGCGCCTGGAGATGCTCGAGCGCGCCTTGGCCGAGCTGCCGGTGGCCTGTCGCGATAGTTTCCTATTGCGCAAGCTCGAAGGCCTGTCCCATGTGCAAATCGCTGAACGCCTGAACATTTCCCGCAGTCTGGTGGAAAAACACATCGTCAATGCGATGAAGCACTGCCGGGTGCGCATGCGCGAGTGGGAAGCGCACTGATCGGCTGTTAGTTAAATTTTATTTCACTGTCCTCGTTTCCTATCAACACACGGCCTGTTGTTCAGGCCATGAAGGTATTCCCGCCCCACCGCCATGGGGCTTATCCAGAGGACACTGGAATGACACAGGCAATTGCTTCGCCCGCGGTTCATGACCTGATCGGGATCGGTTTCGGCCCTTCGAACCTGGCGCTGGCCATCGCCCTGCAGGAGCGTGAAAAGGCCCAGGGCAAGCTGGACGTGCTGTTTCTCGACAAACAAGCCGACTACCGCTGGCACGGCAATACCCTGGTGACCCAGAGTGAACTGCAGATTTCGTTCCTCAAGGACCTGGTGACCCTGCGCAACCCCACCAGCCCGTACTCCTTCGTCAACTACCTCAAGGCCCACGACCGCCTGGTGGACTTCATCAACCTGGGCACCTTTTACCCTTGCCGCATGGAGTACAACGACTACCTGCGCTGGGTGGCGGGGCAGTTCCAGGCCCAGGCCAACTACGGCGAGGAAGTGCTGGCCATCGAGCCGATCCTGCATCAGCAACAGGTCGAGGCGTTGCGCGTGATCTCCCGTGATGCCCAAGGCGAGCAGCATGTGCGCACCACCCGTTCGGTGGTGGTCAGCGCCGGCGGCACACCGCGCATCCCCGAGGCATTCAAGGCGCTCAAGGGCGATAGCCGGGTGTTTCACCATTCCCAGTACCTGGAGCGCATGGCCAGCCAGCCGTGCGTAGACGGCAAGCCGATGCGCATCGCCGTGATCGGCGGCGGCCAGAGCGCGGCAGAAGCTTTTATCGACCTCAATGACAGCTTCCCGTCGGTGCAGGTCGACATGATCCTGCGCGGTTCGGCGCTCAAACCGGCCGACGACAGCCCGTTCGTCAACGAAGTGTTCTCGCCGGCCTTTACTGACCTGGTGTTCCAGCAAGTCGGTGCCGAGCGTGAGCGTTTGGTCGCCGAATACCAGAACACCAACTACTCGGTAGTGGACCTGGACCTGATCGAGCGAATCTACGGGATTTTCTACCGCCAGAAAGTCTCCGGCATCGCCCGCCAGGCGTTCCGCACCCTGACCGTAGTCGAGAAGGCCACCCCAGGCCCGCTGGGTATCGAACTGGCCCTGCGCAATAGCGCCACCGGCGAAACCAGCCTCAACCATTACGACGCGGTGATCCTCGCCACCGGCTACGAGCGCCAGATGCACCGTGAACTGCTGGCGCCGCTGCAAGCCTACATGGGCGACTTCGAAGTGGCACGCGACTACCGCATCGTCACCGACGAGCGCTGCAAGGCTGGCATCTACATCCAGGGCTTCAGCCAGGCCAGCCATGGCTTGAGCGATACCTTGCTGTCGGTGTTGCCGATTCGGGCGGATGAGATTGCGGCGTCGTTGTATGCGCTGGACCATCATCGTGGCAAGGCGCGTTCGGTGCAGGACTTGCTGCTGGCAACCGCCAGCTGACCGATCCGCTTATTGTGGCGAAGGAGCTTGCTCCCGTTCGGGTGCGTAGCGCCCGCAAGCTTTTGGGGCCGCTTCGCAGCCCAGCGGGAGCAAGCTCCCTCGCCACAAGAGCTCGCTCCTACAGACGGCACTTGTGACAAAGTGTGGCTATTGGTACTGTACAAAAAACCAGTATCGGTAGCCCTCCATGCAGTTGATCGAAAAACTCAGCATCCTCGCCGACGCCGCCAAGTACGACGCGTCCTGCGCCAGCAGTGGCGCGCCCAAGCGCAGTTCCGAGGGCAAGGCGGGGCTGGGTTCCACCAATGGCATGGGCATCTGCCACAGCTACACGCCCGATGGCCGTTGCGTGTCGTTGCTCAAGGTGTTGCTCACCAACTTCTGCCTCTACGACTGCCAATACTGCGTCAACCGCCGCTCCAGCGACGTGCCCCGTGCGCGCTTCAGCCCGGAGGAGGTGGTCACCCTGACCCTGGATTTCTACAAGCGCAATTGCGTCAGTGGGCTGTTCCTCAGTTCCGGCATCATCCGTTCGTCGGACTACACCATGGAGCAACTGGTGCGGGTCGCCAAACTGCTGCGCGAAGAGCATGACTTTCGCGGTTATATCCACCTCAAGACCATCCCCGATGCCGACCCGGCCCTGATCGCCGAGGCTGGCCGTTATGCCGATCGCCTCAGCGTGAATATCGAACTGCCCACCGACGCCAGCCTGCAGACCCTGGCGCCCGAGAAGCAGATCGGCTCGATCAAGCAGGCCATGCAGACCATCTACACCGGCGAACAGACGGTGCTCAACGAACCCCGTGCGCCACGTTTTGCCCCGGCCGGGCAGAGCACGCAGATGATCGTCGGTGCCGACGACACCGACGACAGCACCATCCTGCACGGTGCCGAGGCGTTGTACGGTAATTTCAAGCTGCGCCGCGTGTATTACTCGGCGTTCAGCCCCATCCCCAACAGCCCGAAAAGCGTACCCCTGGCCGCGCCGCCCTTGATGCGCGAGCACCGCTTGTACCAGGCTGATTTCCTGCTGCGCAGCTACGGTTTCAGCGCCAATGAGCTGTTCGCCGGCCCCGGTGACCTGGCACTGGATATCGACCCCAAGCTGGCCTGGGCCCTGGAGCATCGTGAGGTGTTCCCCCTGGACCTGAACCGCGCCGAGCCGACCCTGATCGCACGTATTCCCGGCATCGGCCTGCGCACCACCCAGCGCCTGGTCGACCTGCGCCGTGAACGCAAGATCCGCTTCGAAGACCTGGCGCGCATGCGCTGCGTGCTGGCCAAGGCCAAGCCGTTTTTCATCACCAGCGACTACCACCCGCAGCAGGCCGACAGCACCAGTGTGTTGTTGCGCGAACAATTGCGTGACCGTCCGCAGCCGCAACAGATGGGGCTGTGGGGATGATCAGCCTGGAGTGCGACAACCTGTTCAGTACCTGGCGCGAACAGGCCCGCTGGTTGCTCAGCCATCAGGTCGACCCCAGCCAGGTCAGTTGGGGCGAGGTGCAGGCGGCGGACCTGTTCGCTACCGATGAACTGATCCCACCAGGGATGGGGCCGTTTCAGGCGCGCATACCCAAGGCGTTGTTGCAATTGTTGGAGTCCGCTGCCTGTTATCACGGTGATCAGCGCTGGAGCCTGTTGTATGAAGTGCTGTGGCGGGTCAGCCATGGTGATCGCACGGCCATGCTCGCGGGTGACAAGCTTGGCAGCGAATTGCAGCGGCGCATCAAGCAAGTCAGCCGGGAAGCCCACCACTTGCATGCGTTTGTGCGCTTCATCGCGCTGCCGGACGGGGCCGGGCCGGAACTGCCGGAGTACGTGGCCTGGCATGAGCCGGCCCATGACATTCTCAAGAGCGCCAGCGAGCATTTTATCGGGCGCATGGGCCGCCATCGCTGGATGATCGCCACGCCCCTGGACGGGGTGTATTACGACGGCGAGCAATTGATTCATCAGCGCCAGTGCCCCGAGGCCTGGCAGCAACTGGCACAGAATGTTGAAGATCCCCACAGTGCGATGTGGTTGACCTACTACAGCCACATCTTCAACCCGGCGCGGCTGAACCCCAAGGTGATGGAAGGGCATTTGCCCAGCCGCTTCTGGAAGAATTTGCCGGAGGGCAAGTTGATCCCGGGGCTGATCAGCGAGGCGCGTACGGGCAAGCAGAAGGATGGGCAGGCGAAGCTGGTGGGTGCCAAGCCAGGCAAAAGAATTGCAAACCCGGTCAATGTGGGAGCTGGCTTGCCTGCGATAGCGGTCGACCCGTCAGATGTGGGGTGACTGATTGATCGTTCCCACGCTCTGCGTGGGAATGCCACCCTGGACGCTCCGCGTCTGCTCTTGAAGTTGTGACGCGGAGCGTCATTGGATGCATTCCCACGCAGAGCGTGGGAACGAGCTAGCTGGTTCAGGCCAGTTCGGTCGCGGTGTTCTTGACCACCGCCAACTCCGGATGCGCCACCAGCTTATCAATGTGCAACTCATCATTGTTCAACCAGTTCTCGGTCAGCACCCGGTAATGCTCCATATCCCGGCAGCGCATGCGCAGGCTGTAGTCGAACGGCCCGCTGATCAACTGGCATTCGAATACCTGCGGGCAGGCTTTCACGCAGGCTTCGAAGGCCTTTTGCGCCGAGCGCCCGCTTTGGTTGGACAGGGCCACCAGCACCAGCAGCGACAGCCCCGGTGAGACCATCTGCACATCGATGATCGCCCCATACCCACGGATCACCCCGCGTCGCTCCAGCTTGCGCACCCGCTCCAGGCAGGGCCTGGGGGTGAGGTGCACCAATGACGAGAGCTTTTCGTAGGTGATACGCCCCTGATGCCTGAGTACGTCGATGATCGCTTCGTCGATGCGATCCAGCGTAGGGGAAGAATGGGGTCCGTTGGCCTTGGTATCCATGAGTTCACTTCAAACGGTTAGAAAGAAATTGCTGCAAGCGTTCGCTGGTGGGATGGTCGAGGATCTCGGCGCCGCCGTGTTCTTCGACTTGGCCCTGGTGCAGGAACAGTACTTGGCTGGACACCTGGCGGGCAAAGCCCATTTCGTGGGTGACCATCAGCATGGTACGACCTTCCTCGGCCAACGTCTGTATGACTTTAAGCACTTCTCCTACAAGCTCCGGGTCCAGGGCCGAGGTGGGTTCATCAAACAGGATGATCTCCGGCTCCATCGCCAGCGCTCGCGCAATCGCCACCCGCTGCTGCTGGCCACCGGACAGGAACGCCGGGTATTGGTCCGCCACGCGGCTCGGCAGGCCGACCTTGTCCAGGTACAGCCGCGCACGTTTCTCGGCTTCGGCGGCGCTCACGTTCAGCACCCGGCGCGGGGCCATGGTGATGTTTTCCAGCACGGTCATGTGGCTCCACAGGTTGAAGTGCTGGAACACCATGGCCAGGCGCGTGCGCAGGTTTTGCAGTTGCGCCTGGTGCGGCGCGCGGGTGCCGGCGCGGCCTGGTTGCATTTCGATGCTGATGCCGTCCAGGGTGATCACCCCGGCGTCAGGCTGTTCCAGAAAATTGATGCACCGCAGCATCGTGCTTTTGCCCGAACCGCTGGCGCCGATCAAGCTGATCACATCGCCCTGGCGTGCGTTGAGGGACACGCCCTTGAGCACTTCGTGTTCGCCGTAGCGTTTATGGATACCTTCGACTTGCAGCTTGATGGCCGCCGTGGCGGTGTTGCCGACGGGTACATCCATTGGATAAGCGGCCAGGGCCTGCGCGGACTGATTCATGGGTTAGCCTCGGGTAGGAACAAGAAAGCGCATCCAGCGACGTTCGGCCAGCCTGAACAGGCCCACCAGTGCAAAGGACAGCAGCATGTAGAGCAGGGCGGCGATGCCGAAAGCCTGGAAGGTCAGGAACGTCTCGGCATTCGCATCGCGGGCGACCTTGAGGATGTCGGCGACGGTGGCGGTGAACGCCAGCGACGTGGCGTGCAGCATCAGGATCATTTCATTGCTGTAGGCCGGCAGGGCGCGACGCAATGCGGCGGGCACGATCACAAACAGGTTCAGCCGCCAGCCGTGCAGGCCATAGGCGCGTGCCGCTTCGATCTCGCCATGGGGAATGTTGCGAATTGCCCCGGCGAAGATTTCCACGGTGTAGGCGCAGGTGTTGAGCACAAACGCCAACAGCGTGCAGTTCAGCGCATTGCGGAAAAACTGGTTGAGCAGGGCGTTGTCCTGCACCACTTCCAGGCTGTACAGCCCGGTGTAGCAAATCAACAGTTGGATATACAGCGGCGTGCCGCGGAACAGGTAGGTGTAGACCTCCACCGGCCAGCGCAGCCAGAAATGTTCTGAGACGCGTGCCAGCGCCAGGGGGATCGACAGGCCAAAGCCCAGCACTACCGAAATAATGAACAGCCACAAGGTCATGGCGACACCGGACAGGCCGCTGCCATCGCTGAACAGGTAGGCCAGGCCGTATTGCTGGAACAGTTCGATCATCGCGCCATCCCCTTGATGCCCAGGTTATAGCGCCGTTCCAGGCGCTTGAAGATGCGGTTGGAGAGGGTAGTAATCACCAGGTACACCAGGCCCGCGAGGATCAGGAAGTACAGCGGCTCGCTGGTGGACTTGCCGGCGTTCTGGGCGGCCTTGACCAGGTCTGACAGGCCGATGATCGACACCAGCGCCGTGGACTTGAGCAGCACCAGCCAGTTATTGCCCAGGCCCGGCAGGGCAAAGCGCATCAGTTGCGGGAACAGCACCAGGTGAAAGCGCTGCCAGCGGCTCAGGCCGTAGGCGGTGGCGGCTTCCAGTTGGCCCGCCGGCACGCTGAGGATCGCACCCCGGAAGTTCTCGGTGAAATATGCACCGTAGATAAACCCCAGGGTGATCACCCCGGCGGTAAACGGGTCGATTTCAACGTAGTCCCAGCCGAACGCTTCGGTCAGGTCGTTGAGCCACAGTTGCAGGCTGTAGAAGATCAGCAGGATCAGCACCAGGTCCGGCACGCTGCGGATCAACGTGGTGTAGAGCGTGGCCGGCACGCGCAGCCATTTGACGCTGGAGAGTTTGGCACCCGCGGCGACCAGGCCCAGGGTAAGGCTCAGGGCCAGGGCGAGGAACGCCAGCTTGAGCGTCATCCAGGCACCCTGGGCCAGCATGGGGCCGTAGCCTTGCAGGTTGAGGAGGTCGTTCATGGGGAAGATCTCGAAGGAGTGCACGGATTTACTGTGGGAGCTGGCTTGTTGTGGCGAGGGAGCTTGCTCCCGTTCGACAGTGCAGCTGGAGCCGGATTTTTGGGGGCGCTTCGCACCCCAGCGGGAGCAAGCTCCCTCGCCACAACAAGCCCGCTCCCACAGGGGCACGGGTTGCCGGTTACTCGTTGTAGATGTCCTGATCGCCGAAGTATTTCTTCTGGATCTGGGCGTAGGTGCCATCGGCCTGGACGGCGGCGATGCCCTTGTTGATCAGCTCACGCAACGCCTGGTCGTTCTTGCGCAGGCCCATGGCGATGTCCAGAGGCAGGGTCGGGTCCTTGAAGGCCGGGCCGGTCTTGAAGTCGGCGCCTTCGGGCTTGGACAGGAAGTTGAGCTGGGCTTCGAGCTTGTCCGTCAGGGTGGCGTCGAGGCGGCCGTTTTGCAGGTCGGCGTAGTTCTGTTCCTGGGACTGGTACGCCTTGATCTGTGCACCGAGCTTGGCCAGGTGCGCGCGGGCATAGGCTTCCTGCAACGAGCCTTGCAGCACGCCAACCTGCTTGCCGTTCAGCGACTCGGGGGTGTCACCGAAGGTGGCGTTTTTGCGGGTGATCACCGAGGTGGGGCTGAGGAACAGGCGGTCGGTGAAGTCGATGACTTTCTCGCGGGCCGGAGTCACGGCCATGGAAGACATGATCGCGTCGAACTTGCGCGCACGCAGGGCCGGGATCATGCCGTCGAATTCGTTGTGCACCCAGGTGCATTTCACTTCGAGCTTGGCGCAGATGGCGTTGCCCAGTTCGATATCGAAACCTTGCAGGCTGCCGTCGGCGGCGACGGATTCGAAGGGCGGGTATTCGGGGAACACGCCAAACCGGATTTCTTTCCAGTCCTGGGCGTGGGCAGCAGTGGCGCACAGTGGCAACAGCAACGCAGCGAAGAGTGATCGCAGAGGAGTCATGTGTCGGTCCCTATATTTTGTAATTGATGTCAGGGGCAGTGAATAACTGGGAGCAGAGAATGCTTCATGATGGTGCGTTTTTTGTGTCGTTTACCCCCTGCGCAAAGCGCAAATTGCGCTGTTAATACAGGCAATGCAGCGGAATCGGCTGTGACACCGGCAAAATCGGCTTTCAACCCACCCGAATCTGGCCTGCCCTGGGCGCAAAGCGGCAAGCCAGAGCGGTTTCAGGCGCGCTTTTTATGCTGTACCACAGGTTGCTGGGCCAGGCGTGCAAACAGGTCTTTCGGGTCGGCCAGGTCTGGCACCAGCTCCAGCTCGCTGCCCACATCCAGGGCCTTGGCCACGTCCAGTACATAGCGCAGGGCCGAATAGTCTTCGATAGCAAAACCCACCGAGTCGAACAGGGTGATCTGGCGTTCATTCTCGCGGCCCGGCTGTTGGCCGTTGATCACTTGCCACAGCTCGGTGACCGGCGAATCTTCCGGCATGTGCTGGATTTCGCCTTCGATGCGGCTTTGCGGTTCGTACTCGACGATCACCCTGGCGCGCTCGACGATACGGCGGTCCAGCTCGGTCTTGCCCGGGCAGTCACCGCCCACGGCATTGAGGTGCATGCCTGGCTCGATCATCTCGTCAGTCAGGATGGTGGCGTAGGCCTTGTCTGCAGTCACGGTGGTGACAATGTCCGCGCCTTTGACTGCCTCGGCGACGCTGGCGGCCAGGATCACCTTGATCGCCGGGAACGCCTTGAGGTTGGCGGCGAGCTTGGCGGTGGCCTGGGGGTCGATGTCGAACAAGCGGATTTCAGTAATGCCCAGCATGGCGTGGAAGGCCAGTGCCTGGAATTCGCTTTGGCAGCCGTTGCCGATCAGCGCCATGCTGCGGCTGTTGGCGCGGGCCAGGTAGCGGGCGACCAGGGCCGAGGTGGCAGCGGTGCGGATCGCAGTGGTCAGGGTCATCTCCGCTAGCAGCACCGGTTTGCCGGTATCGACGTCGCCCAAGGCGCCGAATGCCATCACGGTGAGCATGCCGGCCAGGGTGTTTTTCGGGTGGCCGTTGACGTACTTGAAGGCGTACAGCGAAGCGTCGGACACCGGCATCAGCTCGATCACGCCATCCGGTGAGTGGTTGGCCAGGCGCGCGCACTTTTCGAAATCCTGCCAGCGCAGGTAGTCGGCGCGAATGTAGTCGGCCATCTCGGTGATACAGGTTTGCAGGCCTTTTTGCGATACCAGGTAGCTGAGGTCGTTGACGTCGATATAACGGGTCATGGCAGGACTCCTTATTGAAATGAGGGACGGGCCGGCAGATGCACTTCGGCCAGCATGCAGCGGGCACTGCCGCCGCCGATGCGTTCGATGTTGTCGATATTCACCACCACCGGCCGCGTATGGCGTTCCACATGCTGACGCTGCGCCGGATGCAGGGCGCCCCAGGCACTGGCGGACATCACCAGCAATGGCTGGCCGTCCCGGTCGTGGACCTCCAGCATGTTGCCGGCGAAGGCTTCCAACTGGTCGAAGTCCAGGCTGAGGATGTCCTTGCCGGTGTCACGCAGGGAGCGTTCCAGGGCCAGGCGCTCGCTGTCGTCGGGCAGGGCCTGCAGGCACACCACCGCGAGGTCGCGGCCAACGCTCATCATCACGTTGCTGTGGTAGATGGGGGCCTGGTGACGGTCCAGGGCGTGGAACACGCAGAGTTGGTAGTCGAGGCGTTCGGCAAACTGGCGTAGGGCCGCGTGGTGGGTGCGCCCCGAATGGCACGCGTAGCTGATGCGGTGCTGGCGGTCGAGCACCATGCTGCCGGTGCCTTCCAGGAAGATGTTCTGTTGTTCCAGGTGGCTCAGGTCGATGGTGGTGTTGATCGCAAAGCGTTGCTCCAGTACTTGCAGCACGCCCTTGTTGCGCTCCAGTCGGCGGTTCTGGCCTTCCATGGGGTAGAGCACCAGGCTGCCGTCGGCATGGCTGCTCCACCAGTTGTTGGGGAAGATCGAGTCGGGCGTATGAGGCGCCGGCGTGTCCTGCACCACCAGCACCTCCACGCCATGCTGGCGCAGGGTGTCGACATAACCGTCGAACTCCTCCAGCGCTTTGTGCTGTGCACTGAGCGGGTCCAGCGGCGGGCGTTGGAAACGGTTGTTGATCGCGGTATCCGGGTTGAAGGCAAAGCGCGCCGGGCGGATCATCAGGACGGTGTTGGTGGTTTGCATGGGGGCACGGGTCCGTTGGGGATCTTGTGCCGCTATTGTGTGCGTTGCGGGGAAAGGATCCCGGCTGAAACAGCGGGGTGGCTCAGCCAAGAAAGCTGAAAACGGGGGTGGCGCAGCCGAATCGGCTGTCAGATTGAAATACGATCAACCTGTGGGAGCAGGCAAGCCAGCTCCCACATTGGTATTGTGGTGATTGTTATCGTTGTGTCAGCCAGGAGGAACCATGTCTACCGCTGTTCGCCTTGCCCAACCTTCAGATGCCGAGGGCATCAGCCAGGTCATCCTGGCTGCGCTGCACAGCAGCAACGCACGTGATTACCCAGCAGATGTGATTGCGCGGGTTGCCAGCAACTTCACCCCCGACGCGGTAATGGCGTTACTCCAGCGGCGTGTGGTGTTGGTGGCGACTCAGGATCAACTGATCGTTGCTACGGCCGCACTGGACGGCAACGTGGTGCGCTCGGTGTTCGTCAACCCGGCGCTGCAAGGGCAGGGCATTGGCCGATTGTTGATGATCGAGATCGAGCTGCGCGCCCGTGAAGCCGGCGTGACGGTGCTGAGCGTGCCGTCCTCGCTGACGGCGCAAGCCTTCTACGCCAAGCTGGGTTTTCACAACGTGCGTGACGTGTACCACGGCAACGAGCGCACGTTGGTGATGGAAAAGGCGCTGTTGTCCCGCCACCCCATCGGGCCGTATCGCGACCGTCAACACCGTGCCCAGGTGATTGAGTTATGGCAGCAGGCGTTTGGCTATGACACCGCGCATAACCTGCCGAGCCTGGCGATTGATAAGAAACTGGCGGTCAATGACGGGTTGTTCTTCGTTGCCACCGACAACAAAGCCGTGATCGGTACGATCCTCGCCGGCTATGACGGGCATCGTGGCTGGTTGTATTCGGTGGCGGTGCATACCGACTATCGGCGCCATGGCCTGGGGTCGTCGCTGGTGCGCTATGCCGAACAGGCGTTGACAGCGCTGGGTTGCATGAAAATCAACCTGCAGATCACCGGCGGCAATGACGTGGTGGTGGGGTTTTATGAGGCGTTGGGGTATGGGGTGGAGCCGAGGATCAGTATGGGCAAGAAGATTGCCGAGAATATTACGCCACGCTCATGAAGGTGCAGAAACCAGTGTGGGAGCTGGCTTGCCTGCGATAGCGATAGGCCTTTGATCGTTCCCACGCTGCGTGGGAATGCCGCCTGGGATACTCCGCGTCCCGCCGGACAACAGGTGACGCGGAGCGTCAGGGGATTCATTGCATTCCCACGCGGAGCGTGGGAACGATCAAGCGGAGCGTGGGAACGATCAACCAGCCAGCTCCCACGGGGTTTTGTGGTGTCGCTGGCTTTTGTGGCTGTCAGACCTTGACGATCCAACCCGCTGGCGCTTCCACGTCACCGGTCTGCACACCGGTCAGCTCTTTGTAGAGCTTCTGGGTGATCGGGCCGACTTCGGTCTCGCTGTGGAACACGTGCAGCTTGCCGTTGTACTGGATGCCGCCAATAGGCGAGATCACGGCAGCGGTACCGCAGGCGCCGGCTTCCTTGAATTGGTCCAGCTTGTCGATGAACACTTCGCCTTCTACCACTTCCAGGCCCAGGCGGGTCTGGGCCAGTTCGATCAGCGACAGGCGGGTGATGCCTGGCAATACCGAAGGCGACTTCGGCGTGATGAACTGGTTGTCGTGGGTGATGCCGAAGAAGTTGGCCGAGCCGACTTCTTCGATTTTCGAATGGGTCATCGGGTCCAGGTAGATCGCGTCGGCGAAGCCGGATTTCTTCGCTTCCGAACCCGGCATCAGGCTGGCGGCGTAGTTGCCACCAACCTTGGCGGCACCGGTGCCTTGCGGCGCGGCGCGGTCGTAGCCGGAGATCTGGAAGTTGTGCGGCACCAGGCCGCCCTTGAAGTAGGCACCGACCGGGATGCAGAACACCGAGAAGATGAATTCCGGCGCGGTACGCACGCCGATGTTGTCACCGGTGCCGATCACGAACGGGCGCAGGTACAGCGCGCCGCCACTGCCGTACGGCGGGATGAAGCGCTCATTGGCCTTGACCACTTGTTTGCAGGCGTCGATGAACGCGTCGGTCGGCACTTGTGGCATCAGCAGGCGGCCACAGCTGCGCTGCATGCGGGCGGCGTTCTGGTCCGGGCGGAACAGGTTGATCGAGCCGTCCTTGCAACGGTAGGCCTTCAGGCCCTCGAAGCATTGCTGGCCATAATGCAGGGCAGTGGAGCCCTCGCTGATGTGCAGCACATTGTCGTCGGTCAGGGTGCCAGCTTGCCATTCGCCGTTCTTCCAGACCTGGAGAAACCGCTTGTCGGTCTTGATGTAGTCAAAACCCAGCTTGTCCCAATTGATGCTCTCGTTACCCATGACACCCTCTATCTCTGGTCAAGTCGGATTTTTTTCTGGATGGCGCAACAATACTGCATTCTTGGCCGGTGTGGGAGCAGGGCGGTGGACCATTCAACTCTGCATTGGCTGATCCACCGCTATCGCAGGCAAGCCAGCTCCCACACTTGGAACGTATTCCAATGTGGGAGCCGGGCTTGCCCGCGATGGCCTCGCCACGGCTTTACAGGTGCAACGCGTGCCCCAATGCCCGCAGCGCGGCTTCCTGCACCGCTTCACCCAGGGTCGGATGGGCATGGATGGTCCCGGCCACATCCTCCAGGCGCGCGCCCATTTCCAGGCTCAGGCCAAACGCAGTGGACAGTTCCGACACCCCAGCCCCCACCGCTTGCCAGCCAACAATCAAATGATTGTCACGCCGCGCCACCACCCGCACGAAGCCGGCCTTGGACTCCAGCGTCATGGCCCGGCCATTGGCGGCGAACGGGAAGCTCGACACAATGCAATCCAGGCCAGCAGCCTTGGCCTCGTCCGGGGTCTTGCCGACCACCACCAGTTCCGGGTCGGTAAAGCACACCGCCGGAATTGCCGCCGGGTTGAATTCGCGGGCCTTGCCGCTGATCAGTTCGGCAACCATTTCGCCCTGGGCCATGGCCCGGTGCGCCAGCATCGGCTCGCCACTGAGGTCGCCAATGGCGTACACGTTGCGCATGCTGGTCTGGCAGCGGCTGTCGATCTTGATCGCCGCGCCGTTCATGTCCAGGTTCAGCGCTTCGAGGTTCCAGCCTTGGGTGTTGGGTTTGCGCCCCACCGCGACCAGCACCTGGTCGGTGTCCAGCGCCAGGGCGTCGCCATTGGGTGCACGTACTTGCAGCTTGTTGTCGGCAAAGCCGGTGACGCTGTGTTCCAGGTACAGCTTCACGCCGAGTTTCTTCAGGGATTCAGCCACCGGCAGGGTCAGCTCGGCGTCGTAGGCCGGCAGGATGTGCGCCTGGGCCTCGACCACACTGACGTCGGCACCAAGCTTGCGGTAGGCAATCCCCAGTTCCAGGCCGATATAACCACCGCCCACCACGATCAAACGTTTGGGTACATGGGTCGGTGCCAGGGCTTCGGTGGACGAGATAATCGGCCCGCCAATCGGCAGCATCGGCAGGTTGACGCTTGTCGAGCCGGTGGCCAACAGCAGGTGTTCGCACTGGATGCGTTGCTCGCCCGCCTCGACGGTCTTGCCGTCGATGACTTTGGCCCAGCCATGGATCACCTGCACCTTGTGTTTTTTCAGCAGTGCGGCGACGCCGGTGGTCAGGCGGTCAACGATGCCGTCTTTCCATTCCACGCTCTTGCGGATGTCCAAAGTCGGTACATCCACCTCAATGCCCAACTGCGAGCCCTGGCTATGGTGCACGGTTTGCTGGAACTGCTCGGCCACATGGATCAGCGCCTTGGAGGGAATGCAGCCAATGTTCAGGCAGGTGCCGCCCAGTGCTTGGCCTTCCACCAGAATGGTGGGGATGCCCAGTTGGCCTGCGCGAATCGCCGCGACATAACCGCCGGGGCCGCCGCCGATAATCAGCAGCGTGGTGTGCAATGTCTGAGTCATGCCCTTACTCCAGGAACAGGCTGGCGGGTTGTTCGAGCAGGCCGCGAATGGCCTGGATGAATTGCGCCGCGTCCATGCCATCGACCACGCGGTGATCGAAAGAGCTGGAGAGGTTCATCATCTTGCGCACCACAATCTGGCCCTTGATCACCATCGGCCGCTCAACGATGCGGTTGACGCCGACGATGGCCACTTCCGGCAGGTTCAGCACTGGCGTACTGACGATGCCGCCCAGGGCGCCAAGGCTGGTCAGGGTAATGGTCGAACCGGACAGCTCTTCACGGCTGGCCTTGCCTGTGCGTGCGGCATTGGCCAAACGCGCGATTTCTTCGGCAGTGCCCCACAGGCTGCGGGCTTCGGCGTGGCGCACCACCGGCACCATCAGGCCCACGTCGCTCTGGGTGGCGACGCCCACGTGCACGGCACCAAGGCGAGTGATGACCTGGGCTTCGTCGTCGTAACGCGCATTGATCTGCGGGAAGTCGCGCAAGGCTACCACCATGGCCCGCACGATAAACGGCAGCAGGGTCAGCTTGCCGCGTGTCGCACCGTGCTTCTCGTTGAGGTGCACGCGCAACTCGTCGAGGGCGGTGACGTCGATCTCTTCCACGTAGCTGAAATGCGCGGCGCGGCGGGTGGCGTCCTGCATGCGCTGGGCGATCTTGCGGCGCATGCCGATCACCGGGATCTGGTGTTCGTCAGTGCGCTCGGCATGCGGGTTGGCGGCGCTGGCGCCCGTTGTCGGGCCCTGGCGCAAGTAAGCCTCCAGGTCTTCATGCAGAATCCGGCCCGCAGGCCCTGTGCCCTGGACCAGGCGCAGTTGAATCCCGGCATCCAGCGCGTGTTTGCGCACGGCAGGCGAGGCCAACGGGCGTTCGCTGGCTTCACGGGCCACGGGCGCTTGCGGCGCTTTCACTACTGCAGCGGGCTTGCTTTCTACCGGCGCCTGTACCGGTTTGGCTTCGGCCAAAGGTGGCGCGGCCTTCGCCGGCTCGGCAACCTCCGGCATATCCTTGGTATTGCCTGCGCCTTCCACTTCAATGCTGATCAAAATGCTGCCCACTGCCATGACCTCACCCGGCTCGCCGCCGAGGGAAATCACCTTGCCGTGGACCGGCGAGGGAATATCCACCATCGCCTTGTCGGTCATCACATCCGCCAGCACCTGGTCTTCAACCACCAAGTCGCCGACCTTTACATGCCATACCGATAATTCAACTTCCGCGATGCCTTCGCCAATGTCCGGCATCTTGATAACGTGCGTGCCCATTCAGACCTCCATGACCCGTTTCAACGCCGCGCCCACTCGGGACGGCCCTGGGAAATACGCCCACTCCTGCGCGTGCGGGTAGGGAGTGTCCCAACCAGTGACGCGTTCGATCGGCGCTTCCAGGTGGTGGAAGCAATGCTCTTGCACCAGCGAGACCAACTCGGCACCAAAGCCGCAGGTGCGCGTGGCCTCATGCACCACCACGCAACGGCCGGTCTTTTTCACCGACTTGACGATGGTCTCCAGGTCCAGCGGCCACAGGCTGCGCAGGTCAATGACCTCGGCGTCGATGCCGGTTTCTTCAGCGGCGACTTGCGACACATACACGGTGGTGCCATAGGTCAGCACGGTCACGGCCGAGCCTGGGCGCACGATGGCGGCTACGTCCAGGGGCACGGTGTAGTAACCGTCCGGCACCTGGGCTTGGGGGTGTTTGGACCACGGCGTTACCGGGCGGTCGTGGTGGCCATCGAAAGGGCCGTTATACAGGCGCTTGGGTTCGAGGAAGATCACCGGGTCATCGTTTTCGATGGAGGCGATCAGCAGGCCCTTGGCGTCATAGGGGTTGGACGGCATCACCGTGCGCAGGCCGCAGACCTGGGTGAACACCGCTTCGATACTCTGGCTGTGGGTCTGGCCGCCATAGATGCCGCCGCCGCAGGGCATGCGCATGGTCAAGGGCGCAGTGAACTGGCCGGCCGAGCGATAACGCAGGCGTGCCGCTTCGGAAATGATCTGGTCGGTGGCGGGGTAGACGTAGTCGGCGAACTGGATTTCCGCTACCGGGCGCAGGCCGTAAGCGCCCATGCCCACGGCCACGCCGACGATGCCGCTTTCCGAGATCGGCGCGTCAAACACCCGCGAGCTACCGTACTTGGTCTGCAAGCCTTCGGTGCAACGGAACACGCCGCCGAAGTAACCGACGTCCTGGCCGAACACCACCACGTTGTCGTCACGCTCAAGCATCACATCCATGGCCGAGCGCAGGGCCTGGATCATGGTCATGGTGGTGGTGGTCATGGCGGTTTCCAGTTCGATACTGTTGTTGTGGTCGTTCATGTCACACCCCCAGCTCTTGACGCTGGCGCTTCAAGTGCTCCGGCATCTCTTTATAGACATCCTCGAACATGGTCGCGGCGCTTGGAATCTGGCCACCGGCCAGGGTGCCGTACTGTTCGGCTTCTTTCTGCGCCTTGACCACTTCGGCTTCAAGTTCTGCACTGACCGCCGCGTGTTCCTCTTCGGACCACTGGCCAATCTTGATCAGGTGCTGCTTGAGGCGGGCAATCGGATCGCCCAACGGGAAGTGGCTCCAGTCGTCGGCGGGTCGATATTTGGATGGGTCATCGGAGGTGGAATGCGGGCCGGCGCGGTAGGTGACCCACTCGATCAGGGTGGGCCCCAGGTTACGGCGCGCACGTTCGGCGGCCCAGGCCGAGGCGGCGTACACGGCGATAAAGTCATTGCCGTCCACGCGCAGGGAAGCGATGCCGCACCCGACGCCGCGTCCGGCGAAGGTGGTGGCTTCACCGCCAGCGATGGCCTGGAAGGTGGAAATCGCCCACTGGTTGTTGACCACGTTGAGGATCACTGGCGCGCGGTACACGTGGGCGAAGGTGAGGGCGGTGTGGAAGTCCGATTCAGCAGTGGCGCCGTCGCCGATCCAGGCCGAGGCGATCTTGGTATCGCCCTTGATCGCCGAGGCCATGCCCCAACCCACGCCCTGCACGAATTGGGTGGCAAGGTTGCCGGAAATAGTGAAGAAGCCCGCCTCCTTGACCGAATACATGATCGGCAATTGGCGGCCCTTGAGCGGGTCGCGCTCGTTGGACAGCAGTTGGCAGATCAGGTCCACCAGCGGCACCTCGCGGGCCATCAGGATGCTTTGCTGGCGATAGGTGGGGAAGCACATGTCGTCGATATTCAAGGCCAGGGCCTGGGCGCTGCCGATGGCTTCTTCGCCAAGGCTTTGCATGTAGAACGACATTTTTTTCTGACGCTGGGCGACCACCATACGGTTGTCGAAAATGCGCGTCTTGAGCATGGCGCGCATGCCTTTGCGCATGATCTCGGTGGAGACACCTTCGGCCCACGGGCCCAGGGCCTGGCCCTGATCGTCGAGCACACGGATCAGGCCCTTGGCCAGGTCGGCGGTGTCGGCGGGCTCTACGTCGATGGCGGGTTTGCGTACCAGGCCGGCGTCGGTCAAACGCAGGTAGGTGAAGTCGGTCTTGCAGCCTGGGCGACCCGAGGGTTCGGGAACGTGCAGGCGCAGCGGTGCATACGGCTGGGTCATGGCTTTCTACGCTCTATCTTGTGAATTTCTTGTAGTGGGCGCGCTAGCTGACAGTCAGTCTTCGGATAGAAGAAATCTTGTCCTACAACAATCATAGGCGTGGCGTAGAAGAATATTTATCTCTGTTTCATTGCGTCGCCGGCCATTTGCGGATAAAAAAACTGCATAAACATAATAAACAGGTGATTTTGTCTCATGCGCAAACTGGACCGTACCGATATCGGCATTCTCAACGCCCTGCAGGAGAATGCCCGGATCACCAATGCCGACCTGGCCCGCTCGGTCAACCTGTCGCCCACTCCGTGTTTCAACCGGGTCAAGGCGATGGAAGAACTGGGGCTGATTCGTGAGCAGGTCACGCTGCTGGATGCTGATCTGCTGGGGCTGCACGTCAATGTGTTCATCCACGTGAGCCTGGAAAAACAGAACGAGCTGGCGCTGCAGCAATTCGAAGGGGCGATCTCGGATCGGCCTGAGGTGATGGAGTGCTACCTGATGGCCGGCGACCCGGACTATTTGATCCGCGTGTTGGTGCCCACGATCCAGTCCCTGGAGCGCTTTATGATGGACTTTTTGACCAAAGTGCCTGGGGTGGCGAACATTCGCTCCAGCTTTGCCTTGAAGCAGGTGCGCTACAAAACCGCGCTGCCGTTGCCGGCCAACGGCATCAGCCTCGGTTCCTGATTCAACACGGGACAAAATGTGGGGCTTGCCTGTGATGACGGCACCCCGCGATCCAACTGTGGGAGCTGGCTTGCCTGCGATGGCGGCCTGACAGCCGACGACTACCTACCTGACACCCTAACGATCCAACTGTGGGAGCTGGCTTGCCTGCGAAGACGGCCTCACAGTCAATGCAGCTGGATTGTGTACATATCCATTCCTGCGGTAACGGCCACTTAGGGTTCCGCCCTGACGGCGGCTCACTTTCGAAAAGCGCGAAAGTAAGCAAAGCGCTCTTGCCCCACCACTCGGCACCTCGCTTAGGCTCGGTGTGCCCGTAATTCGCCAGTGATTTGGGGGGCCGCCGCCACGCGCCATCCATGGCGCGGGGCGGCTAAACCGGCATCCCTGCCGGTTTACCCCCCAAATCCCTGTCGAATTCCGGCCAGCGTGGTTTAACGGGGCGCCTAAGATCAAAAGCAGATCAAGAGCGGCTCGCTTCGCATCGTGGTTACCGTTGGTCGGTATAGAGCGGTATATCGGGCAAATGGGCCAACTGACCCACCGCTATCGCAGGCAAGCCAGCTCCCACAGCGGATCGGTGCTTCTAAAGTTGGTTGAGGGGGATTTTCAGGTACGTCACGCCGTTCTCTTCTGCCGGCGGCATATTTCCAGCCCGCACATTTACCTGGATCGCCGGAAGCAACAACGTTGGCATGCCCAATCCAGCATCACGCTGGGTGCGCATCTGTACAAACGCCGCTTCATCCACCCCATCATGCACATGAATATTGCCCGCCCGTTGTTCCGCCACGGTGGTCTGGTACCTGGCCTCACGGCCTTCAGGCGGATAGTCATGACACACATACAGCCTGGTATCGGAGGGGAACGCCAACAGCTTGCGCATCGACGCGTACAACTGCCGCGCATCGCCGCCGGGGAAGTCGCAGCGGGCGGTGCCGACGTCGGGCATGAACAGGGTGTCGCCCACCAGGATCAAGCGGCCGTCGATCAAATAGGCCATGTCGGCGGGGGTGTGTCCAGGCACGTGCAACGCCTGGGCCTTCAAGTTGCCGATATGAAAGACTTCATCCGGCGCAAACAGGTGATCGAACTGCGAGCCGTCCACGCGAAATTCCGGCTCGAGGTTGAACAGGTTCTTGAACACGCCCTGCACCTTGCTGATCGACTCGCCTATCGCGATCTTGCCGCCCAAGGTGCGGCGCAGGTAGGGCGCGGCGGACAGGTGGTCGGCATGGGCGTGGGTTTCCAGCAGCCACTGCACGTGCAGGCCATGCTCGCGCACAAAGGCAATCACCTTGTCGGCTTGTGCCGTATCGGTGCGCCCCGAAGCCGGGTCGTAATTGAGCACCGAGTCGACGATGGCGCAGGGGCCGCCATCGGCTTCATAGACGATATAGGTGTAGGTCGACGATGCGTCATCCAGAAAGGCTTGAATCAACGCTGGCATGGCGGCTGTCTCTGCTGAAGAAAAAAGTGGTTACAATCAGTTTACATTTACACATAATGTTTTGAGCTTAAGTGACTTAAAGGACCCGAGGCAAATGGAATCTACGTTGAGTGAGGGCGAGGTCGCCCAGTTGCGTGCATCGGCGTCCAAGGCCTGTGCCTTGCTCAAGGCCCTGGCCAACGAAGATCGCTTGTTGATCCTGTGCCAGTTGACCCAGGGCGAGCGCAACGTCGGCGAGCTGGAAGCCCTGACCGGCGTACGCCAGCCCACCCTGTCACAACAGTTGGGCATCCTGCGCGATGAAGGGCTGGTCGCCACCCGTCGGGAAGGCAAATACATTTTCTACGGGTTGGCCAGCCACGAAGTGATTCAAGTGATGAAAACCCTGTCCGGGCTGTATTGCGGCGCGGTCATCAAAAGCTGGGCGTGACGCCATCCGGCAGCGACCCTTGTGTGCATTGACTCAAAAAGGCAGTAGACAATGACCGAACAACACTGGGGACCCACCATCAGTGGCGATATCGTAGTCATCGGCGGCGGCTCGGCAGGCATCGGCCTGCTGGCCAGCCTGCTCAAGCGCGACCCGCAGCTGAACATCACCCTCATCGAACCTAACGACTACCACTGCTACCAACCGGCCTGGACCCTGGTCGGCGGCGGCGCTTACGACCTGCACAAGACCCGCCGGCCCCTGGCCGATGTGCTGCCCAATGGCGTCAGCTGGGTGCAGGCCGCCGTCAGCGAACTGTTGCCCGATGAAAACACCCTGGTGCTCGACAGCGGCCAGCGCGTCACCTGGAAGAACCTTATCGTCTGCCCTGGCCTGCGCCTGGCCTGGGAAAAAATCGAAGGCCTGCAAGACACCCTTGGCCAGCACGGTGTCACGTCCAACTACAGCTACGAGCATGCCGCGTACACCTGGCAGTTGGTGCAGCAGCTCAAGGGTGGCAAGGCGTTGTTCACCCAGCCGGCGATGCCGATCAAATGTGCCGGCGCGCCGCAAAAAGCCCTGTACCTGTCTTGCGACCACTGGCTCAAGCAGGGCGACCTCAAACACATCGACGTCGAGTTCAACCTGGCCGGTGCGGCGTTGTTCGGTGTGCCAACCTTTGTGCCGCCGCTGATGAAGTACGTCGAAAAATACAACGCTCGCCTGGCGTTCAACTCCAACCTGGTGAAAGTCGACGGCCCGGCGCGCAAAGCCTGGTTTGAAGTCAAAGACGCCGAAGGCAACGCGACGGTCGAAGAGAAAACCTTCGACATGCTCCACGTCGTACCGCCGCAGTTGTCCCCGGACTTTATCCGCCAGAGCCCGCTGGCCGACGCCGCCGGCTGGTGCGAAGTGAACCCCCACAGCCTGCAACACCTGCGCTACCCGCATATCTTCGGCCTGGGCGATGTGTGCGGCACCACCAACGCCAAGACTGCTGCGGCGGTGCGCAAGCAAATCGTGGTGGTGGCCGAAAACCTGCTGGCCCTGCGCAAGCAGGCACCTTTGCCGCTCAAATATGACGGCTATGGTTCCTGCCCACTGACGGTGGAGAAGGGCAAGGTGGTGCTTGCCGAGTTTGGCTACGGCGGCACGTTGCTGCCGACCTTTCCCCTCGATCCCACGCAAGCACGCCGTTCGATGTGGTTCCTCAAGGCCACGCTGCTGCCTTGGTTCTACTGGAATGGCATGCTCAAGGGCCGCGAGTGGCTGACCCGTCTGAGCAAGGTGGACTGAATGCTGCTGGCCAGTGTGTTGGGTGTATTGATGGGCCTGGTCATGGGCCTGACTGGCGCGGGCGGCGGCATCCTTGGGGTGCCGGCGCTGGTGCTGGGGCTGGGCTTGACCATGACCCAGGCCGCGCCGGTGTCGTTGCTGGCGGTGGGCGCAGCGGCAGCGGTTGGTGCCATTGATGGCTTGCGTCATGGCTTGGTGCGTTACCGTGCGGCGTTACTGATCGCCTTGCTTGGCGCGCTGTTTTCGCCGTTGGGCGTGTTTGTCGCCCACCAACTGTCGGAACCGGTGCTGATGGGGCTGTTCAGTGCGCTGATGGTGCTGGTGGCCTGGCGCATGCTGCAACGGGAAAAGCGCGAGGCCGGGCCGAGTGACCATGGTGCGGCGTCGTGGGGCCAGAAAAACTGCATGCTCAACCAGCAGACCGGTCGCCTGGCCTGGACCGCCAAATGCAGCGCCACCCTGGCGGCGTTGGGAGCGGTGACCGGCGCCGTTTCAGGTTTGCTGGGCGTGGGCGGCGGCTTCCTGATCGTGCCGGCGTTCAAGCAACTGACCGACGTGCAGATGCGCGGGATCGTCGCCACGTCGTTAATGGTGGTCAGCCTGCTGTCGCTGATCGGCGTGGCCGGTGCGTTTCATGCGGGCGTGAGCATCGAGCCGGTGGGCTGGGTGTTTATTGGTGCGAGCGTCGTCGGCATGTTGGCGGGAAGGCGGTTGTGTTCGGTGATCCCCGCGCGGGTGTTGCAAGTGGGGTTCGCCAGCCTGTGTGGAGTGGTGGCGATTGGGATGCTAGCCAGCGCGTTGTTCTGACGCTGTACCTGTGCACTGTCACGAAATCTTGTACTTGGTCAGGAACCTCCTCATTGAGCGCTGACACTCAGTGAACGGCCGCAAGCGCCGAAACGCGCTTTTGCCTGGATGATTCTTCGACTATGCACAGGCGCTTTATGACAATTACCGCAGCACATACGCATTTTTCGCTTCCCTTGGCAGCAGCTGAAAAACGGCCACCGCTTGTGGCCGATGACCTTGAACCGTCGTTGACGCCCCAGCGTCCCAGCCAGAATTTGCCATTACCCAACAGTCCTGTCTTCTCACTGGGCCATTTGGGCGGGGCATTATCCTGGCCAAATCCCTTGAGTGCAGACGAGCAGCGGCGCTTGCGCCTTGCGACGATGAATTACGCACACCCTTTGGGCGACCAACCGCTGGTGATGCAAACCAAGGGTGGCGTACTGGAGTTTCTGCGGTATCGCCAGCCGCTGCCGGCAGAAGTGGGGAGCGACCCGGCCAAAATACTCGAAGCGCTGGTCAATTCCCCGCAAGGGCAACGGATGGGCAACGCGCTGCAGCAAACAATGCAGGGCATTGACAGCGAAAGCAGCGCGAGCGATTACCTACTGGCCGCTATCGCACTGCAGATGGACCCTGAGTCGATCACCGCACCCGATTGCAACAGCGTCGCTGGGTTTGATCTGGGCGGTGACACGCATGGGGGACACGACGCAGCCACGGTGGTGGCTGGCTTGGCCGAACATTTGAGTCGTACTGGCAAAACCAGTGCTGCACTGGCAAGTGTCGGCGCGTACCTGTTGCTGGCCAAGTCGGCGCCGCAGTTTCTGATCAAAGACATTCCTGCGACGGTGAAAGTCGGCAGCCAGGCATGGGCCAGCCTGGCGATTGCTGCGATGACGATTGAGGCGCAGACGCCGGGCAAAGTCCCCGGCATGACGTTTGCCCAGGTCATGAGCGAGGCGCAAGAAGCACGGCGGGTTGACCCAGGAGTTACCCAAGCGGCAGAGACGGTGGCATTGCTGGACTGGGCCGTGGCCAGTGGCGTTCTCACAAAAAGACAGAATGGCGACTATCCACCCGCGCAACTTGAATCGGCAAGGGCCGCATTCAACGCCCAGCTGGACACCCGGCTCACTGCCTCCCATGCACTGGATAAGGCATTGCCCACGCGAAAAGAGATCGCCCTGACCAAGCTCAAGGAGCGATTTGGCGACCTTGGCGCGTTTTTCGAGGAGAAAGTATTTGCTGTCGATCAGCACTACGTGAAGATTGAAGGGGGAGGTATTTCGCTCTTGGATGTCGCCATGGACGACTGGCTGGAGTCCCGGCCTTTCAAGGCGCACGAACCCAGCAGCTCACTCAAGGGCAACGACCTGCAAAGGGTACTAACGAGTTTGAACGCCAATCGGCAATTTGGCGTGCCGGCAGAATTCGAACGGCAGTTCAGCCGTGCAATGGAGGAAAAAAAGGCCGCCGTCAATACAACGGTCAGGCACATGATCTCGCAACTGCCCTTACAGGATCGCAAGCATTTCGAGTTTGGAAAGGTCAGTTTTTTCCAGGAAGGCTCATACGTCATGGATGGGCATTTCAATAATACGTATGCTCAAAATGAACCAGGGCTGCTGGTCAAGACCGAGCTGCAAGGCACGTCGCACGCCTACGTCATCGACTTCAATAAAGGCACGATTGAAAAAACGAGCCTTTACAGTACAAAGGTTAAGGAAGACAGGGATGGCAACAAGGTTTCGACGACCAAAGTATTCACGCCCAGCCATAAAGCCGATGATCTGGGACGTGAGCGACCGCTGAATAACGCGCCTTGGGATAGCTTTACCAGCGCTCGATCCCATGGGATTGCCACGGCGTTTGTCGAACACTTGGACCTCGACGATCCCGCTATCAAACAGCAGGTCCGTGGGCAAACCGCCTTGGACAAGGCGAACGCACAGCTGAGCGAGTTTTTGTTGAACCTGATCCCGTTCAGGTCCGCCATTGTCAATTTTCAGAACGGGCAGTATGGCGCGGGTGCTTTTGACCTCTTGCTGGATGTATTCGGTTTTCTTACCGCCGGCACCGCCACCGCAGGAAAGTTGCTCAAGGTCGGCCGTTCTGCGTTGTCTGCCGGGGCCAAGGCATTGCGGGCGGTCAAGGTCATCGGCGTGGCGGCCATTGACGTACTCAACCCCGTCGGCGGGGTGGGCGATTTGCCCAGGTTGGTGGGTAGCGCTGGTCTCTATGTATTGTCCAAAGGCGTCAAGGCCGTCAACAAGCTCAGGGGCGCCACCGGCAGTTATGACGTGTTGAAGGCGATCAGCAAACAGTACGAGGCCGCCGCAACCGGCACCGTGAAGGTGGCAGGCCAGACGGTGGAGGGGGCCGCGGTGCTCAAGGGTGGCAAGTGGTATGCATTCGATGCCGACGCGATGCGGCCTTATGGCGGCCCGCTCGATGAGTTCAAGGCCGCAACCCAGGCTGTCGACGGTGAGGTGGACACTGCGAGCTTCGATGGGCCAAGTGAGCTGAGCCATGAGCTGTTCGGGCACTTCAAAGTGCCTGAATCCAAAATCGCAGGGCTCACACGCAACAGCCAGGGCGTATATGTGGCAGCCGATGGGCACTCCTCGCACATACGCCATACCGACAGCAACGGTGACACAGCGGTGTATGAGGTGCGCCAGGTGTCGCGCACGGAAGACGGCACCGTGCAGGCCCGGGTTTATCACAACAACCGGCAAACCGAGTTGTTGGTCCAGCATGTACAGGGCGACGAATGGCAACGCCTGGGGGCACCCGGCGGCGGGCAGATCACTGCTGAGCACTTGAAGGCCTGGGAGGCCTTGTCGCCGCAGGAGCAGATAAGGCTGACCCGAAAGGGCTTTGCCAAGCAGAATAAACTCACACAGAAAACCTTTGAGTTTTTCGTAAAGCCAGACGGTCAGTTAACCGATAGCGGCGTGCTCGTGCGTGATCGCCCTGCCAACGCATTCACCGCAAAGGTGACCGAAACGCATGTGCGTGAGTGGAAAAACATGACCCAGGCGCAGCGTGACGAAATGACCCAGGAGGGGTTTGCTGTTCTTCATAACCTTCGGCCGGGTACGTTCAAAACGTATGCGCGCAAGGACGGTACCCTGATGACCCGCGGGGAAACGCTGATCAACTCCTCTGTTCCCACCAAAAGTAACCAGATTACCGATGATCATTTACGCCAGTGGGATGAGCTTTTCAGGCAACCAGGCAACTCATTGACGTCAGCGCAGTTCGTGAGCCAGCACGGGCTCAGCCAACGTAGCTGGGCGCAGTACGTCAACGCGGACGGCTCGTTGAAGGGGGCGGGCGCGCAGCGTCTGGAACGCGCACTGCAAAGCGCCGCACGGGCGTCCGCTGTTCAGGCCCAGACCCCCATGGCCGATCATTTGCGCGCTTGGCAGGCGTTATCATTGGAGCAGCAGCAAAGCCTTACCCCCGCAGGCTTCGCCCGGCAGCAACATCTGCACCCGAAAGTGTTCAATCGCTATGTAAAACCAGATGGTCAGTTGACCGCTATCGGCGTGGCGGTGCGCGACCGTGCACCCAATACGCCATTTTATACCGTGACTGAAACCCATATCCGTGATTGGCAAGACATGCCACAGACGGAGCGTGACGAAATGACGCTCGAGGGGTTTGCCGAGCTTTATCACGTTAATCCAGGCTCGTTCAAAACCCATGTGCGGCGAGACGGTACATTGGGGCCGGTCGGTAGAGAACTGATGGACAGGGTGGTCGGTATTGCCCCTAACAAGATTACCGACGACCACCTTCGCCAGTGGAAAGCCTATTTCGAGGACCCGAATAATGCGATCACGCAAGCGCAGTTCACAAGCGAGAACGGGCTCCATCCAGCCACTTGGAGAGACTGGGTCAACGCTGATGGTTCCTTGAAAAAGACCGCCAGCGAACGCCTTGAGCGCGCCGCACTGGGTCCGGTCACCCATGTTCCCAGGGCGCGCATGGAGTTGATCACGGCTGGGCATTTGCGCGAGTGGGAGGCGTTGCCGCCCGCGCAGCAACGAAGCCTTACACGCAGGGGCTTTGCTCGCCAGAAACATCTATCCCCGAGAACCTTTGAGTATTACGTGCAGCCTGACGGCAAACTGAGCCCTGCCGGTGTGACGGTGCGCGACCGCTCTGCCAACATGGCGGCGGGCAGGGTGACCGAAACGCATATCGATAGGTGGCAAAAGCTGACGCAGCAGGCGCGTGAGACCATGACCATGGAGGGGTTCGCCGTTCAGCATAACCTGAGTGTGCATTCGTTCAGAGCGTATGTCCGTCCTGATGGTGGCCTGTCGGCGGCCGGCGAAGCCCTGATGAAGAATGTAACCGATGGCGCCTATCGCAGGATTACCGGTGACCTTTTGCGCCAGTGGCAAGCGCTTGCCGAGAGCGCAGACAACTCCGTCACGCAGGCGCAGTTTGTGCAACAGCACAGGCTTAGTCCAGACCTCTGGAGTAAGTACGTGAGAGCGGACGGCTCGTTTACAGCGAACGCCTCGCAACGTCTGGGACGGTTACAGCAAGGCACTGGGCCGCGCCCCGTTCCTGGGCAATCGGTTACGGATAGTCCACGAAAACGCCCCGCATCAGAGCCCTTGGACCCGCCACCATCAAAGGTCGGCGCCGGCACAACGCAAGGCCTGGAGGCCCCAGCCCCCGCTTCGACAGTCCCGCCCGTGGTGATCAAGGTTGAACCTAGCGATTTCCCGACATTGCCTCGTCATCAGATCGACAACACGCTGCCGATTCTGCAGGACCCGGTGAACCCCAGAATCAGCTTGACCCAATCACTCGAAGGCCCGATCGATGACATCCGCATCTCCCACTGGAATGGCGTGCTCGATGGGCTTGATAGCCCGACTAAGGCGAGGGTTTCAGCACAGATCAAGGCGTCGATCAAAGACTGGCTGCGCACCGAAGGCCAGCATCAGACCCGATTTGACGATGCCCTGGAGGTGGTCACGCCGTTGGACGATGGGGGGCCGGCTCGCGGTGCTTCGGTATGGGCGCGGCGCGATATCCCCCAATTTGAAGTGCTTGGCCCTTATGCAGGCAAATACCATGCAGACGAAGCGTCACTGTTCGAGGAGCAGCGCAAGCAAGGTTCGCGGGCTGTAATGACTTACCTGTTCGGTACGCGCTCGGGTACCCGGACGGTGAGCGGCCTGCACACTGGCAACACCCTGAGCCTGATCAATACCTCGCAACTGGGCGAGGGGCCTGCGTGGATGTCCAACAATGTCGTGTCCATCGCGGTCGGGAAAAACCTGACGTTCTATGTGGCGCTAAAGGACATCAAGAGAGGCGAGGAGCTACTGCTGGACTATGGACCGTTCTATAAGCCGGTGCCTGATATAGCGATCAAGCCGGACCCTGATCGCTGAGTTCAAGCGCTGGGCGAAGGGGCAAGACAAATGATGCCGGGCAGTGGGCGCCATTTGACTGTGCCCCATTGACGATCAATTGCGTCCTCAAGATGGCAACATGAACGCCTCTCAGGTTACTGTTCCTCTGTGTAACGGATTCACCGGCCTTGCACCCCGGCTTACCAAGGTCACCGAATGGATAAATACACCCCCCACACCTGGCAACCCCACGAGCGGCCGAGCCTGCCTGGCTCGCCGTCGACGCCGCTGCATCCTACGCGTAAGCGCTGGCTTTTCGCGCTGGTCGGCGTGCTGGTGGCAATCACCGGCGGCTTGGGTAACGCCCTGGTCATCGCCAACCTGCAATACCTGCAAGGCGCCCTGGGCGCGACCACCGCGGAAATGGCCTGGCTGCCCGCCGCCTATGTAATGACCAACGTGTGCATGAACCTGCTGCTGGTAAAGTTTCGCCAACAGTTCGGCCTGCGCGCGTTTACCGAGGTGTTCCTGGTGCTCTACGCGCTGGTGACCTTCGGCCACTTGTTCGTCAATGACCTCAGTTCGGCGATTGCGGTACGGGCCGCCCATGGCATGGTGGGTGCGGCGCTGAGTTCGTTGGGCTTGTACTACATGATCCAGGCCTTCCCGGCCAAGTGGCGTTTGAAAGCTTTGGTGTTGGGGCTGGGTACCGCGCAGTTGGCGCTGCCCCTGGCGCGGCTGTTTTCCGAAGACTTGCTGCAAATCGCTGAATGGCGCGGGCTGTATTTGTTCGAACTGGGCCTGGCGCTGATCTGCCTGGGCTGCGTGTTCCTGCTCAAGCTGCCGCCGGGCGATCGCTTCAAGACCTTTGAAAAACTCGACTTCCTCACCTTCGCCATCCTCGCCAGCGGCGTGGCGTTGCTCTGTGCGGTGCTGTCCCTTGGGCGCATCGATTGGTGGCTGGAAGCGCCGTGGATCGGCGTGGCCTCCGCCTGTTCCCTGGTGCTGATCATGGCGGGGCTCGCCATCGAGCATAACCGCAGCAACCCGATGCTGATGACGCGCTGGCTGGGCAGCGGCGTGATGATCCGCCTGGCGTTGGCGGTGGTGCTGATTCGCATGGTGCTGTCCGAGCAATCCACCGGTGCGGTGGGGTTCATGCA
Source organism: Pseudomonas sp. DWP2-2 (assembly GCF_049897065.1). Classification (NCBI taxonomy): domain Bacteria; kingdom Pseudomonadati; phylum Pseudomonadota; class Gammaproteobacteria; order Pseudomonadales; family Pseudomonadaceae; genus Pseudomonas; species Pseudomonas sp. DWP2-2. The sequence continues at coordinate 426,616 of NZ_JAFCVN010000001.1, read as the reverse complement.
GATGTTGAACATGAGCTACCAGCAGATGCACACCCTGTACGTGGTGATGCTGGCCGGGGCGATTGCCGGGCTGGTGGTCAGCGCGCTGACGATCAACCCGGCGCATTTGCTGATGCCGCTGATCATTTCCCTGGCGCTGATGGCGACAGGTTCGGTGATGGACAGTTTTTCCAGCAACCTGACCCGCCCGCAGAACCTCTATATCAGCCAGTTCCTGCTAGGCTTCGGCGGTACGTTCTTCCTGGGGCCGACCATGGTGCTGGGCACCAAAAACGTACTGACCAACCCGCGCAACCTGGTGAGCTTCTCGGTGATGTTCGGAATCTGCCAGAACCTTGGCGGCCTGATCGGTGCGGCGTTGCTGGGCACTTTCCAGATCGTGCGCGAGAAGTACCATTCGAGCATGATCGTCGAGCACCTGACCCTGATTGACCCGCTTGTGGCGGCGCGGGTGCAGAGTGGTGGGGCGGCCTATGGCAAGATCGTCGCTGACCCGGAACTGCGTAACCTCATGGGCATCCGCAGCCTGGCCACGGCGGCCACCCGCGAGGCGAACGTCATGGCTTACAACGATGTCTTCATGCTGATCGCGATTATCGCGATCCTGACCATGCTGTGGATCTTCACCCGCAGTCTGTGGTTGATGAGCACCACCAAGGCAATTCCTCCTGTTCAACCCAGCGGCGCAACTTCATGACTGAACCTTCAACCACCACCACGACCGCCATCGCCGCCACGCCGGAAGGCAGCACGCCCCCGGGCGCAGTGCCTACCCAATTGCGGCCCTTGCGCGTGCGCATCATCTCGTCCCTGGGCTTTGCCGCCATCGCCATCATCGGTGTGCTGATCGTGCTGTACGCCTGGCAACTGCCGCCGTTCAGCAGTGCGGTGGAAACCACCGAGAACGCTTTGGTGCGTGGGCAGGTGACGATTATCGGCCCGCAGCTCAGCGGCTATGTGTTCGAAGTGCCGGTGCAGGACTTCCAGTACGTCAAGACCGGCGACCTGCTGGTGCGCCTGGATGACCGTATCTACAAGCAACGCCTCGACCAGGCCCTGGCGCAACTGGCGGTGCAGAAGGCCTCGTTGGCCAACGTGGTGCAGCAACGCAACAGCGCCGAAGCGACCATCAAGCTGCGCCAGGCCGCGCTGGTCGACAGTCAGGCCCAGGCACGCAAGAGCACTGCGGATTTGCGCCGCAATGAAGAACTGATCAGTGACGGTTCGGTGTCCAAACGCGAACTGGACGTGACCCGTGCGGCCAACGCACAGACCATCGCTGCCGTGGCCCAGGCCCAGGCCAGCCTGGAAATCGCCCGCCAGGATTTGCAGACGGTAATCGTCAACCGCGGCTCCCTGGAGGCAGCTGTCGCGAGTGCCGAGGCGGCGGTGGAGTTGGCGCGCATTGACCTGTCCAATACACGCATCACGGCGCCACGGGATGGTCAGCTCGGGCAGATCGGCGTGCGCCTCGGCGCCTACGTCAATTCCGGCGCGCAACTGATGGCGCTGGTGCCCAAGCAGTTGTGGGTGATTGCCAATATGAAAGAAACCCAGATGGACAATGTGCAGGTCGGCCAGCCGGTGACGTTCACCGTGGATGCGCTGAACCACCGCAAATTCCATGGCACGGTGCAGCATATTTCCCCGGCCACCGGTTCCGAGTTCAGCCTGTTGCAGGCGGACAACGCCACCGGCAACTTCGTCAAGATCGCCCAGCGGGTGCCGGTGCGCATCATCGTGGACCCGGACCAGGCCGAGAGTGAGCGCTTGCGGCCGGGGTTGTCGGTGGTGGTGAGTATCGATACGGCAGGGCGCCTGAAAAACAGCCCACCCTGACGTTGACGCATCCTCTGACTGTAGGAGCGAGCTTGCTCGCGAAAAACGTCAACAATAACGCGTGTTTTCTGAATGAACGCGGCGCCTGTGAGTTTTTCGCGAGCAAGCTCGCTCCTACAGTTCAGGCATTTGGAGTGCATTTCAGGTTGAATGCCAGGTGGGTTGACTGGCCTTGCTCCAGCAGCTTAAGGCCAGGCTTGCCCGCCAGGTGATGGGCATTCACCGGATGGCTCACCGGCTCGATGCAGAAAAACTCCAACCCCGGCGGGCAGTACAGCAGGAAGTAATCGGCGCCGCTGGCCTGGCATTCGAGGCAGTAGCCAAGCTCCGGTTGTTCGATCACGCAGTGCCCATCCCAGCCGCAAAAGCCGTTGTCCACCAGCCCCTCTGGCAATCCTTTGAGTTGCCGGAAATCCCAGGCTTCGGTAACAGGTTCCAGCCTCGTGGGCAGCTTGGCTGCATCACTCATCCACACTTGCCTAGCCTTGGCCTGCAGCCGCGTACCCGGCCGGCGCGGCAAGTACGGATGCAAGCCCAGCCCATGCCAGGCGGGTTGCTCGGCCAAGTGAGTTACACACAATTGGATATTCAACTCACCGTTGTTCAAGCGAAACCGCTGGCGGGCGTGATAGGCGAAGGGCGTTTCGCAGCGCAGCTCCAACACCACTTCATGTTCTGACTGGCTTGTCACCTGCCATGCCTGCTGCCAGGCCGAACCGTGAATCGGAAACGGGTCAGTGAGGCTATTGGGTGCCAGTGCCAGCCAGCCATCGGGGTTGTCGAAGCCGCCGTGGGCGATGCGGTTGGACCAGGGCGCTAATGGATAGCAGCCCAGCTTGCCCGGCAGCCCGGTATTGATCGCGTGCTCGTCGCTGTGCCGCAATAGCGGTTGCCCGGTGTCGCGTACCGTCCAGTTGACGAGGCTGCCGCCGATGGCGGGGGCGAGCACCAGATGGGTGAATTGATCTGTAAGCTCAATCACGATTGACCTGCCTAGTGAAGTCAAAACAAACACTGAGGATTCAACTGTGGGAGCTGGCTTGCCTGGCGATAGCGGTGTATCAGTCATGAATGCGTTGACTGACAGATCGCTATCGCAGGCAAGCCAGCTCCCACATTGGTTTGCCTTTACAGCACCAAGTGGGGCAACCACAGCGACAACGCCGGAACGTAGGTCACCGCAATCAGCACCAAGAACAACACCGCATAAAACGGCAGCAGGGCCTTTACGGTTTTCTCGATACTGGTCTTGCCCACCGCCGCGCCGACGAACAGCACCGCGCCCACCGGCGGGGTAATCAGGCCGATACCCAGGTTCACCAGCATGATCATGCCGAAGTGGACCGGGTCGACGCCGATGCCCAGGATCACCGGCATCAGGATAGGCGTGAGGATCAGAATCAGCGGCGCCATGTCCATCACCGTGCCGAGCAACAACAGCATGACGTTGATGCACATCAGGATCACGTAGCGGTTGTCCGACAGGGTCAGGAACAGCGTGGTGATCTTCGCCGGGATCTGCATCAGGGTCATGATGTAGCCGAAGCTGGCGGCGAAAGCGATCAGGATCATCACGATGGAAATGGTGCGCACCGTGCGATGCATCAGCTTGGGCAGCTCGCGCCATTTGTAGTCGCGGTAGATGAACATGGTCACGAAGAATGCCCACAACACCGCAATCGCCGCCGACTCGGTGGCGGTGAAGATGCCCGAGAGGATGCCGCCCAGGATGATCACCATGGCCATCAAGCCCCAGAGCGCATCGGCGGCGATCTTCAGCGCCTGCTTCAAGGGGATGACTTCGCCTTTGGGGTAGTCGCGCTTTTTCGCGAAGATCAGGCAGAGCACCATCAGGCACGCGCTCATTAACAGGCCCGGCACCACACCGGCCATGAACAGCGAGGCGATGGAGACGGTGCCGCCTGCCGCCAGGGAGTACAGCACCGAGTTATGGCTGGGCGGCGTCAGCAGCGCCTGCACCGAACCGCTGACGGTCACGGCGGTGGCGAATTCGCGCGGATAACCCCGCCGTTCCATTTCCGGAATCAGCACCGAACCGACCGAGGCGGTATCGGCCACGGATGAGCCGGAAATCGCGCCAAAAAACGTCGAAGCCATGATGTTGACCAGGGACAACCCGCCACGCACAAAGCCCACCAGCACCCCGGCAAAGGCCACCAGGCGCCGCGACATACCGCCCTCGGCCATGATCGCCCCGGCCAGCACGAAGAACGGAATCGCCATCAGCGAAAACTTGTTCACCCCACCGGCAATCTGAATCATCAGGGCCTGGAACGGGATATCGATCCACCACGCGCCAATCAGCGCCGACAGCCCCAATGCATAGGCCACCGGCATGCCGATCAGAATCAATACAACAAAGCTGCCCAAGAGAATCAATGCGTCCATATCAGGCGGCCCCTTCGTTTTCTTCAACCAGGTCGAAACGCACCACCTTGCGGTTGCTCTGATCACCGAGCAGCAGCTTTTCGACCACGAACACCAGGGTCAGCACGCCGCCAATGGGGATCGGCATATAGGTGATGCCCACGCGCAGGGTAGGGATGGCGCTCATGAATTGGTTCCAGGTGGACAGGCACAGCTTGGTGCCCCAAATCGTCATGAACACGCAGATGGTGCCCATCAGCAGTTGCGAGAGGATGCCGACGAGGCGGCGTTGGGCAGGCGGCAAGCGGTCAGTGATCATCGCTACCGACATGTGCGCACCGGCACGATAACTGGCAGCGGCGCCGATAAAGGTGAACACCAGCATCAGCAGGATGGCGGTGGGCTCCGGCCAGCTGGAACCGGTGCCGAGGGCGTAGCGGGTGAAGATACCCCAGGGAATGATCAAGGCGACCCCCAGGACGGAAAGACCGGCTACCCAGATGCAGGTCATGTAAAGGCGGTCATTGAAGCGCAGCAGTAAAGTCTTCATGGCGTTCACCGTGACCGGGCGCGTCGATGCCGACCGCGCCGGGCCTTATGCAGGGGCAGGGGAGGTTATTGAACCGCGTCGATGCGCTTGATCATGTCCGCATACGGCGCACCGTATTTGGCACGCACCGCCGCAGTGGCCTCATAGAAGGGCTTTTTGTCGACAGTGATGAACTCCACGCCGGCCTTCTTGAGTTTCTCTTCACTGCTGGCGGACTTGGCGTCCCAGAGCACGCGCTCATCAGCCTGGGCGGCCTTGGCGGCGGCCTTGACCATGTCCTGCTGGGCGGGGTCGAGCTTGTTCCAGGTGATTTTCGACATCACGATGGGTTCAGGCAGGATCAGGTGTTCGGTGAGGGTGTAGTACTTGGCGTTCTGGAAGTGGTTGTGTTCCAGCAAGGTCGGCGGGTTGTTTTCCGCGCCGTCGATGACCCCGGTCTGCAGGGCGCTGAAGATCTCGCCGGTGTCCATGGCAATGCCGTTGGCGCCCATGGCGTTGAAGGCTTCGATGAAAATCGGGTTGCCTTGCACGCGGATCTTCATGCCCTTGAGGTCTTCGATCTTGCGCACCGGTTTCTTGGTATAGAGATTGCGCGTGCCGCCATCCATCCAGGCCAGGGCCACCAGGCCGAACTCGGAGTTGGTGATCTTGGCGAGGATCTCGTCGCCAATCTCGCCATCGATGACCTTGCGCATATGCGCCTGGTCGCGGAATACGAACGGCAGGTTGAACACGTTCACGTCCGGCACCACCGGGCCGACGATGCCGAGGCTGACGCGGGTCATTTGCACGGCGCCGACCTGGGCCTGTTCGACCACTTCCTTCTCGGAGCCCAGCACACCGCCGGGGAAATACTTGAAGGTCAGCTCGCCGTTGCTCGCCTTGGTCAGGGCCTTGCCCATGTTTTCTTCTGCGACAACGGTGGGGTAGCCAGCGGGGTGGATGTCGGCGAACTTGATTTCCAGCGCGTGGGCTGCGCTGCTGAGGGTGAAGATTGCAGCGGCGAGCAAGGTGCGTTTGAAGTCCATGGAAGTCACTCCTGTCTTGTTATTGTTGTATTCAAGGCACAGCGATTAAACGATGAAGCGGGGTTCGGGCAGTCCTTGGACGCCGGGGTTGAGGGCGAACACGCCACCAGACAGCGACTGTTCACTCGGGTCGTCGCGGATGGAGGTGACGTACAGAGTGTCCAGGCGGCTGCCACCGAAGGCGCACATGGTGGGTTTTTTCACGGGCACGCTCAGGGAGCGGTCCAGGCGACCGTCCGGGGTGAAACGGTGAACCAACCCGGCGTCGTTGGCGCATATCCAGTATCCGCCCTCGGCGTCCACGGCTGCACCGTCGGGACGCCCGGGGAAGTCGTTCATATCAATGAACAGGCGGCGATTGGACGGCGTGCCGGTCTCGATGTCGTAGTCGAACGCCCAGACCTTTTGTACCTTCGGGTGCGAATCGGAAGCGTACATCGTGCGACCATCGGGGCTGAAGGCCAGGCCGTTGAGGGTGATGAACCCCTCCAGTAGCGCGTGGGGCGCAGCCCCGGACCCATAGCGATAAAGGACGCCTTCGGCGGCATTCAAGCCCATGTCCAGCACCATGCTGCCGGCCCAGAAACGGCCCTGGCGATCGCAGCGGCCATCGTTCAAACGCATGTCCTTGCGCGAATGCTCGATGCTGGCCAGCGGCACGGTGTCGAGGCTGCCGTCGTGGTGGGGCGTGAGTTGGAAGAAGCCGGTTTGCATGCCAGCGACCCAATTGCCTGCCTGGGTGCGCGCAATACAGGCGAGCATCTCTGGGGCTTTCCACGCCGCCAGATGGCCGGTGGCGGCGTTCCAGCGTTGCAGGCCGCCGTTGGGGATATCTACCCAATACAGGGCGTTTTCTTCGGGCACCCACACCGGGCATTCGCCCACCGCATTGCGGGCATCGACAATCAGTTCAGCAGTCATGGTCATTCCCTTGGGTTGCGGGGCACTCAGTCACCGAACGGCCCCGCCGCGCAGAACGCACCGCCCTGGTAGACCTTGGCCGGGTCATCGGCGGCCATGGGCGGTTGGGTTTCGACCTGGGCGCGGAACACTTCGGAGCTGTCTTTGGGGGCAAAGCCCAGGTGCGCGGCGTAGCGGTTGTCCCACCAGGTGTCGAGGTTGGCCGACATGCCGTACACCACGGTATGGCCGACGTTGGGCGTGTACAGCGCGCGTTCGAGCAGTTGGGTCAGGTCGTCGAAACTCAGCCAGGTGTGCATCATCCGGCGGTTCTGCGGTTGCGGGAACGAGGAGCCGATACGGATGCTCACGGTCTCGATGCCATAACGGTCGAAGTAGAAACTGGCCATGTCTTCGCCGTAGGACTTGGACAGGCCGTAGTAACTGTCCGGGCGGCGCGGGGAATGGGCGTCGAGTTGCTCGCCCTGTTTGTAGAAACCGATCACGTGATTGGAGCTGGCGAAGATCACCCGCTTGACCCCGTGGCGGCGGGCCGCTTCGTAGATATGGAAAATGCCGCTGATGTTCGCGCCCAGCACCTCTTCGAACGAGCGCTCCACCGAAACGCCGCCAAAGTGCAGGATGGCGTCGACGCCCTCTACCAACTGATGCACGGCGTGTTTGTCGGCCAGGTCGCAGGTGTGTACCTCTTCGCGAGCGTCAGTGGCGGGGGCCATTTCAGCGATATCCGAAAGGCGCAGCACCTGGGCATAAGGACGCATGCGTTCACGCAGGACTTTGCCCAGGCCGCCGGCGGCACCAGTGAGCAACAGACGGTTGAAGGGAGCGGGGGTGGTGGTGGTCATGGGCCTTCCAGATTTTTGTTGTAGGTTGTCGTATGACTATGGGGAAATAGTGTTAGGGATTCCTGGTGTTGTCAACGTCCTTCCAGGCACATGAGATCAAAGGTGGGAGCTGGCTTGCCTGCGATAGCGGTGAGTCTGAAAAGGATGTGGTAACTGACCCACCGCTATCGCAGGCAAGCCAGCTCCCACATGGATAAGTGGCACCTTAGAGATCGGATTTGCCTTTGCAACTACAACAACGAAATCGGATAGCTGATAAAAATCCGGTTCTCATCGAACTCGTTATTGCTGAAATCCCGACGCATGGTCGAGTTGCGCCACTTCACATTGAGGTTCTTCAGCGCACCGCTCTGCACCGTGTAGGCCAACTCCGACTCACGCCCCCACTCCTTGCCGTCGGTGATCGCCCCGGTGTGTACATTGCTGCCGCTGATATAGCGGTTCATCAGGGTCAGCCCTGGAACGCCGAGCACCACAAAGTTGAAGTCGTGGCGCACCTGCCAGGACTTTTCCTTGGCGTTGTCGTAGCTGGCGTTGTAGCTGTCGTTGGCCAGAGTGCCGCCGCTGGTGCCGTTGATGCGCATCCAGGCGCTGTCGCCGCTGAGTTTTTGCAGGCCAACATAGAAGGTATGGCCGTTGTATCTGGCCGAGAGCAGGGCGAACAGGGTCTTGTTATCGAGGTCGCCGGCCAGGGCGCTGCCGTCTTCCTTGCCGTTGAAGAACCCGAGGTTGGCGCCCAGGGTCCAGTCTCCCAGCGGCTGGCTGTGGGTGAGGTTGAGGTACTGCTGTTGGTAGATATCAGTCAGTTCGGCGTACCACAGGCCGACCTGGGTACGTTTGTCGTTGAAAGTGTATTCGCCGCCGCCGAAGTTGAAACGGTCCGAAGTGAACGCGGCTTTGCCGTTCATGAACATGTCTTCCATGCTCGCGTCGTTGCGCGGGCTGTTGCCGCGAAACTGGCCACCGTAGAGCGTCAGGCCGGCGATTTCATTGGAGGTGACCTGGCCGCCACGAAAGGTCTGGGGCAGGGAGCGGCCATCATCGGAACGCAAGATCGGCAGCACCGGCATCCATTCGCCAACCTTCAACTCGGTCTTCGACAGCCTGGTTTTCAGCGCGACACCCAGGCGCCCGAAATTGTCGGCGGGGCGGCCATCGTCATGCACCGGCAACAGTTGGGTGCCGGCGGTGCCTTTGCCGCCATCAAGCTTTTGCGAATACAGGCCCAGCACGTCAATCCCGAAACCGACCGTGCCCTGGGTAAAGCCGGACTTGGCATCAAGGATAAAATTCTGCGCCCACTCTTCGGCCTTGCCCTGGGGGTTGGTCGGGTTGGTGAAGTTGCGATTGAAGTAGGCATTACGCAGGTTGAGCGTGGCCTTGGCGTCGTCGATAAAGCCTTCGGCGTTGGCACCCAGCGGCAGAGTGACGGCCAGGCTGCCGAGGCCGAGAAGGCCCAGGCGAGTGCAGGAATGACGGGCGGATTGACTCACAGTGAGGCTCCCTTTGTTTTGTTGTTTTTATTATTTGTCATACGTTGTCGTACAACATTGAGCGCGATATTTGCGAGGTTTTGAGGGCGTGTCAAGCGGAAGTTATACGATGACTTGGGTGAAACGATTCAACGCAGCGGCACGGTCGCCCCCTGTAGGAGCGAGCTTGCTCGCGAAAAACGTCAACGATAACGCGTGCTTCCTGAATGAACGCGGCGCCTGTGAGTTTTTCGCGAGCAAGCTCGCTCCTACATTGATTGCACTGCACAAGACTTTTCAGCCAGCCATGACCATCGGCGGCAGGGTGCCAAGCAGGGAAACCGCAGCCACTGCTGCAACGCCCAACAGCCACTCCATCATCACACTGGCTCTCAAACTGCCCAGGCGTTGTTCGCAGCGCTTGATACGCAACCGGTTCAACAGCGCCAACCCCAGCATGCCCAGCACCAGCCCCACCTTGATCAGCAGGATCAAGGCGAAGCCCTCGAACAGCGGCGTGGGCCACAGTTGCCCGGTGAGCACGCGCACGTTGATCAGACCGGTTACCAGCAGGCCGCCGACCAAGCCATATCCCACACCACTGAAGCGACGCAGAATCGGCTCCAGGTGGTGGTCTTGCGCCTGCCGGAGGATCAGCACCAACACCAGCAACCCACCGAGCCAGGCCCCAACGCACAGCAGGTGCACTACCTGGTTAAGGATCAGCAACCGCCCACTCAGCCCATCGAGCATGGCGCCATGGCCTACAGGGGCCAGGGTCGCCAGCAGCAGGGCGAGCAGCGGCAAGCGCAAGGCCGGCCAGGGCTTGATCAGCACGATCACCAGCAGCAGGTTCAGCAGCAGATGCCAGGCCCATACCTGGCCAAAAAAGGTCTTGCCCAGCACCAACTGCACCGTGGCCGGTTGCAGCGCCGACTCCCAACTGCCGGCCATGCTGGCGGTGATCAACAGCAACCACACAACCCCGGTGAACAGCCCCAAGCCGGCCAGGCCACGGGTGATGCGCAGCAATTGCCGGTCCAGTGTCGGCTGCACATGAGCGCCGAGCAGCCAGGGCCTGAATACCCAGGCCCCGAACATTAGCAACACGACGCAAAAGTGCAGGAAGCGGCACAGCACCAGCAGGGTTGCCATGGGTTATTGGCCGACCTTGAAGCTGTAAGTGCCTTCGCTTTTGTGAGTGTCGACGGACACTGCATGCCATTCGACTTTATAGGTGCCGTTTGCCAGCGCAGCGGCAGGCGTGACCACCAGTGTCTTCTTGTCGGCGTCCGGAGTTTCCAGGCCCTTGATGGCGATTTCGGTGCCGTCCTTGCTCAGGGAGACCTTGGTGAAGGTGGCTTCGACGCCTTCGCTGAAGGTCAGACGCAGGTCTTTGGGTGCGGCGACTTTGCTGTCAGCCGCAGGCTCCGCGCTCTTGAGGTGGGCGTGGGCAAACGCCGTGGAGGCGCCCAGCAGGGCAGTGAACAGGACAGCAGCGGTCAGGGACTTCTTGAGCAACATTGTTCAATACCGATCAGAGGATAGGAGCCGGCAGTGTACGAAGTTTCGGCTTGGCCTGTCGCCCCGATCTAGAGCCGGTGGTAGTCTTTAGGCCGTGTTGTTGTCAGGGAGCCCTTATGGGCAATCACAAGATCGGAATTCGTCGGGTCAACGTCGAGAAAATCCTGCTGGCGGCGGAGAAGGTCTTCGCCAACAAAGGCTATGGCAGCACCGCCATGGCAGACATCGCCGAAGAAGCGCAACTGCCGCGCTCCAACCTGCATTACTACTTCACCACCAAAAGCGAGCTGTACAGCGCGGTGCTGTTCGACCTGCTGGAGTTGTGGAAGCAGGACGCCCTGAGCTTTGAAACCTTCGACGACCCTCGCGTGGTGCTCAGCAGCTACATCCGCGCCAAGATGCAGCGCTCGCGCACGCGCCCGTATGGCTCCAAGGTCTGGGCCAATGAAATCATCCACGGCGCGCCCACACTCGGCGAGGCCCTGGATGAAAGCCTGTACGACTGGGCCAAGATGAAGGAAGCGAAGATTCGCCAATGGGTGCAAGACAAACGCATCCTGCCGGTGGAGCCCTCGAGCTTGCTGTACATGATCTGGGCCTCGACCCAGCACTATGCCGACTTCGACCACCAGGTGAAGATTCTGAATGATCACCAGCCGTTGTCGGACAGGCAGTTCGAGAAGGCCATTCAGACCGTGACCGGTGTGATTTTGCGCGGGATTGGGTTGGAGCCTTGAGCTGATCGTTCCCACGCTCCGCGTGGGAATGCCACCCTGGACGCTCCGCGTCCGCTCTTGCCGGCGTGACGCGGAGCGTCACAGGATGCGTTCCCACGCGGAGCGTGGGAACGAGGGGCTAGGGTTACACGGCCTCCCGGTAAGGATTGCGCGGGTCCTGCGTCCAGTTCAAAAACGGCTTGCCGGTATCGATCGGCACCATCTCGATGCAGTCGGCCACCGGGCAAGTGATCTGGCACAGGTTGCAGCCCACGCACTCATCGTCGATCACCTCATACAGATGCGTGCCATCGGCCTGCTTCAAGCTGGCAATGGCCTGGTGCGAGGTGTCCTCGCAGGCAATATGGCAACGACCACAGCCAATGCACGCCTCTTGGTCTATCTTGGCGATGACCTGATAGTTGATGTCCAGGTACTTCCAATCCGTGGTGTTGCCCACCGCCCGCCCGGAAAACGCCTGCAGGTTGGCATGGCCTTGGCTGTCCATCCAGCGCGACAAGCCATCCTTCATTTCTTCAACGATGCGAAACCCATGCAGCATCGCCGCCGTGCACACCTGCACCGCGCCGCAGCCCAGGGCGACGAATTCCGCGGCGTCGCGCCAGGTGCCGATACCGCCGATGCCGCAGATCGGCAGGCCGTTGGTCTGTGGGTCACGGGCGATTTCGGCGACCATGTTCAACGCAATCGGCTTGACCGCCGAGCCGCAGTAACCGCCATGGGTGCTCTGGGTACCGACCACTGGCAGGGCGACCATGCGCTCCAGGTCCACGCTGGTGATGGAGTTGATGGTGTTGATCAGCGACACCGCATCGGCGCCGCCGCGATAGGCCGCCCGCGCCGCCACGCGGATGTCGGTGATGTTCGGCGTGAGCTTGACGATCACCGGCAGCGAACAATACGTCTTGCACCAGCGCGTCACTTGCTCCACGTACTCCGGCACCTGGCCGACGGCGGCGCCCATGCCCCGTTCGGGCATGCCATGAGGGCAGCCGAAGTTCAGTTCGATGCCGTCGCAGCCGGTCGCCTCCACCAAGGGCAGGATGTTTTTCCAGGACGCTTCGACACAAGGCACCATGAGCGAGACGATCAGTGCGCGGTCCGGCCAGTCCTTTTTCACCTGGGTGATTTCCCGCAGGTTGATCTCCAGGGAACGGTCGGTGATCAGTTCGATATTGTTGATGCCCAGCACTTCGCGGTTGGCGCCATAGTGCGCGGAGTAACGCGACGACACGTTCACCGCCGCCGGGTCTTCCCCCAGGGTTTTCCACACGACGCCACCCCAGCCGGCCTCGAAGGCGCGCACCACGTTGTAGGCTTTGTCGGTAGGCGGCGCGGAGGCCAGCCAGAACGGATTGGGCGCTTTGATACCGGCGAATACAATCGAGAGATCGGCCATTACGCAGCCTCCACAGTCAGCATGAGTTGGGCATGCATGGCTTCGGCGGCCCGCTTGCCATGTTGTACCGCCTGAACGGTGAGGTCCTGGCCGAGGCTGACGCAATCGCCGCCGGCATACACCCCTGGGATGCTGGTGCGCAGTTGCTCATCGACGAAGATGCGCTCGCCGACGCGATGCAGTTGCTGGGCCAGCGGATCGTGCAGGGCGTCGTTGTCGAAGCCTTGCCCGATCGCCTTGAAGATCGCGTCGGCGGCCAGTTCGAAGGTTTCCCCGGTAGGCAGCAGGCGACCGTTTTCCAGGCAGGTGCGGGCAAAGCGCATGCCGCGTACGCGGCCTTGGTCATCGAGCAGGACCTCGTCGGGTTGGGCCCAGGTCAACAGCCGTACTTGATTGGCCTTGGCGATGTCCTGTTCGTGGTGGGTTGCGCCCATGTCGACCAGGCCACGGCGGTATACCAGGTTGACATCGCGGGCACCGAGGCGGGCCATCTGCACGGCCATGTCGATGGCGGTGTTGCCGGCGCCGAGCACGATGCAGCGGTCGGCCAGGGGCAGTTGGCTGAGGTCATCGGCCTGGCGCAGTTCGCGGATATAGTCGGTGGCGGCGAGCAGGCCGGGGGCATCCTCAAAGGGCAGGCCCAGCTGTTTGCTGGCAGCGAGACCCAGGCCGAGGAACACCGAATCGAATTGCTGGTGCAGTTCGCTCAAGGTCAGGTTGTCGCCCAGGCGCTGGCCGTGGCGAACCTCGATGCCGCCAATCTGCAGGAGGAAATCCAGTTCCTTCTGGGCGAAGTCGTCCACCAGTTTGTATTTGGCGATTCCGTATTCATTCAGTCCGCCGGCTTTTTCCCGCGCTTCGAAAATCACCACGTCATGACCGTGCAAGGCGGCGCGGTGAGCGCAGGCCAAACCGGCAGGCCCGGCACCGACCACGGCGATGCGCTTGCCAGTGGGCGCGGCGCGTTGGAACGGGTGTTCGCTGAAGTGCGCGTTGTCGATGGCATAGCGTTGCAGCAGGCCGATCAGCACGGGGGCGCATTCTTCGGCGTTATTGCGTACGCACGCTTGCTGGCAAAGGATTTCCGTCGGGCACACCCGTGCGCAACTGCCACCGAGAATGTTGGCTGAGAGGATTTTTTGCGCGGCCCCCTGCACGTTTTCGGTGTGGATATTGCGGATGAACGAGGGGATATCGATCTCGCTGGGGCACGCATTCACACAAGGCGCGTCGTAGCAGTACAGGCAGCGCGAGGCTTCCAGTTGGGCCTGGCGGGCGTTGAGGGGCGGTGCCAGGTCGGTGAACTGGCTGGCGAGGGTGGCCCCGTCTTCGCGGGGGTGGGGGAGGTGGGTCAGGGTCTGGATCACGGTGTTGGCCTCACGGTTATTGAGGTGCTGCCTCTGATGGGCGATCGTTCCCACGCTCTGCGTGGGAAAGCCTCACTGGACGCTCCGCGTCCGCTTTTTTTGGACTCAGCGGTTCACGGCCACTGGCTTGCAAAGCGCTGCCCGCTTGCTCAACTGCTCGAACACCGAGGGATACGCCGGCCGCTGCACATACCGCCCGGCCCCTCGCTCCGCGCGCAGGTCACCATCGGCCCACACCAGCTTGCCCTGGCTGATGGTGTGGCTGGGCACGCCGCGCACGGTCTTGCCTTCGAAGATGTTGAAGTCCACCTGCTGATGGTGGGTCTTGGCGGAAATGGTCCGCGTGCCCTCGGGGTCCCATAGCACCAGGTCGGCATCGGCGCCTACGCGTATCGCGCCTTTGCGTGGGTAGAGGTTGAAGATCTTCGCGGTGTTGGTGGAGGTCAGCGCGACAAATTCCTGCATCGACAGACGCCCGGTATTGACGCCTTCGTGCCACAGCAGCGCCATGCGGTCTTCAATGCCGGCGGTACCGTTGGGGATCTTGCTGAAGTCGTCACGCCCGGCGGCTTTTTGCTCGGCGCAGAAACAGCAGTGGTCGGTGGCGGTGGTGTGCAGGTTGCCCGCTTGCAGGCCATGCCACAGCGCCTCTTGGTGCCCGCGTGGGCGGAATGGCGGGCTCATCACATAGCCGGCGGCGGTCTGCCAGTCGGGGTGCTGGTACACGCTGTCATCGAGCAACAGGTGGCCGGCGAGTACTTCACCGTACACCGCCTGGCCTTTGCCTCGGGCATAGGTGATTTCATCCAGGGCTTCCTTCGTCGACACATGCACCAGGTACAGCGGCGTGCCGATGGTCTCAGCAATTCGGATGGCACGGCTGGCCGCTTCGCCTTCCACCTGGGACGGGCGCGACAGCGGATGGGCCTCCGGCCCGGTGATACCCTGGGCCATCAGCTTGCGTTGCAGGTGGTACACCAGCTCGCCATTTTCGGCATGCACCGTGGGCACCGCGCCGAGTTCCAGGCAGCGTTCGAAACTGGCGACCAAGGTGTCATCGGCAGCCATGATCGCGTTCTTGTAGGCCATGAAATGCTTGAAGCTGTTGATGCCGTGATGGCTGACCAGCTCGGCCATTTCCTCGCGTACCTGCTCGCTCCACCAAGTGATCGCTACATGAAACCCGTAGTCGGCGGCAGACTTTTCGGCCCAGCCGCGCCACTGGTGGAAAGCTTCCATCAGCGATTGCTGTGGGTTGGGAATCACGAAGTCGATGATCGACGTGGTACCACCGGCCAAGCCTGCCGCCGTGCCACTGAAAAAGTCTTCACTGGCCACGGTGCCCATGAAGGGCAGTTGCATATGGGTATGGGGGTCAATGCCGCCTGGCATCAAGTATTGGCCGCTGCCATCGAGTATTTCGCAGCCTGTGGGAATATCCAGATTCGTGCCAATGGCGCGAATGAGACCCTCTGCGCATAACACATCGGCGCGGTAACTTTCATCATGGGTAATAACGGTGGCGCCACGGATCAACAGCGACATGTCGAGTTCCTCACAGGCTTGACCGGCTTGTGCCAGTTCTAAGTGTTGTAATGCTGCGTACCGAGGGTCGGTTAATTCCTGTCATCGGTGACAGGAATAGAAACTAGCCCGAGTTTTTCGAATGAGCAAGAAGATTTTTATCAAGCCTTTAATGTTTTTATCTAATTGATTTATAAGTTAAAAATACTATTTTCACCAAAATGAAGCACGCCCACCCTGTTTTGACGCACTTGACAGGTTCTTGATCTGTTCAATATTTCTTATTGCAAATCAGGCGCTTGAGATATGCCGCTTGACGGCGTCGAGAAATAAAAATAATTGTGATGCACCAGTTTGAGACCTGCAGGTTCTGGCAACTTGCGTATTGTTTAGCCTGACGCGTGCGGCAAGTAGCGCAGGCTCAATTGGAAAGCTGATAAACATCAGCAAGTTATACAAGCGGTGCGGGTTCAGAGGCGGTTGTCGGCACGGTTATTGAGTGCACGGGCAGTTGGCCGGAACCCTGGATGTCATGTTGTTGATGCGGTACTCCGGCCACCTGAACCTAGCGTGCAGGTGAGCAACAATAATTTTAAAAAAACCGTGGAGCGGCCATGCAACAGAACAGATCGCAAGTCATCGAGCGCAACGGCCTGTACGAACTCGACGCCGGCCCCGACGTCCTCGACAGCCCTCGCTACAACCACGATATGGCACCTACCAAAGTGCACGAGCGCACCTGGAACAAATGGCACATCACCGCGCTGTGGGTCGGCATGTCGATCTGCGTGCCCACCTACACCCTAGGCGGGGTGCTCACGGCGTATTTCGGGCTGTCGGTGGGGGAGGCGCTGATGGCGATCCTACTGGCCAATATCGTGGTGTTGATCCCGCTGACCCTCAACGCGTTTCCCGGCACCAAGTACGGCATTCCGTTTCCGGTGCTGTTGCGTTCGTCCTTTGGCATCCTCGGTTCCAACGTACCGTGCCTGATCCGCGCGCTGGTGGCCTGCGGCTGGTTTGGTATCCAGACGATGTTCGGCGGGCTGGCGATCCACCTGTTCCTGGGTTCGATTTTCGACGGCTGGAAAGCCCTCGGCGGTACCGGTGAGGTGATCGGTTTCATGCTGTTCTGGTGCTTGAACCTGTGGGTGGTGCTGCGCGGCGCCGAGTCGATCAAGCGCCTGGAAACCTTGTCGGCGCCGCTGTTGGTCGCCGTAGGAGTTGGTCTGCTGGTATGGGCGATGCCGAACGTGTCCCTCAGCGAGCTGATGGCTATTCCACCCAAGCGCCCCGAAGGCGCCAGCCTCACCGGTTACTTCATGGCGGGGCTTACGGCGATGGTGGGCTTCTGGGCCACCTTGTCACTGAACATTCCCGACTTCAGCCGCTACGCCAACAGCCAGAAAGACCAGATTCTGGGGCAGATCTTCGGCTTGCCGCTGACCATGTTCCTGTTCGCCGCCCTCGGCGTGGTCATGACCGCCGCCTCGGTGAAACTGGTGGGGGTGAGCGTCTCCGATCCGGTGAGCCTGATTGGTCATATCCAGAGCCCGGTGTGGGTGGCCATCGCCATGGCGCTGATCATCGTCGCCACCTTGTCCACCAACACTGCGGCGAACATCGTCTCGCCCACCAACGACTTCCAGAACATCGCGCCCAAGCTGATCAACCGCACTACGGCGGTGATCCTCACCGGCCTGGTAGGGCTGGCGCTGATGGCCCACGAACTGCTGAAAAAACTCGGGCTGATTGTCTCGGACGTCAGCCTGGAAACCGTGTATTCCAATTGGCTGCTGGGCTATTCAAGCCTGCTGGGGCCGATTGCCGGGATCATGGTGGTGGACTATTTCATCACCCGCAGACAACAGTTGGACCTGGCCGGCCTGTACCGCGACGACGTGTACCCGGCCTGGAACTGGAGCGGCTTTATCGCCTTTGGCGTACCGGTGGTGCTGACGCTGCTGTCGCTGGGCAGCGATGCGTTCAGCTGGTTCTACAGCTACGGCTGGTTCACCGGCTCGGCGTTGGGCGGGGTGTTGTATTACGGGCTCAATGCCAAGCGCGCTAGCACTCCACTCACCGCCAAATCCCCGTTGTAAACACGGTTCAGGTGGGAGCTGGCTTGCCTGCGATAGCGGACTATCAGTTAAAGCCGTGTCGGCTGACACACCGCTATCGCAGGCAAGCCAGCTCCCACAGTTGACCGCGTTAATTCATAAGAACCTGTAGCCTGAGGAGACCCCCATGAACGCTGCCCTCGACGTTCTGCAATCGACCCATCAGCACATCAACCGTGACCGTCTGTGGCAGTCGCTGATGGACCTGGCCAAACTCGGCGCCACCCCCAAAGGCGGAGTGTGTCGCCTGGCCCTTACCGACCTCGACCGCAAGGCTCGCGATCTCTTCGTGCAGTGGTGTGAAGCGGCGGGTTGCACCGTGACCATCGACGGCATCGGCAATATCTTCGCGCGCCGTCCCGGCCGCAATCCCGACCTGCCCCCGGTGATGACCGGCAGCCATATCGACACCCAGCCCACCGGCGGCAAGTTCGACGGTTGCTTCGGCGTGCTGGCCGGTGTGGAAGTGCTGCGCACCCTCAACGACCTCAAGGTGGAAACCGAGGCGCCGCTGGAAGTGGTGGTGTGGACCAACGAAGAAGGCTCGCGTTTCCCGCCGTGCATGATGGGCTCAGGGGTGTTTGCCGAGAAGTTCAGCCTCGCCGATACCCTGGCCAAGGTCGATACGGACGGCGTCAGCGTGGGGGATGCGTTGAACGCGATTGGTTATGCCGGAACACGGCCGGTCAGCGGGCATAAGGTCGGCGCGTATTTCGAGGCCCATATCGAACAAGGGCCGATTCTGGAGGATGAACACAAAACCATCGGCGTGGTGCTCGGCGCCCTCGGGCAAAAGTGGTTTGACCTGAAGCTGCGCGGTGTTGAAGCCCATGCCGGCCCTACACCCATGCACTTGCGCAAGGATGCCCTGGTAGGCGCGGCGGCGGTGGTGGCCGCCGTGAACGCTGCGGCGTTGGCGCATCAGCCGCATGCATGCGGCACGGTGGGGTGCCTGCAAGCGTATCCGGGATCGCGCAACGTGATTCCCGGTGAGGTGCGCATGACCCTGGATTTTCGTCATCTGGAACCGGCACGGCTGGACTCGATGATTGCCCAGGTGCGTCAGGTGATCGAGGACACCTGCACCAAACATGGCTTGAGTTTCGACATGCAGCCCACGGCGGACTTCCCGCCGCTGTACTTCGACAAAGACTGCGTGGAGGCGGTGCGCAATGCCGCCAATGGCTTGGGCTTGTCGAACATGGACATCGTCAGCGGGGCAGGGCACGACGCGATCTTCGTGGCTGAGCTGGGCCCGGCGGGGATGATCTTTGTACCGTGTGAAGGCGGCATCAGCCACAACGAAATCGAAAATGCCGCGCCGGATGACCTGGCGGCAGGGTGTGCGGTGTTGTTGCGCGCGATGGTGGCCGCTTCAGCGGCCATTGCCAGCGGCAAGTTAGCCGCCTGAACTGATCGTTCCCACGCTCCGCGTGGGAACGCCGCTCAGGACGCTCTGCGTCCGCCCTTGAAATCGTGACGCGGAGCGTCACAGGGTGCATTCCCACGCAGAGCGTGGGAACGATCAGTCGATCAGTGGCTATTAACCCGGCTGCCAGCCGCCGCCGAGTGCGGTCAAAAGTCCCACGCTCGCCTGCAACTGCCGGGTCTGCACCGCCTGCAACGTTCTCTGTGCCTGCAACGCGGCGGTTTGGGCGGTGACCACGTCCAGGTAACTCACCGCCCCGGCCTGATAGCTGTTCATCGCCAAGGCCTGGGTATGTTGCGCCGCCTCTGCGGCCGCTTGTTCGTCCTCGGCTTGCTGCTGCAAATCCCGCAGTTGCGCGAGGTTATCTTCCACCTCGCGCACGGCTTTCAATACGTGGCTACGGTACTGTGCCGAGGCTTCCTCGAATTCGGCCTTGGCCTGGCGCTCGTCGGCGCTCAAGCGTCCGCCATCGAAGATCGGCAGGTTCATCAGCGGCCCCAGTGCCCAATACCGGTTGCCGGCGGACAGCAGGTTGCCAACGCCTTGGGTCTGTCCGCCCAGCACACCGGTCAAACTGAAATCCGGGAACCACGCCGCCTTGGCCACGCCGATCGTTGCGTTGGCCGCAAACACACGACGTTCAGCTGCGGCAATGTCTGGACGACGCTGCAGCAAGTGGCTGGGCAACTGCGCCGGAATGCTTGGCAACGCCATTAGCTGCGGGCTGGGCGGCAATGAAAAATCACTGGCCGTCACGCCCACCAATTCGCCGATGGCATGCTCGGCGAGGTTGCGCTGGCCACGCACTTCGTCCAGCTGCGCCTTGGCTTCGGCCAGTTGGTTTTGCGCGCGGGTCAGGTCCAGTTCCGACGCAATCTGGCCTTCATAACGGCTGCGGGTCAGTTGCAACGCTTGGCTGAAGTCCTGCAACGACGTGTTGAGGATTCGGCCCTGTGCATCCAGCCCATTGAGCTGCACATACAGGCTCGCCAACTGCTGTTGCAGGCTCAGGCGCACCACCACCAGATCATCAAAGGACGCTTGCGCCTGGGCATCGCCCGCAGCGACCTGGTTGCGGATTCTGCCCCACAGGTCGAGGTCGTAACCCAGGGAGAACCCAGCGGTATTGCTGTTGTACACCGACGGCTGTGTAGTGCCGCGTAGCGGTCGTGAATCCGATTGACGTTGGCGCAGCGGTTGCGCGCTGGCGGTGATTTGCGGGAAAAGGCCCGCGTGCAGTTGACTGGCGTAGGCCTGGGACGCATCGAAATGCGCCAGCGCCGCGGCCAGGTCCGGGTTGGCCTTGAGCAGTTGCTGTTGCAGCGCGTTCAGGCGCGAATCGTTGTAAAGCTGCCACCACTGGGGCGCCAGTTGATCCGACGGTTGCGCGCTGTGCCAGAGGCCATCGCTGGTTTGTTCGCGGTAGTGGGCGGGCAGGTCAATCGACGGCACCGTATAGGTGGGCGCCATCGAGCAACCCTGCAACGCCAGTACCATCAGTGCCGCCAGCGGCTTAAGCCTTGGGCGCATGCGCACCTCCCGAGGCGTCGGCCAGTTGCACCGGGTCGCCTTCGCGCAGGGCGTCGGGCGGGTTGTCGATGATGCGGTCAGCAGGCTTCAGGCCTTGGTCGATCACCAGGCGCTCGCCGAGGTCCAGGCCAATATGAATGTCTTGCAGGTGCACATGGTTGCGACCGTCCAGTACCGCAACCTGGGTGCCCTGGGCGCGGAAGATCAAGGCGCTGGCCGGGATGCTCACGCCATGGGTATCGGCCGGAATCGGCAGGGTGACTTCGGCGTAATCGCCTGGCAGCAGTTCGCCGTTGGGGTTGTCGGCAACGAACTGGGCGAGCAGGGTGCCAGAGCGGCGGTCGATGGCAGTGGAGTCACCGATCAGGCGTGCCTTGAAGTGCTCGCCGGGGTGCTCGGGGACGGTCAGTTCGGCCTCAAGGCCCGTATGAATGACCGCTGCATAGTTCTGCGGCACCGGCACGTACAAGCGCAATTGGTGGGTGTCGGCAATGTTGAACAGTTCCGGATCGCTGGCGTTATCGGCCTTGATCAACTGGCCGATGTCCGTGTTGCGGGCAGTGATGGTGCCAGCGAATGGCGCTCGAAGGGTCTTGTAGCTTTCCAGGGCGCACAGTCGTGCGTAGTCCGCTGCCGCGGCTTCGGTGTTGGCCTTGGCGGCTGCGGCGTTGGAGGTTTTCTCATCGGCGTCCTGGCGCGATACCGAATGGCTGGCCAGCAGGTTTTGCCAGCGGGTCGCCGTGGTGGCTGCCAGGCGTGCATTGGCTTGTTGCTGGATCAGGCGGGCATGGGCCTGGGCCAGTTGTTGGTCGAGGTCTGGGCTGTCGATTTCGGCGAGGATTTGCCCGGCCTTGACCTGGGCACCGATGTCGACTTTCCAGTCCTTCAAGTAGCCGCTGACACGCGCATGGATCGCCGCTTTGCTCCATGCGTCCAGGTGGGCGGGCAGGCGCAGGGTGTCACCGCCGGCGTTTGGCTTGGGTTGGAACACCATTACCTGGGGGACGGCGGCGGCTTCGGTCCAGGCGGTGACCGACTGCTCGTGCAGCGTACGCGCGTGCAGGCCGCTGGCGACTAACAGGGCAGCCAACGTCAGGCCACCGACACCCAGGAGCATCAGACGCTTGCGCGAGGGTTTTTGATCAGGCGACATGGGGCGTTTCTCCAGCAGTTGCGCGAGTAGGATGACGACCGTGGACCTGGCTGAAGACCACGGGAACAAACAACAAAGTGGCGATGGTGGCGAAGACCAGGCCACCGATGACCGCCCGGCCGAGCGGGGCGTTCTGCTCTTCGGAAATGGCCAGGGGCAACATGCCGATGATCATTGCTAGGGCAGTCATGCACACCGGGCGAAAGCGCGTATAGCCGGCTTCCAGCGCGGCTTTCAACGCATCGCCATGTTCGGCCAGGCGCTCACGGCAGAAGCTCACCACCAGGATCGAGTTGGCGGTGGCCACACCCATGCACAAGATGGCGCCGGTGAGTGCTGGCACCGACAACGAGGTGCCACTGAGAAACAGCATCCACACGATGCCCGCCAATGCTGCCGGCAACGCCGTGATGATCACAAAAGGGTCGGCCCATGATTGGAAGTTGACCACGATCAGCAAGTAGATCAGCACCACCGCGCCGAGCAGTCCGAAGCTCAAACCACTGAACGCCTCATGCAGCGCATCGATCTGCCCGTGCAGGCTGATGGTCGCGCCTTTGGGGCGCAGGGACGCAGTGTCATCCAGCACCTTTTGCACATCGCGGGCCACACCGCCGAGGTCGCGGCCTTGCACGTTGGCGTACAGGTCCAGGGTCGGCTGGATGTTGTAGTGGGTCACCACGGCCGGGCTTTGTACCCGGGAGATGGTTGCTACGCCGCCGAGAATTTGCGCCTGCCCATCGGCACCGGTCACTGGCAGCGCTTCCAGGGACGGCAGGCTGTCGAGGCGGTATTGCGGGGTGGCGGCGACGATGGAGTAAGACACGCCGTTGGCCGGGTTGAGCCAGAAGGTCGGCGCGGTTTGCGAGCTGCCGGCGAGGGAGGCGACCATGCTGTTGGTGACGTCACGCTCGGTGATGCCCAGGCCATTGGCGCGCATGCGGTCCACGTTTACTTGCAGCGAGGGGTAGCCGGTGGACTGCTGGATGCGCAGGTCGGCAATCCCCGGTACATGTTGCAAGCGCCGTTCAAGCTCGACGGCATAGGCGCGGTTTTCCGCGTCATTGCGCCCGGAGATTTTGACGTCCAGAGGGGCGGGAGCGCCGAAGTTGAGGATCTGGCTGCTGATGTCGGCGGGCAGGAACGCAAAGTGGCTGCCGGGGAAACTTTGCGGCAGGGCTTCACGCAGTTTTTTCACATAGTCGGCGGTGGGCGCGTGGTGCGTTTTCAAGCTGACTTGAATATCGCCATCTTGCGGGCCGATGGTGCCGCTGCTGCTGTAGGCCATGTCGATGCCGCTGAGCGGAATGCCGATATTGTCGACGATGGTGTCCAGTTCTTCGGCCGGGATGACCTCGCGGATCCGCTCTTCGATGCGGTCGAACGCCGCGGCGCTTTCTTCGATGCGCGTGCCCAGTGGCAAGCGCACATGCAGGGCCAAGGCACCCGCATCGGTGGCCGGGAAAAAGTCCTGGCCCAGGCTCGGCAACAGCAGGAACGACGCGAGTACGCAGGCCAGGAACCCGACAATAAAGCGCTTGCGTGCGCCCAGCGCCAGCGTCAGCAGGCCATGGTAGGTGTCGCGGATATTGGAAAAGTGTCGTTCGAATCCCTGTTGAAAATTCAGCACCGATTGCAGCAACGCATTGCGCGGCCTCACGTGCTGTTCACCCTCGTGGTGATTGATGAATGCATCTTCCGGATGATGCCCCGCGCCTGCCTCCGGCCTATGTGGTTTGAGCAAATACATCGCCAGCGTCGGCACCAGGGTACGCGAGAGAATGAACGAACTGGCCATGGCAAAGATCACCGCCAGCGCCATTGGCCGGAACAGGTAACCGGCGATGCCTTGCAGCAAAAACATCGGCACGAACACGATGCAGATGCACAACAGCGAGACGAAAGCCGGGCCGACGATTTGCGCGGCGCCGTCGAGAATCGCGGCCTTCACCGCCTTGCCTTGCTCCAGGTGCCAGTTGATGTTTTCGATGGTCACCGTGGCGTCGTCCACCAGGATGCCCACCGCCAACGCCAGCCCGCCCAATGTCATCACGTTGAGGGTTTGCCCACTGACGGCCAATAGCGCGATGGCCGACAGCACTGCCAGGGGAATCGACGCGGCGATGATCAAGGTCGAGCGCCAACTGCCGAGAAACAGCAGGATCATCGCACTGGTGAGCAGTGCGGCAATGATGCCTTCCTGGGCCACGCTGCCCACCGATTGCTTGACGAACACCGAGGCATCGCCCAGCAGCGAGGTTTTCAGCGACGGTGGCAAGGTTTCGTTGATGCGCGGCAGCATCTGCCGGATACCGTCGATGATCGACAGCGTGGAGATGCTGCCGTTTTTCAGCGCCGGCATCAGCACGGCGCGATGGCCGTCGACCCGCACGATATTGGTTTGCGGTGGTGAACCGTCGCGCACATGGGCCACTTGGCCGATGGTGATCAGCGCACCGTCGACGGTCTTGATCGGCAAGTCGTTGAGCTCATCAATCGCCTTGGGGCTGTTGTTGAGCAGGATCGTGTATTCGTTGGGGCCGAGCTTGGCGGTGCCCACCGGGATGATCTGGTTCTGCAGCGCCAGGGCGTTGCCCACGTCCTGGGCCGACAAGCCTTTGGCGGCCAGGGCTTGAGGGTCGAGGTCGAGGGTTATCTGCCGTTGCTTGCCACCCATTGGCGTGGGCATGGCCAGGCCGGGCAGGGCGCTCAAGGGCAGGCGGATATTGTTCTGCACCAGGTCGCGAATTTTGGCTTCCGAAAGGCTGGGGCTGGAGAACGCCATTTGCAGGATCGGCACCGTGGAGGCGCTGTAGTTGAGGATCAGCGGCGGTGTGATGCCCGGTGGCATTTGCTTGAGCACGGTTTGTGACACCGCCGTGACCTGGGCATTGGCGGTACGGATATCTACGCCAGGCTGGAAGAAGATCTTGACGATGCCCATGCCGGGCAACGATTGCGACTCGATATGCTCGATGTCGTTGACGGTGGTGCTCAGGGAGCGTTCGTAGGTGTAGATCACCCGGCCGGCCATGGCGTCCGGAGACAGGCCGTTGTACTGCCACACCACGGCGACCACGGGAATGCCGATATCGGGAAAAACATCCGTGGGCGTGCGCAGGGCCGCCATCGGCCCGATGATGCAGATGAATATAGCCAGCACGATGAAGGTGTACGGCTTGTGCAGTGCGGTCTTTACCAGCCCGAGCATGCGTGAGTCTCCGAGAAGAGCAGGATTGCAAACCCCGGCAGTCTTGACCGACCCACCTAACACGCACCTTTCAGCCAGGTGAAGGAAGTTTTAGTCAAGGGCTGAAGATACTTTCATAGGGATTCATTTGTTCCAGGAAGGGCGGCTCATCAAGCTTGTCAGCCATCGGATACGAGCTTTTCATTCATGCCCTTTGGAGCCCTGTCATGTCACTCAAACCACTGTTGTTAGTTCCCGTCCTTGGCTTTGTCTGTTTACTGTCGGCCTGCGCCGGCCCGATCCCCAAGGCGGACCCCAGCGAAGCCTGGATCGGCTTGCAGGAAGAAGCGCCGAATGACCTGATGGCCGAGCGTGTCGATGGCAAGCGGGTGGACGATGGGCGCTATTTTGAGGTGACCCCGGGTGACCATCGCCTGGACGTGACTTTATTTGAAGACGAGCCGGGTGATGACAACCAGCAGGACTGCCAGGGCCGCATCGAGTACAAGCATTTCAAGGCAGGTGAGCACTACACCCTGGTGGAGTCGAGCCTGGGCACCACGGTGCGCGCGTCTCTTGAGGACGGCCACGGCAAGGAAATTGCCGCGACCCAGGACTTCAATTGCATGCCTGGCTAGGCGTGATGCGCCGTCGCCTTGTGCGGTACTGCAGGTGCAGCAGGTTTGACGTGGGGGTGATGATGCCGGCGCGTCACGCGCATGACTCCCCACAGCATGGCGGCGGCGACGGCCAGCCAACCACAGATCAACAGGAAAATCGTTGTCGCAAGGCTCATTCGGGCCTCCTTTCGCCCACTTGGGGCACACACAGTCTTCTCAATGGACAGTCTAGTCAGCTGGCGGTTGCCTGCTATTGACCAATGGTCGAGTCGGTCCAACTTCTTTGCTCTATCAGCGCCGCTTTACTGAGCCAGTGGGCTATACCGGCGGGGCGGGGCGCCCTATGATCGGAGGCCTTTACCGGCAGTTGATCAAGAGAGTGAAAAAATTGCGCTTACGGTCGAACCTTAAAACCTCCTTGCTGCTCGCCGCTGCCCTTGGGCTGGCGGCCTGTGCCAGCAGCACACCATCGAAACTGCCAGGCTTGCCGGAGCGCGTTGAACTCACTGGCGTGCCGACCTTTCGCAGCGAGGCTTATCAGAGCGGTCCTACGGCACTTGCCAGCATGCTGTCGCAACAAGGCATTGTCATGACACCGGGTTTGCTTGATAAACCGCTGCACCTGCCCGGCGCCGAGGCGGACCTTGAGCGCAACATGCAAGTGTTGGCACGTGAATACGGGCTGATGGTGTATCCACTGGAGGCCAAGCTGACCGCCGTGCTGGCGCAGGTGGCGGCGGGTTACCCAGTGATGGCGCGGATCAACGCCAGTTATTGGTCCGGGGCGCGCTATGTCGTGGTGGTGGGGTTCAACCAACAGAAGAGTACGGTGCTGTTGCGCTCTGGCAACGAGCGCCGGCTGATCATGCGCTTCAGCGACTTCGAGTCGGCGTGGGCGAGCGCGGGCCATTGGGCCATTCTGACCCAGCGCCCGAGCCAGTTGCCGGCCAATGTGGACGTGCAGCGCTGGCGCGAAGCGGCCAATGCCACGGCGCAGGCGGGGCAGGAGCAAGCGGCGGCCCAAGCGCTCAAGGTGTTGGCAGAGAAGAAGTGAAGCTCAAATAGTGTGGGAGCGGGCAAGCCCGCTCCCACACTAAAACCGTTGCTTATCGACGCACTTCCGCAGCGGTCGCTCGGTTCTTGAGGTTTTTATCGGCCTTGTAACGCAGCGCCACATCCGGCACTGCGCCGCCTTTGCCGGTCTCGACCCAGCTACGAATACGGCTGGCATCGGCAAAATGGGTGAACTTGCCAAAGGCATCCAGAATCACCAGCGACACCGGGCGATTGCCCATGCTCGTCACCAACACCAGGCAATGGCCGGCCTGGTTGGTGAAGCCGGTCTTGGTCAGCTTGATATCCCAGTTGGCGCGGTTGATCAGGTGATCGGTGTTGGAGAAGCCCAAGGTGTAATTAGGCTTGCGGAACGACACGGTCTTTTCCTTGGTGGTGCTCAACTGGCTCAGCATCGGAAACTTGCGCGCATAGGCCAGCAGCTTGCTCAGGTCGCGGGCGGTCGACACGTTATGGATCGACAGGCCGGTGGGCTCCACGTAGTGGGTGCTGGTCATGCCCAGGGACTTGGCCTTGGCGTTCATCGCGGCAATGAAGGCCGCGTAACCGCCTGGATAGTGGTGGGCGAGGCTGGCGGCGGCGCGGTTTTCCGAAGACATCAGCGCGATCAGCAGCATTTCCTTGCGTGGCATCTGGCTGCCGATCTTCACCCGGGAGAACACGCCTTTCATCTCGGGCGTGTCGGTGATGTTGATGTCGATGTACTCGTCCATATTCTGCTTGGCTTCGAGGACGATCAGGCCAGTCATCAGCTTGCTCACCGAGGCGATAGGTACCACCACGTCAGGGTTGCTGGAATAAATGACTTTATTGGTCTGCAAGTCGACCAGCATGGCGCTGCCGGAGGCGATCTGCAGCTTGGAGGCGTCACGCGGGGCCAGGGTGGATTCGGCGGCGTGGGCGAAGGTGCCTGTTAACGCAAAAAACAGGCTGACAATAGAAAGACGAATTTTCACGCGGATGAACTCGCTAAAAAGTAAGGAAATGCCGTTGTAGAACGGGTCTTAAGACAAATGACGTTACATTTTAGGAGTATGGATGAAGAACTGTCGAATGTTCTTCTAGAACCAGACGAAAGTGCCTAAAAACTAAGAAAAAACGGTTTTTTTACGGGCAATAAAAAGCCCTGCGCTAAGGCAGGGCTTTTTCATCACCTCTGGTTATTAACCGTGCAGCGTTTCCGCTGCATATAAGGTGTTTTCCAGCAAGCAGGCCCGGGTCATCGGCCCGACACCACCGGGGACCGGCGTGATCCAGCCTGCTCGGGGCAGGGCGGTTTCATACACCACGTCGCCCACCAACTTGCCGTCTTCCTGGCGGTTGATACCCACGTCAATAACGATGGCGCCTTCCTTGATCCACTCACCCTTGACCAGGCCCGGCTTGCCGGCGGCGACTACCACCAGGTCGGCACGGCCGACGTGGCCGGCGAGGTCCTTGGTGAAGCGATGGGTGACGGTCACGGTGCAGCCGGCCAGCAGCAGCTCCATGGCCATCGGGCGACCGACGATGTTCGATGCGCCCACCACCACAGCGTCAAGGCCGTACAGGTCGACACCGGTGCTTTCCAGCAGCGTCATGATGCCTTTAGGCGTGCATGGGCGCAGCAGGGGAATGCGTTGGGCCAGGCGGCCGACGTTATAAGGGTGGAAACCGTCGACGTCTTTGTCCGGGCGGATGCGCTCAAGCAGTTTGGAGGCGTCCAAATGCTCTGGCAGCGGCAGTTGCAGGAGGATGCCGTCCATGCCCGGGTCATCGTTGAGGCTGTCAATCAGGTCGGTCAGGGCCTGTTGAGTGGTGTCCGAAGGCAAGTCGTAGGCCTTGGAAATAAAGCCGACCTCTTCACAGTCTTTACGCTTGTGCGAGACATAAACCTGAGAGGCAGGATCGCTGCCGACCAGGATCACCGCGAGGCCAGGCGTGCGCAGGCCTTGCTGGCTGCGCTCGGTGACTCGTTTGGCGATCTGCTGGCGCAGGCTGGCGGCGATTGATTTGCCGTCGATAAGTTGTGCAGTCATTACGCGTGATTAACCATCGAGAGGGGGAAGAAAAGTGCGCGCATTCTCGCATGCCAAGGCGCGAGGGCAAAGGCGCTTGGTCTGCAAATTGCCCTAACCCCTTAAATAAAATCAGTTTTTTTCAAAAAAGATTTGACGGGTTTCCAGGGCATCTATACTATTCGTCGCACTTGTCGGGCACAGCCTAGCACTGGTTAAGAAGGTCGAGCAGAATAGTTGTACTGCAAGGCTGGAAGCACTTAGTTTGTAATCCTCCAAGAGTACAGATTAATAAGGCGCCCGTAGCTCAGCTGGATAGAGCATCCGCCTTCTAAGCGGATGGTCGCAGGTTCGAGTCCTGCCGGGTGCGCCATTAGGCAGCTTTGGCACAAGTAGCGCTATATGGTGGGCGTAGCTCAGTTGGTAGAGCACGGGATTGTGACTCCCGTTGTCGAGGGTTCGATCCCCTTCGTCCACCCCATATTCTGAAAGGCGCCAGATTTAACAGTCTGGCGCCTTTGCTTTAAGAGCTTCAAGCGCGGATGTGGTGGAATTGGTAGACACACTGGATTTAGGTTCCAGCGCCGCGAGGCGTAAGAGTTCGAGTCTCTTCATCCGCACCAATTAAAGCTTTTCCCGGTCGTCAGGCGGGGCAGGGCTCAACAAAGAAGTGGTTTGGTTTCTTTGTTAACGCAATATGGTGGGCGTAGCTCAGTTGGTAGAGCACGGGATTGTGACTCCCGTTGTCGAGGGTTCGATCCCCTTCGTCCACCCCATATTCGAAAGGCGCCAGATTTAACAGTCTGGCGCCTTTTTTGGTTTTGGCGGTTTGAGATTGGGTGGTTGCAGGTGCTGGGCTGCCCCGGCAGGGCGTGTCGTCGTATTTATGTATCTCGATGATGCCGCGTTGCTTGCTCGCCTTGTTCGCAGGGCGGGCCGTCAGGGAGATGAATGGTTGTTCCTTCTATATATAGAGAGGGGCGGCGCAGAGCCCTGGCGCAATTTGGCTGTATTTGTCACCGGGGCGAGGTACTTCAGTGCTTTCGTACCGATAAATTGCCGGCTGTTTTTCGCGGTGTTTTCAGTAGGGTGACTTCTTGAGTTTGACCCACTAGAATGCATGCCCTTGATTGGGGTCGGAAATGGCCGGCTAATGTCTGTGCAACGAGGAATATCCATGCAAGTTTCTGTTGAAAATACTACTGCTCTCGAGCGCCGCCTGAGCATCACCGTGCCGGCAGAGCGTATCGAGACTGCGGTCAACAAGCGTCTGCAGCAGACTGCCCAAAAGGCCAAGATCGCTGGTTTCCGTCCAGGCAAAGTGCCTATGAGCGAAATCAAGCGTCGTTTTGGTGCCGATGCGCGCCAGGAAGCTGTAGGTGACGTGATCCAGGCTTCCTTCTACGAAGCCGTTGTCGAGCAGAAGCTGAACCCTGCTGGCTCGCCTTCGATCGAGCCCAAGTCCCTGGAAGCGGGCAAGGACCTGGAATACGTTGCCGTATTCGAAGTGTTCCCGGAATTTGAAGTGGCCGGTTTCGAAGGTATCGAAATCGAGCGTCTGAGCGCCGAAGTGGCTGATTCGGACCTGGACAACATGCTGGAAATCCTGCGCAAGCAGAACACTCGTTTTGAAGTGGCCGACCGTGCCGCCCAGAACGAAGACCAACTGAACATCGATTTCGTTGGCAAGGTTGACGGCGAAGTCTTCGCTGGCGGCTCCTCCAAGGGTACTCAGCTGGTGCTGGGTTCCAACCGCATGATCCCTGGTTTCGAAGACGGCCTGGTTGGCGCCAAAGCCGGCGAAGAGCGCGTTCTGAACCTGACTTTCCCTGCTGACTACCAGAACCTGGACCTGGCTGGCAAAGCCGCCGAGTTCACCGTTACCGTCAACAGCGTTTCCGAGCCTAAGCTGCCAGAGCTGAACGAAGAGTTCTTCGCCCAGTTCGGCATCAAGGAAACCGGCATCGAAGGCTTCCGCACCGAAGTTCGCAAGAACATGGAGCGTGAGCTGCGCCAGGCTATCAAGTCCAAGGTCAAGAACCAGGTCATGGACGGTCTGCTGGCCGCCAACCCGATCGAAGTGCCTAAGGCCCTGCTGTCCAACGAAGTGGATCGCCTGCGCGTTCAAGCGGTTCAGCAGTTTGGTGGCAACATCAAGCCTGACCAACTGCCGGCCGAGCTGTTCGAAGAGCAAGCCAAGCGCCGCGTTGTGCTGGGCCTGATCGTGGCCGAAGTGGTCAAGCAGTTCGACCTCAAGCCAGACGAAGACCGCGTTCGCGAAATGATCCAGGAAATGGCTTCGGCCTACCAGGAGCCTGAGCAGGTCGTGGCTTGGTACTACAAGAACGAGCAGCAGATGAACGAAGTACGTTCGGTTGTGCTGGAAGAACAAGTTGTGGATACTGTTCTGCAGAAGGCTAAGGTGACCGATAAAGCGGTCTCTTACGAAGAAGCAGTCAAACCGGCGGAAGCAGCACAAGCCGACTGATTGTCCAACTCGTTGGAAATTCAACCATAAGCCAGCCTCGCGCTGGCTTATGCGTTTTCAAGACATGACTATTTGGGAGTAACTGCAGAGCATGTTCCGTAATTCCTATATTCAGCAGAACTCTGATATCCAGGCCGCAGGCGGCCTGGTCCCGATGGTTGTCGAGCAGTCCGCTCGTGGCGAACGCGCCTACGACATCTACTCGCGCCTGCTCAAGGAGCGAGTGATCTTTCTGGTTGGCCCGGTAGAGGACTACATGGCCAACCTGATTTGTGCGCAATTGCTGTTCCTTGAAGCGGAAAACCCGGACAAGGACATCCATCTCTACATCAACTCACCGGGCGGTTCGGTGACTGCGGGCATGTCGATCTACGACACCATGCAGTTCATCAAGCCAAACGTGTCGACCACCTGTATTGGCCAGGCGTGCAGCATGGGCGCCTTCCTGCTGACCGCGGGTGCCGAAGGCAAGCGTTTCTGCCTGCCGAACTCGCGTGTGATGATTCACCAGCCACTGGGCGGTTTCCAGGGCCAGGCGTCGGACATCGAAATCCACGCCAAGGAAATCCTCTTCATTCGTGAGCGTCTCAACACGCTGATGGCCAAGCACAGCGGGCGCACCCTGGAAGAAATCGAGCGCGATACCAACCGTGACAATTTCATGAGCGCTGAAGCCGCCAAGGAATACGGGTTGATCGACGCAGTGATCGACAAGCGCCCCGCTTAATATAAGCCGCTCAAAATAGGGCTGGTCGGCATGTCCGACCACTGGCGGGCTTGAAAAAGCCCGCATAAGCCTTCATCTTGTGTTGCAAGCCTATCGGATTTGGATCGAACGAATGACTGACACCCGCAACGGCGAGGACAACGGCAAGCTGCTCTATTGCTCCTTCTGTGGCAAAAGCCAGCATGAAGTACGCAAATTGATTGCCGGCCCCTCGGTGTTTATCTGCGACGAATGCGTCGACCTGTGCAATGACATCATCCGTGAGGAGGTGCAGGAAGCCCAGGCCGAGAGCAGTGCGCATAAATTACCTTCGCCTAAAGAAATCAGCGGCATCCTTGACCAGTACGTCATTGGTCAAGAGCGTGCAAAGAAGGTTCTGGCCGTAGCGGTGTACAACCACTACAAGCGCTTGAACCAGCGTGACAAGAAAGGTGACGAGGTTGAACTTGGCAAGAGCAACATCTTGCTGATCGGTCCTACAGGCTCGGGTAAAACCCTGCTTGCAGAAACCCTCGCTCGCCTGTTGAACGTTCCGTTCACCATCGCCGACGCCACCACCCTCACCGAGGCTGGCTACGTGGGTGAAGATGTCGAGAACATCATTCAGAAACTGCTGCAGAAGTGCGACTACGACGTAGAGAAGGCCCAGATGGGTATTGTCTACATCGACGAGATCGACAAGATCTCGCGCAAGTCGGACAACCCGTCGATCACCCGGGACGTTTCCGGTGAAGGCGTGCAGCAGGCCCTGTTGAAACTGATCGAAGGCACGGTTGCTTCCGTTCCGCCACAAGGCGGCCGCAAGCACCCGCAGCAGGAATTCCTTCAGGTTGATACGCGCAACATCCTGTTCATTTGTGGCGGTGCGTTCTCCGGTCTGGAGAAGGTGATTCAGCAGCGTTCCACCCGTGGCGGCATTGGTTTCAGTGCGGAAGTGCGTAGCAAGGAAGAAGGCAAGAAGGTGGGCGAGTCCCTGCGTGAAGTCGAGCCTGACGATCTGGTCAAGTTCGGTCTGATCCCGGAATTCGTTGGCCGTCTGCCGGTCCTGGCGACGTTGGACGAGTTGGATGAGGCGGCTTTGATCCAGATCCTCACCGAGCCGAAAAACGCCCTGACCAAGCAATACGGCAAATTGTTCGAGATGGAAGGTGTAGACCTCGAGTTCCGTACCGATGCGCTGAAATCGGTGGCCAAGCGGGCACTGGAGCGCAAGACCGGTGCACGTGGCCTGCGTTCTATTCTCGAAGGCGTGTTGCTCGACACCATGTACGAAATCCCCTCGCAGTCCGAGGTGAGTAAAGTGGTGATCGACGAAAGCGTGATCGAAGGCAAATCCAAGCCACTGTATATCTACGAAAACAGTGAGCCGGCTGCCAAGGCTGCACCCGACGCGTAAGCGTTCAGCAGTTGCGGTACAAGCAAGGGGCCTCTAGGGGCCCCTTGTTTTTTGGGGGCTTTTCTCGGAGCGGTGGTTAAATTCGCGTGTATTCATGCGTTTAACTACTGGCATTGAGCTTGTTTTTTTTGCATGTAACCCCCATCTTGGTTTCAAGCTTATTTTTGAACTGTCATAGAGGCGAAATCATGAAGACAACCATCGAATTGCCTCTCCTG
Organism: Pseudomonas sp. DWP2-2; assembly: GCF_049897065.1. Lineage (NCBI taxonomy): Bacteria > Pseudomonadati > Pseudomonadota > Gammaproteobacteria > Pseudomonadales > Pseudomonadaceae > Pseudomonas > Pseudomonas sp. DWP2-2. The sequence continues at coordinate 393,080 of NZ_JAFCVN010000001.1, read as the reverse complement.
CCGTTGCGTGATGTCGTCGTCTATCCGCACATGGTTATCCCGCTGTTCGTGGGGCGCGAGAAGTCTATCGAAGCCCTCGAGGCCGCGATGACGGGCGACAAGCAAATCCTGCTGTTGGCCCAGAAGAATCCTGCTGATGATGATCCAGGTGAAGATGCCCTGTATCGCGTCGGCACCATTGCCACTGTCCTGCAATTGCTCAAACTGCCCGATGGCACCGTCAAGGTGTTAGTCGAAGGTGAGCAGCGCGGCGCCGTAGAGCGTTTCATGGAGGTGGATGGCCACCTGCGTGCAGAAGTGGCGCTGATCGACGAAGTCGAAGCCCCGGAGCGTGAGTCCGAGGTGTTCGTGCGCAGCCTGCTCTCGCAGTTCGAGCAATATGTCCAACTGGGCAAGAAAGTTCCGGCTGAAGTCCTGTCGTCCCTCAACAGCATTGATGAGCCAAGCCGCCTGGTCGACACCATGGCCGCCCACATGGCGCTGAAGATCGAGCAGAAGCAAGACATCCTCGAAATCATCGACCTGTCGGCCCGTGTCGAACACGTGCTGGCGTTGCTGGATGGCGAAATCGACCTGCTGCAGGTTGAGAAACGCATCCGTGGCCGTGTGAAGAAGCAGATGGAGCGTAGCCAGCGCGAGTACTATCTGAATGAGCAGATGAAGGCCATTCAGAAAGAACTCGGTGACGGCGAGGAGGGCCACAACGAAATCGAAGAGCTGAAGAAGCGTATCGATGCCGCTGGCCTGCCCAAAGACGCCCTGATCAAGGCCACCGCGGAGCTGAACAAGCTCAAGCAGATGTCGCCGATGTCGGCCGAAGCCACCGTGGTGCGCTCGTATATCGACTGGTTGGTGCAAGTGCCGTGGAAGGCCCAGACCAAGGTGCGCCTGGACCTGGCCCGTGCTGAAGAGATCCTCGACGCTGACCATTACGGCCTGGAAGAGGTCAAGGAGCGCATCCTTGAGTACCTCGCCGTGCAAAAGCGCGTGAAAAAAATCCGCGGGCCGGTGTTGTGCCTGGTCGGGCCTCCAGGTGTGGGTAAAACATCCCTGGCGGAATCGATTGCCAGCGCGACTAACCGCAAGTTCGTGCGCATGGCCTTGGGTGGCGTGCGTGACGAAGCGGAAATCCGTGGTCATCGCCGTACCTACATCGGTTCGATGCCAGGAAGATTGATTCAAAAGATGACAAAGGTGGGTGTACGCAACCCGCTGTTCCTGCTCGATGAAATCGACAAAATGGGCAGCGACATGCGTGGCGACCCGGCGTCGGCCTTGCTCGAAGTGCTTGATCCCGAGCAGAACCATAATTTCAACGACCATTACCTGGAAGTCGACTACGACTTGTCTGACGTAATGTTCTTGTGCACCTCCAACTCCATGAACATTCCGCCAGCCTTGCTGGATCGGATGGAGGTGATTCGTCTGCCGGGCTACACCGAAGACGAGAAGATCAACATCGCAGTCAAGTACCTGGCGCCCAAGCAGATTTCGGCCAACGGCCTGAAGAAGGGCGAGATCGAATTCGAGGTCGAGGCGATCCGTGACATCGTGCGCTACTACACCCGCGAGGCCGGTGTACGGGGCCTCGAGCGCCAGATCGCGAAGATCTGCCGCAAGGCGGTGAAGGAGCATGCGCTGGAAAAACGCTTCTCTGTGAAGGTAGTTGCCGATTCCCTGGAACACTTCCTGGGCGTGAAGAAATTCCGCTACGGCCTGGCCGAGCAACAGGATCAGGTCGGCCAGGTGACTGGTTTGGCGTGGACTCAGGTAGGTGGCGAATTGCTCACCATCGAAGCTGCGGTGATTCCGGGCAAAGGCCAATTGATCAAGACCGGCTCCCTGGGTGACGTGATGGTCGAATCCATTACCGCCGCGCAGACCGTGGTGCGCAGCCGCGCCCGCAGCCTGGGCATCCCGCTGGACTTTCACGAGAAGCACGACACCCATATCCACATGCCGGAAGGGGCGACCCCTAAAGACGGCCCTAGCGCTGGCGTAGGCATGTGCACGGCGCTGGTATCAGCGTTGACCGGCATTCCTGTGCGCGCCGATGTGGCGATGACCGGGGAAATTACCCTGCGTGGTCAGGTATTGGCTATCGGTGGTCTGAAAGAAAAATTACTCGCTGCGCACCGGGGTGGAATCAAGACCGTGATCATTCCTGAAGAGAATGTTCGCGACTTGAAGGAAATTCCTGACAATATCAAGCAGGATCTTCAGATTAAACCGGTTAAATGGATTGACGAGGTCCTGCAAATTGCGCTGCAATACGCGCCGGAGCCCTTGCCGGATGTGGTCCCGGAGATAGTCGCGAAGGACGAAAAACGCGAGTCCGATTCCAAGGAAAGAATTAGCACGCATTAATGTGTTGGAGCCTGGGGGGCTTCCTTGACAGCTTTTTAGAGCCCTTGTTATAAAGCGGCTCTTAAGTGTCTGTAGGCCATTCAGCACTGGTTTTGCTTTTTACCAAAAAACTTAGAATCATACTCAATAGATATATAAGGGGACTTAGAGTGAACAAGTCGGAACTGATTGATGCTATCGCTGCATCCGCTGATATCCCGAAAGCTGCTGCTGGCCGTGCGCTGGACGCAGTAATCGAATCCGTCACTGGCGCTCTGAAGGCCGGCGACTCCGTGGTACTGGTAGGCTTCGGTACTTTCTCTGTGACTGACCGCCCAGCTCGCACTGGCCGTAACCCACAGACCGGCAAAGCACTGCAAATCGCTGCTGCCAAGAAACCAGGTTTCAAAGCCGGTAAAGCCCTGAAAGAAGCCGTTAACTAAGCTTCGTTCAAGCCTTTGCTTACCCGGGTCGGACGCAGGTCTGGCCTGGCAGCGGAGCGGTAGCTGACCCACGTATCGGGTCGCCACGCCGGGGGTGCAGATTCGAACCCCCGTCCGCTCCGCCAGTTACGAGAAGGCGCATCCTCGGATGCGCCTTTCTTCTATCCGGACTCTACCCACGCTCCACGGTTGCCTAATTTTTGAAGTTCAACCGTTTCTGGGGGACGCATGCTGCAAAATATCAGGGACAATTCACAAGGCTGGATTGCCAAGACCATTATCGGGATCATCGTCGCTTTGATGGCGTTCACCGGTATCGAAGCCATTTTCCAGGCTTCGGGTAATAACAAGCAGGACGTGGCCAAGGTCAATGGTGAAGAAATCACCCAGACCGAACTGAGCCAGGCCGTCGACATGCAACGTCGCCAGCTGATGCAACAGTTGGGCAAGGATTTCGATGCTTCCCTGCTGGACGAAAAACTGCTGCGCGATGCTGCCCTCAAGGGCCTGATCGACCGCAAGCTGCTGCTGCAAGGTGCTGCCGATTCCAAGTTCGGCTTCTCGGAAGCGGCGCTGGACCAGGTGATCCTGCAGACGCCGGAATTCCAGGTGGACGGCAAGTTCAACGCCGAACGCTTTGACCAGGTGATCCGTCAGCTGGGCTATAGCCGCATGCAATTCCGTCAGATGCTGACCCAGGAAATGCTGATCGGCCAGGTTCGCGCAGGCATCGCCGGCAGCGGTTTTGTGACCGACGCCGAGGTGCTGGCATTTGCCCGTCTGGAAAAACAGACCCGCGACTTCGCTACCGTCAACATCAAGGCTGACCCTGCGGCGGTGAAACTCACCGACGACGAGGTCAAGGCCTACTACGACCAGCACGCCAAAGAGTTCATGACCCCGGACCAAGTGGTCATCGACTATCTGGAGTTGAAGAAGTCTTCCTTCTTCGACCAGGTCAGCGTCAAGGACGATGAGCTGCAGGCTGCCTACGAGAAGGAAACCGCCAACCTCGCTGAACAGCGTCGTGCCGCGCATATCCTGATTGAAGTCAACGACAAGGTCACCGAGGCGCAAGCCAAGGCCAAGATCGAAGACATCCAGGCGCGCCTGGCCAAGGGTGAGAAGTTCGAAGCCCTGGCCAAGGAGTTCTCCCAGGACCCAGGTTCGGCCAACAATGGCGGTGACCTCGGCTTTGCGGGCCCTGGCGTTTATGACCCGGACTTTGAAACCGCGCTGTACGGCTTGAAGCAAGACCAGGTGTCGGCGCCAGTGCGCACTACCTTCGGTTGGCATCTGATCAAGTTGCTGGGCGTTGAAGCGCCTGAGGTGCCATCGTTCGCCAGCCTGAAAGACAAGCTGACCCGCGAGCTCAAGGCACAGCAGGTTGAACAGCGTTTTGTCGAAGCGACCAAGCAATTGGAAGATGCGGCATTCGAAGCCTCTGACCTGGCCCAGCCGGCGTCTGACCTGAAGCTGACCGTCCACACTTCCGCGCCGTTTGGCCGTGAAGGTGGCGAAGGTGTTGCGGCCAACCGTGCCGTGGTCACTGCAGCCTTCAGCCCGGAAGTGCTGGATGAAGGTGCAAACAGCAGCGCTATCGAGCTGGACCCGGAAACCATCATCGTGCTGCGTGCCAAAGAGCATCTCAAGCCGGCCCAGTTGCCGCTGGAGAACGTCGCTGCGGCCATTCGCACCCAGATGACCAAGGAGCGCGCGAGCGCTGCCGCCAAAGCCCATGCCGACGAGTTGATCGCCAGCCTGCGTGATGGCAAGACCGCGCTGGACCAGCCGGTTGACGGCCAGGCCTGGAAGGTGACTGAGGCAGCTACCCGTGGTCAGGACTCCATCGACCCGGCCGTGCTGCAAGCCTTGTTCCGCATGCCCAAGCCTGTGGCCAAGGACAAGCCGACCTTCACCACCGTGACCCTGCGCGATGGCAGCCTGGTGATCGTGCGCTTGAACGGTGTGAACGAAGCTGCGGCCCCTACGGACGAAGAAAAAGCGCAATACCGCCGCTTCCTCGCTTCCCGTATTGGCCAGCAGGACTTCGCGGCCTACCGCAAGCAGCTGGAAACCCAGGCAGACATCAAGAAGTATTGATGCCGGCCTGAATAAAAAAGACCCCGACCTGAAAAGGCCGGGGTCTTTTTTTGCCCTTGATAAAGCGGCTACTCAGTTAAATGGGACTGTCACTGTGGCGAGGGAGCTTGCTCCCGTTGACTGCGCAGCAGTCCCGGCTTTTTAGGGCCGCTTCGCGACCCAGCGGGAGCAAGCTCCCTCGCCACAGGTTGGTGCTCTGCCTCAGATAGGCTTGGCAGCAAACTTGAGCTTGCCCCACGTCAACCCGATCACCGCCGCCAGGGTTGAAGCCGCCAATACGCTCAGCTTCGCAGCCGACAGCAGGGCCGGGTCGGAAAATGCCAGGGACGAGATAAAGATCGACATGGTGAAACCGATCCCCGCCAGCAGGCCGACGAGGCCAACGCCCGTCCAGGTCACACCGTCCGGCAGCTTGCAGATGTTGAGCTTGACCAGCGCCAGGCTCGCCAGCATCACGCCCAGAGGCTTGCCGAGCACCAGGGCGAAGATGACGCCCATGAACACACCGTGGGCCAGCGGGTCATCCAGATTGAAACCGTCCAGGCTCACACCGGCGTTGGCCAATGCAAACAGCGGCATCACGCCGAACGCTACCCACGGGTGCAGCGCCGATTGAACACGCTGCACCGGCGGCAGTATTTCCCGTTGAGCTTCGCGCAATTGCTTGAGGGGCGTGGCGACTTGCTGGGCTCCTTCGGCTGGCTGCGAGAACCGGTCCATCAGCTCGTTGAAGGTGCGTTCGATGGTTTCCAGCGGGCGTTCCCGGGTGGGCTTGGAATTGACGGGGGTCATCAAGCCAAGGATCACCCCGGCGAGCGTTGGGTGCACGCCGGTCTTGAGTAGGCCAAACCACACGATAGCGCCTGGCAGCAGGTAGATCGCCGCCTTGCTGATGCCCATGCGTTGGAACACCAACACCAGGGCCAGCCCGCCGGCAGCAATCACCAAGCCCATGTAGTCGAGGCTGGCGGTGAAAAAGATCGCGATGATCAGAATCGCCACGATGTCATCGATGATCGCCAAGGCCAGCAGCAGGATGCGTACGCCACTCGGAATCGATTTGCCCAGCAGCGCAAGCACACCCACGGCAAAGGCGATGTCGGTCGCGGTGGGGACTGCCCAGCCACTCGCGGCGGCGGTGTCGTGGTTGAGCAGGGTGTAGATGAGTGCGGGCATCAGCACACCGCCCAACGCCGCGCCCAAGGGCAGCGTGGCCAGCTTCAGGTTGGCGAGGGCGCCGTCTTTGATTTCCTGGCGGATCTCGGTACCGACCACCAGAAAGAAAATGGTCATCAGCCCGTCATTCACCAGAAAATGCAGGGAGCGCGACACGCTGTAATCGCCCAGCCCGAGGGTGATGGGCGTGTTCCAGAAATGCTCGTAGGTCGCGGCGGCGGGGCTGTTGGCCCACACCAGCGCGACGATGGCGGCCAGCAGCAGCACGATACCGCTGACGGCTTCGATGTGTGAAAAGCGCTCAAGGGCGGACAGCGCGCCCTCAGTCAAACGCTGGGGGCGGGGGATGGCGGGGTGTTTATCAGGCACGACAAATCTCCATTGGCGGCCCGACCAATGCTTGGCTTTTAACCTGCGCCGTGCTTTATGCAACAACGCACCCAGGGGCGATGATAGGAAGGTGAGGAATAAGTTGTAAACAAACTTGTCATCGCGCGGGCAGCGCTTTACCCCGGATTGCGCCCAGCGCCAACACGATCAATCCTAGAACTGCCCATGGAAATGTCACGACGCCCCAACGTTCGAGCAAGAGCCCGCCCACTAATCCACCTCCGGCGATGCCCAGGTTCCATACCGTGACCAACATCGATTGGGCGGCATCGGCCGAGTTGCCAGCCGACTTGGCCAGCGCGGTTTGCAATAGCGCTGGGAGGCCACCGAAGGCGAGCCCCCACAACGCCACGCTGACGTAAATGGCGACTACGCAGTTGAACCATAGTCCGAGCAGCAGGGCCGCAACGGCGAACATCGCGCAACTGATGAGGGTCAGTAGCCTCAGGTGCCGGTCAATCCAGACGCCTACCAGCCAGATACTCAGCAGGGCCATCAGGCCGAACACCAGCAGCACGCGATCAATCTCGCGGCCGATACCGGCGGGCACCAGCAAAGGGGCGATGTAGGTATAGAGAATGTTATGCGCGAGCACGTAGGTAAAGGTCACCCAGAGCACCGGCCGTATGCCTGGCAACGCCAGTACCTGACGTAAGCCGAGGCGTTTGCTTGGCGGTTCACCGGCAAAATCCGGCAGTTGCCAACGCGCCCATACCAGCAGTAACAGGGTCAGGCCAGTCATGATGGCAAAACTGGCGCGCCATCCGACCAGCGTACCCAGCAGGGTGCCGGCGGGCACGCCGAGGGACAAGGCCAGCGGCGCACCCAGCATGGCCACGGCAATCGCCCGGCCCTGCAGATGAGGTGCGACCATACGACTGGCGTAACCCGCCAGCAAGGCCCACAGCAAGCCCGCGAACACACCGGCGAAAAATCGTGCAGCCAAGGTCAAGCCATAGTGGCTGGAAAAGGCGGTGACACTGTTAACCAATGCAAAGCCGCCGATGGCGATCAACAGCAACGGCCGCCGGCGCCAACCCCGGGTCAGCAATGTCAGCGGGATAGCGGCGAGCAACGAGCCGAGCGCATAGAGCGTTACCAGTTGCCCGACCAGAGCCTGGGAGACCCCGAGCCCAGCACCGATTTGCGGTAACAAACCGGCGGGCATTGCCTCGGTGAGGATGGTGATAAAGCCGGCGCAGGCCAACGCCAGCAAACCGGCCAGTGGCAGGGGGTCAGCGTGGGGGGCTGTATCGATCAATTGGGGGCTGTCGTTCATCGGGGCTCTCCTTGAAAGGGTCAAGGCGCCAGGGTAGGGGGCTGCGAGGCGCGGAAAAACAGGCTAAGGTTCCGAACTTATCGGACGTTGATGTCCGCAATCGGCAAAGGCATCACCATGGACAATCTGGGCAGCCTCTCGGTTTTTGTGCAGGTCGCGCAAACGCTTAGCTTCACCGCTGCGGGCCGTGCACTGGGCGTGTCATCGTCGGCGGTGGGTAAAAGCATTGCGCGAATGGAAGAGCGCCTGGGCGTCAGGTTGTTTCATCGCAGCACCCGCAGCATCACTCTGACCAGCGAGGGCGCGCTCTTCCTGGAACGTTCGCGGCGCATCCTGGCGGAGTTGGAAGCGGCCGAACAGGAATTGACTGAGGTCACTGCCAAGCCTCGCGGCAAGCTGCGGATCAGTGTGCCCCAAGTGCGTGGTTTGTTGATGCCGGTGATCAGCGATTTTATGCGTGCCTACCCGGACATCGAGTTGGATGTGGATTTTTCCGATCGCATGGTGGACGTGATAGAGGAGGGCTTCGACGCGGTGATTCGCACCGGCAAGCCAGAAGATTCGCGCTTGATGGTGCGCCATCTTGGGCATTACCAGTTGGTCCTCGTCGGTACGCCCGGCTACTTCGACCAGCACGGCACCCCCCGTCGGCCCCAGGACCTGAATCATCACGCCTGCCTGCGGCACAAATTCTGCGCCACCGGCAAGCTGGAGCCTTGGCCGCTGCGTCATGTCCCGGGGGCTTCCGAACTGAACCTGCGCGCACCGCTGGTCAGCACCACCATCGAGTCCCTCAATCATGTGGTGCAAGAAGGACTGGGCATTGCGTGCCTGCCGGACTACATGGTCAACCAGGCCGTACAGCATGGGCGTTTGCGACGGGTGCTGGATGAGCACCTCGAACATCGCGGCAGTTTCTGGTTGCTGTGGCCGGCCAGTCGCCATGCTTCGGCCAAGCTGCGGGCCTTTATCGATCATATGTGCGCCGGGCTTTTTCCTACTGACGCCGCTGTCTGAGCTTGAGATGTTTTACCGACAGGAATCGCGCTTCAATGTCGCGTTCTGTTGCACAATACCGTCCGGACCGTTTTCTTCAGGATTTTCAATGTCGACATCATTTCACTTGCGCAATCTCGGGTTGGCGCTGGTGCTGGCGGGCGCCGCGGGCTGCTCGTCACCCAAGACCGCTATCTATGAACATGAGAATTTCGACGATTCCGGTACGTTTTCCCGCGATTACCCGGTCAGCGATGTGGCGGCCTGTGAAGCTGCGCGCCGTGCCCTGCTGAGCCAGGGCTACATCATCACCAGCAGCGATCCGAAGTTGGTGGCCGGCAACAAGAGCTTCCAGCAGACCGGCGAGACCCATCTGCAGATCAGTTTCAATGTGGTGTGCGCTGCTGATGGCAAGGGCAGCAATCACTCGACGATGTTTGCCAACGCCTTGCAGGACCGCTATGCGCTGAAGAAGGTCAACAACTCCGCGAGCCTCGGTGTGGGCGTGCTGGGCTCGGTGTCGATGCCGATTGGCTCCACCGACGACTCGATGGTGAAGGTGGCAAGCGAGACCGTCTCGGCACCGAAGTTCTACGAGCGTTACTTTGCGTTGGTGGACGTGTTCCTGCCGCAGGAAGTAAAGCAGGCCGAGCATATCCCCGAGCAGCCCAAGGCCGACCTCGGCGTGCCCGAGCCCAAGACCGCTCCGGCACCCGAGAAGGTCGAAGCGCCGAAGGATGTGCCTGTAGCGCCTGCCGCTGCAGAGCCGCTTGCGCCACCACCTGAGGCTGCACCGATTGCCCCGGTGACAGAGCCTGCTCCGGTTGCACCGGCGCCGACTGATCCGTCCTTGCCGGCGCCGACGGAAGCGATTCCACCGCTTCCGATGCCTGCGCAGTAACGCAATGCTGTTCTGATGTGGGAGCGGGCTTGCTCGCGAATACGGTGTAACAGTCGCCAAGTGTGTTCAATGACACACCGCTTTCGCGAGCAAACCCGCTCCCACATTTTGATCGAGGTTGCGGTTGAGTTAAATCCAGTGATCGCCGCTACGTTTAATCCTGAAGAGCAGGAATGTCACGACGTCGACATTTTTTCGTCATGACGGCACTTTAGGCTGGGTTCGCAGGTCATTAATCTGCAACCGCTTTCAACACGAAAAGGAGTCCACCATGGACGATTACCAGGAAGAGCTGCTGGAGTATCAGGCATTCGAGCTAGACCCACTGGATCCTGCCGACGATGCCACCGAGCTGTAACACCGACTTCAGGCGGAGTGGCGCTGACTGCGGCGAAATTCCCCTGGGGTCTGGTTGTTCCAGCGTCTGAAGGCCCTTTGGAAGGCTTGGGCCGAAGCAAAACCGAGCAAGTAGGCGATCTCGCCGAACGCCAGTTCCGTATCGCGAATGTAGGTCATGGCCAGGTCGCGACGGGTGTCATTGAGGATCGCGCGAAACTGCGTGCCTTCCTCGGCCAGTTTGCGCCGCAATGTCCAGGTTGGCAGCTTCAAGCGTGCCGCCACTTCCTCCAGGTCGGGTTCCCGGCCGCCATTGAGCATCGGCCCGAGCAACCGGGTAATGCGCTCGCGCAGGCTGCGGGTGCGGGTCAACTGCTCTAATTCCCTTTCACACAGCTGTAGCAACAGGTGCCAGGTGCTTGGGCAATGCTGCGGGTTGCGCAGCGCCAGGGTGGGTTGGCTGAGGCGCAGTTGATTGACCTCGGCGCCGAAGTGGACCACGCCCTCTCCCAGCACCCTGTAATGATCGTGGTAGTCCGGCGCGTCGAATTCGATTTCAATCCGCTGGGCCTGCACCGGCTGTTGGGCCAGGCCAGACAATTGCTGCAGCCAGCCGGCGATGATCGAATCCACCACAAAGCGGTTATAGGCGTTGTAGGGGCTGATGGAATAAAACCTCAGCCACGCGCCTTCGGCGTCTTCATGAAAGCTTGATTGCCCGCGATAGTTGGAGCCGTACAGTGCTTCAAAGCGTGTGAGCGTGCGTGCCGCTTCGCGCACGGTGGGCGCTTGGGCGGCAGTAACGCCGGCAAGACCAGCCTGGCTCAAGCGGCTGAGCTGGCCCATACGCAGGCCCAGGCCGGCGTTGCCGGTCAGTTGGATGGCCGCGTGGCCCAGGCGCATGTAACGCGAGATCGACAAGCGTGCGCCGGCCTCAGCCAGGCGAGCTGGATCGAGGCCGTATTGCAGCAGCAGGGGCTGTGGGTCCAGGCCGTGGCTGTGGATGGCGTCGGCCAGGGTGTGCACGAAGCCCACCGACAGATCCCCCAGGCGCACCGGCTTCACGGCGCTACAGCCAGATATTCAGCAGGCGCGCACCATGGGCGTCGCCATCGGCGAAGACTTGCCCATTGCGACTGAGAAAACTTTGGCCGGCGCTGCCCAGGTCCCAGAATTGTCCGCGCAGAAAGACGCTCATGCCCGCGGTGGCTTCGCTGACAGGCGGCTGGCTGATCAGGGTAAGGCGACGCCAGGCCGCGCCCTCACTGGTTTCTTCAGGCTTGAGGCTCACTTCTGAGGGCGTAGACACACTCTTGAAACCGCGCCACGGACGGTCCCAGGTATCGCGGCCGGTGACAAAAGCGGGTACCGCGATCAATTGCGCGCCTTGCTCGTTGAGCTTGCGGTAGTTGTCCGGGTACCAGCTGTCGCTGCCGACCAGAATGCCCAGGCGCCCGGCGGGGGTATCGACAACGTTGACGACATGCTCATCGCCAGGTTCTATAAAGCCACGTTCATCGTAGATCGGGTAAAGCTGGCGCTGCGGCTGGCCCAGCGGCAAGCCGTCGGCGGCGAACACCACGCTGGCGTTGTACAGCGCGCCGTGGCCGATCTCCAGTTGCCCCTGGATCACGCTCGGGTTGGGCAGGGCGATGGAACCGGCCACCAGGGTCACGCCAAATTCTTTGGCGAGGCCGCCAAACAACACTTGATAGTCGCGGGCCATGGCGGGGGCTTTCATGCGCAGGTACGCATCGTCCATGCGGTTGTCGCCAGTGGCGCTGATCCAGGCTTTGGCAAATTGCAGCGGGTTGCTGATCGACAGCCAGTTCATGGCGTCCTTGAGGTGAGCGGCCTGGTACAGCTCATTCTTTTCTCCGCCGAGCATCAGCCAAGTGCCGATATGTTCCGGCAGCACCACAACGGTCTTGGCATTGATCAACCCAAGGTCCCGGGCATTTTGCAGGTAGGCCGACAGCTTCAGGTGCAGGCGTTCCAGGCTCTGGTAATCGGCAGGGAACAGTTCCGGCTGGATACCCAGCAGGTTGCCCCGGTCGGCTGGTTCGCCCTCGTTGACGGCGAGGGTGATGCGCAGGTCGGACAGGTAATGCGCCACGGGGCGCTCCTGGGTCCAGACCAGATACGCGGCGAGTGAGGCAACCAGGGCCATGATGACGGTGAACGCTAGAAGTTTACGCATGGGGCAACAGACAACAGACCAGGTGCAGGGTTCGCGACTAGGGTAGGGCCCATGGCGTGGCTTGCCAAGGGGCGCTGTGCATTTGGATCAATAACTTGTCAGTTTCAGTCATTGAGCCGTGGTCCACCGCCTCTTAGTCTGTGGGACATAAACCGATGGCACGCCGTTAGAGTGCGCCACGTCCCGTGATGATCCGTTGTGGAGCTGTACCATGACCGCTGCTGCCTACCCGCACCTGCTGGCCCCGTTGGACCTGGGTTTCACCACCTTGCGCAACCGTACCCTGATGGGTTCGATGCACACCGGCCTGGAAGAAAAGCCCGGCGGTTTCGAGCGTATGGCGGCCTATTTTGCCGAGCGCGCCCGTGGCGGCGTAGGCCTGATGGTCACTGGCGGCATTGGCCCCAATGATGAAGGCGGCGTGTACGCCGGTGCAGCCAAGCTGACCACCGAAGAAGAGGCGAGCAAGCACAAGATCGTTACCCAAGCCGTGCACGACGCGGGTGGCAAGATCTGCATGCAGATCCTCCACGCCGGGCGTTACGCCTACAGCCCCAAGCAGGTGGCACCGAGCGCTATCCAGGCGCCGATCAACCCGTTCAAGCCCAAGGAACTGGATGAAGAGGGCATCGAAAAGCAGATCCAGGATTTTGTCACCTGCTCGCTGCTGGCCCAGGTCGCCGAGTATGACGGCGTCGAAATCATGGGTTCCGAAGGCTACTTCATTAACCAGTTCCTCGCTGCCCATACCAACCATCGCACCGACCGTTGGGGCGGCAGCTTTGAAAATCGCATGCGTCTGGCGGTGGAAATCGTGCGCCGCGTACGCGAAGCCGTAGGCCCGAACTTCATTATCATCTTCCGCCTGTCGATGCTCGACCTGGTGGAGGGCGGCAGCGTCTGGGAAGAAATCGTGCAGTTGGCCAAGGCCATTGAACAGGCCGGCGCGACGATCATCAACACCGGTATCGGCTGGCACGAAGCACGTATCCCGACCATCGCCACCAAGGTACCCCGTGGTGCGTTCAGTAAAGTCACGGCCAAATTGCGCGGTTCGGTACAGATTCCGCTGATCACCACCAACCGCATCAACACCCCGGAAATTGCTGAGCAGATCCTGGCCGAAGGCGACGCCGATATGGTCTCGATGGCGCGGCCGTTTCTCGCCGACCCCGAGTTCGTCAACAAGGCCGCCGCCGGGCGCGCCGATGAGATCAATACCTGCATCGGCTGCAACCAGGCCTGCCTGGACCATACCTTTGGCGGCAAGCTCACCACCTGCCTGGTCAACCCGCGGGCGTGCTACGAAACCGAGCTCAATTACTTGCCGGTCAAGCAGATCAAAAAGGTCGCGGTCGTCGGCGCAGGCCCTGCGGGTTTGGCCGCGGCTACCGTCGCCGCAGAGCGCGGGCATCAGGTGACCTTGTTCGACTCCGCCAGCGAGATCGGCGGCCAGTTCAATATCGCCAAGCGCGTGCCGGGCAAGGAAGAGTTCTTCGAGACCCTGCGTTATTTCAAACGCAAATTGCAGACCACCCACGTCGAACTGTGCCTCAACACCCGTGTCGACGTTGCGCAACTGGTAGCGGGCGGTTATGACGAAGTGATCCTGGCCACCGGCATCGCACCGCGTACCCCGGCGATTCCCGGTGTCGACAACGCCAAGGTCCTGAGTTACCTGGACGTGATCCTCGAGCGCAAGCCGGTGGGCAAGCGCGTGGCGGTGATCGGCGCCGGCGGCATCGGTTTTGACGTGTCTGAATTTCTCGTCCACCAAGGCGTATCCACCAGCCTGGATCGTGAGGCGTTCTGGAAAGAATGGGGCATCGACACTCAACTGCAAGCCCGTGGTGGCGTGGCCGGGATCAAACCCGAGCGCCACGCGCCGGCCCGTGAAGTGTTCCTGCTGCAACGCAAGGCTTCCAAAGTGGGCGATGGCCTGGGCAAGACCACCGGCTGGATCCACCGCACCGGTTTGAAGAACAAGCAGGTGCAGATGCTCAACAGCGTCGAGTACTTGAAGATCGACGATGAAGGCTTGCATATCCGCATCGGCGCCGAGGGCGAGCCGCAAGTCCTGGCGGTGGACAATATCGTCATCTGTGCCGGCCAGGACCCGCTGCGCGAATTGCACGACGGCCTAGTCGCCGCCGGCCAGAACGTGCACCTGATCGGCGGCGCTGATGTGGCGGCCGAACTGGACGCCAAGCGCGCCATCAACCAGGGCTCGCGCCTGGCTGCAGAGCTGTAAGGCGCCAAGAGGGGCGGTGTTAGACTACCGCCCTCTTTTCATTCAGATACCTGCCGATGGGCCCTTTCGACTGGCTTCCTCACGCGCCCCTTGAACCCTTGCACCTGGACTGGCTGAACGGAGTCGAGTTGGCCGTGCTGCGCCTGGACTGTATCGACCCGCTGATCAGTGGCAACAAGTGGTTCAAGCTCACCGAGCACCTGGCCCAGGCCCGACACGCTGGAGCCACCGGGGTGATGAGTCTCGGCGGTGCGTACTCCAACCATTTGCATGCGCTGGCGGCGGCGGGCAAGCGCTTTGGTTTCTCCACGGTCGGCCTGCTGCGGGGCCATCCTCAAGACACCCCCACGGTTCTCGACCTCAAAGCGTTTGGCATGCAACTGCATTGGCTCGGTTATGGCGGTTATAGGGCGCGGCATGAAGCGGGTTTCTGGTTGCCTTGGCGCGAGCAGTATCCTGGCTTTCATCCGATACCCGAAGGCGGCGGTGGGCTGGCCGGTGCGCAGGGCTGTGGCGTGTTGGTCGAGCAGGCGCGGGCGCAACTGGACAGCCTCGGTTGGAGCGATTACGACGCCTGGTGGTTGGCGGCGGGTACCGGCACGACACTGGCCGGGCTGGCACTGGCGGAGGCGGGCGCGCATCCGGTATATGGCGCCATGGCGGTGCCGGATGACCACGGTGTGGCGCAGAACGTGAGTGCCATCGTGCAGGACGGTTATACATTGCTGGACGCCAGTCGCGGCGGCTTTGCCAAAGCCGATCCACTGTTGCTCGACTTCATTCAGCGCACCGAACAAGCGTGCGGTCTACCGCTGGAACCGCTTTACACCGGCAAGGCGCTGCTGGCGTTGAAACAGCAGATCGAGGCCGGACGCTTTGCCCCCGGCATGCGCCTGATCTTCATCCATACCGGCGGCCTGCAAGGCCGCCGAGGCTTCAGCGACTGGCGCAAACCTCTTGTGGGAGCTGGCTTGCCTGCGAAAGCGGTCTTGCAGTAAGAGGCACTGTGACTGACACACCGCCTTCGCGGGCAAGCCCGCTCCCACAGGGGAGCTAATTGGCTGGGTTAAAGCCTCCTCCCACCCGGCATCATGCGCAGCGCCGTGTTATCGCGCATCACGTAATGATGAAAGATGCCCGCCAACGCGTGCAGCCCGATCAGCCAATAACCGATCTGCCCAAACAGCACATGCCAGCCTTCAATCTCCTTGGCCAGTGCCTTGTTTTCCCCAATCAACGGCGGCAACTCCATCCCATAGAACATCACCGAGTGCCCTTCGGCGCTGACGATCAACCAGCCGGCAATCGGCATGCCGATCATCAACGCGTACAACGCAGCGTGCATCAGTTTCGCCAGCAGGCTTTGCCATTGCGGCGGCGCCGGCAGGATCTTCGGTGCCACCCCCAGGCTGCGTGCAAACAGGCGTAGCCATACCAGTACAAACACGGTAAGGCCGAGCATGAAGTGCATTTCAACAATCAAGGTGCGCGCACCGCTGCCTTTGGGGAATTGGCCGCGCAGTTCAATGCAGGCGTAGACCACCGCCAGCAGCACCACCATCAACCAGTGCAACGCAATCGACATGGTGCTGTAGCGTGTATCGGAATTTTTCCACGGCATCGCTGTGTTCCTCACTCATCAGGGCATACCTCCATTCTTTCGCGATGGAGTGCATTAACTCTATGCCTGTTTTGAGCGCTGCGCTTGTTGCCAATGCCGTTGTCTTGACCTCGGTCAGTAGGCCTGCGGCATTTCCCCGCGGGCCAGGCGCTGGTTGATTTCATTGATGACCCGTGGCAGATCGGTGATGGTGTCAATCAGGTAGTGTGGACGTGAAGCTTCGAACATCGCTTCGATACGCTGGCGCTCGCTGGCCAGTGTGTCGCTGTCCAGGGCGCAGAATTGCTCGTAGGTCAGGCCCAGCGCGTTGCCCGAGCAGGTCAGCGCCACGGTCCACATCCCGGCACGGCGACCTTCGAGAATGCCCGGCACGGTGTCGTCGACCTTCACGCAGGCCGCCACATCATCAATGCCCAGGGCGATCACGTTGGCCAGCGCCTGGGCCGGCCATGGTCGGCCGTTGGGCACTTCGTCAGTGGCCACGACATGGTCGGCGACGTAGCCATTGGTGGCGGCCAGGGCCACGACCTTGTCCATCACCTGCTTGGGGTAGCCGGAGCAGGAGCCGATCTTGATGCCTTGGCCGCGCAGGGCGGCGATGGTGTCGAGGGCGCCGGGGATCAGGGCCGAGTGCTCGGCAATTTTCTCGATCTGCAGCGGCATGAAGCGCTGGTAGATGGCGGTCACGTCGTCGTCGGTGGGCGTGCGGCCGAACGCCTTGCGGTAGCGTTCGGCAACCTGCGGCTGGTCGCAGAGCGTACGGATATGGTCCCACTTGCCCATGCCCATCGGGCCACGGGCTTCCTCGATCGACACCTGCACGTCGAACTCGGCGAAGGCCTCGACAAAAATCTGCGTGGGGGCGAAGGAGCCGAAATCGACCACGGTGCCGGCCCAGTCGAGGATAACGGCCTGGAGGGTGTTGGGGTTTTGATAGTTCATGGTTCAGATCCTGTGGGGTAATAACATTCATCTATGTAGGAGCTTGCTCGCGAAAAACATCCAGGCGCCGCGTTAACTCAGGATGCCCGCGTTTTCGTTAACGCTCTTCGCGAGCAAGCTCGCTCCTGCACATTTCTTGCAGCACCTCGGCGATGGCCTTGACGGCTGCGCGCATGTCGGCCGCGTCGACATGACCGATGCAGCCCACGCGAAAGGTTTCCACCTGGGTCAATTTGCCCGGGTACAGAATGAAACCCTTGGCCTTGACCCGTTCGTAGAACGCTTTGAACTGATAGCGAGGATCGTCGGGGGCGTGGAAGGTGGCAATGATCGGCGCCTGGATAGCCGCCGGTAGAAAACTGCGCACGCCCAGTTCGGCCATGCCGTCCAGCAAGGCCTGGCAGTTATTTGCATAGCGCTGGTGACGGGCGGGCAGGCCGCCTTCCTCGGCGTACTGCAACAGCGCTTCATGCAGGGCGGCGACCACGTGGGTCGGCGGGGTGAAGCGCCACTGGCCGGTTTTGGTCATGTAGCTGTGCTGGTCGAACAGGTCCATCGCCAGGGAATGGCAGTTGCCCTGTGCCGCGGCCAGTGCGTGTTTTTCCGCAAAGACAAAGCCCATGCCCGGTACGCCTTCCAGGCATTTGCCCGAGGCGGCGATCAGCGCGTCGAAGGGGATTTCGCGGGCATCAATCGGTAGCGCGCCGAAGGAACTCATGGCGTCGATGATCAGGCGCTTGCCGTGGCGTTTGACCACCTCGGCGATCTGCGGCAACGGGTTGAGAATGCCGGTACTGGTTTCGCAATGGATCAGTGCGACATGGGTGATGGCGCTGTCGGCGTGCAACAGACGATCCACATCGGCGGCAGTGGTGGGCTCGTCTTCGGCGGTTTCAAAGGTGCTGAATTCGCGGCCAAGCACCTCGCAGATTTTCGCCAGGCGTTTGCCGTAGGCGCCGTTGATGAGCACCAGCACCTTGCCATTGCGGGGGACCAGGGTGCCGATCGCGGCTTCGACGGCGAAGGTGCCGCTGCCTTGCAACGGCACGCAGTGGTGGCTGTCGGCGCCGTTGAGGATCGCCAGCAACTGGCTGCACACACTGGCTGTGAGCTGGTTGAAGCGGTCGTCCCACGAGCCCCAGTCCGTCATCATCGCTTGGCGGGTGCGGTTCGAGGTGGTCAGGGGGCCGGGGGTCAACAGGATCGGCGCGGCAGTGGGCATGTCAAATCCTCGCAAGGTGTTGGGGTTCAAGCTACGGCGCCTAAATTGCAGTTTGGCTTGTCATCAATCAAATTGTTTGTTGTTATGCGAGCTATCAGTGAGGCCGATAGCTATGAATCTGTTCCAACTGCGTGCATTCGATGCCGTGGCCCGTGAGGGCAGTTTTACCCGCGCGGCGGCTCGGCTGTTTATCAGCCAGCCGGCGGTGACCGGGCATATCAAGGCGCTTGAGGAGCACTACCAGATCCCGCTGTTGCGCCGCACCGCACGTCGGGTGGAATTGACCGAGGAGGGCGCACGCCTGGCGGCCATCACGCGGGCTATCTTCGGGTTGGTCGACGAGGCGCAAACCCTGCTGGAGGCCAACCGCCAGTTGCTCACCGGGCGCCTGGAAGTGGCGGCGGATGGCCCCCACCTGGTGATGCCGATGATCGCCAGCCTGCGTGCGCGCTACCCCGGCATTACCGTGAACCTGCGTTTGGGCAATGCCCAGGAAACCCTGGCGGCGTTGCTGTCCGAACATGCGGATGTGGCGGTGCTCACCGAGGTGGAACCGCGCAATGGCCTGCACTTGCAACCCCTGGGTCAGTCACGGATTTGCGCCTTGGTGCCGGCCGCACACCCGTGGGCCAAGCAGCCCGACGGTATTGAACTGGCGCAGTTGCATGAGGTGATCATGGTGCTGCGCGAGCCCAGTTCCACCACCCGCCGCACCTTTGACGACGCCTGCCTGGCGGCGAATGTGCAGCCCAAAGTGCTGCTGGAACTGGACAGTCGGGAAGCTGTGGCCGAGGCGGTGGCGGCAGAGTTGGGCGTGGGCGTGGTGTCGTCGATGGAGGTCAGCCCGGACCCGCGTGTGCAGGCAGCGCCGATCCTCGGCGATGGCCTGCTGAATCGGCATATGCTCGGCTGCATGGAGCGCCGTCGCTCGCTGCGCTTGATTCAGGCGTTTTTCGAGTTGGCGTGAAGGCTTTCACGCACGATCTCCAGAAAGGTCGCGACCACACGGCGTGAACTCTGCTCTTTCAGGCACACCAGGGTTTCTTTCATGCGTTGGGTGCAATCGCGGATCGGCATGGCGTACACCCGTGCATCGGCACCGAACTCTGCCGCCGACACCACGCCCACGCCAATCCCTACCACCACGGCTTCACGGGCGGCCTCGCGGCCTTCCACCTGGATCGCCGGACGAATGCGCAGGCCGGCCTGGCGCATTTCCTGTTCCAGGGTCTGACGGGTGACCGAGCCGGTTTCCCGCAGTACCAGCGGGGTGTCATCGAGGTCGGCCAGGCAGATCGACTCGCGCCCGGCCCAGGCATGGTCCCGTGCGACAAAAGCCAGCAGTTGGTCGTCCGGCAGCGGCACTGACAACAGGCGCACATCATCGACATCGCACCCCAACAGCGCCAGATCGGCCTGGTAGTTGTAGAGGCGCGACAGTGACTCATCGGTATTGCCCGTTTCGATCTTCACGCTGATCCCAGGGTAGCGCTGGCAGAAGCGCGCAATCTGCGGCAGGACGTGCACGGGCGCATCCACCGCCAAGGTGAGGGTACCGGTGAGCAGGGCGCGCGAATCCTGCAGCAACTCTTCGGCTTCGGCCTCGATCACAAACAGGCGTTGGGTGATACCCAACAGGCGTTCACCCAGATCGGTCAGGCGCACCGAACGCTTGTTGCGGTGAAACAGCAACACGCCGAAGCGCTCTTCAAGTTTGCGCACCTGGTCGGAAATCGCAGGCTGGGTCAGGAACAGCCGTTCTGCGGCCCCGGTAAAACTGCCGTGAATGGCCACCGCATGGAAGGCTTTGAGCTGGGCATGGGAAACCGACATGGTACGTCCTCTTAAAACCTGAGCTTATATTTGAAATACGATAAATCGATTTTACCTATGAGTCAGCCATTGTTTTGATGCACCTCAGCCGCCGTAGGTTGAGTCCTACAACCACGGCGGCCATGGGCGCAGGCACATCGCACCCATCTGACCAATACCGCGCTATCCAAGGCCCGGCATTGCAGTGCTCAACCATAAGAACAACAGGCGTTTTCTTTCGATTCTGCCGGCACACTCACACCTGAGGTCAGAACCACCATGAATATCCCTATGGGTAGTATCAAGCGTTGGCGCGTGCAGATTTTCGCCATTACCTGGCTGGCGTACGCCGCGTTCTATTTCACCCGCAAAGCCTTTTCGGTGGCAAAGCTGGGGATTGGCGACGACCCGAGTTTCCCCCTCGACAAAATGACGATGGCTAACCTGGATGGCCTCTATCTCGCAGCGTATGCGGTGGGCCAGTTCACCTGGGGCATGCTTGCAGACCGCTTCGGGCCACGGGTAGTGGTGCTCGGTGGCTTGTTGATTTCCGCAGGCGCGGCGCTGGTGATGGGCACCTGTGCCACTTTGCCGATTTTTGTCACCTGCATGTTGGTACAGGGCTTGGCCCAGTCCACTGGCTGGTCGGGGTTGTGCAAGAACCTCGGTAGTTTCTTCCCGGCCCAGCAGCGGGGGCGGGTGCTGGGGCTGTGGAGTTCGTGTTATGCATTTGGCGGGTTGGTCGCGTCACCGTTTGCCGGTTGGTGGGCTTATACGCTGATCGGCAGCTGGCATGCGGCGTTTATTTCCAGCGCCGCAGTGGTCGCGGTGGTGGCCGTGCTCTTCTTTATGTTCCAGCGCAATACCCCGCAGGATGTGGGCTTGCCGACAGTCGAGCCCGAGCCGGTGCTGAGCGCCGAGCAGTTGGCCGCCGAACAGCGCGTGAGCGTACTCGAGCCCCTGCGCGCGATCCTGCGCAACCGTACGGTGTTGACCCTGGGGCTGGCTTACTTCCTGCTCAAGCCGGCGCGCTACGCGATTCTGTTGTGGGGGCCGGTGATCGTCTACGAGCAGATGCCGTCGGTGGGCAAGGTCGGTGCCGCCATCGTGCCCACCGCGTTTGAGCTGGTCGGTTTATTGGGGCCGGTGTTGATCGGCCTGGCCTCCGACAAGCTGTTCGGTGCTCGGCGCATGCCCGCCTGCGTGCTCAGCCTGTTGGCGCTGACGGTTGCCCTGGCGTTGTTTATGGGCGCGCTGCACACCGGCAGTGTGGTGCTGGTGATGACGTTGCTGTTTGTCATGGGGCTGACGCTGTATGGGCCGGACTCGATGATCAGCAGCACGGCGGCCATCGACTTCGGCACCGCCAAGGCCGGCGCTACCGCTGCGGGCTTTGTCAACGGCTGCGGTTCGGTGGGAGCGATCCTGGGTGGTTTGCTGCCAGGCTATTTCGATACCGTTACGGTATTTATTGTGTTTGCCGGTGCGGCACTGTTTTCGTCGCTGGTGCTGATGCCCTACTGGAATGCCAGGCCCGCCGTACTGGCCCAGGCCGGGGATTTTGTGCCGGACCGCAATGCGGTGATCAAACCCTTGCGCACCTGAGTACCCTGGCCGGTTTTTTGGTGGAACGAAGCGTTCTCGCGCTATAAACTCTGCCCCCAAAGCGCCGGCCAGTAGACGTTTCGGCGCGATGGAAATAAGAGAGTGAGTCATGGGCGCACAGTGGAAAGTCAAACATAAAGAAGCGGCAGCCAATGCCAAGGGCAAGATTTTCGGCAAGCTGGTGAAAGAAATCACCATCGCCGCCCGCAACGGCGCCGATACCGCGACCAACGCGCACCTGCGCCTGGTGGTGGAACAGGCCAAAAAAGCCTCGATGCCCAAGGAAACCCTGGACCGCGCGATCAAAAAGGGCGCCGGTCTGCTCGGTGAGACCGTGCAATACCACCGCGTGACCTACGAAGGTTTCGCGCCGCACCAGGTGCCTTTGATCGTCGAGTGCGTGACCGACAACATCAACCGCACCGTGGCGGAAATCCGCGTGGCCTTCCGCAAGGGCCAACTGGGCGCTTCCGGTTCGGTGGCCTGGGATTTCAACCATGTGGGCCTGATCGAAGCATCGCCGGACACGCCAGACGCCGATCCAGAAATGGCCGCCATCGAAGCCGGCGCCCAGGACTTTGAAGAGGGTGAAGAAGGCGCCACCTTGTTCATTACCGAAACCACCGACCTGGATGCCGTGCAGAAAGCCTTGCCGGAGCAGGGCTTTACCGTGCTGTCGGCCAAGCTGGGCTATATCTCCAAGAACCCGGTCAGCGGTTTGACCGATGAGCAGATGGCTGAAGTCGAGGCGTTCCTGGAAGGCCTGGACAACCATGATGATGTGCAGGATATGTTTGTCGGCCTGGCGGGCTGATTTCTATCTGAGTACACGCGGGTAATATGTGGGAGCGGGCTTGCTCGCGAATGCGGTGGAACAGCCAATACATCTGTTGACTGTCACACCGCATTCGCGAGCAAGCCCGCTCCCACATGGGTTCAGGGGTGCTGCAGAGATTCCAGCAGGGCCTCGATTTCCTCAAAGCCTGGTCGGGCCAGTACATCCGGCTGACAGCAGCGTTGTTGCAGTGCCTGCAAGCCTTCGTCACTGGCCTCAACCCGCTCCAACAATTCCCCCAGCAACACTCCGAACGCGCGCACTTCAATACGCTGCAGCGCACGGGTTTCCAACGTGTCCGCCGTGGCATGGAAGGAGGCCGCGCCAAAGTCTCCCAGCAAGCAATCACCTTCTGCGTTCCACAAAATATTGTGACCATACAGGTCACCATGGGTAATGCCGTGCCGATGCAGGTGCGCCGCCACCGAAGCAACGCCCCGCGCCATGCGCAGTGCCACGTCCAGGCTGAAACGGATGGTGGGTTCGTAGACATCCCGCGTGCACGACGCCAGGCTCGGCAGGGCTGCGAGGTTGCGGTAACTCGGGTCGATCAGCTCCATCACCAGCGCGGCCTGGTTATCGGGATGGCCGACGACGCGTCCTTCAACCTTGATCAGGCTGGGATGCAGGCCGGCAGCGATGCAGGCTTGCATTTCATGCAGCGGTGAACCGTCGCTGGTGATGGTGCCCTTGTACAGCTTGACCGCGACTGGCAACGCATGGGGTTTCCACAGCGCCTTGCGAATAATCCCCGAAGCGCCTTCGCCCAGGACTTCGCCCATGTCCAGTTCCTGCCAGGCGATGTTCGGCGTCGCCTCGTCAGCGCTTACCTGCACGGCCATTTCCACCGGATTGCCGGCATAGGCCAGCCAGGTCAGGCTCGGCAGGGTCAGCAGCCACTGCGGCAGGTGGGTGAGGCGGTTGGAGGCGATGCGGATCAACTCCAGGTTTTGGCACTGGGCCAGGCTTGGCGGCAGGTCGGTCAACTGGTTACCGGCCAGCATCAGCTTTTGCAGCAAGGGGCGTTCGCCCAGTTCATCGGGCAATTGGCTGATGCAGTTGTCGGTGAGGATTAGCCAGCGCAACTGTGGCGGCAGGGCGGCAGCGGCTACCTGGCTGATCTGGTTGGCCTTGAAGCCGATCATGCTCAGCTTGGCGCACTGGCCCAGGCATTCGGGCAGTTCGGTAAAAGCGTTGTCCGAACAGAACAGCACACGCAGGTTCGTCAGGCGGTGCAGGTCGTCGGGCAGGCTGCTCAGGGCGTTGCCGGTGAGGTTGAGGATTTCCAGCGAGTCGGCCAGTTCGAAGATTTCCCGGGGGAACTCGGTCAGCCCGCAGGCCAGGTCCAGGCGCGTAACGCCAGCCAATTGGCCAGCCTTGAGTTGGGCGAGGGTATTCATGCAGGGCGCAGTGCTCGGAAGGAGGCGTAAAAGGCGCTCATGATAGCGGCTCGGGCGCGGGTTGCGGGCACAGCGTGTGCAATTGGCGCAGGCGGCTGGCGGTGCGGGCGAGGTCGATGGCCTGGCCTTCCAGGCATTTATCCAGGGGCTGGTGACCGATAAGTGTCAGTTGCTTGTCCTGGTCGTAGAGCACGTCTACCAGGTTGATAAAGCGCTGTTGCACGGCGATGGGGCATTCGGCCAGATGCGGCAGGCCGTCGATGATCCAGTGGTCGAAGTCCTGGCACAACAATAGATAATCCATGACCGCCGTGAGCTGTTCGCACAGGTCGTTGAAGGTGAACGCGATGGTTCGTGCCTGGTGGCCTCGGCACTGTAACTGCCGAGTGCCGACCTTCAGGGGGTGCGCCGGGCAATCTTTGGCAGGCAGGCCCAGGCTTTCACGCTGGCCAGCCGTACCTGGCCAGACGTACTGGCCGCCCGTGAAGCGTTGTTGCGCGTGGGCCTGGGCCAGGCTGCGAAAGTCCTGAGGCGCACTGACTTCCAGCACCTCCATGCGCGCGGCGATCAGCTCGATCACCGGCTTGAAGCGTTCGTGGTACAGCGGGTTGGGCAGCAAGCCTTCGGGTGGGTAGTTGGAGGTCACCAGCACCAGCACGCCGCGTTGGAACAGGGCCTTGAACAGGCGGCTGATGAGCATCGCATCGCCGATATCGTGCACATGGAATTCGTCGAAACACAGCACGCGGCAGCCGGTCAGCAACTCGTCCAGAGTGGCGCCCAAGGCATCGTCACGCTCGCGGTGCAGGAACATGCCTTGGTGCAGCCGGGCGAAGAAGGTGTGGAAATGCACGCGCTGCTTCTCGGCGATGGGCAGTGCCTGGAAAAATCCGTCCAGCAGCCAGCTTTTGCCGCGCCCCACCGGGCCGTGCAGGTACAGGCTGCGCGTGGCCTGGCCGTTGAGCAGGTGTTGTGCCTCGTGATTCAGGGCGGTAATCGCCCGGATTTGCCCGTCACTGAGGGTATAGCCCTGTTGTTCGGCCTTTTTTTGAAAATACGCCGGGATAGGCGAGGCGTCCGAGGCGTCGGTTTTTTTACCCAGCAGGCGCTGGAGCAGGGCAAGCACGGCCAAGAATAAACACTCTGTATTACGGTGGTCGCTCACTGTAGGACGCCCGATGCCGTTTGACCAATAGGAAAGGGCCCCAAGCCATGCAAACTGGCACTTTCGCGTTAACTGGCTAACCTCATACACAGTTGTCACCCCTGTATAAGGAATTGGGGCTGTGAAGGGACCGGCGGTATTGGCTGTCATGGGCACGATGCTCTGCAACACGGTGTTTGCTGCGCAACTCCAGGTGGAGGTGCGCATCGACGTGCAGCGGGGTTGCCAGTTGGTGGGCACCACCCGCAATGCGGGCATCGAGCAACTTGGCGTATTGGATTTCGGCAGCGGCCCGCGTCTGGATGACCCGGCCGGCCCCCTGAGTGCGGCCCTGATCAGCCAACGCCAGCCGCGCCTGGAATGTAACCCCGACACGCCTTACCAAGTGCGCGTTGACGGCGGCCTGCATGGCGGCGTCGGCGAAGTACGTTATCTCGCCAATCCGGCGCCCTCCAGTCGGCCCATCCCCTATCGAATCTATGCCGACGCCGCGCGGCTGATCCCCTTGCCAGTGGACGTGCCCATCAGTGGCCGCGTGCCGGACACCGGCTCTGTCGACCTGCCACTGTATGGCCGCATCGAACCGCTCAAAGGCATTCCCGCTGTCGGCCGTTATTCCGACCTGCTCAAGGTCACGGTCACATGGTAAGCCGCTACCTGGCTGTGACGGCCCTGGGTGGCCTGCTGTTGCTGGCGGATGACGCGCAGGCGGCGGTGGTCAACGGCCAGGTCCACGCGCGTTTGGTGATCACCGCCAGTTGCGAAGTGAGCAAAGACGTGGAAACCGCGCCGGTCACGCCTGAGGGCGGCACGGCGCTAATGGATTTCGGCAGCCAGGGGCCGACCTGGAGCAACACGCTGGGCGCGTCGATTTCCGATGCCGACAAGGCGCCGCTGTCGGTGTCCTGCAACCCCTCGGTGGTCAGCAGTTTCACGGTGACCATCGACGGCGGCGCTAATGGCGACGGCACCACGCGGCGCCTGAGCAATGGCCGCCAGACCATTCCTTATCGACTGTCGGCTGATCCCCAGGGGCGCAGTGCCTACAGGATCGGCCAGCAACGCAATTTCGTCGTGACCCAGGGCGCCCAGGTACCGATCCCGGTATTCGGTTCCGTGGTGGCGAATACCAGGGCCCTACCGGCCGGCATCTACACAGACACCCTGACGGTGACTCTGGATTGGTAAACCATGAGGATGGATATCATGCATGTACTTGTATCGCGAATCGGCCTCTGTGCCCTGGGCCTGGGGCTGGCGTCCAGCCTGAACGCGGCGACCACGGTGACCGGGCAGATCAGTTCCAGCCTGACCTTGATCGCCAGTTGCCAGGTCAACGGCTCCGGGGCGGCCACCGGGTTGAATTTCGGTAGCTTGAACTTCGGCACCACCAACAGCCTGTTTACCAATGCCGACGCCCAGTTGCTCGGCGGCACCGGTACCGGCGGCGCGTTGTCGATCCTGTGTTCGGCTGGCACCGCGCCAACGATCAAGGTGCGTGCCGGCGCCCACGACGGTGCTTCCCCCGGTGGCACCCGTGCGCTGGCCGATGGCGTGGGTAACTTCGTGCCCTACGATTTCTACACTGATAGCGGGCGTTCAGCGCTGTTGGCGATTGACGGCGTGGTGACACTCGCCACCAGTACCGGCGTGGCGCAGACCGTCAACCTTTACGGCCGGGCGGTGGGCAAGGCGGGTCTGCCGGCGGGCACCTACACCGACACCGTGGCCGTGGAACTGACGTTCTAACGATGTGGCCCAGGGTGTTGCTCGCCATCGGCCTGGCGATGCCGTTGCCGCTGTCGGCGGTGGTCAACCAGAGCTTTCAGGTGAGTGCGACCATCACGCCGGGCTGTCTGATCGTGGGCGGCGGCGCCAACTACGGCACCTTGGCCTACGGCAGTTATTCGGCCCTGGCCACCAGCACGGTCACAGCGGCTCTCACTGGCGGCGTAACCCTGCAATGCACGCCGGGCGTGGCCCTGAGCATGAGCGTGGATGGCGGCCTGTACAGCAGCACCGGGCGTAACTTGCAGCTCAACAGTGGTAGCGCGCGGGTGGCTTACCAATTGTTTCGCGATGCGGCGTTCAGCCAGAGCCTGGGGATCAACCAGAGCGTCAGCGTGACCTACAGCGATGCGAGCAACATCAGCCTGCCGATTTACGGGCGGGTGGTTTTACCGGGCAATCAGCCTGGGGGGACGTACAGCGACACGCTGCAGGTGCAGCTGACGTGGTAGGGCTAACGGTTTTAAGGAGGGGTGTCATGGGTTGTGCTTTGCGACGGTTATGGACCGCGGGTTTCGCCTTGGGGGCGTTGTGCTCGGCGGGGTTTGTACAGGCGGCCAGTTCGGTGCTGATCTGGCCCATCGACCCGGTGCTGGAGGCTGACCAACAGGCCAGCGCGCTGTGGCTGGAGAACCGTGGCACCGAGACCGCCAACCTGCAGATCCGCGTGTTTGCCTGGAGCCAGAACGGTTTCGACGAGCAGTACCAGAACCAGCGCGATGTGATCGGCAGCCCGCCGGTGGCCAAGATCGAGCCGGGCCAGAAGCAACTGGTGCGCCTGACCCGCACCCGGGAGGTACCGCCGGGGCAGGAGTTGGCCTATCGCATCATCATTGACGAAATCCCCTCGGCGCTGCAGGTGCCAGCACCGCCGGAGGGCAAGAACACGGCAGCGGCGATTCGCTTCCAGATGCGTTATTCGGTGCCGCTGTTTGCCTATGGCGCCGGCCTGTGGAGCAAGGACGACGCTACCCGCCAGCGCGACCCCAAGGGCGCGGGCAAGCCGCAGTTGAGTTGGCAGAAGGTCAACGTGGCAGGGCGCAACTACATCGAGGTGCGCAACCAGGGCGCCGTGCATGCGCGGCTTACCGATGCGTCATTCAAACAGGGCGGGCAGACCCGGCCGTTGGTGGACGGTTTGCTCGGCTATGTGCTGCCGGGCGCGAGCATGCGCTGGCCGGTGCCGGATGCCGTATCGGCCGACCAGCCGTTGCAGGTACGCGTCAACGGCGCGCCGCAACTGGAGAGCCTGGCGCCCACGCGATAGCCGTGATGTAGCGCAACGGGCACACGCCCGGGTTTTAACAGGATGGAGATGTCCATTGAAGGACACAACGCCATGGTGAGTCGTGGTTGGGCTCGGGTTTTATGGCCGTCGGTGGCAGTGGCAAGCGGGCTGTGGGGCGCAGCGATGGCGGGCGACCTGCCGCCGCCGCCCGGCAGCATGGAGGCAGTTGCCGATGCACAGCTGTTTCTGGAACTGGTGGTCAACCAGATGGACACCGGCCGCGTCATCGCGGTCGAGCAGCGCGCCGGCCAGCTGTTTGTGCCGGCCAGCGCGTTGCAGGACGTGGGCATGAAACTGCCCGGTGAGCCCGTCGGCAGTGTGGCCCTGGACCAGGTGCCGGGCCTGCACAGCGACTACGACAGCAACGGCCAGCGCCTGCTGCTGGATGTGCCGCCCTCCTGGCTGCAGGAACAGTTCATCGGCAACCGCAATACCTATCCGCGTACCCAGGCCATGAGCAGCTTCGGCGCCTTGCTCAACTATGACGTGTATTTCAATGACACCGACGATGGCGGCAGTTACCTCGCGGCCTGGAACGAAGTACGGCTGTTCGACACCTGGGGCACCTTGTCCAACACCGGGCAACTGCGCCAGACCCTGTCCGATGGAATCAGCGGCGGCACCCTCAACAATGGTTACCGCCGTTACGACACCACCTGGCGTTTTTCCGACGATGAGCGCCTGCTGACCTACGAGGCCGGCGACGTGATCAGTGGCGCGCTGCCCTGGAGTAGCTCGGTGCGCCTGGGCGGGGTGCAACTTTCCCGGGATTTTGCCGTGCGCCCCGACCTGGTCACGTACCCCTTGCCGCAGTTTGCCGGTGAGGCGGCGGTGCCCTCGTCGGTGGACCTGTTTATCAACGGCTACAAATCCGACAGCGCGCGACTGCAACCCGGCCCCTACACCCTGACCAACATCCCATTCATCAACGGTGCCGGCGAGGCCGTGGTGGTCACCACCGATGCCCTGGGCCGCCAAGTGTCGACCACGGTACCGTTCTACGTCACCAGCACCTTGCTGCAACAAGGCTTGACGGACTTTTCGCTGGCCGCCGGTACCTTGCGCCGTGACTACACCCTACGGGACTTCGGCTACGGACCGGGCGTGGCCAGTGGCACGTTCCGCTATGGCTATTCCGATAACCTGACTCTGGAGAGCCACGCTGAAGCCTCCAGCGACCTGACCCTCGGCGGGCTCGGTGGCAACCTGCGCCTGGGCAACTTCGGCGTGCTCAATACCGCCCTCAGCCAGAGCCAGTTCGACAGCCGCACGGGCCAGCAACTGAGCCTCGGTTACCAGTACAACAGCACGCGCTACAGCTTTATGTACCAACGGGTGGAACGTCGCGACGACTACGCCGACCTGACTCTGGTCGATACCCCATACGCCAGTCTCAGCAAGCGCAGCGAGCAGGTGACCCTGAGCCTCAACCTCCAACGTTTCGGCAGCCTGGGCCTGGGCTATTTCGACGTGCAGGCGGCGGACGACTCGCGCACGCGCCTGCTCAACCTGAGCTGGAGCAAGCCGTTGTGGCGCAACACCAGCTTTTATCTGTCAGCCAACCGCGAAATCGGTGACAGCAACTGGGCCATGCAGGCGCAACTGGTCATCCCGTTCGACCTCAACGGCAGCCTGGCCTTGAGCACCGAGCGCAGCAAGGACGGCGCCAGTCGCCAGCGCATCAACTACAGCCGCGCGGTGCCCAGCGAAGGCGGGGTGGGCTACAACCTCGGCTATGCCCAGGGCGATGCCCCCAGCTATCGACAGGCCGACCTGACCTGGCGCTTGCAGTCGGTGCAGTTGCAGGCCGGCGTGTACGGCAGCAGTGAGGCCATGACGCGCTGGGCCGATGCCAGCGGCTCGCTGGTGTGGATGGGCGGCGAAACCTTTGCCGCCAACCGCATCAATGACGCCTTTGTGGTAGTGAGCACCCAAGGCTTTGCCGGGATTCCGGTGCGCTACGAAAACCAGCTGGTGGGCCAGACCGACCGCAACGGCCATTTGCTGGTGCCGTGGAGCAGTGCCTATTACCGCGGCAAATACGAGATCGACCCCTTGAACCTGCCGGCGAATGTGCAAAGCCCCAATGTTGAGCAGCGCGTATCGGTACGCCGTGGCAGCGGTTACTTGCTGGAATTCCCCCTGCGCCGGGTGCTCGCTGCAAGCATCACTCTGGTGGACCGCCAGCATCAGGAGTTGCCGCTGGGCAGCTTGGTAATGCACGAGCAAAGCAACACCCAGGCGGTGGTCGGCTGGGATGGCCTGGTGTATCTGGAAAACCTCAGCGCGCACAACACCTTGCAGGTCACCCTCGGTGAGGGCCGCACCTGCCAGGCGACATTCGATATTGATGAGCAGCAACAGGACGTGCCCTTGATCGGGCCATTAGTGTGCCAATGAGGCATCGAACAGGGAGTGTTCAGGTGAGGGGCAGCGTAGGGTTATATGGCGTAGGTTTGTTGTTTTGCGGGCAGGCGATGGCGGCGTGTTCGGTGGCGTCCACCGTGCCGGCCAGTTTCGGCTCAATCAGCTCAATGACGGTGCGCACCGCCGCGCAAACCAGCTCTACGACTAATTCGGGGTTGAGTTGCACCTCGGCGTTGATATCGCTGCTGGTGTCCACCGACCACTTTTACGCCACGATCACATCGTCGCAAAGTGGCATGGTCGGGCCGACCGGTGATGTGATCAGCTATACGATTTATGGCAACAACAGCACCAGCTATCCCATCACCCGTGGCAGCCAATTCGATTTCGGCGGCGCTGGCGGCATCGCCCAGAGCATTGGCCTGATCGCAGGGCCCGGCGCGAAAACCGTACCGCTGTACCTGAGCAGCATCACCGGCAGCAACGTCGCCGCCGGGGTGTACACCGAGACATTGAGCATCGCCTGGGTGTGGAACTATTGCTCGGGGATCGGCCTTGGCGGCATTTGCCTGGGACGTGACACTGGCAGTGGCACGGCGTCCCTGACCGTCAGCATGACCGTGACCAACGACTGCCAGATCACCGCCCCGAATATCAGCTTCGGCAGCGCGCCGGTGGTCAGTGGGTTTACCGCGGTGAGCGGGCAGACCATCAACATCGCCTGCACCAAGGGCAGCGCCTATACCGTCGGCTTGAGCGATGGCCAGAACCCGGTGAGTGTCGGCGGCCGGCGACGTATGGTTTCCGGCGGCAATTACCTGGCCTATGACATTTTCAAAAGTGCCGGCACCACGCGCTGGGGCAGTGTCGGCGCGGCGCGGCGGGCCAGCTCCACGGCCGAGGTCAACCCCGGAAACGGCTTGGGCAATGGCAGCCAGGTGTACAACTACAACGCCAAGGTCTACACCGACCAGCCCACACCACCGGCTGGCACCTATCTGGATAATGTGGTGCTGGACGTCGGTTTCTAGAATGGCGTCTGCAACGCGGCGGCCTGATCCACCGGGCTGACCATCGCATAGTTGTAGCCGCCGCCCGACCAGTAGTCGGCCTGCAAGCCATCGGCACTGCGGCTGCCGCGAGGCAGGAAACCGTTGTTCGGGCCCGGCGGGCGGATGTAGAAGCTGATGCGCCGGCCTTGGGCGTCCTGGTACAGCACCATGGCTGCCGCGCCTTGGTCGGTGGTGAGCAGGCGCCCGCTGACCGGCTTGAAACCGGCTTGGCTCAGGTCGGGCAGGCGATGGGCCTGGTTGAAATAACGGTCGAGCCAGGCCTGCATGGTGCCGCGGTCCTGGGCGTTGTAGTCGGCGGGCATGATGCCGTCCTGGGCAAACAGGCGATAGGCCTGCATGGCGTCGGTCATCGGCAACAGCGGCGGCTGGGTGGCTTCACGGGCGTGCCAACCGCCAACCCCGCCGAGGCTCACGGCGATCAGCAACAACGCCGCCGTGGCCAGGTGCCGACGGGACTGTTTCTTGATGCGCTGGCGAATCAGCGCCGGGTCCAGTGCCGGGTTGTGCGGCTGTTGCAGGGCGCCGCTCAATGACGCACGCAGCAGCTGCGCATCCTGTTGCCAGGCCTGTACCTGGGCCGCCACTTCGGGGTGGCTGGCCAGCCAGGTTTCAAGCACACGGCGATCAGTGTCGAGCAATTGGTGATCGACGTAGGCATGTAAATCGCGTTCGCTGGGGGGCAGGCTGATCATTTGAGTCTCCGCAGGGCAGGGCCGGTCATTTCGCCATCGCTGAGTTGACGCAGCGCTTGGCGTGCGCGGGACAGGCGTGACATCACGGTGCCGATGGGCACCTTGAGGATCTCGGCCACTTCCTTGTAGCTCAAGCCCTCGACGGACACCCACAGCAACAGGGCGCGCTGTTCGGTGTTCAGTTGGTCGAAGGCTTGCAGGGTGGATTGGGCCAGCACCGTGCGTTCCACCGAAGGTTGCACGTCATCGCGGCCGGTGAAGAATTCGAGCATGCGTGCATAGCGGCGGTTGCGGCGGTGGGCGTCGAGGAACTGGCGGTAGAGGATCGAAAACAGCCAGGCGCGCAAATCGCCCTCGATACGTTTATCGGCCCAGGCGACGATGGCGCGCTCCAGGGTCGATTGCACCAGGTCATCGGCGCTGCTGCTGTTGCGCGTCAGGGACACGGCAAAACGCCGCAACCTGGGAATGAGTTCACGTAACTGTTCGTCGAGTTCATGCATGGGCGTCTGGCTGGTCACTACGCTGGGACTAGAGAGACGTCCGGCGTTGAAGGTTATTCCCCGTCCCGCAAAATAAATCCAGGGCCTGGGAATAGAGCCAATCGGCGTTCGTCTTAATGCTCCGACCTTATGTTTCAGCCTGAGGCCTCTGGCCCTGGAGTTCCTGCATGGTAGATCACTCATCACCCCCCCGTCCTCCATTGAGCACTGCGAGCCTGATCGCACGACTTGCCGGCATCGGTGCCGTGGTTGCGGTTGTTGCCGGGGCATTTGCCTACGTCAATGGCACGCTCGACCCACAACGCCTGCGGCCAAAAACCTTGGTCAATGCCCTGGAAATCAATAACGGCGTGCATCCGGGCTTTCGCCGTAACCATGCCAAGGGCGTATGCGTGGCGGGTTATTTCGAGAGCAGTA
Organism: Pseudomonas sp. DWP2-2; assembly: GCF_049897065.1. NCBI lineage: Bacteria > Pseudomonadati > Pseudomonadota > Gammaproteobacteria > Pseudomonadales > Pseudomonadaceae > Pseudomonas > Pseudomonas sp. DWP2-2. The sequence goes on along the minus strand of NZ_JAFCVN010000001.1, from coordinate 359,929 downwards.
CCGAGGCCCGTGCCTATTCCAACGCCCAGGTGTTCAGCGAGGCCAAGACTCCGATCATCGGCCGCTTTGCCTTGCCCAGCGGCAACCCCTACGCGCCGGACAGCAGTGTGCCGATTCGCAGTTTCGCCGTGCAGTTCAGCCAGGCCAACGGCCAGCAATGGCGTACGGGGATGAACAGCATGCCGGTGTTCCCGGTGGGCACGCCCGAGGCGTTCTACCAGTTGCTCAAGGCCGGCGCGCCAGATCCGGCCACCGGCAAGCCGAACCCGTCAAGCATGCCGGCGTTTTTTGTCGCACACCCCGAGACAGCGCCATTCCTGGCCTGGGTCAAGACCGCCAAGCCATCGGCCAGTTATGCGACTGAAACCTATAACGGCATCAACGCGTTTTACCTGGTGGCTGCCGATGGTACGCGCCAGGCCGTGCGTTGGGAGGTGGTGCCCCAGAGCCAGGACGCGGCGGGTGATACCGCACCTGCTGGCAGTGACTTCCTCGAGCAGGACTTGGTGCGACGCCTGGCCGCCGGGCCATTGCGTTGGCAGTTGAACATGACCCTGGCCAACCCCGGCGACCCGCTGGACGACGCAAGCAAGACCTGGACCGGCGCGCACAAGGTCCTCAACGCCGGCACGTTGGTGCTGCAAAGCAGCCAGCCCCAGGCAGACGGTGATTGCCGCGATATCAACTTTGACCCGCTGATTCTGCCCAGTGGTATCCAAGCCTCCAACGACCCCTTGCTGGCCGCCCGTTCGGCCGCGTATGCCAGTTCGTACCTGCGCCGCGCCGGTGAAGTCAGCCCGTTGCACAGCGCCCCTCAGGAGTCGAAGCCATGAATGCTCAACCACGGTTCTTTGCGCCCTTGGCGCGCGTGTTGCACTGGCTGATGGCGTTGATGATCATCGCCATGCTGTTTATCGGCGCGGGTCTGGCGGCGTCGGTGTCGGAGCGCCATGAGTGGCTGATCCACCTGCACAAGCCGCTGGGCATTGCGATTCTGGCGCTGGTGATCGTGCGCCTGGCGGTGCGTTTCTCGACGCGCCAACCGCCGTTGCCAGCGGATTTACCGGTGTGGCAAAGGCTCGCAGCCAAGGCTTCCCATGTGCTGTTGTACGCGTTGATGCTGGTGTTGCCGCTGCTGGGTTGGGCGATGATTTCAGCGGCTGGCGACCCGGTGATGCTCAGCAGTAACCTGCAACTGCCCGCACTGGTGGGGGCGAATGCGCCGTTGTTCGCGCTGTTGCGCAAGGCCCACGGCTACCTGGCCTATCTGCTGTTTCTCACCGTGCTGGTGCATCTGGCGGCCGCGTTGTTCCACGGTTTGATCCGCCGCGATGGTGTCTTGCAAAGCATGACCGGCAGCAAGGATTGACCGCTCTTGTGGCGAGCGAGCTTGCTCGCGCTGGGCTGCGAAGCAGCCCCAAAACAGCCTGCTCGGTGTGTCAGGTGATCCGGCAGTGATTTTCATGGGGCCGCTATGCGGCCCAGCGCGAGCAAGCTCGCTCGCCACAAAAAGCTTGTCACAGGGGGTTAGCGCAGACGCCCGACGATATCAGCGACGCTGCTCAATACGTCCTTGCCCAACTGTTTTGAACGATCGCCTGACCAGCCAGTTCGCAGGTTGGGTGCGTCGTCGTTGTCCTTGAAGGGCATTTCCAGGGTCAGGGACAGGCAGTCGTATTTTTCTCCTACCGCGTTGCAGGCCAGGGTCATGTTGGCTTGGCCGGGCAGGTCGCGGGTGTAGCCGTGGGTGGTCTGGAAGTCTCGTGTCAGGTGGCTCAAATGGCTGCGGAAGTGTTTTTCCAGGGCTTCGATACGCGGGGTGTAGCCAGGGTTGCCTTCGCAGCCGGCGGTGAACACGTAGGGGATTTCTTCATCGCCGTGGATGTCGAGGAACATATCCACGCCGTACTTTTCCATCTGTTGCTGGACGAACAGGACCTCGGGGCTGAGTTCCTGGCTGGCGCTTTGCCAGGCGCGGTTCAGGTCCTGGCCCATGGCGTTGGTGCGCAGGTGGCCGTGGAAGGCGCCATCCGGGTTCATGTTTGGTACCAGGTACAGATCGGCGACGGCCAGCAGTTTTTTCAGTTCGTCGTCGCCGTCCTTTTGCAGGCGCTCAATCACGCCCTCCATAAACCATTCGGCCATGTGTTCCCCGGGGTGCTGCTGGGCGATGATCCACACCTTGCGCCGGCCCTCGATTCCTTTGCCTCGGCGCAGCAGTTGAATATCGCGGCCTTCAGCGCTCTTGCCGGTGGCCAGCAGGGTGACCCCGGCGTACTTCAGGGCTTGCTCGATCAACCAGTCATGGCGTTCACGGCTGTAGGGCTCGAAGTAGGCAAACCAGGCGTGCTTTTCCCGGGTCTGGAGGTTGATGTGCAGGATCTCGCCATCAAAGCGCGTAGGTACCCGGAACCAGTTGATATGGTCGTAGGACGCCACGGCGTTGTAGCCGCTCCAGGCATGCTTGTAGGACGAGCGCCCTGCGTTGCTCAAGCGAAAGGTATGGGTGTGCCCCACGTGCATGCCTTCGGCCTTGAAGTGGAACCATTGGTAGTGATCGCTGCGGGTGTCGGGTTTGATTGCCAGCAACAACTGATAAGCGTCGCTGGCATCCAGGACCTGGATGTTGCCGCTGTCGAAGTCGGTGCTGATCTTGATGGAGGTCAAGGCCACGGTCATAGTCTGGTTGCCTGAATATGAGTGATGTGGCGGCTATCTTACACAGGCGTTCGGTAAAACCTGGATGCAAAAATTGTTGCAGGGGGAGGGGGCGTCATCCGTGACGCCGCCGCAGCTTAGAGTCTATGAGATTGATTCTCAAGCGCTAATTCGCAGAGATACGCGCTAGAGCACTCGGACGACTTTCTTTGGGCGATAGTCTTTTGCTACCATGCGCGCCATCGAGCAACACACAGTCTTCATTAGCCTGAAGCCATGCCAGGAAAACTGGCAAAAAAAAGACCCGGCCAAAGAGCCGGGTCAAAAACCGTGATTAGCCTGATGAGGAGATATTCCAAGAGTCCGACCTAAGGTCTCTTGGTCTATCGACTGATCTCGCGATCAGCTGAGTCCAATAATAATCATTATCATTTGCAAGTCAAATGTTTTTATCCGTGGGATAGAAATATTTTTCTTTCATGCCTGCTAAGCGTTTGCCGCCGCTCTGGGCGCTTGCAACGACCGCTCCACCATCGCCTTCGCCATATCGATCAAATACACCACTGAAAACGCCAGGTCGCGCTGGTTGCCCTGATGGGTGCACGCCGACTCGTAGGCGGTTGCCGCTGCACTGCGCAACAGGTCCGAGGCGTGTATCAGGGCCTCCTCCTGGCTGACTTCGGGTTTGATCGCGAACATGGCCCCGTCCGAATCCGGCGTCGACCGATTTTCTTTCAAGTAGTAGTCCAGTGCGCGCTGGGCCGCGCCACTGTTGCACATGTCGTTTACTTCAGTCAGTTCGGGCGTTGGGTGCGTGCGGGTCGTCATAAGCGGCAATACTCCGGTGGGTGTCGAAATCCTTGGGCTTGATGATAGTACGTATCGTATTCCTGTCGTTTTATGGATTACTACAAACTGTTTATTGCCCGCAAAAACGGGCGCCGTATTGTGATGCGCCATGGATAACTGGATAGCGTTGGTCAAGGCCAACATGAAAGACCGCAAGGTCACGCAGGATGAACTGGCGCGGCGCCTGGGCATGTCCCAGGGCGGCGTCGGCCATTGGCTCAATAAACGCCGTGTGCCGAGCCTGGCGGACATGAACCGTGTGCTCGCCGAACTGGGGTTGGGGTATTTGGAGGTGGCGCTGGAGATTCGTGAACGGGCCGCGCAAGTGCCGGAACTGGACCCCCACTACAATCCGTATTTCCGCTACCCGGTCAGCGACTGGAAGCAGGCCTGCGAGCTGCGTGAGGAGCGTGCGCCTTATAGAACCGAGCGCTACGAATTGACCGATTACCACGCCCGAGGCGAGGCATTCTGGTTGCCGGTGACGGGAGACGCCATGACCGCCCCCACGGGTATGAGTATTGCGGCTGGCATGATGATCCTGGTTGACCCGGCCATCGCACCCGAGCCCGGCAGGCTGGTGGTGGCCCAATGGGCCGGTAACCCCCAGGCCACCTTTCGCCAATTGCAGGAAGAAAGCGGCCAGCACTACCTGGTGCCGCTCAACCCCACTTACCCCAAGGTGCTGCTCAGCGACGGCTGCCGCCTCCTGGGTGTGGTGGTGCAAGCCACGGCGAAGTTCTAGTCGGCTGTTTCCAGCTCCACCAGCGCGCTGCCTTCGGCTACCATTTCACCTTCCTGGCAGAACAGCGCCTTGACTACCCCGGCGTGGGGCGCACGGATGCTGTGTTCCATCTTCATGGCTTCGAGCACCACCAGTTGAGTACCAGCCTCAACGGTTTGGCCCACCTCCACGAGCACCCGCACGATGCTGCCGTTCATGGGGGCGGTGAGGCCGCCCTGATGGGATTGATTGGCCTCGACCGCCGCAATCGGGTCGAACAGGCTGACGGCATGCATCTCGCCGTCCCAACGCAGGTACAGGCTGCCTTCACTGCGCACCGCCAGATGAGCACGGCGCACGCCCTGATGTTCAGTCAGCAACTGTTCGCCGCATAACTGAGACGGTTGCCCGGTCAGTGTCACCAGCCGATCCTGCCCATTGCAGCTCAGGTGCAGCGACACCTCGGCAGGCAGGCCCGCGCGAAAGCCCTGGTGACTTGCCCAAGGCCCGTCACCCACCGGCAAGCTCTGCATAAACGCCGAGCCCGCCGCTTGCCAGAACTCATCGCTCAAGGCTCCTGGCGTCGGCAACAGCTCACCCTGATAGCGCGGGATAAACCCGGTATCCAACTCGGCCGCGGCAAACGCAGGGTGCCCGATGATGCGCCGCAAAAAGCCCAGGTTGGTCTTGAGCCCGCCGACCGCAAACTCATCCAGCATGCTTAATAAGCGCAGGCGCGCCTGTTCGCGGTCTTCACCCCAGGCAATCAACTTGCCGAGCATCGGGTCGTAGAAGGGCGACACGCTGTCGCCTTGCTCGACGCCGCTATCCACCCGGCGTCCAGGGCCCGGGCTGGACTCGCGGTACAGCGCCAGGTGCCCGGTGGCCGGCAGAAAGTCATTGGCCGGGTCTTCGGCATACAGCCGCACTTCAATTGCATGACCGTTCAACGCGACCTGCTCTTGCGTGATCGGCAGCGCCTCGCCCTGGGCAACCCGGATCTGCCAGGCCACCAGGTCGAGGCCGGTAATCGCTTCGGTCACCGGATGCTCCACCTGCAGCCGCGTGTTCATCTCCATGAAGAAAAACTCGCCACGGGCATCCAGCAAAAACTCCACCGTACCTGCGCCGACATACCCGATGGCCTGGGCAGCGCGCACGGCCGCTTCGCCCATGGCCCGGCGCTGCTCGACACTCAAGCCGGGTGCCGGGGCTTCTTCCACGACCTTTTGATGACGACGCTGGATCGAGCAGTCGCGTTCATTGAGGTACAAGCAATGACCCTGCTGGTCGGCAAACACTTGGATCTCGACATGCCGCGGCTTGAGCAGGTATTTCTCCACCAGCATCTGCCCGTTGCCGAACGACGACAGCGCCTCACGCTGGGCGGAAGCCAGGGCTTCGGCCAGTTGGCTGACGTCCTCGACCACTTTCATGCCCTTGCCACCGCCACCCGCCGTGGCCTTGAGCAGCACCGGGTAGCCGATACGCTCACAGGCGGCGCGGAAGGTCTCCAGGTCTTGGGCCTCGCCGTGATAACCCGGCACAAGGGGTACGCCAGCCGTTTCCATCAAGGCCTTGGCCGCGGATTTGCTGCCCATGGCGTCGATGGCCGAGGCGGGCGGGCCGAGGAAGATCAAGCCTGCCGCCTCGATGGCCCGGGCGAAGCCGGCGTTTTCCGAGAGGAAGCCGTAGCCGGGGTGAATCGCCTGGGCGCCGCTGGCGTGGGCGGCGGCAATCAGCTTGTCGATTTGCAGGTAACTATCGGTGGCCTTGCTGCCGCCCAGGTCGACGCGGATATCGGCTTCACGGCTATGGCGGGCATCGCGGTCGATGGCGCTGTGCACAGCCACGGTGGTCAACCCCATGGCCTTGGCGGTACGCATGACCCGGCAGGCGATTTCGCCACGGTTGGCCACCAGAACGGTGTTGAGTGTGCTCATGAACGCGGCTCCTGGGTTTGCCAACTTGGCGCACGTTTTTGCAGAAATGCACGCAAACCTTCCTGGCCCTCGGCGCTCACCCGGATGCGCGCAATGGCGTTTTCGCAATAGCGGCGCAGCGCGGGGGTGAGGGCACCGTTGCCCACTTCCCGCAGCAAATCCTTACTGGCACGCATGGCCGCCGGGCTGTTTTGCAGCAGGTTGGTGACCCACTGGTCCACCTGTTGATCCAGGCTCTCGGCAGGATAACTTTCCGCCAGCAAGCCGATCTCCCGTGCGCGTTGGCCGCCGAACCGCTCGGCTGTGAGTGCATAACGACGGGCAGCGCGTTCGCCGATGGCCTGCACCACGAACGGGCTGATCACCGCCGGCGCCAGGCCGATACGCACTTCCGACAGGCAGAACTGCGCGTCGTCGGCACCGATGGCCATGTCACAGCAGCTGATCAGGCCCAGCGCGCCCCCGTAGGCCGCACCTTGCACCACCGCCAGCGTGGGGATTTTCAGTTTGGACAGGTTGTACATCAGCTCTGCCAGTTCCCGGGCGTCGTCCAGGTTGGTGTGGTAGTCCAGCTCGGCCGATTGCTGCATCCAGGCCAGGTCGGCACCGGCGCTGAAGTGCTTGCCACGCCCGCGCAGTACCAGGAAGCGCAGGGACGGGTCGCCTTGTACGCGGTCAAGAGCCAGGATCAATTCGCGGATCATCTCGGCGTTGAACGCGTTGTTCTTGGCTTCGCGGCTGAGCCACAGCGTGGCAAAGCCACGGCGGTCAGTGATCAGTTCGAGGGTGTTGAAGTCGCTCATGCAAGGAGCTCCATGATAATGAGAGGCCTCCTGTAGGAGCGAGCTTGTTGTGGCGAGCAAGCTTGCTTGCGCTGGGGTGCGCAGCGCCCCCAAAAAAGCCGGGACTGCTGCGCAGTCAGCGGGAGCAAGCTCCCTCGCCACAACAGGCGCGCTCCTACAGGTTACATGCGGAACACGCCGAAGCGGCTCGGCTCGATGGGGGCGTTCAGTGCGGCGGACAAGGCCAGGGCCAGCACGTCACGGGTCTGCAGCGGGTCGATCACGCCGTCATCCCACAAGCGCGCGCTGGAGTAGTAGGGATGGCCCTGGGTTTCATACTGGTCGAGGATCGGCTGCTTGATCGCGGCTTCCTCCTCGGCACTGAAACCGTTGCCGGCGCGCTCAGCCTGTTCGCGCTTGACCTGTGCCAACACCCCGGCGGCCTGTTCGGCCCCCATCACGCCAATGCGTGCGTTGGGCCACATCCACAAAAAGCGCGGGTCGTAGGCGCGGCCACACATCCCATAGTTACCCGCACCAAAGCTGCCACCGATGATCACGGTGAATTTCGGCACCTTGGCGCACGCCACGGCGGTGACCAGCTTGGCGCCGTGCTTGGCAATGCCGCCGGCTTCGTACTTCTGGCCGACCATGAAGCCGGTGATGTTTTGCAGGAACAGCAGTGGAATCCCGCGCTGGCAGGCCAGTTCGATAAAGTGCGCGCCTTTTTGCGCGGCTTCGGCGAAGAGGATGCCGTTGTTGGCCAGGATCGCTATCGGGTAGCCATGCAAGTGCGCAAAGCCGCACACCAGGGTCGTGCCGAACAGGGCCTTGAACTCATCGAACACCGAGCCGTCCACCAGCCGTGCGATGACTTCGCGCACATCAAAGGGTTGCTTGGCATCCGCCGGGATCACGCCGTACAACTCTTCGCTGCTGTACAGCGGCGCCACCGGCGGGCGTTGCAGCAGCTCACCCTGCTTGCGCCAATTGAGGTTGGCCACGCTGCGCCGGGCCAGCGCCAGGGCGTGTTCATCGCTGTCGGCATAGTGGTCGGCCACGCCCGAGACCTTGCAGTGCACATCGGCGCCACCCAGCTCTTCGGCGCTCACCACTTCACCGGTGGCGGCCTTCACCAGCGGCGGGCCGGCAAGGAAGATGGTGGCTTGCTGGCGCACCATGATCGCTTCGTCGGCCATGGCCGGCACGTAGGCGCCGCCGGCGGTGCACGAGCCCATCACCACGGCAATCTGAGGAATGCCCTGGGCGCTCATATTGGCCTGGTTGAAGAAGATCCGCCCGAAATGCTCACGGTCGGGGAACACCTCGTCCTGGCGCGGCAGGTTGGCGCCGCCGGAGTCCACCAGGTAGATACACGGCAGGCGGTTTTGCTCGGCGATGGTCTGGGCGCGCAGGTGTTTTTTAACGGTCAGCGGGTAATAGGAGCCGCCTTTGACCGTGGCATCGTTGGCCACAATCATGCATTCGACGCCTTCCACCCGGCCGATGCCGGCAATCACCCCGGCAGCCGGGACGTCTTCGCCATACACCTGGTGGGCGGCCAGTTGGCTCAGCTCGAGAAACGGCGAACCCGGATCGAGCAGACGGTTGATACGCTCGCGGGGCAACAGCTTGCCGCGTGACGTGTGGCGTTCCTGGGCCTTGGCGCCGCCACCTTGATGGACGTGGGCGAGCAGGCTGTGCAGGGCGTCGACCTGTTCAAGCATCGCCGCGTGGTTGGCGGCGAATTCCGCCGAGCGCGGGTTGAGCTGGGTGTGCAAGGTGGCCATGGGCGTGCTCCTTCAGCGGGTTTCGTTGAACAGTTCGCGACCGATCAACATCCGCCGAATCTCACTGGTGCCCGCACCAATTTCGTAGAGCTTGGCGTCACGCAGCAGGCGCCCGGCGGGGAATTCATTGATATAGCCATTGCCGCCCAGAATCTGGATTGCATCCAGGGCCATTTGCGTGGCGCGCTCGGCGCTGTAGAGGATCACGCCCGCAGCGTCCTTGCGCGTGGTCTCGCCGCGTTCACACGCCTGCGCCACCGCGTAGAGGTAAGCGCGGCTGGCGTTGAGCTGGGTGTACATATCGGCGACCTTGCCCTGGATCAACTGGAATTCGCCGATGCTCTGGCCGAACTGCTTGCGGTCGTGGATGTAGGGCACGATCAAGTCCATGCATGCCTGCATGATCCCGGTAGGGCCACCGGAAAGCACCACGCGCTCGTAGTCCAGGCCGCTCATCAACACTTTCACGCCGCCATTGAGCACGCCGAGGATGTTTTCTTCGGGTACCTCGACGTCGTCGAAAAACAGCTCGCAGGTGTTGGAGCCGCGCATGCCCAGTTTGTCGAATTTGTTGCTGCGGCTGAAGCCTTTCCAGTCGCGCTCGACGATGAAAGCGGTGATGCCGTGGGGGCCTTTTTCCAGGTCGGTCTTGGCGTAGATCACATAGGTGTTGGCGTCCGGGCCGTTGGTGATCCAGGTCTTGCTGCCATTGAGTACGTAATGGTCGCCGCGCTTGTCGGCGCGCAGTTTCATCGACACCACGTCGGAACCGGCATTCGGCTCGCTCATGGCCAGGGCGCCGATGTGCTCGCCGCTGATCAGCTTGGGCAGGTACTTGAGTTTTTGTGCGTGGTTCCCGTTGCGGTTGATCTGGTTGACGCACAGGTTGGAGTGCGCCCCGTAGGACAACGCAACCGAGGCCGAGCCACGGCTGATTTCTTCCATGCTCACCACATGGGCCAGGTAACCGAGGCCGGCACCGCCGTATTCCTCGGGCACGGTGATGCCCAGCAGGCCCATGTCGCCGAACTTGCGCCACAGGTCGGCGGGGAACAGGTTGTCGATGTCGATCTGGGCCGCGCGCGGTGCGATCTCCTTGGCCACGAAGGACTGCACCTGGTCGCGCAGCATGTCGATGGTCTCGCCGAGGGCGAAGTTCAGGGACGGGTAACTCATGGACAGGCACCTTAATGTGAGCTTTGTTGTTGTGTGGGCAGGGCGCGGGAGGAGGGCGCTCACCTTTACGTTAACGTAAGCTTGCGTTGCGGCGCTGTCAATCGTAGTTTACGTATACGTCAACCTACAAAAAAGATAACAGGGGTCGTTATGGATCAACCGAACCAGAGTTACAGCCGTGGCTCCCAGGACAAGGCCTTGCTGGCCATGACCATTGGCCAGGCATTCGATCGCACCGTCGCTCAGCATCCAGATGGCGAAGCCTTGGTGGTGCGTCACCAGCAGCAGCGCTACACTTGGCGGCAGCTGGCCGAGACAGTTGAGCTGCACGCCCGCGCATTCATCGCCCTAGGCATGCAAACCGGCGACCGCCTGGGTATCTGGGCGCCTAACTGTGCCGAGTGGCTGATCTGCCAGGTGGCGAGCGCCAAGCTCGGGGTGATCCTGGTCAATATCAACCCGGCCTATCGCAGCAGCGAGTTGGACTACGTGCTCAAACAATCCGGCTGCCAATGGCTGGTATGCGCCGGTTCGTTCAAAAGCTCCGATTACCACGCCATGCTCCAGGCGTTGAAATCCGAGCTGCGCGGCCTCATCAGCCTAGACCCCAGCCCGCCGCCGGCATTCATGCCCTGGTCGCAGTTGGCGGCGCTTGGCGCAGGCGTGCCGCCCGAGCACCTGCACAGCCGCCAGGCCAGCCTGCATTTCGATCAACCCGTGAATATCCAGTACACCTCCGGCACCACCGGCTTCCCCAAGGGCGCCACCCTCAGTCACCACAACATCCTCAATAACGGTTACATGGTCGGTGAAAGCCTGGGCCTGACGGCAGGGGACCGCCTGGTGATCCCAGTGCCGCTGTACCACTGCTTCGGCATGGTCATGGGCAACCTCGGTTGTATCACTCACGGCACCACCATGATCTACCCCAATGACGGCTTCGACCCGTTGCTGACGCTGAGCGCCGTCGCCGAAGAACAAGCCACCGGCTTATATGGCGTGCCGACCATGTTTATCGCGCTGCTCGATCACCCACGCCGGGCCGAGTTCGAGGTGTCCAGCCTGCGCACCGGGATCATGGCCGGGGCGACATGCCCGATCGAGGTGATGCGTCGGGTCATCCATGAGCTGCACATGGCAGAGGTGCAGATTGCCTATGGCATGACTGAAACCAGCCCGGTGTCGCTGCAGACCGGCGCAGATGACGATATCGAACGGCGTGTCACCACGGTGGGCCGCACCCAACCGCAACTGGAAACCAAGATTGTCGACGAGGCCGGTAACACCGTGGCCCGTGGCGTGATCGGTGAACTGTGCACCCGCGGCTACAGCGTGATGCTGGGTTACTGGAACAACCCTGACGGCACTCGCGAGTCCATCGATGAGGCCGGCTGGATGCACACCGGCGACCTGGCGACCATGGATGAGCAGGGTTACGTGTGCATCGCCGGGCGTAACAAGGACATGATCATTCGCGGTGGCGAGAACGTTTACCCGCGGGAGCTGGAAGAGTTTTTCTTTACTCATCCGGCCGTGGCGGACGTGCAGATCGTTGGCATCCCGGATGAACGTTATGGCGAAGAGATTGTTGCCTGGATCAAGTTTCATCCCGGTCAAGTGGCCAACGAGCTGGAGTTGTTGAGCTGGTGCAAGGACCGCATCGCCCATTTCAAGACGCCCAGGCATTTCAAATTCGTGGATGAGTTTCCGATGACAGTCACGGGCAAGATCCAGAAGTTTCGCATGCGCGAGATTTCCATCCAGGAGCTGCAAGCGCGCTGACAACGTCAACCCCCTGTGGGAGCTGACTTGCCTGCGATGGCGGCCTGACTGCCGGCCCACATCTACCTGATACCCCGCGAACCTGCTGCGCCACCAAAATAGTTAAACCCAGAAAGCACAAAGGGGACCCGAAGGTCCCCTTTAATTTGTCGTTGCGTGCTCTTTTCTTATTATTGAGGGGCGGCCTGTTGTTGTTTTTGGTAGCCGTGGCCCGTACCGCTTTTTTGGCGACCCCCATCCGGGGTCAAGAGCAAACGTATTTTTTTGAACGCTGACCTGCTTCTTCGTAAACGATCCAACCAGTGGGTAGCTACCTGAGGTAGTTTTATTTTTCTCTATCCGGTTGCGGGTTGCGGCATGCCGTACCCTGGGAAGCACATCTTCTCCAAAAAAATCTGTTAGCTGCGTCTCTGCCGTGTTGTTTTTGTTATGTCAGAGTCGTTTCGTCTTATTTTTATTAGGTTTGGCGCTTTTTATTCTTGTTATGCCATAGAGATAGCAGAAGGCGTGCCAACTTTTTAAAAGCCTTTAAAATCAACGAGTTGGTTTTTTGTCAGTATTTTCTTTCAGTTTGCACGGCGGATTTTGTTCCCGCGTTACCCGTTATGCCGGTGTGCGGTAACACATTGTCACAGCTGTGCTACTCACCTGCGTTACGCACCTTCGCCACGCGGGAACCCGTAGGCCGTCCCAGCACCTGGCTGATCTGCTGGCCGGCGCCAATCAAGCGTTCCAGGTCGATACCCGTGTCGATACCCAGGCCGTTGAGCAGGTACAGCACGTCCTCGGTGGCGACGTTACCGCTGGCGCCCTTGGCGTAGGGGCAGCCGCCCAGGCCTGCGATAGAGCTGTCGAACACCGTGATGCCCTCCAGCAGGCTGGCATAGATGTTGGCGATGGCCTGCCCGTAGGTGTCGTGGAAGTGCCCGGCCAGCTTGTCCCGTGGCACTTGCGCGCCGACCACTTCGAACAGGCGCCGGGTAGCGCCCGCCGTGCCGGTACCGATCGTGTCGCCCAAGGACACTTCATAGCAGCCCATGGCATACAGCTCGCGGGCGACGGCCGCCACTTGCTCCGGGGCGATATCGCCTTCATAGGGGCAACCCAGTACACAGGACACATAGCCGCGCACGCTGACGCCGTGCTGCTTGGCGGCGGCCATGATCGGTGCGAAGCGCTCCAGGCTCTCGCTGATGGAACAATTGATATTGCGCTGGGAGAACGCCTCGGACGCCGCCGCGAACACCGCGACTTCCTTGACCCCGGCCGCCAGCGCATCCTCGAACCCGCGCAGGTTCGGTGCCAGTGCGCCATAGGTCACGCCGGGCTTGCGCTGGATCTGCGCAAACACTTCGGCTGAACCTGCCATTTGCGGCACCCATTTGGGCGAGACAAAACTACCGACTTCGATATAGCTCAAGCCAGCGGCGCTCAAGGCGTCTACCAATCGGACTTTATCCGCCACGCTGATGGGCTGGGCTTCGTTCTGCAAACCGTCGCGCGGGCCGACTTCAACCAGGCGTACGTGGGAGGGTAGGGACATGGCGGTTACCTTCTGGTCAATGGCCGGCTTGGCTGATGGTCTGCGCCAGGGCCTGGGTGCAACGCTCTTCAGCGGTGTCCAGTTCCAGCTTCATCTGTTCGATATCCAGCAGTTGCTGTTCCAACTGTTCACGGCGTTCGGCGATCTTGGCCAGCATGCTGTTGAGTTGGATCTGGTTGCCGCCGGTGGGGTCGTAGAGTTCGATCAGTTCGCGGCATTCGGCCAGGGAGAAGCCGATGCGCTTGCCACGCAGGATCAGCTTGAGGCTGACCTTGTCCCGCGCCGAGTAAATGCGCTCCTGGCCCCGACGTTCGGGGGCCAGCAGGCCTTGTTCTTCATAGAAACGAATGGCGCGGGTGGTGATGTCGAGCTCGCGGGCGAGGTCGGAGATGCTGTAGGTGGTGCTCATGGCGGTGCTCAAGGAAGTCTTGGCGCTAAGCTAATTGCAGGTTGACGTAAACGTCAAGGCTGCTGGGCTTTCTTTTCCTGGGCCGTCACCTGCTGGCACAACTCGATCATCTGTTCACGCATCCAGCGGTTCGCCGGGTCCTGATCGGTGCTTTCGTGCCAGTACAAATGGGTTTCCAGCGGCGGCACGCTGTTGACTGGCAGTTGGAACCAGTGCAGTTCATGACGACGGGCGAAACGCTCGGGCACGGTCATCACCATGTCGGTCTGTTGCAACACCTGATAGGCCATCAGGTAGTGCTGGGAACGCAGGGCGATCTTGCGTTGAATGCCCATCTTGCCCAAGGCCAGGTCCACATAGCCCAAACCGTTGCGGCGGCTGGAGATATGGATATGGGTCAGCGACAGGTAATCATCCAGGGTGAATTTATCCTTGCCCGCCATCGGGTGGCCCTTGCGCATGGCGCACACGTAGCGGTCTTCCATCAGCTTGACGTGACGCACCTGCGGGTCGGTATTGAGCGGCGCATCCACGGCAAAATCCAGGCGCCCGGCGGCCAGTTCCTTGGTGGTTTCGCGACGTTTGGACAGGAAACTCTCGATCATCACGGTAGGCGCCAGGCGACGCAGGCGCTGGAACAGCAGCGGCAGGATCACGGCCTCGGTCAGGTCGGTCATGCTGATACGGTAGGTCTTGGCCGCCTGCTGCGGGTTGAAGATGCGGCTTTCCTGCACGGACACGCGCAGCAACGACAACGCATTGCGCACCGGGCCGATGATGTTCTGCGCCATGGGCGTGGGCACCATGCCTTGGGCGGTACGCACGAACAGCGGGTCGTTGAAGGTCTCGCGCAACCGCGCCAGGGCGTTGGACACCGCCGGCTGGGTGATACCCACGATCTGGCCGGCGCGGGTCAGGTTGGCTTCGGTGTAAATCGCGTCGAAGACAATAAAGAGGTTGAGGTCGACCTTGCTCAGATTCATTTCGTTGCGCTCTTATTGTGAGGTGCTCATACACCGATCATATATCGGTGATGAATGTTAATACACGGCGAGAATAGGCTAGGTAAATTATCAGCGCTGTTCTAGCATCGAATGCATGACCTAAACAACCTCTCAAAGAAGGGAGCTGCTCATGGATTTCGCCTATTCGCCCAAGGTTCAGGAACTGCGTGAACGCGTCACTGCGTTCATGGACGCTTATGTCTACCCGGCCGAACCGGTGTTCGAACGCCAAGTCAGCGAAGGTGATCGCTGGCAGCCCACGGCGATCATGGAAGAACTCAAGGCCAAGGCGAAGGCCGAGGGCTTGTGGAACCTGTTTCTGCCGGAATCCGAACTGGGCGCTGGCCTGACCAACCTTGAATACGCACCCTTGGCGGAAATCATGGGCCGCTCGTTGCTCGGCCCGGAGCCATTCAACTGCTCCGCTCCCGACACCGGCAATATGGAAGTGCTGGTGCGCTACGCCAACGAAGAACAGAAACAGCGCTGGCTCGAACCCTTGCTGCGCGGCGAGATTCGTTCCGCCTTTGCCATGACCGAACCGGATGTGGCGTCCTCGGACGCCACCAACATGGCCGCCCGCGCCGAACGCCAGGGCGACGAGTGGGTGATCAACGGCAAGAAGTGGTGGACCTCCGGCGCCTGCGACCCGCGCTGCAAGATCCTGATCTTCATGGGCCTGAGCAACCCCGATGCGCCGCGTCACCAGCAGCACTCGATGATCCTGGTGCCGGTCGATACCCCAGGCGTGAAAATCCTGCGGCCGCTGCCGGTATTCGGCTACGACGATGCGCCCCACGGCCATGCCGAAGTGCTGTTCGACAATGTGCGTGTGCCTTATGAAAACGTGTTGCTGGGCGAAGGCCGTGGCTTCGAGATCGCCCAGGGCCGCCTTGGCCCTGGCCGCATTCACCACTGCATGCGTTCGGTCGGCATGGCCGAACGCGCATTGGAGTTGATGTGCAAACGCTCGGTCAGCCGCACTGCCTTCGGCAAGCCTTTGGCGCGGTTGGGCGGCAATATCGACAAGATCGCCGACTCACGCATGGAAATTGACATGGCCCGCCTGCTGACCTTGAAAGCGGCGTACATGATGGACACCGTGGGTAACAAAGTGGCGAAAAGCGAAATCGCCCAGATCAAGGTGGTGGCGCCGAATGTGGCCTTGAAGGTCATCGACCGCGCGATCCAGATGCACGGCGGCGCCGGGGTGTCCAATGATTTTCCGCTGGCCTATATGTACGCCATGCAACGCACCCTGCGCCTGGCCGACGGCCCGGACGAAGTGCACCGTGCGGCGATTGGCAAGTTCGAGATTGGCAAATATGTGCCTCGGGAATTGATGCGCGGCGGGCAGTAACACTGATGATGATCGTTCCCACGCTCTGCGATCGTTCCCACGCTCTGCGTGGGAGCGCCTCCCGTGACGCTCTGCGTCACCCTTTCAAGAGCGGACGCGGAGCGTCCAGAGCGGCATTCCCACGCGGAGCGTGGGAACGATCTTCAACGATCTTCAGTACACCCAAACCTCCACTCGCCGATTCTTGATCCGGCCTTCATCCGCAGTATTGGCCGCCACCGGCATCTGCGCGCCAAACCCGCGAATATCCTTGAGCACCACGCCGCTCTTGACCAGCTCTCGGCGCACTGCCATCGCCCGCAACTTCGATAGCAGCGCCGCACGTTGCGGATCATTCTTGGTGTCGCCAAACCCCACCAGCGTCACCTGCTTATTCAGCTTGCCGTGGCTTCTGATATAGGCGACCACCCGCTGCACATCCTGGCGCGCCTTATTGTCGAGGCTGGCGCTGCCCTCGTCGAAACGAAAATTCACCGTCAGGCGCTGAGCGTCTCGGGCGATGGCCTGGTAATCGTCGGGCATCGGCGGGCGCGGCGCCACACCGATCGCTTGCACCTGCTGGGCGATGAAGCCATTGGCAGCCACAATCGCCTGGCCCTTGCTGCCTTGGGAAAACTCCACCAACGCCTTGGCCCATGGGTTGCGGGAAGAGGGCGGCAAGTAGAAGAACAGCCGACGTGACAGCGGGTAATCCTCGGTGGCGATCAGGCTGGTCAGCGGCAACATCGGTTGCGAGTCGCCGTCGACAATCGCCACCGCCTTGGCCTGGCGCACAGAGGGCAGGCCGATAAAACCGATGCCCTGGGGGTCCTGGCTCACCGCATCGGAAAGCTGTTCGCTGGATTCAAAGCGCTTGGCCGACGGCGCGAGCGGTTGGCCGCGGCGGCTCAGCACCAGTTCCCGGAAGGTGTCGAAGGTGCCGGATTGATCATCCCGGGCATATAAATGAATGGTCCCGCCTGTACCTCCCAGTGCCTCCCAGGTGCTGACCTCGCCGTTGAAGATTTGCGCCAATTGCTCGGTGTTGAGGCTATTGAGCGGGTTGCGCGGGTTGACGATGATTGCCAGGCCATCAATGGCGATCACATGCTCGGCGCCTGGGGTTTTCAAATCCCCCAGGGGGTCGAGGTCCACCAGCTCGCTGTCATTGATCGGGCGGGACGCGGCGGCGAGGTCGGCGCGATTGTTTTTCAGCGCCGCAAAGCCGGTGCTGGAACCGTGGGCCGCCACCTCGATGGTGACCGTCTGGCCTTGGCGTGTCTTGCCGACCACGCGCTGCTCATTCCCCCCGGCACCCGGTTCAGCACGCACATCCTGCAAGCCCTGATACTCCATCAAGCCTTTGACCAGCGCCGGGCCGAGTGCCGCGCCGATGGTGTTGGAGCCCTGGATGCGCAGGGCCGGGCCTTTGTCGGGAATGGACAGAGGGGCCGCCACGGCGGGGAATGCGATTGCAAAACACAGGAACAGAACGCGCAGCATCATGCCGGCACCTTCTTAGGCCAAAGGGAGTGCCGGAAGATTAAGTCAGTCGGATTGCAGCCATATGACCGACACGGGGCTGGCACCCCTGATCTCCTGTAGGAGCGAGCTTGCTCGCGAAAAACGTCAACGATAACGCGGGCTTCCTGAATAAACGCGGCGCCCTCAAGTTCTTCGCGAGCAAGCTCGCTCCTACAATCAGCTCAGTTCCAACCAGATCGGCGCATGGTCCGACGGTTTCTCCAGCCCACGCAAATCATAGTCCACCCCCGCGTCCTTGACCCGAGGCACCAACCCGGTGGACGCCAAGATCACGTCGATGCGCAGCCCGCGCTTGGGCTCGTCCTCAAAGCCACGGCTGCGGTAATCGAACCAGCTGAAGCGGTCGGTCACATCCGGGTTGAGGTGGCGGAAGCTGTCCACCAGGCCCCAGTTCTTCAAGCGTGCCATCCACTCGCGTTCTTCCGGCAGGAAGCTGCACTTGCCGGTTTTCAGCCAGCGCTTGGCGTTGTCGGCGCCGATGCCGATGTCGCAGTCCTCTGGGGAAATGTTCACGTCGCCCATCACCACCAGCGCCTGGTCATTGCTGAACTGGCTTTCCAGCAATTGCTGCAAGTCTTCATAGAAGCGCTGCTTGGCCGGGAACTTGGTTGGGTGGTCGCGGCTTTCGCCCTGGGGGAAGTAGCCGTTCATGATGGTCACTGGGTGGCCGTTTTCGTCGGCGAAGGTGCCCCAGATAAACCGGCGCTGGGCGTCTTCTTCATCGCTGGCAAAGCCTTTGTGCACGCTCAACGCTTCTTTGCGCGAGAGCAGGGCCACGCCGTAGTGGCCTTTCTGCCCGTGGTAGTACACGTGATAACCCAGGGCCTGCACTTCGGCCAACGGGAACTGATCATCGTGGACCTTGGTTTCCTGCAAACCGATCACGTCCGGTTGATGCTTTTCAATCAGCGCCGCCAACTGATGAGGGCGAGCACGCAGCCCGTTGATATTGAAGGAGACGATTTTCATGGTCGGCAGTCCAGTCTGGCAAAAGGGCGATGCTAGCCGACAAGTCGGATGGGGGCCAGCGTGGCGGCAGGATGAATGCGCTGCTAATGTCTGGGAACGACTGGAGCTGTGCAGGTTCGTACCCATAAGAACGCCATGTTTGAGTGGCGCCCAGGGAGATTGACTGTTATGCCAGACACTTCGACGGCCACTGCCGAAATCCGCCTGCTCAATAGCGGCTACTCCCGTGAAGCGCGATCCCTGCTGTACCAGGCGTATCGCCATGAGCCGACCTTTGCCTACATCTTCGAAGCCGAGCGGGCGGGCTATGAACAGCGAGTACGTGCCACTGTGCGCGAACTGGTCAAGCAGCATTTTTTCCAGAAACTCCCGGCCATCGGCCTGTTCGTCAACGACCGGCTGATCGGCATTGCCCTGATTGCACCGCCCCAGCGGCGCCTGGGCATCACCGAAAGCTGGGCCTGGCAAATCCGCATGTGGCTGAGCACCGGCGTGCGCGGTACGCGGCGTTACCTGGAATACCATCATGCCGTCATGGCGTGCCTGCCCAACACGTCTGTGCATGTGCTGCCGTTGCTGGGTATTCATCCGCAGTTCCAGGGCAAGCACCATGGTGAGCAGTTGCTGGAAGCGGTACACAATTGGTGTGCCGACGACCCGCATTCATCCGGCGTGGTGCTCGACACCGGTAACTCCCGTTATTTGGATTTCTACAAGCGACAGGGCTATGAGGAAATCGGCGAAGTCGCCGTAGGGCCGGTGCGCGAGCATGTGTTTTTCCATCCCAATCCCCAGGCGTTACATCCTGCAACGGCTTGAGACAGAATTATTCAGAAGAATCCGGGTTCATAGTTCCTCTCTCGCTCGTGTAGCATCCGCGCCTATGAAGTTTCCAGGAAGATTTACCAGCGGCTTGATTCTGCTGTTCACGAGCTGCGGCGCATTGGCGCAAAGCGAACTGGACGTGCGGATCAAACCCTCGAACGACGCGCTGAAAGCCAACATCGAAGGCTACATCGGCGGTGTGGGCGATCGTGATGAAGAAGCCTTGCTGCGGTTCAGCCGTGGCGCCGAGGAGCAGGCGCGCAAAGCCGCGCAGGCCCTGGGCTACTATCAGCCGCAGATCAACAGCGAGGTGAAGGGCGGCAAGAACCCGCGCCTGACCCTCACCATCGACCCCGGCGAACCGGTGCACTTGCGCGACGTCACCATAAGGGTCGACGGCCAGGCCGCGAGTCTCAAGACCTTTCGCGTGCCCGCCAGCGACGACCTCAAGCCCGGCGCCGTGCTCAATCACGGCCATTACGAAGACGCCAAGCGCCTGATCCAGAACCAGGCCTCGCGCTACGGGTTTTTCAGCGGGCGCTTCACCAGCCAGAAACTTGCCGTAGACCCTCAAGCGGGCGTGGCCGACATCAAACTCATTTACGACAGCGGCCCACGCTACAGCATGGGCAAGGTCAGCTTCACCGGCGACACGCCCTTTGATGAAGAGCTGTTGCAGCGCATGGTGCCGTTCAAGCCCGGCACACCCTATGATTCCGAACTGGTCGCCGAACTCAACCAGAACCTGCAAGCCAGTGGCTTCTTCGAAGGCGTGCGCGTCGACGCCAGCCCCACCGCCGCCACCGATGATGTGATCCCGGTGGCGGTGCAACTGGACACCCGCAAGCCGCGCACCATGGGCCTGGGCCTGGGTTATTCCACTGACGTCGGCCCACGGGGCAAAGCCAACTGGACGCGCCATTGGGTCAACCCACAGGGCCACAGTTATGGCTGGGAAGCTGAACTGTCGGCGCCACGGCAGAACGTCGGGTTGTGGTACGACATCCCGCTCGACCCGCCGCTCACTGACAAATTGCGCTTTGCTGGCGGCTACCAGAATGAAGAGATCGCTAACACTGACACCCTGAGCAAGCTGCTCACCATCGGCCCCGAATGGCACAGCAAGTTGCCCAGTGGCTGGACGCGGGTGATCTCCCTCAAGTACCAGCGCGAAGAATATCGCCTGGGCAATGACTCGGGCCTGAGTAACCTGCTGATGCCTGGCGTGAGCTATTCCTACCTGCGCAGTGACAACCGCATCGACCCGCACCATGGCTACCGCCTGATGTTCGACACCAAGGTCGCCAAAGAGGGCCTGGGGTCCGACACCAACCTGCTTTACGGCACAGCGACGGTCAAGGGCCTGACCACCTTGTGGGACAACCACCGCTTCCTGGGCCGTGCGCAATTTGGCGGCAGTGCCACCAATGGCTACAAATCCGTGCCTCCTTCCTTGCGCTTCTTCGCCGGTGGTGACCAGAGCGTGCGCGGCTACGAGTACCAGACGCTATCGCCCGAGAACGATCGCGGCGACCGCATCGGCGGCCGCTACATGGTGGCCCTGAGCGCTGAGTATCAATATTCCATCACCGACAAATGGCGTATCGCGACTTTTATCGACCAGGGCAACTCGTTCAACAACCTCGACCTGCCGAGCCTGAAAACCGGCGTGGGCGTCGGCGTGCGCTGGGTATCGCCGGTGGGGCCGATTCGCCTCGACCTGGCCCATGCCCTCGAAGATCCGGGCGGCGTTCGCTTGCACTTTTCCATGGGGCCTGAGCTGTGATGCGTGGTTTGAAAATAGCGGGGCTGGCGTTGGTTGCCATCCTCGTCTTGCTGTTGTTGGCGCTGTGGTCAGTGCTTGGCACCCAGGCGGGCAGTCGCTGGGCCTTGGGCCAGGTACCAGGTTTGAGCGTGGAAAATTTCCAGGGGCGCCTGGGCGGGCAGTGGAGTGCCGATCATTTGCTGTGGCAGCAGGATGGCAGCCGCGTCGAGCTGAATGCACCGACGTTTGACTGGTCACCCGGCTGCCTGCTGCGCATGACCCTGTGCATCAACCGACTGGATGTGGAACAGGTCAGCCTGGAATTCGCCCCCAGTGCCGAAGAGAGCGACAGCGGGCCGATTCAACTGCCCGACCTGAAGCTGCCGGTTTCGCTCCAGTTGGGCGATGTTCGCATTGGCAGCCTGCTGTTCAACGGCAATGAAGAACTCAAGGGCCTGCAACTGGTGGCGCACTGGACTACCGCCGGCCTGCAGATCGACTCGGTGCATCTGCAGCGCGACGATCTGGTACTGGACCTCGCCGGTCTGCTGCAACCCAGCGGCGATTGGCCGTTGAATGCCACCGGTAACCTGAGCTTGCCCTATGCGCCGGGCGGCGCGCCCTGGCGCGTTGCTCTCAAGCTCGACGGCGACTTGCTCAAGACCCTCAAGCTCGACGCCGACAGCAGCGGCTATCTGCCGGCCAAGCTCACTGGTGAGCTGCAACCCCTGGTGGAAAACCTGCCGGCGCAGGTGCACATCACCTCCGAGTCGTTCAAACCCAGCGCAGACCTGCCCGATACCCTGCAACTCAACCAACTGGACTTGAACGCTAAAGGCGACCTGAGCAATGGCTACCAGTTGCTGGGCAAGGCCGTGCTACCGGCCGAAAACGGCCCGGTGGATTTACTGCTCAAGGGCAAGGTTGACGCCAAGGGTGCACAGATTGCCGGCCTGGACCTGACGGCCGGCGACAAGCAAAGCCTCAAGCTCAGTGCCAACCTGGACTGGCAACAAGGCTTCAGCGCGGACGCCAAGATCGACTGGCTGGACTTCCCCTGGCATCGCCTCTATCCGGTCATCGACGAACCGCAAGTGGCCTTGCGCACCTTCAACGGTGAAATCTCCTATAAAGACGGCAACTACCTGGGCAATCTCAAGGCTGACCTCGACGGCCCGGCGGGCAAGTTCAATGTGGTCACCCCCTTCAGTGGCGACCTCAAGCAGGTCTTCCTGCCTGAGCTGAAACTGAGTGCCGGCCAAGGCAAGGCCGAAGGCCACCTGAACCTGCAATTTGCCGACGGCATTGCCTGGGACACCGCCCTGGATCTGTCGGCGCTGAACCCGGCCTACTGGGTCGCAGAGTTGCCCGGCACTCTGGCCGGGCCGCTGCGCAGCAAAGGTGAGTTCAAAAATGAACAGCTCAAGCTCAACGCCGACCTCGACCTCAAGGGTCGCCTGCGCGGGCAAACCGCCGTGCTCGCGGCCAAGGCCGAAGGCGCCGGCGAGCAATGGACCCTCGCCAACCTGGACATCCGCCTGGGCGACAACCGCATCAACGGCAGCGGCAGCCTGCAACAGCGTCTGGCCGGGCAGATCGACATCAAGCTGGCGCGCCTGGCCCAGCTCTGGCCGCAACTGCGTGGGCAAGTCAACGGGCGTGTCGAGGTGGCCGGCACCTTGAAAGCCCCTCAAGGCAAGCTCGACCTCAAGGGTCAGCAACTGGCCTTTGCCGACAACCGTCTGCAAAGCCTCAACCTGGACGCCAACCTCGATAGCGCCCAGCGCGCCAAGCTCGACCTCAAGGCCAACGGCATTCAAAGCGGCGAGACGCAAGTCGGCAACCTCACCGCCAGCGCCCAGGGCGATATCAAGAACCAGAAAGTCCAGCTGGCGCTGACTGGCCCGCTGGTCAAACTGGCCCTGGCCCTGGATGGTAACCTTGACAAAGACAACTGGCGCGGGCGCCTGGCCAGTGGCGACGTGCAAGCCGGTGGCCAGGACTGGCGGCTGCAAGCCCCGGCGAAGATCGAACGCCTGGCCGATGGCAAGCTGACCTTTGGTGCGCACTGCTGGGTCTCCGGTGGCGCCAGCCTGTGTGGGGAAGACCAGCGCCTGATGCCCGAGCCGAAGTTGCGTTACCACCTCAAGCAATTCCCTCTCGACAGCCTCGCGGGGTTCTTGCCCAAAGACTTCGCCTGGCAGGGCAGGCTCAACGCCGATGTGCAACTCGACTTGCCCCAGAGCGGCCCAAAAGGTGTGGTCGCGGTGGACGCCAGTGGCGGCACCTTGCGCGTGCGCGACAAGGGCCAGTGGCTGGATTTCCCCTACGACACCCTGAAGCTGGAAACCACCCTCAATCCCAAGCGCATCGACACCCAGCTAAATTTCCGTGGCGGCAAGCTTGGCCAATTGTTGTTGCAGGCGCAGATCAATCCGCTGCCGAGCAACAAGCCGATCACCGGCAATTTCAGCCTTACGGGTCTGGACCTCGCCGTAGCGCGGCCCTTTGTACCCATGGTGGAAAAACTCAGCGGCAAACTCAACGGCAATGGCCGCATCTCCGGCGGTTTGCTCGCGCCCCTGGTCAACGGCAACCTGAACCTGGTGGACGGCGAAGTCTCCGGGCCGGAACTGCCCATCAGCCTCGAAGGCCTGAACTTGCAGGCGCAAATCGCCGGCGAAAGCGTGCAGCTCAACGGTGGCTGGCGCAGCGGCAAGGCCGGGCACGGCAGCCTCACGGGGCAGATCGACTGGGGCCGTGCCCTGGTGGTCGACCTCAGCCTCAAAGGCTCGCAACTGCCGGTCACCGTGGAGCCCTACGCCAAGCTGGAAGTGGCGCCCGACCTGAAAATCAGCCTCAAGGACGACAAGCTGGCGATCGCCGGGAAGGTCCATATCCCCCGTGGCGACATCACCGTGCGCGAACTGCCGCCTTCGACGGTCAAGGTGTCCGACGACACCGTGATCATCGGCAGCCAGACCGAAGAGGGCAAAGCGCCGATGGCCATGGCCATGGATATCGACGTGGAAGTGGGTGAGGACCAGCTCAACTTCGCCGGCTTCGGCCTCACCGCCAAGGTCCAGGGCCACGTGCACATCGGCGACAACATGGACACCCGTGGCGAGCTGTGGCTCAACGACGGCCGCTACCGCGCCTACGGCCAGCGCCTCAACGTACGTCGCGCACGCCTGTTGTTCGCCGGGCCGCTGGATCAACCGTTCCTGGATATCGAGGCGGTGCGCGTGGTGGTCGAATCGTCCCGCACCGTGACCGCCGGTATTCGCCTGAGCGGCAGCGCTGAACAACCGACCACGCAAATTTTCTCCGAGCCGGCCATGGCCCAGGAAGATGCGTTGTCATACCTGGTGCTGGGCCGTTCGCGCACCAACACTGGCGAAGACAACAACATGCTCGCCGAAGCCGCCCTGGGCCTGGGCTTGATGGGCAGCGCTGGCGTGACTTCGGATATTGCCAATAAGCTGGGGATTCAGGATTTTGATCTGGACACCCAGGGTACGGGTAACAGCACCGCCGTGGTGGCCAGCGGCAAGATCAACGAGAAGCTCAGCTTGCGTTATGGGGTAGGGGTGTTCGAGCCGGCTAACACCATTGCCTTGCGCTACCTGCTGAGCAAGAAGGTGTACTTGGAAGTGGCCACGGGCGTAGCGAGTTCCCTGGATATCTTCTACAAGCGCGATTTCTAAACCTTGCCCGATCAAAAAATGTAGGAGCGAGCTTGCTCGCGAAAAACGTCAACGATAACGCGTGCATCCTGAATGCACGCGGTGCCCGTGAGTTTTTTCGCGAGCAAGCTCGCTCCTACAAAAAGCCTTAACTGGACTCTCGCTGATTTGATTGCTGTCCAAGGCTCTAAGTTACTCAACTACCAAGCAACCTAATTATTCCATTTGACATTCGCTGCCTAAGCAGTAACATCTCGTCACACATTCACTGCCTAGGCAGTAATAAGGTGACTTTCGATGCCTCACTTCACCCCTGACAACTTCCACAACTGCCACCTCGGGCTGTTGCTGGGCCGCGCCGCGATCCTCAAGGACCGCATCATCGACACCCATATGGAACCCCACGGCATCACCGCCGCGCAGTTCAAGGTGTTGATCATCATGGCCCAGTTCGGCGTCGATACCCCGGCGGAGCTGTGCCGCAACCTATCCCTGGATAGCGGTTCGATGACGCGCATGCTCGACCGTCTGGAGCAAAAAGACTTGCTCAGCCGCAAGCGCTCCGAGCTGGATCGCCGCCAGGTGCAGTTGGTGCTGACCGCCGAGGGCCAGCGCCTGGCGGACATGCTGCCGCACATCGGCGCCAAGGCTCTCAACCAGTTGGCCGGTGTGCTTGAGCCGGGCGAGCTGGAAACCCTGGAGCGGATCCTGAAGAAAATGCTGATCGCTGCGGGTGACCCCATTACGATCCAGCGGGTAGGTAGATCATGAACACTCGCGCACTCAGCCTGGTGCTGGCGGCGATGACGTTGGCCGGTTGCGCCAATTACAGCGGCCTCGACACCCAGGGCCAGCGCCTCGACGCCAATACCTTGCACACCGGTAAATCCCTCAGCGGCGTGACGCTGTCGAGCGCCGCCTGGCCGGCCCCCGACTGGTGGAAAAGCCTGGGCGACCCACAGCTTGACGGCCTGATCCAGGAAGCCCTGCAAAACAGCCCCGACATGCAAGTGGCCGACGCTCGTGCGCATCAGGCCGAAGCCGCCGCCTATGCCGCCAACGCCGCGCGTATGCCGACCGTGGATGCCAGCGCCGGCGTGAGCCGTTCGCGCCTGGCCAAGGACCAGGACCCACGCGGGCAGGGCGATGCCTATTCGACGGTGCGCAACATCGGCGCCAGTTTCAACTACAACTTCGACCTGTGGGGCGGCCAGCGCGCCGCCTGGGAAGCGGCGTTGGGCGAGGCCCGTGCTGCCGAAGTCGACCAGCAGGCCGCGCGCCTGACCCTGGCCGCCAACGTGGCCAAGGCCTACAGCGACCTGGGCCAGGCCCATATCGTGCGTGACTTGGCGGTAGATGACCTCAAGCGTACCCGCCAGATGCTCGACCTGAGCAAGCGCCGCCTGAGTTCCGGTATCGACAGCGAGTACCAGTTCCAGCAGACCGAGAGCCTGGAAGCCAGTTCTCAGTCGCAACTGATTGACGCGGAAAAACAACTGCAAAGCGCCAAGATCGCGTTGGCTGTGTTGCTCGGTAAAGGCCCGGACCGTGGCAACGAGTTGGCGCGCCCAGCGGTGCTCAAACCCAGCGCCGTGGCCGTGCCGGCGGTGTTGCCAGCCGAGCTGCTTGGCCGTCGCCCGGACTTGGTCGCTGCACGCTGGCGCGTAGAGGCCGCGAGCAAGAACATCGCTGCCAGCAAGACCCGCTTCTACCCCAACCTCAACCTGAGCGCGAGCGCAGGTGCCGAGTCGTTGCTGGGCGATGCGATGTTCGGTTCGGCCAGCCGCTTCTTCAACTTTGCGCCGACGATTTCGCTGCCGATCTTTGACGGCGGCCGTCTGCGTGCTGATCTCGATGCCCGCGACGCCGACTACGACCTGGCCGTGGCCCAGTACAACAAAACCCTGGTGCAAGCCTTGGGCGATATCGGCAACAGCCTGTCCCAACTGCGCGACACCGGGCGGCAGATCCAGGCCCAGCAACATGCCGCCGACATCGCGCAGCAGTCCTACGACACCGGGGTGCAACGCTACAGCTCAGGCATCGGTAACTACCTGGATGTGCTCAGCATCGAGCAGCAATTGCTGCAGGCCCAGCGTCAGCTGGCCACCCTGAATGCGGCGCAGATCGACCTGTCGATTCAATTGATGCAGGCCCTGGGTGGCGGGTACCACGTCAACAGCGTGGCCGCGACCACCCCAGCTACACGCACGGAATAATTTGAGGTATTTGTCATGGCCACTGCCGACAGCAACAACGCAACCGAACAACCCCAAGACACCAACCCCCGCAAACGCAAAGTGATGCTGATCGGCCTGGCGCTGATCGTCATCCTGAGTGTGGTGGGCGTGTGGGCCTGGTATGAGTTCTACGGGCGCTTCAATGAAAGCACCGACGACGCCTATGTGAACGGCAACGTGGTGGAAATCACCCCGCTGGTCACCGGCACCGTGGTCAGCATTGGCGCCGACGATGGCGACCTGGTCCATGAAGGCCAGGTGCTGATCAACTTCGACCCCAACGACGCCGCCGTCGGCCTGCAGAGTGCCCAGGCCAACCTGGCCCGCACCGTGCGCCAAGTACGCGGCCTGTACAGCAACGTCGATGGCATGAAAGCCCAGGTCAATGCGCAGAAAGCCGATGTGCAAACCGCCCAGGACAACTACAACCGCCGCAAGACCCTGGCCCAGGGCGGCGCGATTTCCCAGGAAGAACTGTCTCACGCTCGCGACAGCCTGACCGCCGCCAAGAACGCCTTGACCAACCTTGAGCAACAACTGAAAACCACCAATGCCCTGGTGGATGACACGGTGATTTCGTCCCATCCCGATGTGCAAGCGGCCGCCGCGCAACTGCGCCAGGCGTACCTGACCAATGCCCGCAGCACCTTGATCGCGCCGGTCACCGGCTATGTGGCCAAGCGCACCGTGCAACTGGGCCAGCGCGTCCAGCCGGGTACCGCGCTGATGGCGGTGATCCCGCTGGACCAGCTGTGGATCGACGCCAACTTCAAGGAAACCCAACTGCGGGATATGCGCATCGGCCAGCCGGTGGATATCGAGTCGGACATCTACGGCAGCGACGTCAAGTACAGCGGCACCGTCGACAGCCTTGGCGCCGGCACGGGCAGCGCGTTCGCCTTGCTGCCCGCGCAGAACGCCACCGGCAACTGGATCAAGATCGTGCAGCGGGTACCGGTGCGCATCCATATCAACGCCGAAGAGCTGGCCAAACACCCGCTGCGAGTGGGCTTGAGCACCGTGGTCAACGTAGACCTGCACGACCAGAGCGGCCCGGTGCTGGCGCAACAGGCGCCGCAAAAAGCCTCGTTCACCACCAACGTGTATGACCGCCAATTGGCCGAGGCCGATGCCATGATCAACCAGTTGATCCATGACAACAGCGTCGCCGCTCCCAAGGCTGCGCAACGCTGATGAGCAATAACGCCTCGTTCACGCCACCCAGCCTGTTGATGGCCACTATTGGCCTGTCGCTGGCGACCTTTATGCAGGTGCTCGACACCACCATCGCCAACGTGGCGTTGCCGACTATCTCCGGCAACCTGGGGGTGAGTTCGGAGCAGGGCACCTGGGTGATCACTTCGTTTGCGGTGAGCAACGCCATCGCCTTGCCGCTCACCGGTTGGTTGAGCCGGCGCTTTGGCGAGGTGAAGCTGTTCTTGTGGGCGACCCTGCTGTTCGTGCTGGCGTCGTTCCTGTGCGGTATCTCTACCTCGATGCCTGAGCTGATCGGCTTTCGGGTGCTGCAAGGCTTGGTCGCCGGGCCGTTGTATCCGATGACCCAAACCTTGTTGATTGCAGTCTACCCGCCGGCCAAGCGCGGCATGGCCCTGGCGTTATTGGCGATGGTCACGGTGGTCGCGCCGATTGCCGGGCCCATCCTCGGCGGCTGGATCACCGACAGCTACAGCTGGCCGTGGATCTTTTTCATCAACGTGCCCATCGGGATTTTTGCGGTGATGGTGGTGCGTGCGCAGCTGAAAAAGCGCCCGGTGGTCACCAGTTACCAGCCGATGGACTACGTTGGGCTGCTGAGCCTGATCGTCGGTGTGGGCGCCTTGCAGATCATCCTCGACAAGGGCAATGACCTGGACTGGTTCGAGTCCAACTTCATCATCATTGGTGCGGCCATTTCGGTGATTGCCCTGGCGGTGTTCGTGATCTGGGAGATGACCGACAAGCACCCGGTGGTCAACCTGCGACTGTTCGCGCACCGTAACTTCCGGATCGGCACCATCGTGTTGATCCTGGGTTATGCGGGCTTTTTCGGCATCAACCTGATCCTGCCGCAGTGGCTGCAAACCCAGATGGGCTACACCGCCACCTGGGCCGGGCTGGCAGTGGCGCCCATCGGCATTTTGCCGGTGCTGATGTCGCCGTTCGTGGGCAAGTACGCGCACAAGTTCGACCTGCGCCTGCTGGCGGGCCTGGCGTTCCTGGCGATTGGCTTGAGCTGCTTTATGCGCGCCGGCTTCACCAACGAAGTGGACTTCACCCACATCGCCATGGTGCAGCTGTTCATGGGCATCGGCGTGGCGCTGTTCTTCATGCCGACCTTGAGCATCCTGATGTCCGACCTGCCGCCGCACCAGATTGCCGACGGCGCGGGGCTTGCGACCTTCCTGCGCACCTTGGGCGGCAGCTTCGCGGCCTCGCTGACAACCTGGATCTGGATTCGCCGGGCCGACCAGCACCATGCCTACATGAGCGAGAACATGACCGTCTACGACTCGACCACCCGCGATGCGTTGCAGGCGCTGGGTGGGGCAGGGCAGAAGGCCTATACCCAACTGGACCAGATTCTCACCAGCCAGGCGTACATGATGTCCACTGTGGATTACTTCACGTTGCTGGGGTGGATGTTCATGGGCTTGATGTTGCTGGTGTGGCTGGCCAAGCCACCGTTCACGGCGAAGGCCGGGCCTGCGGCTTCGGGGCACTGATTGTAAGGTCAGCGCGGTCCCTGTGGGAGCTGGCTTGTGTGGGAGCTGGCTTGCCTGCGATAGCATCACCTCGGTGCATCTGATACACCGAGGTGTCTGCATCGCAGGCAAGCCAGCTCCCACAGGTTGAACGGTGTTGTGTCAGAGGTTCAGGCGCCAGGCAACGCCAACTGCGGGTTGACGAAGTCAAACGCCGCCAGCTGAAATCCTTGCTCATCCACCTGCAGCGCCCACCCTTGCTTGTCCCAGTCCCCCAGCACAATGCGCTTGGCCGCCTGGTCGCCGATCTGCAACTTATGGATGGCGGGGCGGTGGGTATGGCCGTGGACCAGGGTGCGCACGCCGAACTGCTGCATCACCCGTGGCACTTCTTCAGGGGTGACATCGACAATGTCGTTGGCCTTCATGCGCACTTGAGCACTGCTCTCACTGCGCAACTTGCGCGCCAGTTTGTGACGCGTGCCCAAGGGCAGGTGGCGCAGGATAAACAGTACAACCGGGTTACGCAGGATGCGCCGCAGCTTCATATAGCCGAGGTCGCGGGTGCAGAGGCTGTCGCCGTGCATCAACAGCACTGGCTCGCCATACAACTGCACGACCGTCGGGTCCTTGAGCAAGGTAGCGCCTGCCGCTTTGCAGAACGCCTTGCCGATCAGGAAGTCACGGTTGCCGTGCATGATGAAAATCGGGGTGCCGCTGTCGCTCAGCTCACGCAGAGCCGCGCAGATGGAACGCTGGAAGGGGGTCATGCCATCGTCGCCAATCCAGGCTTCGAAGAAGTCCCCCAGAATGTACAACGCCTGGGCGCCACGGGCGCGGCCGTGGAGCAGATCCAGAAACGCCCGGGTGATGTCCGGGCGCTCCTCTTCCAGATGCAAATCTGAAATCAGCAATATCACCCAACGATCTCGGCTTTCTCGACGATCACGTCTTCGGCTGGAACGTCCTGGTGACCGGCCTTGGAGGTGGTCGATACGCCTTTGATCTTGTCGACAACGTCAGTGCCTTCGGTGACTTTACCGAACACCGCGTAGCCCCAACCCTGCACGTTCTTGCCGCTGTGGTTCAGGAAGGCGTTGTCGGCGACGTTGATGAAGAACTGCGCGGAGGCCGAATGCGGCTCCATGGTACGGGCCATGGCGACGGTGTACTTGTCGTTGGAAAGGCCGTTGTCCGCTTCGTTCTGGATGCTTGGACGCTTGTCTTTCTTCTCTTTCATGCCCGGCTCGAAACCGCCGCCCTGGATCATGAAGTTACCGATGACACGGTGGAAAACAGTGTTTTCGTAGTGGCCGGCTTTGACGTATTCGATGAAGTTGGCGACGGTGATCGGCGCTTTCTCGGCGTTCAGCTCGATAACGATGTCACCGTGGTTGGTGGTCAGTTTGACTTGAGTCATGTTCGCTACTCTTTTCAGGGAATTCGTGGGTGTGGGCGCCTGGGCACCTTACCTGTCTGGCTAAACGACGGCCAAGGCGCGCAGTTTAGCGTGCCCTGCGGGAATTTCGAGGTGGTTTTTTACCGCCCGGGCAATTAATTGGCCGCGCTCTGTATGTGTCTTGACTGCTTCGGCTATTATGAGCCCTTTGTTTTATCTGGCCCCACCTGGCCATGCACCTGTCTGTTCAAGGATCCTATGAGCAAGCCCACTGTCGACCCTACCTCGAATACCAAGGCCGGACCTGCCGTCCCGGTCAATTTCCTTCGCCCGATCATCCAGGCGGACCTGGATTCGGGCAAGCACACGCAGATCGTCACCCGTTTCCCACCTGAGCCCAACGGCTACCTGCACATCGGCCACGCCAAGTCGATCTGTGTGAACTTCGGCCTGGCCCAGGAGTTCGGTGGCGTCACGCACCTGCGTTTCGACGACACCAACCCGGCCAAGGAAGACCAGGAATACATCGACGCCATCGAAAGCGACATCAAGTGGCTGGGCTTCGAATGGTCCGGTGAAGTGCGCTATGCCTCCAAGTATTTCGACCAGTTGTTCGACTGGGCCGTCGAGTTGATCAAGGCCGGCAAGGCTTATGTGGACGACCTGACCCCGGAGCAGGCCAAGGAGTACCGTGGCACGCTGACCGAGCCGGGCAAGAACAGCCCGTTCCGCGACCGTTCGGTGGAAGAGAACCTGGACTGGTTCAATCGTATGCGCGCCGGCGAGTTCCCGGACGGCGCCCGCGTGCTGCGCGCCAAGATCGACATGGCCTCGCCGAACATGAACCTGCGCGACCCGATCATGTACCGCATCCGCCACGCCCATCACCACCAGACCGGTGACAAGTGGTGCATCTACCCCAACTACGACTTCACCCACGGTCAGTCGGACGCCATCGAAGGCATCACCCACTCCATCTGCACCCTGGAGTTCGAAAGCCATCGCCCACTGTATGAATGGTTCCTGGACAGCCTGCCGGTCCCGGCGCACCCGCGTCAGTACGAGTTCAGCCGCCTGAACCTGAACTACACCATCACCAGCAAGCGCAAGCTCAAGCAACTGGTCGATGAAAAGCACGTGCATGGCTGGGATGACCCGCGCATGTCGACTCTGTCGGGCTTCCGCCGTCGCGGCTACACCCCGGCGTCGATCCGCAACTTCTGCGACATGGTCGGCACCAACCGCTCCGACGGCGTGGTCGATTTCGGCATGCTGGAATTCAGCATCCGTCAGGACCTCGACGCCAACGCCCCGCGCGCCATGTGCGTGCTGCGCCCGTTGAAAGTCGTGATTACCAACTACCCGGAAGGCCAGGTCGAGAACCTCGAACTGCCGCGTCATCCGCAGAAAGAAGAGCTGGGCGTGCGCAAGTTGCCATTCGCCCGCGAGATCTACATCGACCGTGACGACTTCATGGAAGAGCCGCCCAAGGGCTACAAGCGCCTGGAGCCGAATGGCGAAGTGCGCCTGCGCGGCAGCTACGTGATCCGTGCGGACGAAGCGATCAAGGACGCCGATGGCAACATCGTTGAACTGCGTTGCTCGTACGATCCGGACACCCTGGGCAAGAACCCTGAAGGCCGCAAGGTCAAGGGTGTGGTCCACTGGGTACCGGCCGCTGCCAGCATCGAGTGCGAAGTGCGCCTGTACGATCGTCTGTTCCGCTCGCCGAACCCTGAGAAGGCGGAAGACAGCGCGAGTTTCCTCGACAACATCAACCCTGACTCCCTGCAAGTACTCACTGGTTGTCGTGTCGAGCCATCGCTTGGCGACGCACAGCCGGAAGACCGTTTCCAGTTCGAGCGCGAAGGCTACTTCTGCGCGGATATCAAGGACTCGAAACCTGGTGCTCCGGTATTCAACCGTACCGTGACCTTGCGAGATTCGTGGGGCCAGTGATTTAAGGGAAACATCGTGCTAACGATCTACAACACGCTCAGCAAGACCAAAGAAGTCTTCAAGCCGCTGGACGGCAACAAGGTGCGCATGTACGTGTGCGGCATGACCGTGTACGACTACTGCCACATCGGCCACGGCCGCAGCATGGTTGCCTTCGACCTGGTGACCCGCTGGTTGCGTTTCAGCGGCTATGACTTGACGTACGTGCGCAACATCACCGACATCGACGACAAGATCATCAACCGTGCCAACGAAAACGGCGAGTCGTTCGACGCGCTGACCGAGCGCATGATCGCCGCCATGCACGAGGACGAGGCGCGCCTCAACATCCTCAAGCCGGACATGGAACCGCGTGCCACGGACCACATCCCTGGCATGCACGCGATGATCCAGACCCTGATCGACAAGGGCTACGCCTACGCCCCAGGCAACGGCGACGTGTACTACCGCGTCGCCAAGTTCATGGGCTACGGCAAGCTGTCGCGCAAAAAGATCGAAGACCTGCGCATCGGCGCGCGGATCGAAGTCGACGAAGCCAAGCAGGACCCGCTCGACTTCGTACTGTGGAAAGGTACAAAGCCGGGCGAGCCGAGCTGGGAGTCGCCGTGGGGCGCCGGGCGTCCGGGCTGGCACATCGAATGCTCGGTGATGTCCACCTGCTGCCTGGGCGAGACCTTCGACATTCATGGCGGCGGCAGCGACCTTGAGTTCCCGCACCACGAAAACGAAATCGCCCAGAGCGAAGCCGCCACAGGCAAGACCTACGCCAACGCCTGGATGCACTGCGGCATGATCCGCATCAATGGCGAGAAGATGTCCAAGTCCTTGAACAACTTCTTCACCATCCGCGACGTGCTGGAAAAGTACCACCCGGAAGTGGTGCGTTACCTGCTGGTGTCCAGCCACTACCGCAGCGCCATCAACTACTCGGAAGACAACCTCAAGGACGCCAAGGGCGCCCTGGAGCGTTTCTACCACGCGTTGAAAGGTTTGCCTGCGGTGGCGCCGGCAGGCGGCGAAGCCTTCGTGGCACGCTTTACCGAAGTCATGAACGACGACTTTGGTACGCCGGAAGCCTGCGCGGTATTGTTTGAGATGGTGCGTGAGATCAACCGCTTGCGCGAGACCGATATCGACGCAGCGGCGGGCCTGGCGGCGCGTCTGAAAGAACTGGCCAGCGTGCTGGGCGTGTTGCAGATGGAGGCCGATGACTTCCTCCAAGCCGGCGCTGAAGGGCGTGTGGATGCCGCTGAGGTAGATGCACTGATCCAGGCGCGTCTGGCGGCTCGCACCAATAAAGACTGGGCGGAATCCGACCGTATCCGCGACCAACTGACCGCGATGGGTGTGGTGTTGGAAGACGGCAAGGGTGGGACGACGTGGCGGTTGGCTGACTGACCGTTGATAGCTGCACGCTGAATGAAAAACGCCCTGACTGGTTCGGGGCGTTTTTTTACAAAAAATAGCGATGTCACTTAGCGTTTCCACCACCAGTTCAAGTCGCGTTTAACTGGGAGTGCGAGTGCATGCAGTATGAAGAACGCTAGTGCGATCCAGCCAATGATTGGATAGTTTTCGATGACTTCTGGATGAGTACCGAAGTATAAGTATTTGTCAAATTGAGCGATTTCCATATGTGTCATCATAAAGAAAATATTGACTGCTAAGCTGATATAGATTTTTGTATATCCAAGTCCTTTGCCGGAGAAGATAACTCTAAGCCAGTAAGCGAATAACAGCCCCAGTGGCGAGAGTATTAGAAAAGCCATAATAATCACTTTTTAGACTCTTCATGTAGTTGCTTTAATGTGATTGCATCTGTTGCGGCCTCCGCTGTCAGCGAAGTTGGTGTCATGGTTTTATAGGCTCGTATCCGGTCTGAATCCAAATACCTAAATAAACGCCAAGCATCTGGTTTGTATATATGTCTTACAGTGCTGTAGATAGATAGGCTAATATCAACGGCGCCGTAGGCCATGTTTGCTTCCCGCTCTCCGTGACCGACGGCGGATGCAACTGATTGATATGCTGTACGAACCGGACCGACGGTATCGGATCTACCTGTTACTAGGTTGTGTCCACCTTCATATAAATTATTAGCGCCATGTGCCATTAATGGCACTCCTGCGACGAGGCACAGGGTACCCACCGATGCGTAGCAAATTCCGGCACCAGTAGCTATTTGAAGCGCGCCTGCAACGGCTCCAATTCCATTTCTCCCAATTGCTATTGACTGATCCAGCAAACTACGCTGCTCTTTTTTTATCTCGATCAGCCCCTCTGCGACGGTCTTTTTTCCCTGCTCCACATCGTTAACAATACTGCGAGCGTAATAGGCCACTTCCCGATTGAATATCGAGCGAGTCACACCGTCCTGCAGATGACGAGCGCTGATTGTGCAAGCCTGGCTGGTCAGGTTGCCTGCGGCTTGGCTGACGACCCATAAGTCATAAAAGCTCGGTGTTTGATTTTTGTTCTTTGATTTCATCGCCCGGTTTCCCATGAGCCATAGCCGCTGGTCCCCGCGATGTGATGTGTCCAGATAATTTCCCGATAACGAATCGACAGATGTTCTTGTGCGTCTACATCATTCAGGAGTACGGAATGGGGAACGTCCACGGTCAGGCTGGCAATGATGCAGCCCCTTATATCGACGGTGTAGTATTTTTCGTGCCGACCAAACTGTGAAATTCGATAGAAGTTGATGACGCAGTTCAGTTCTTCTCTGTTGGATAACGCCACGGCCAACAAGGGCGAGGATTTATCAATGTTTTTTGTGATGACCACCGGGCCGTGAGTGGAAGCTCTGACATTGCCGGTGTTGAGCATATTGTGATTGAAGGACATCACCATGATTTCGTCTCGGTGCCCCTCCTGGCACTTGTTGCCGATGGAGTCTTGGGTTGAGCAACCAGCCGAGATCAGGCCTTGAGATTTTCCGTTAATGGACATGTAGCCGTGGTTAGCCATGGACGTTGGCATCCTGATTTATTCGCCATAAACATACAAAAGAATGTAAATAGGAAATATCGGATGTTTCGCCTTTTATCGTGCGAGTAGGATGTAGGATTATTCGATTTTTGTCTGGGATTTCGACTTGGTGCGGGCCGATGATGCTGAGCTGGCGCAATTGGCGGCGCGTATCCGCTCTTTTGCCTGGCGCCAAACCAAATGGTGGGAGCTGGCTTGCCTGCGATAGCGCAGTTTCAGTCAATGATGCTGTAACTGATAAACCGCTATCGCAGGCAAGCCAGCTCCCACATTTTTACTGAATTCGCCTGAAGAGTCAGCGGCGGCTGCTGACTTCGGCGGGCACGTCATCACCGGCCATGCGTTTGCGGAACAGCGCGGTTCGCGCCAGCAGCAGTGTGGCGACCGGCACGGTGATCGCGAGCAAAATCGGAATCAACCAGCCATGCAATACCGGCCCGGACTTGAGCACCGAAAAGTAGATGATTGACGCCAACGCCACGCTCCACGCCCCCAACGTCGAGGCTAGTGCTGGCGGGTGCATGCGTTGGAAAAATTCTTTCATTCGCAGCAAGCCAATCGCGCCAATCAAGGCAAACAGGCCGCTGAGCAACAGCAACGCCGCCACGATAATTTCAACCCATAACGGCATCATTCAATCACCTCGCCACGCAGCAGGAATTTGGCCAGGGCGAACGAGCCGACGAAGCCGAACAGCGCGATCAATAGCGCCGCTTCAAAGTAAGTGTCGCTGGCATAGCGAATACCCAGGGTCAGCATCATCAGCATCGCCAGGATGTACAGGTAGTCCAGCGCCAGTACCCGGTCCTGGGCCGAGGGGCCTTTGAACAGGCGCACCAGGGTCAGCACCATGGCCAGGGAGAACAGGAACAGGCTGAACAGGATCGCATTGGCGAGCAGGGCGCTCATTCGAAGATCTCCATCAGGGGCCGTTCGTAGGCTTGCTTGAATTGCTGGATAAACGAGGCTTCGTCATCCAGGTCGAAAACGTGCAGCAGCAGGATGCTGCGGTCCAGGGCCAGCTCCGACCAGACGGTGCCGGGGGTCACGCTGGTGATCATCGCCAGCACAGCCAGGCCGTTGGCGTCGCGCAGGTCCAGGGGGATCTTGATAAAGCGCGAGCGCGGTGGGCGGGAGCCGCAGGTGAGTACGCCCCATGCCACGTGCAGGTTGGAGATGATCACATCGAGGCCGACCCGGAAAAACAGGCGGATGATCACCCCAGGGCGGCGGATGCGGATCGGCAGCGGGCGCAGCGGCGCCATCATCAGCGGCGCAAGAAAGCCCAACAGTGCGCCCAGCAGCAGGTTGCCGGGGCTGATCGACAAGTTCAGCACCAGCCACAATACCCACAACGCCAACGACAGCCAGGGAGCCGGGAACAGACGCTTCATGGCTGCACCTCCAGGGCGGCGGCCTTGGCTTCAGGGCTCGGCACTGGCCGGGTCGCGAGCACTGCCATCACGTAGTGTTCCGGGTTGTTCAGGCTTTCGGCAGTGGCCTGGGTGTAGCGCATCAGCGCCTCGGCCTTGAAGGTCAGCGCGATGCTCAACCCCAGCAGCAGGAAGATCGGCACACACTCGTAGCGGCGCAGCAGCGGTGATGGGCGTTCTTCCGGGGTCCAGAAGCGCTGGATGCCGAGGCGGGCGAAAGCGATGAGCGAGGCCAGGCCAGAGAGAATCAGCAGCGCCACCAGGCCCCAGGCCGCCGGGCGGATGGACTCGTCCACGGCGTTGCCCAAGCCCAGTGGGTTGATCAGCGCGCTCAACAGGCTGAGCTTGCCGATAAACCCGGACAGCGGCGGCATGCCGATAATCAGCAGCGCGCAGGCGATAAAGCTCAGGCCCAGGAAGGCCATGGTCCAAGGGATGACCTGGCCGATCACCGCTTTTTGCTCATCGTCCAGGTTCACACCCGGGCGCGGATGCAGCGATTCCATGGCTTTGGGCAGCGCATCAATTTCTTCATCCAGCGGCAGGTCGTTGGCCGAACGCGAACGCTCGATCAACTCCGCCAGCAAAAACAATGCACTCAGTGCCAGGGTGGAGCTGACCAGATAGAACAGCGCCCCCGCGGTCAGGCTCGGCTGGGCAAACCCTACCGCTGACAGCAGGATCCCGGCCGACACCAGGATACTCAGGCTGGCCATGCGCTCCAGGCGCTGCGCCGCCACCATCGCCAGCGCCGCGCAAATGATGGTCGCCATGCCTCCGTACACCAGCCAATCCCCGCCAAACAGCGCCGAGGCGCCGGCCTGGCCGGAGAACAGCAGGGTCCACAGGCGCAGCACGGTGTACACGCCGACCTTGGTCATGATCGCGAACATTGCCGCCACCGGCGCGCTGGCCGAGGAATAGGCGGGTGCCAGCCAGAAGTTCAGCGGCCACATGCCGGCCTTGGCCAGGAACGCCGTAGCCAGGATCGCTGCACCGGCATGCAACAGGCCGCGATCGGCCTCCGGCACCAGCGGGATTTTCAACGCCAGGTCGGCGAAGTTCAGCGTGCCGGTGACGCCGTAGATCATCGCCGCGCCGATCAGGAACAGCGACGACGCCAGCAGGTTGATCGCAATGTAATGCAGCCCCGACGACACCCGCGCACGGCCGGAACCGTGCAGCATCAGGCCGTAGGAGGCGGCCAGCAGCACTTCGAAGAACACGAACAGGTTGAACAGGTCGGCGGTGAGGAAGGCGCCATACAGCCCCATCAGTTGGATCTGGAACAGGGCATGGAAGCTGGTGCCCGCACGGTCCCAGCGGGCCATGGCGAACAGCAGCGCGCTGACGCCGATAATCCCGGTCAGCACCAGCATCATCGCCGAGAGTTGGTCCACCACCAACACGATGCCGAACGGCACCTGCCAGTTGCCCGGCAGGTACACGCCAATGGAGCCGGGGCCGCCTTGTTGCGTCCAGTACAACAGCAGGATGGCGACGCCCAGTCCGACGATGCTGGAGCACAGATTGATCCGGGCTTTGAGCGGGCGGCGTTTCTCGCCCAGCATCAGCATCAGCCCGGCGGTGAGCAGCGGCAGCAGGATCGGCGCGACGATCAGTTGATTCATCCACGTCATTCCTTGGGCTCCCGGCCGTCTACATGGTCAGTGCCGGTGAGGCCCCGGGAGGCCAGCAGCACCACCAGGAACAACGCGGTCATGGCGAAGCTGATCACAATGGCCGTGAGCACCAGGGCCTGGGGCAGTGGGTCGGTGTAGTTGAGCAGGTCTTGGGGCAAGCCGTCCTTGATGATCGGCTCCTTGCCGATAAACAGGCTGCCCATGCTGAAGATGAACAGGTTGACGCCGTAGGACAGCAGGCACAAACCCATGACCACCTGGAACGTCCGTGGCCGCAGGATCAACCAGACGCCGGAGGCCGCCAGGACCCCAATGGCTATTGCGATGACTTCTTCCATCAGGCGGCTCCTTCGGTTGCAGCAACCACTTTGGGCTGGTTGCTCGGTTTATGCGCGCGCACCGACTGGTGGCCGAGGGCGGTGAGCATCAACAGGGTCGAGCCCACGACCATGGCGTACACGCCGACGTCAAAGAACAGCGCACTGGCAATATGAATATCGCCCAGTAGCGGCAGGCTGAAATGCCAGGTATGCGTAGTGAGGAACGGGTACCCGGCGAACAGCGCGCCCAGCCCGGTCAAGGTGGCCGACAGCAGGCCGAAGCCCATCCAGCGCATGGGCCGCAGGCTCATCTGCGCCTCGACCCACTGGGTACCGGCGACCATGTATTGCAGGATAAACGCCACCGACATCACCAGCCCGGCGACGAAGCCGCCCCCAGGTTGGTTGTGGCCGCGCATGAACAGATAAAACGACACCACCAGCGCTATCGGCAGCAACAGGCGCACCAGCACCGCCGGCACCATCATAAAGCCCAGGGCGGTGTCGCTGGCCTGGCGCGGGTTGACCAGGTCGGTGGCCACGTCCGGCGCCAGTTGGCGCTGTTGGGGTGGCAACTCCATGCTTTCCTTGGACGGGCGGAAGCGGCGCAGCAAGGCGTACACGGTCAAGGCCACAGCGCCCAGTACGGTGATTTCGCCCAGGGTGTCGAAGCCACGGAAGTCCACCAGCATCACGTTCACCACATTGCTGCCGCCGCCTTCGGGCAGGGCACGGCTTAAGTAGAACGAGGAGATATCGTTGGGCGTCTGGCGGGTCAGCATCGCGTAGGACAACAGCGCCATGCCGCCGCCCACCACGGTGGAGAGCAGCAAGTCACGCAGGCGGCGGATACGCGCCTTGCGCAGCGAGCTGGGCAGGGGTGAGACCTCTTCGATCCGCCTTGGCAGCCAGCGCAGGCCGAGCAGGATCAGCACGGTGGTGACCACTTCCACCACCAATTGGGTGAGGGCCAGGTCCGGTGCCGAGAACCACACGAAGGTGACGCAGGTCATCAGGCCGCACACGCTGACCATGGTCAGGGCCGCCAGCCGGTGGTACTTGGCTTGCCAGGCGGCGCCGAGGGCGCAGGCAATCGCCAGCAACCACAGGGTGACGAAGACGATGGAACCCGGGATTTTCGGGCGGTCGCCCCAGCTGAGGCCACTGTTGATCATCGGGATCATCGCGCCGATCACTGCCAGCAGCACCAACAGGAACAACTGGGTTTGCAGGCGCTTGGTGCTGATGCGTTTCTCGATGCGGCGCACGCCGCGCATCATCACCACCAGGCAGCGCTCGAAACCGCGCTTGCCGTTGAAGTAGCCGATCAGCGGTGGGTATTCGAAGCGGCCACGCTTGAGTTGCTTGCGCAGCATCAGGTACAGCACCACGCCGCCGGTCATTGCCACCAGGCTCATGATCATCGGCGCGTTCCAGCCGTGCCAGATCGCCAGGCTATATTCCGGTAGCGTACCGCCCACCACCGGCAGGGCGGCAGCGGCGAGGATCGAGCCGACCACCTGGGCCGGGAAAATCCCCACCAGCAGACAGGTGAACACCAACAGCTCGACGGGTGCGCGCATCCAGCGCGGCGGCTCGTGGGGCGTGTGCGGCAAGTCGGTGGCGGGCGGGCCGAAGAACACGTCCACGGTAAAACGCAGGGCATAGGCCACGCTGAATGTACCGGCAATGGTCGCGATCACCGGCAGGGCGATTTCCACCCATTGGGTCGACGAGATAAACACGGTTTCGGCAAAGAACATCTCTTTGGACAGGAAGCCATTGAGCAACGGCACCCCGGCCATGGACGCGCTGGCGACCATCGCCAGGGTCGCGGTAAACGGGATCAGGCGCACCAGCCCACTGAGCTTGCGGATATCCCGCGTGCCGCTTTCGTGGTCGATGATGCCCGCCGCCATGAACAGCGAAGCCTTGAAGGTGGCGTGGTTGAGAATGTGGAATACTGCGGCAACTGCGGCCAGTGGGCTGTTGAGGCCCAGCAGCAGGGTGATCAGCCCGAGGTGGCTGATGGTGGAATAGGCCAGCAGGCCCTTGAGATCGTTTTGAAACATGGCGCAGTAAGCGCCGAGGAGGAGAGTGAGGGCGCCGGCACCGCCGACGATCCAGAACCATTCTTCGCTGCCGGACAGCGACGGCCACAGGCGGGCCAGCAGGAACACGCCGGCCTTCACCATCGTCGCCGAGTGCAGGTAAGCCGAAACCGGGGTGGGCGCCGCCATGGCATGGGGCAGCCAGAAATGGAAGGGGAACTGCGCGCTTTTGCTCAAGGCGCCGATCAGCACCAGGGCGAGCATGACCGGGTACAGCGAATGCGCGCGAATCTGATCGCCCGCCGCCAGCACCTGGTCCAGGTCATAGCTGCCGACGATATGCCCCAGCAGCATCACTCCCGCCAACAGGCACAGCCCACCTGCGCCAGTGACCATCAGCGCCATATACGCACCACGTCGCGCATCTGCACGGTGGTGCCAATAGCCGATCAACAGGAACGAGAACAGGCTGGTCAGTTCCCAGAAGAATACGATCTGGATCAGGTTGCCGGAGATCACCAAACCCAGCATGGCGCCCATGAACGCCAGGAAAAATGCAAAGAAACGCGGCACCGGGTCGTCCGGCGACATGTAGTAGCGCGCATACAGCGACACCAGCGTGCCGATGCCCAGCACCAGCATCGAGAACAGCCAGGCAAACCCATCCATGCGCAACACGAAGTTGAGCCCCAGGCTGGGCAACCACATGAATTCTTCGCGGATCACGCCACCGTGGGCGATCTGAGGGTAGAGCAGGGCGACTTGAATAGTACCGACCAGTGCCACAAGGCCGGCCAACAGCGATTCGGTGTTACGTGCGTTATGCGGCAGCAAGGCCGCCAGACAGCTGCCGATAAAAGGCAGAAGCAGTAGAACTATCAGGGACATAGGCTTCTAATCTGCGGGAGTTTGGGATGCATCATACGTGCCGCTTTCACGATCACCAAACGGCAAGATGTGGCAGGATCCTACAAGGTAGGCTGAAACCTCCCATTTGGCACTGTTTCAACTTGCCCTTGAATTAAAATGCAGACCTCTGTGGGAGCCGTTATCTGCAGCGACGCCGTACCTGTGGCGAGGGAGCTTGCTCCCGTGAGGGGCTGACAGTTGACGCTTATCTCCCTGACACCCCACGATCCAATTGTGGGAGCTGGCTTGCCTGCGAAGACGGCCTGACAGCCGACACCTATCTCCCTGACACCCCGTGATCAAACTGTGGGAGAGGGCTTGCTCGCGAAGGCGGTCTGGCAGCCTAGACGGTTGGATTGTGTACATATCCATTGCTGCGGTAACGGCTACTTAGGGTTCCGCCTGACGGCGGCCCACGGATTCAAGCCTGCGTTCGGCCAGCGTGGTTTAACGGGGCGCCTGAGATCAAGATCACAAGCAGATCAAGATCAAGAGCGGCTCGCTTCGCATCGTGGTTACCGTTGATCGCAAACTACCCCTGCCGCTCCTCCTCCAACGCCTCTGCCAACTCAACGGCCTTCTGCCCCTTCGTCTTCAATTCACTCACAATCACCGCCACCACAATCAGCACCGCGCCCAGCATCGCGATCGGTGGGAACCGCTCCCCGGCGATTCGCCCCACAACGCCTGCCCACACCGGCTCACCGGCATAAATCAACGTCGCCCGCGTTGGCGAGACACTCTGCTGTGCCCAGTTCATCGCCACTTGGATCACCGCACTGGTCAAGCCCAGGCCCACGGCACTGAACAGCAACAGCCAAGAAAAGCCCGGCAACGCCTCGCCCATGGGCACCACCATCATGAAGGACAGCACCGAAGCGGTGGCCAGTTGCACCACGGTCACCCGACGAATATCCACCTGGCCGGCAAATGCGCTGATCAAGATGATCTCGGCCGCTATGGCCACTGCACCGATCAAGGTGGCGATTTCACCCGCGCTGAAATTCAGCGAGGCCCCCGCCGGGCCGGTCAACAGCATCAACCCCGCAAACGCCAACATGATGCCGATGCTGGGCATCAAGCCGGGGCGACGGCCAAGCACCAGCCACTGCAACAGCGGTACGAACGG
Source organism: Pseudomonas sp. DWP2-2 (assembly GCF_049897065.1). Lineage (NCBI taxonomy): Bacteria > Pseudomonadati > Pseudomonadota > Gammaproteobacteria > Pseudomonadales > Pseudomonadaceae > Pseudomonas > Pseudomonas sp. DWP2-2. Next base: position 316,364 of record NZ_JAFCVN010000001.1, on the reverse strand, counting down.
CACATACAAGGCGGTGATAAACGCCGATTGGCTGCTCAAGATGGTTTGCAGGCCAATGGTCTGCAAACCGTAGCCGAACATGATCGCCACCCCGATAAACACCCCGGCCTTCAATTCGAACAGGGTCAGGTCGCGCAGGGTGCGCAAGGAAAAGAACCCCACCACAATCGTCGCTGCCGCGAAGCGCAGCCCCACAAAAAACATCGGCCCGCTGACCGCCATGGCGTGCTGCACCAGCAAAAAGGTGCCGCCCCAGATCATGGTGATCACCACCAGGATGCATTCGGCTTTACTGAAACGATTGAAACGCGAAGGGGAGTTTGGGGCGGTCATGGCGGCTCGGTCTTGCAAGGGGAAAGCACGGACCGCACAATGCGCCGCACGCTGGGCAGTATACTGCGCACACCCACCTATTGAGCAATATAGTGCACAAAGAAAATCCGCAACGGGCTTCGGTCCTGCAGCACGTCAGCCAGAACGTTCGTCGCCTGCGCCATGCCGCCGACTTGAGCCAGACCGCGCTCTCGGAAAAATCCGGTGTCAGCCGGCGCATGCTGGTGGCGATAGAAGCGGGAGAGAAGAACGTCAGCCTGTCGACCCTGGACCGTGTCGCCGAAGCGTTGGACGTGGCGTTCAGTGATCTGATTCAGGCGCCGGATGTGCGCGACCACAGCCGTATCAATGAGCTGGCCTGGGCGGGCGAGATTGTCGGCAGTAAGGCGGTGTTGCTGGCCAAGGCTACGGCACGGCGTGAGGTCGAATTATGGGAGTGGCGGCTGGAGCCCGGTGACCGTTATTGCCCGGACCCTGACTTGGAAGGGTGGAGCGAACAACTGTTTGTGTTCGAGGGCAGCCTGACGCTGGTGATAGGTGATCAGGAAAATCTCATCGAGGCAGGAGAGTTCTTTATGTTCGCCAGCCACCAGCCCCATGCTTATCGCAATGATGGAAATGCGGCGGTACGGTTTGTTCGAAATGTGGTGATTTGAGCAACAATAAGGGCGAACTGGCATGAGTGAATCCACCCGCGTTGCAGATGTACTGATCATCGGCGGTGGCCTGAGCGGCACGATGCTGGCCGTGCAACTGCTTCGCCTGCCGGGCACGCGGCGTATCCTGATAGTCGAACCCCGTGCTGAGTTGGGGCGCGGCGAAGCCTACAGCGCGGTCGAACTGGGCCATACGCTGAACGGCAATGCGGCGCGTATGAGCGTTGACCCGGACAATGCCGACGACCTGACCCAATGGCTCACCGACTACATCAGCGCCGGCGGATGGCCCGAGTCGAACCAACAGCATGTGCCTATCAGCGAGCTGTTCCCGCCACGGGGGCTTTTCGGCTTGTACGCGCAGCAGCGTCTGGCACAAGCCAAGGCGCTTTCTACATCGAGCGTCGAGCACATCCGCGCCGAAGGGGTAGACCTGCAAGTCGATGCCACCTCGGTGTTGTTGACCCTCGATACTGGCGAGCAACTGCGCGGCGCCTGTGCGGTATTGGCCACCGGCATGTTCCCTGCTGCGCGCACTCCGCAGACCGAGTCCACAGGATTGAATGCCGCCGCGTTGGACCCTTGGGATGTACCCGCGATGACCCGGCTCGACCCACAATCGACCGTGCTGATCATCGGCTCGGGCCTGACCATGGTCGATGCCGTGGTCTCCCTGGAACAGGCCGGGCATCGCGGACCTATCGAGGTTTTTTCGCGGCACGGCCTGTTGCCCCATGTACGCCGGCAACCGCCGAGCTGGGACGACTTCCTCGCCGCTGACCACAGCCTGAGCAGCCCCCGACAATTGCTGCGTGAGGTGCGACGCCAATGCCAGCTCGCGTTGGGGCAAGGCACAGACTGGCAGGCGCCGCTGGACACGGTGCGCGGGCATATCGCGCGGCTGTGGAGCCAGGCCAGTGAGGCCCAGAAGCGCCAGTTCGTGCGGCATGTACGGCCTTGGTGGGAAAGCCATCACCACCGTTCGCCGCCCTTGAGTGCGCAGTTGGTAGCGCGGTTGCAGGGGCAAGGGCGGTTGCGGATTCAGGCGGCGTCGTTCAAGGGCTTGGTGCCTTCGCAGAAGGGGGTTGCCATTGCGGTGCGCTACCGTGGCGAGGATGTGATCACCAAGATGTTGGGCGCTGCGCTGATCAATTCCAGCGGCATCGAATACGACTGGCGCCGGGTGGCCCGTCCTTTACCGCGGCAACTGCTCAAGCGCGGGTTGATCCAACCTGGGCCGCTGGCGCTGGGGATTGCGGCGGATGCGACGGGGGCGGTGCGGGATGCCCGCGGCGAGGTCAGCCAGCGACTGTTCGCCATGGGGCCGCCGTTGCGGGGCATGTGGTGGGAGAGTACGGCGGTGACCGATGTGGCGCTGCAGGCCAAGGCACTGGCCGCCAGGCTGACACAGCGCTGAATGTTGGAGCTGGTATTGATTGCCCCAATGCAAGTAACCGGTAATCTTGTGGCGAGGGAGCTTGCTCCCGCTGGAGTGCGAAGCGCTCCCAAGATCTTGGGGCCGCTGCGCAGCCCAGCGGGAGCAAGCTCCCTCGCCACAGTGCAGCGTTCCCACATCTGGATCGAGGGTCAGTGATTGATTCCCCCGATCCTCACCAACCCCGCTTCAAGCCCAAACACCTCAACCCCCTGCGGCGTCGATTGCCCGGTGGTGACTTTTACCCGCTGCACCGGTTTATCCATCGCCGCCCGATACTCCACCGTCATGTCCGCCTGGATCGCCTGGCTGGGAATCACGATCGCCTGGTCATTGTTATAAGTGACAATCGTCAACCGCGCACTCATGCCCAGGCGCACCCGCTGCAACTGCTGGGGCGTCAGGGTGGGGATCGACAAGGTCACCGGAAACTGCGCACTGCCCTGGCTGTCGCTGGCGATGGCCAGGCCGCTGACCACGCTGACTGAACCTGTCAGCCGCTCGCCATCAAAGCCATCGCCCATGACTTCAACGGTCTGGCCCTGACGCAGCTGGTTGATATCCAGCTCTGAGACCTTGGCCACGATTTTCAAGCGTTCGATATTGGCCAGCCCGAACAGCACCTGGCCCTGGCTGACCTTGCTGCCGGCCTGCACCGGCGCGTTGTTATTGCCGCCACCTTGAGCGGTACTGGTGCTGCCGGGCGCCGGTACCACGATGCCGGAGAAGGGCGCCTTGACCTCCTTGCCTTCGAGCAGTGTTTGCAAGGCTTCGTACTTCACCGTGGCATTGGTCAGCTCCATTTCGGCGATCTGCCGATATTCGCCCTGGCCTTGGTCCAGGGCTTGTTGCAGCTCACTGCGCGCCGCCGCCAAGTCCAATTGCTGTTGCTGGGTTTGCTGCTTGAGGTCGTCAAGTTCGTTACGAGGGATGATGCCGCGTTTGAACAGGTTTTCGCTCTCGGTAAGTTTGCGTTGGGTGTTGCCCGCGGTCATTTCAGCGGTGCGTAAACTGCGACGGGCGCGGCTGACGGTGGGGCTGCTGCCCCAGTCCTGCATTTCCTGCACGGTGCGTCGGGCCTTGAGTTGCGCGGAGAGGGCGTCGCGCAGCTGTACTTCAAGCGTCGCCGGGTCCATGCGCAACAGGACTTGGCCGGCCTCAACGCGCTGGCCTTGTTCGACCAGGTTGGCCAGCACATTGCCGTCGAACGGCGCCGTCAGGACGACGGTGGTGTCAGGCTCGATCTTGCCCACCAGCCCGATCTGGTGCACCAACGGGTCGGGCTTTACGGCCAGCCACTGTTCGCCTGTACCCGCCTGCTCAGCCCCGCTGCGTTGACTGAGCAGGGCGGCGGCCGCGCCGGCCAGCAGCAGGAACAAGGCAACGGCCAGCAGGGATTTTTTATTAGTAGTCATTAAGGGCAATTTCCCAACTTTCCAGCGTCATGCCCAGGGTCAGATCAAGCTGGGTCTGGGCGTTCAAATAAGCGATCAGCGCATTGAGCTGGGCGTTTTCGGCGTTGCGCAGGTCGGTCTCGAAGCTCAGCACCTGAAAGTTGGTGGAGCGCCCGGCGCTGAGCTTTTCCCGCTCGATCTCGATCTTGCGCCGCGACAACTCCACGGCGCGCTTGGATATTTCATATTGGCGCCAGCGGGTGCCAAGGTCACGTACCACATTGTTGACGTTGCGCTCCAGCTCCTGGCGGGCGTCGGTAATGCGGATTTCCTGGTCTTCTACATTTACCCGTGCACGCACTTCGGCCTGGCGCGTGCTGATATCGCCAATAGGGATTTGCACTTGCACCCCGGCGTAACTGTCCCAGGTGCGGTTATTGTTATGGCCGTTGTCATTATCGGTGGCGGCGCGTATCTGGTTGGCGCCGGCGACCAGGTCCACCTGCCAGCGCCCGGAATCCTTGGCGATCACCAGGTCGAGGTCGGCCTGTTGGCTACCGAGCAGGGCAGCGAGGTATTCCGGTTGCTGGTTTTGCGCAAGGTTGAAGGCCTGGCGCTTGTCGATCTCCATAGGGGTGGCTTCCAGGGCCTCGGTGGCACGCACCGGTGTCGACAGGTCCAGGGCCAGCAGGCGCAGCAACGCCAGGCGGCTGGTGTCGAGTTGGTTGCGCGCTTCTTCCACGCCTAATTGCTGGGTGGCGATATCGGCTTCGGTCTGCACGATCTCGAATTCGGCCATGCGCCCGGCGCTGATCAGCGCTTTGTTCACCTCCAGTAAAGTATTGGAGCGTTTGAGCGCTTCCTGGACGATCACCAACTGTTCCTGGGCGCGCAACAATTCGCGGTAGGTGGCGATGATCTGGCTGATGGTCTGCGCCACGGTGGCCTTGAGGTTCAGGCGGTTGGCCTGCTCGGCCAGGCGCGACAGGCGCAGCGGTGCGGTGGTGGCATCCCAGCCGGCCCCGCGCATCAGCGGTTGGATGATCGCAAGGTCCAGGCCGTCGCTGCGGTAGCGGCCGGCGCGGTTGGCGTTGTTCAACTGCTGGGTCCAGGCCATGCTCAAGCGCGTGCCGTATTCGCCGAGCAGGCTGCTGGTGGGCGCGACGTTGGCGTTGCGCGCATTGTCTTGGGAGCCACGGGTGCTGCGGTAATAGCTGTTGAGGGTGAGTTTGGGGTTGAACACATCTTCGGCCACGCGCAGGTCGAATTTCTGCGCCACCCGTTGCAGGTAGGCGCTGCGGATCGCCGGGTTATTACGCAGGCCCAGGTACACCGCGTCCCCCAGGGTCATGGTGGTGGTCTGGGCATTCAGCGAGACGCTACGCTCGTAGTCGCTGCGGGTGGTGCTGGGTGCCTGAGGGTTGATCACCACGTCGGCGGCCATGCCCGGCAGGCTGATCAGCATGAGCACTAGCAGGTACTTATTCATCGCGCAGGGCCTCAACCGGCTGCAAGCGTGAGGCCGACACCGCCGGGTAAATGCCAAAGAACAAACCCACCAGCAACGTACTGCCCACGCCCAGGGGCAGGGCAGCCACTGCCAACGCAAAGGCCCAGCCCGACAGCCACGCATACAGCCAGGCAGCGGTCATGCCCAGGACTGCGCCGCACAGCGCACCCACGGCGGTGAGGGTGACCGCTTCGAGCAAAAACAGGTTGCGGATATCCCGCTGGCGCGCGCCCAGGGCCATGCGGATGCCGATCTCACGGCGGCGTTCCGAGACGTTCATCAGCATCACGTTCATCACCCCCACACCACCGCCCACCAGGGAGATCGCGCCGAGGGCCAGGAGTAGATAGGCAAAGGTGCGGCTTTGGCGGGTCATGCCATCGATCATTTGCTGGGGCACCGTGATGTCGACGCTATGGTCGCTGAGCTGGGGTTGCAGCGCGGTGGCGGCGTCCCTGGCGATACGTTCCATGTCCTGTCCCGGCGCTGCGCGAATGATCAGGTTGTTGATCTGCGGGTTGGCGTAGATGCGGCGCATGCCCTCGGCGGGAATAAACAACGATTCGTTGGCTTGCACCGGCATCAGCATGGCCCTGGGCTGGTTGTGCAGGATACCCACCACCAGAAACAGGTAATCGTTGATACGCACACGGTCGCCCAGTTGCAGCGGGTCACCTGGCGCGCCAAGGGCCTGGGCGAGTTGGTCGCCGATCACTCCGTAGGTTTCGTTGGCGTCGAAGGGTGACAAGAAGCGCCCCTCACGCAGCGCCAGGCGCATGGCGTCCTGGATACCCGCAGTACTGCCGACAAAGTTGGCATTGGCGGTCCGCCCATGAAACACAATGGGCCCGCTGAACAGGCTGAGCGCGCCGATATGGGCAATGCCCGGCACTGCCCGCCGTACCGCATCCAGATCGAGCTGGGTGCGCATCGGCACATTGCTGTTGCCCTTGGGCGGGAACTGGGCGATGAGGGTATCGGTACCCATGTCCTTGAAAATCATCGCCGCATCCACCGCCGCGTTGTGGCCGATATTGATCAGCGCCACCACCGAGGAACTGCCGATGACGATCCCCAAGAGCGCCAGGATCGAACGCTTGCCCAGGGTACGCAGGCTGATAAAGGCTTCATGCAGCAGTTGGCTGAGGCTCTGCTCGACCCGCAGGCTCATGGGCGCCCAGCCTCATGCACCACGCCGTTGCGCACCAGGATCTTGCGCTCCAGGCGCTCGGCAATGTGGGGGTCGTGGGTGACGATGATCAGCGTCACCTGTTGCTCGCGGTTGAGGTTCAACAGCAGGTCCATGATCTCTTGGGCGGTAGTGCTGTCGAGGTTGCCGGTGGGTTCGTCGGCCAGGATCACCGAGGGCTTGCCGACCAAGGCGCGGGCAATGGCCACACGTTGGCGCTGCCCACCGGAGAGGTCGGCGGGGCGATGGTGGGCGCGTTCGGCGAGGCCGACTTGTGCGAGCATGCGCTGGGCGTGTTCCACCGATTCATGCCGCGACACGCCGCGATAACTCAAGGGCAGCGCGACGTTGTCCAGGGCACTGAGGCGTGGCAGCAGGTTGAAGCTCTGGAACACGAAGCCGATCTGCTGGTTGCGGATCGCTGCCAGCTCATCGGGGGTGGCGTTGAAAATATCGTGGCCGGCAAAGTGGTACTGGCCGCAGTTGGGCAGGTCCAGCAGGCCGAGGATATTGAGCAGGGTGCTTTTGCCGGAGCCAGAGGCACCGAGAATGCCGCAGCTGTCACCGCTGGCGATGGACAGGCACACGTCATTGAGAATGCTCAATTCTTGCCCGGCGAGCTGATAGCGCTTACCGATGCCTTGCAGGGAAATCAAACCGGGTTGCGCGGGGGTCTGTGTCATCATGACTACGCCTGCAGTCTCGACGGTACCGCCTTGCTCCCCGAAACTCCTTGTAACAAGTTCAGAAGCTGCCTGTAGCCGTCACGGACTGGTTTTATTTCTTGTTTTTAAAATATTGTTTGAATAGTAACTGCCTTCCTGACGCTTCGCCAGCCGTCGAGGTAGAGCGGTTTTACCGGTTGAAACGATTTTCTCAGCGGGTGTCAGAGGTGGGTAAAAACCCTACGATTTGCCTCAAAAGCCCGGATATAAGGGCTTTGCAAGATATGGCGGAGTGTCACTACTTGCTTTCGACGGGCCGCCCCGGTATAAAAAATCAAATTATTTTTTAAAACAATATTTCCGCCGTGGAACCCATATGGTCGCGAAGAAACTCAGCGCTCCAAACGTTACCAAGACTCGACTGCTGGATGCGACAGAGGCTCTTTTCATCAAGTACGGCTATGACGCCGTGTTGCTACGGCAGATAACCGAGCGTGCCCAGGTCAACCTGGCGGCGGTGAACTACCACTTCGGGGACAAGGACTCCCTGATGAAAACCTTGCTGATGCAGCGCCTGGAGCCCCTCAACGAGCAACGCCTGGAACTGCTGGCGCGCTGTGAAGCCGAATCCGATGGCCCGCTCGATTGCGACACACTCCTGGGCGTGCTGTTTGCCCCGGCCATGGGCCTGGAGCGCAGCGACCCGGCCAGCGGGGAAGGGCGTTCGTTCATTCGCTTCCTGGGCCGGGTCTACAGCGACACCTCGCCGTTTATCCAGGAATACCTCAAGGTCCATTACCAGCCGGTGTTCCAGCGCTTCTTCGAGGCCTTCGCCCTGGCCCTGCCGGATTTGCCACGTAATGAACTGGGGGTGCGCCTGCAATTTGCCCTCAAGGCCATTTCGGGCGTCATGGCAGGCACCGAACTGCGCCTGCTGATGAACTCCATGAGCCTGGGCCGCCCGGCCACGGATGCCGAGGTGATGGCCAAGCTGATCACGCTGGTGTCGGCGGCGATTCGGGTGCCGCAGCAAAGCCAGGAAGCCGAAACGGCACTGGCCAAGGTGCTGGAAACCCAGCGCGCCCTACGCGAACACCACGCCCTGTAGGAGCGAGCTTGCTCGCGAAAAACATCAACGATAACGCGAGCATTCTGGCTAACCGCGGCGTCATTGCGTTGTTCGCGAGCAAGCTCGCTGCTACAGAGGTTGGCCCTTTTTCGGAGCCAAAAAACAGGCAAAAAAAAGCCCGCTGGGGCGGCGGGCTTGATATGCAACGTTTGTAACGGATGAGGCTTCACACTACGTCTCGGCTTGTGAATAAAACGTGAAAAATATGTAAGAGAAAGTGTGAATGTGTCGATGTACGTAAAGCTGCTCTCCAGCTGTCGCTAAATCTTCCAGCGTGCGGCACTTTTGCCAAGCCGTTGACGCATCTGATCGACGTTCGCCGCCAGTTGCAGGGTCAACAGGCGATACCCATCCAGCGCGCTGTAAACCGGTGCATCAAGCGCAGGCTCGCTGGCATGGGCGTGACCGGTACGCTCCAATCGCTCCGTCACCCCCGATTTCAACGCGCGTGCCATCCCCACCAACTGCACCCGAATTTGCCGATGCTCGGCTTTCAACATGACTTGCATCCGAGCCGTGGCCTGCTCATCACGCGGGTCTGGCCGGGTATTGCCCAGAATCTCCAGGGTGCTGATGCACAGGCGCAGGTGACGCTGGATCGCGTCCAGTTCAGTCATGGAAATCCGCACTTCCTTGGACACCGACGGCATCAACGAACGCAGTTGCACCATCGCCCCGTTCAAACGGTTGAGCAGCTTGAGGTGTTCATCGTCAGTCACGGACTGGCCATTGATGATCCGGCTATAAATCTGCGCGCAGTCACGCAGGGCGCTGGCCAGGTTGTAGCGCCACGAATACACGGCGTACAACGGCAAGGCAAAGGAAAACGCCAGGGCCAGCACAATGCCGATGAGGATATCGACGGTGCGCCACAGGCCATCGGAGATCGGGTTGTCGCCATGGCCGGCGACGATAAACACCGTGATCGCCGACAGCAGCGCGATATAACCGCCCTTGCCGATGGCGTGATAGGAAAAGAATCCGCACACCACGGACATCAACAGATAGGTGAGCAACGGCAGGCCGAAGTAAGCCTGTTGTACCACCAGCAGCAAGCCGACGCTGGCGCCGATCAAGGTGCCGTAGGCGCGTTCGACGGCTTTCTTGCCGATATTGCCGTGGTGCTGCAACCCGCCGATGACGATCAGCATGGTCACCGACGCCCATTCACCGTGGGGCAGGTTGAGGCCGGTGGTCAGCAGGATGGTTGCCAGCAAACCCACCGATACGCGCGCGGCGTGGATCAGCTTGGCATGGCGAAAGCGGCGGTAGGGGTCGAGCAAGGGGCGCAGCAGGCGCCGGGCAAAGAAGGGCAGGTTCATCAGTCTTAAAATGGCCTCAAATGTATGAATGTGCTTGATCAAATGTGGGAGCTGGCTTGCCTGCGATAGCATCACCGCGACCTGACTGAAAGACCGAGGAGCTGGCATCGCAGGCAAGCCAGCTCCCACACTGACCTGTCTGCACATTGGAACGGGGTTGGCTTCAGAAGATGTAGTCGGTGGTCAGGAAACTCGAATCGCGGTTGCGCAAAATATCGCTGACCAACGCCTTGTTACTCTCCTGGAACTTGGTCGCCACCAAGGTGCGGATCGAGAACACGCGCAAGGCGTCATGCACCGACAACGTGCCCTCGGCCGAGTTCTTGCGCCCGTTGAAGGGGAATGTGTCCGGACCGCGCTGGCATTGGGCATTGATATTGATACGGCCCACCTGGTTGGCGAAGGTGTCCACCAGGCGTCCGACTGCCACGGGGTCGGTGCCGAAGAGGCTCAACTGCTGGCCGAAATCCGAGTCCAGCACGTAGTCGATCACGGTCTCCAGGTCACGATAGGGCACGATCGGCACCACCGGGCCGAATTGCTCTTCGTGGTAGACGCGCATCTGCGGGTTTACCGGGTACAGCACCGCCGGGTAGAAGAACGAACCACGGCTGCTGCCGCCCTCGGGGTTCATGACCTTGGCGCCATGGCGCGCCGCATCGGCCACCAGTTCGCTGAGGTAATCGACCTTGCCCACTTCCGGCAGTGGCGTCAGCGCCACGCCATCCTCCCACGGCATGCCGGGCTTGAGCGTCGCCAGCTTGGCGTTGAATTTCTCGATAAAGCGCTCGACCACGTCTTCATGCACGAACAGGATCTTCAACGCGGTGCAACGCTGGCCGTTGAACGACAGCGAGCCGGTGACCGCTTCGTTCACCGCATTGTCCAGGTCCACTTCGGGCAGCACGATCCCCGGGTTTTTGGCATCCAGGCCCAGCGCAGCACGCAAACGGTGTGGCTTGGGGTGCAGTTTTTTCAAATCACTGGCGGCCTTGTTGGTGCCGATAAATGCAAAGATATCGATCTTGCCGCTGGCCATCAGCGCGCTCACGGTCTCGCGGCCGCTGCCGTAGATCACGTTGATCACCCCGGCCGGGAAGCTGTCGCGGAAGGCTTCCAGCAAAGGGCGGATCAACAGCACACCCAGCTTGGCCGGCTTGAACACCACGGTATTGCCCATGATCAAGGCCGGGATCAGCGTGGTGAAGGTCTCGTTCAACGGGTAGTTGTAAGGCCCCATGCACAACGCCACGCCCAGGGGCACGCGGCGGATCTGGCCGAGGGTGTCCTGCTCCAGTTCAAAACGACTGCTGCGGCGGTCGAGTTCCTTGAGGGCATTGATGGTGTCGGTGATGTAGTCGCAGGTACGGTCGAATTCTTTCTGCGAGTCCTTGAGATTCTTGCCGATCTCCCACATTAGCAGCTTGACCACCGCATCGCGCTGTTCGCGCATGCGCCGCAAAAACGCTTCGACGTGCTGGATACGCTCGACCACGCGCATCGTCGGCCATGCACCCTGGCCACGGTCGTAGGCGCGCACGGCAGCATCCAGGGCGGTGAGGGCGGTGTCGGCATCCAGCAACGGCGTGCTGCCGATGTGTACACGCTCATCACCCAGTTGCACGGGGCTTTGCACGCGGGCGAGCGGGCCGTTCCACACCTGCAACTGGCCATCGACCAGGTATTCACGTTGTTCAATGGGCGCCGCCAGGCGAAATTGCTCGGGAATCTGCGCGGTGGAGGTGGGAAACAGCTGGGCGAGCAGGTTGCTGGTGGTCATGTCGCTACCCCTGGAATAGTTGCAAAACATGACTAGAGAGTCACCCAACAAGCGGCTCTAACGCAAGGCTTGCGCGCATTCTTGTTCGCAGGGTGGTGTACGCCGGGTAAACTGCGCGGCTTTTCAGAAGGAGTTCACATGAGTCAGTACCAGCCGGGCATTCTTGCCGCACCGGTGCCTTTGCAGGCCCGCCATCTGTTTTTTGCCCTGGATTCGTTGCAAGCCGTGCCCGCTGCGCTGGACGCGCTGGTGCAGTTGACGGATGCGGCGGCCGTGGTGGGGTTCGGTGAGCCGCTGGTAAAAGCGCTGGGTGCCCCGATCCCAGGGCTGCGCTCATTCCCGGCCGTTAGCGGCCCTGGCGCGCACAACCCGTCGACTCAGCAGGCGCTGTGGGTATGGTTGCATGGGGTGGATCGCGGTGAGTTGTTGCTGCGCAGCCGTGCCGTGGAAAAAGCGCTGGCTCCGGCGTTTCGCCTGGTGCAATCGACTGAAGGTTTCCGCTACAAGACCGGCTTTGACCTGACCGACTACGAAGACGGCACCGAAAACCCCCACGACGATGCCGCCGTGCAAGCCGCGCTGACCGACACCGGCGCCAGCTTCGCCGCGATCCAGCAATGGCAGCACGACCTCGACGGTTTCGCCGCATTGCCTGCCCAGGAGCGTGACCACATCATTGGCCGCCGCCATGGCGACAACGAAGAACTCGACGACGCCCCGGAATCGGCCCATACCAAGCGCACTGCCCAGGAAAGCTTTACCCCGGAAGCCTTCGTGGTACGTCGTTCGATGCCCTGGGCCGAGAATGGTCAGGCGGGGTTGATGTTCCTCGCGTTTGGTCATTCATTCGATGCGTTTGAAGCGCAGTTACGACGCATGAGTGGGTTGGAAGATGGGATTGTCGATGGCCTGTATCGCATCAGCAAGCCGCTGACCGGAGGCTATTACTGGTGCCCGCCGGTGAGGGAAGGGCGCCTGGACCTGAGTCTGGTTTTTTAACCGCCTTAATGCCTGCTTCCTGAGGTACGCTTCAAGCGCTTTTGAGCGCTTCCAGCCACGCGGGATCGAGCCGGGTTTGTTCGGTGTCGATCCCCGCTGCGTGCATCCTCGCCTTGTGTGCTTCGATTTCGCCGACCAGTTGCGCCTGGGCGCTGGAGTTGGCGTCCAGCTCGTGCATCTGCGTCAGCCCCAAGTGATAGAAGCGCAACAGTTTGATGGCTGCCGGGTCGTTGGCTTGCACCCGCTCGGTGACCTTGTGCGTCACGTTGGTCACGCTCATCAGGCTGCGCTTGAGCTGCCAGCCATACACCGCTGGCGCCAACCAGGCCTGGCTCCAGAACGGGCCACGCACCAGCGCGACCGTGATCAACACGCCGGCGAAGACGCCGCCGACATTGAAGCGAAAATTGTCACCGCCAGGCTCACCGAACAGCATCACCGCCAGGCTCGACAGCAGCATGGCCAAGGCCAGGAACAGCACCGCGACGATCAACGTGCTACGGCGGGTCTGTTGGCGATAGGCAGTGGGGTCGCAGGGTTTGAGTTCGAACATCCGGGGCAGTTCTCCAAAAAGGGCGGTCATCTTCTCACGCCTGGCGCAATGAAGTTGAACGATGGCGCGGGGCGGTTTCTCTAAAATGATGAACCCCTCATGAGGTCAGTCATCATGTCTGAACACAAGCAGCCACCGCCAGGTACACCGGATCCGAACCGTACGCCGGGCGAGGAGGAGCGTGATAACGATGCGTTGCGCCCCAACGATCCCAAAGAGCGCGGTCCGGACAACGATGTCGAGCGCGTAGAAGAAGACCTGGAAAACCTCCACGACAGAGCCCGCCCGCTTTAGCAGGAGAATATGATGAACAAACCTACCGATGGTCCCTCTTCCAACGAACACGCCAGTGGCAAGGATGAACTGGGCTTCGACCCGGACTCGCCGGATGTAGCCGACCCACAGGTCGATCCCATCGGCCCGGCTATTGCGCCGTTGGACAAAAAGGACGACGAGACAGCGAAAAAAAAGCCGCCCTACGATCCGTTGGGCGACTTGAAGCAATGAACCGAGCCCCGCCGTTGTGCGGGGCTTTGTTTACCTGGGCGGCGACCAGCTGACGTCGCTGATACCGTATTTTTCCGCCCAGGGCCGGGTGGTTTTTTTCACCTGTTCGTGACCTACGCGGCCGATGCGGCTGACATGGGCAATGTCGGCATCGACGGCCGCCCAATGCCAGGCCTCGGCGTTGTTCATCACTTCGGCGCGCACCACGAAAGACTTGGGTTTACCGTGTAGCTGATAGTGGACGGTGTAGATTTTTGCGGTACTCATGCTGCCTCCCAATCTTGTTATAGATGGATAGGCCGGCGCTCCAAAAGGTTCATTCAAAATGACAACGCAGGCAGAGGCGCGGCATAGTGACGCTCTTGCCCTGCGCCCAAGGATCGCGCCATGCACACACTCACCGATAGCCGCCTGTACCTGCAACGCCTGGGCTATGCATCGCCACCGCCGCCCACCCTGCAAACCCTGCGAGACTTGCAACTGCGCCATGTGTGCAGCTTTGCCTTTGAAAGCCTGTCGACCTTGATGCATGCACCGGTACCCATCGACCTGCCCAGCGTTGAGCGCAAGGTGCTGCACGAGGGGCGCGGCGGCTATTGCTACGAGTTGAACCAGCTGTTCCTGGCACTCTTGCAGGAACTGGGCTTCGAGGCCCGTGGCATCACCGGGCGTGTGGTGATCGGCGGCCCACCAGACGCCCACACTGGGCGAACCCATCGCTTGAGCCTGGTGACCCTCGACGGCGTGCGCTATATCACCGATGTCGGTTTTGGCGGCATGGTGCCCAGCAGCCCGTTGCAACTGGACAACGACGCACCCCAGCCCACCGCTCATGAGCCTTATCGCCTGACGCTCAAACACGGCAGCTACACGCTGTGGGCGCAGGTGGGCGAGGAGTGGCGTGGCCTGTACGTGTTCGATCTGCAAACCCAGGCCGACATCGACTATGAAATCGGCAACTGGTATGTCTCCACGCACCCAGGCTCCCCGTTTGTAGGGCAGTTGAAAGCCGCGTTGCTTGCGCCTGGCAGGCGCCATACGTTGGCAAACGCCCGCTATGCGGTTCATTACCTGGATCGGCCCAGCGAGAAGCGCAAGCTGGAGAGTGCTGATGAGTTGCTGACGTTATTGCGCGACACCTTCGGCATTTGTTTGCCGGCTCAGCCGCAACTTCGCGAAGCGGTTGAGCACCTGATCAGGGCCGATCTCGAAGAGTATTGAGATAGAGCCTTCGCTGAACCGTTTTTTCTCCGTTTTGGTGCAAATCAGTTCGAACTTTTTGCAAACGCCAAGGTTCGAACCGATTCCTGAATACTTTGCCCACCTTAAAATGGAGATGTAAAACGATGTCCAAACTATTCGGAAAATTCATCAAGAACACCTCGTTGCTGGCCCTGGTGGCTGCGCCTGGCGTGGTGTTCGCAGCACCTTCCACCGACCCGATTTCCACGTTCGGGATCATGGGCAGCTACAACGACTTCAAACTTGAAGGCGGTAGCGAAAGCGACAAGGACCACATGCCCGAAGCCGGCCTGTTCTACAACTTCGGCAACAAGCTCACCGCCGAGTCGGGCTTTATCTACCAGGCCGGTATCGAAGCCAAGTACGGCGAAAAAAGCGATAACAAACTCAAGGAAGGCCAGGCCGACCTCGACCTCGGCTGGCGCGCCGCGCTGGACGCGCGCAACTTCGTCGATGTGATCGTGGGCGGTGGCTACACCTGGACCCGCTACGAGCCGGACACCAATGGCTACGACATGAAGCTCACCAATAAGTCGCCGTTTGCCAAGGCAGCCCTGGGCTACAACCACCAGTTCGATGACATGACCCTGCGCGTTGAAGCCGGCGCCCGTCGCACCATCGACGGTCGCGCCAAGCTCAAGGTGGACGGCGTTGGCAGCGATAGCGTGGACCTCAAGGACCGCACCAACCCTTACGCCGAAGTCAGCCTGCTGATGAACCAGAAGGGCGACCTGCCAGTGATGGCGGGCCTGTACTACACCCGCACCGAGTACAAGCTCGATAACGATTCCTATGTGGCCGACAACACCAAGCTCAAGCGTGATGAGTACGGTTTCAAGGTGGGTATCGCGTTCTGACGCTGTTTGCGCTGCAAAAACGCCCCGAATGCTCGGGGCGTTTTTTTTGCGGCTATTGCCGGTCAGCCCAATGCGGCAAGTTGCGCCACGGTTTCCGGAAAGCGCGCCACTAGTCGTATCAACGTGACAGCCTGCGCATTCGGCTTGGCCCGGCCTTGCTCCCAGTTCTCCAGGGTGCGGGTGTTGGTGCGCAGGTACATGGCGAATACCGAGCGGGACAGGTTGAGTTGCTGGCGTACGGCGATTACCTCGTCAGCGCTGAGTGGCGCCAGCTTGTTGAGGTGCGCTTTGTGGGTGCGCAGGGTGATTTTTCCCTGGCGTTCACCAGCCAGGGCGTCGAAGCCTTCGACCAGTTCGGAAAAGATTTCACGTTTCATGGTGTGTTCTCGCTTTGATTTCCCTGTCTAGCATGTGTTTAAGGGCTTTTTTATGTTGTGGCGTCGGGTCGTTCTGTTCGTGTTTGCCGTACAAAGTGAATAACCAGAATTGCGTACCGCCTGACCACCAGTAGTAAATGACCCGCAGGCCACCGCGCTTGCCTTTGTTTCGTCGCTCATCGACGAAGCGAACCTTTCTCAACCCGCCCGTTCCCTCGATCACGTCTCCCGCTTCTGGGTTTTTCATCAACTCCTGCTGAAAACCGTGAAAAAGCTCATCGCTCAGATAGTCCCTGCGATGCCGTTCGAATGCCGGCAGTTCGATAAATAGAGCATCCATGTTCTGTACGTAGCCTGCGTATAGTTTGGTAGCCCACTCGCTATGGGTCAAGCGCCCAAGCTGTGGGAACTTTCTTAAAACACAAACACCTTAAGGCCGCATCCAACGGGGTAGATGCCGGATGAGGAGGCAGATTGAAGAGGAAATTTCAGCGAGTAGGGAAGGGAAAAAGCAAAGCTACAGAAACGCAAAACGGCGCCCAAAGGCGCCGTTCTGTTTAGTGCATCAACCTAAGCGATCAAACGCCCAGCACCGCGTGCTGCACCAGGGTGAGCAACGGTTGTGGGTACACGCCCAGGAAGAATGCGAGCAGGGCGATGGCCAGCAGCATGACGCCGCCTGCCTTCTGTTCCCAATGCAGCTCGGCATCCACACGGCGCAGGTTTGGCTCGATCAGGTACAGGGTGACCATCACGCGCAGGTAGTAGAACACGCCGATGGCACTGCCCAGTACCAGCGAGGCAACCAGCCACCATTCGTGGGCTTCGACACCGGTCGCGACAATGTAGAACTTGCCGATAAAGCCCGCCGTCAGCGGAATGCCGGCCAACGACAGCATCATCACGGTGAGCACGGCGGTCAGGTACGGACGGCGCCAGAACAGGCCGCGGTATTCGTACAGGGCGTCGGCGTCACGGCCTTTATACGGCGACGACATCAAGGTGATGACGCCGAACGCACCCAGGCTGGTGATCACGTAGGTGACCAGGTACACGCCAATGGCTTCCACGGCCAGGCCTTTGCTCGCCACCAGGGCGATCAGCAGGTAGCCGAAGTGGGCGATGGACGAATAACCCAGTAGACGCTTGAGGTTGTTCTGGGTCAGCGCCAGCAGGTTACCGAACAGGATCGACGCAATGGCGATCACCGTCAGCACGTTGCTCAGCACGCCGGTGTTGGCGGCAGGGGAGATCTGGAACAGACGCACCATCACTGCAAACACGGCCACTTTCGACGCGGTCGCCAGGAACGCGGCCACCGGCGCCGGGGCGCCTTCGTACACGTCGGGGGTCCACAGATGGAACGGCACCAGCGACAGCTTGAATGCCAGGCCGATCAGCATCATCGCCAGGCCCAACTGGGCAATCGGCGCCGGGCTGTTGGTGGCGGCCAGCGCGTGGCCGATACCGGTGAAGCTCAGGCTGCCGGCTTCGGCGTAGAGCAGGGCCATACCGAACAACAGGAACGCGGAACCGGCGGCCGACAGCACCATGTACTTGATGCCGGCTTCCAGGGAGCGCTTGTTGAAGAAGGCGTAGGCCACCAGGCCGTAGGTCGGGATCGACAGCAGTTCCAGGCCGATGAACAGGCCCGCCAGGTGCTGCGCGCTGACCAGCACGATACCGCCGGCCGCAGCCAGCAGGATCAGCAGGTACAGCTCTTCGCGGTTGCCCGGGTAGCCGGTGCCGCCTTCGCCGAGGTAGGCGTGGGCGAGGGTGACGCAGGCCAGGGTCGCCACCAGGATCAGGGCGATGTACAGCAGCGCGAAGTCATCGACCATCATCAATGGCGTGACTGCCAGTGGCGCGACCTTGAGGGCCGGGATGATCGACAGCAGGGCTAGGTTCAACCCGGCGCAGGACAGCAGGAACGTTTGCGAGTGATTGCGGCGCCAGGCGATTGCCAGCATCACCACCACGATGGTGAGGCTGGTAATCAGCAGCGGCGCAAGCGCGATAAAGTGTTGGATCGTGAATTCCATAGCGCTCTTACCGGGCCGAAGCGAGTTGAGAGAAGGCGGTGCCGAACCACTGCTGCACGCCATGCATCGTTGCGGCAGAAGTGTCCAGGAACGGTTGCGGGTACACGCCGATGAAGATCAGCAACACCGCAAGGCCGAGCACCATGATCAGTTCGCGCGCATCCATCCCTTGCAGGACGGTGTCGGACTTGGCTGGGCCGAAATAGGCGCGGTGGATCATGATCAGCGAGTAGACCGAACCGAACACCAGGCCGGAGGTGGCGATGGCGCTGATCCACGGCGTCTGCACAAAGGCACCCATCAGGATCAGGAACTCGCCGATGAAGTTACCGGTACCCGGCAAGCCCAGCGACGCGGCGGCAAAGAACAGGCTGATCGCCGGCAGGTAAGCGATGCGCGACCACACGCCACCCATTTCACGCATGTCACGGGTGTGCAGGCGCTCGTACAGCTGGCCACTCAGGATAAACAGCGCAGCGGCAGAAACACCGTGGGCCAACATCTGGATCACTGCGCCTTGCAACGCCAGCTGGCTGCCGGAGTAGATGCCGATCAGTACGAAACCCATGTGGGAAACGGACGAGAAGGCAATCAGACGCTTGATGTCGGTTTGCGCGAAAGCCAGGAACGCACCGTAGAAGATCCCGATCAGACCCAGGGTCATGGCAATCGGCGCGAATTCGGCCGAAGCATTCGGGAACAGCGGCAGGGCGAAACGCAGCAGGCCGTAGGCAGCGGTCTTCAACAGGATACCGGCCAGGTCCACGGAACCGGCAGTCGGCGCCTGGGCGTGAGCGTCAGGCAACCAGGAGTGGAACGGCACCACCGGCAGCTTCACCGCGAAGGCGATGAAGAAGCCCAGCATCAGCACGTACTCGGTGGTCAGCGACATCTTGGTTTTCAACAGGTCGGCGTAGTTGAAGGTAATCACGCCGGTGTTGTTGAAGTTGACCAGGACCAGACCCAGGATCGCCACCAACATGATCAGGCCGGAAGCCTGGGTGAAGATGAAGAACTTGGTCGCTGCGTAGATCCGGGTTTTCTTGCCGTCCGAAGAGCTGTGACCCCAGAGCGCGATGAGGAAGTACATCGGCACCAGCATCATTTCCCAGAAGAAGAAGAACATGAACAGGTCGAGGGCGAGGAACACGCCGACAACGCCGCCCAGGATCCACATCAGGTTCAGGTGGAAGAAGCCCACGTGACGCTGGATCTCTTTCCAGGAGCAGAGTACCGAGAGGATACCCAGCAGGCCGGTCAGCAGGATCATCAACAGCGACAGGCCGTCGAGGGCCAGGTGCACATTGATGCCGAAGCGCTGGATCCACACGTGCTTGAATTCAAGCGCGAAGGTGGGATCGACACCCGGTGCCGGAGCGAATGAATAGTCACCGTGGGCCCACAGCCAGAGGCCGAGCGCGAGTTCCAGGGACATGGTCAGCAACGCAATCCAGCGGGGGAGGGTGGCGCCGAAGCGTTCACCCATCCAGCAGAGCAGGCCGCCGATAAAGGGGATCAGGATTAGCCAGGGCAGAATCATGACGGGCTCGTTTCCTTTCGCAAGTTCGCAAAGTACGCAGTGCACTTAAACATAGTCAGACCGCTACCACGACGATGGCGCCGATCACCAGAACGGCACCCGCCGCCATGGACGCTGCATACCAACGCAATTGGCCGGTCTCGCTGCGGCTCAGGGCGGTGTGACCGGCCTTGGCGGCACGCGGGATCAAACCGATGGTCTGGTCGAGCGGGTCTTTGCGCAGCACGTGGCTGATCGCAAGGTAAGGTTTGACGAACAGTTTGTCGTAGATCCAATCGAAGCCCCAGGCAGCGAACCACCAGGCCGACAGGAAGCGACCAATGCCACTGTTGGCCACGGCAGTCACGAAGCGACGCTTGCCGAGGAACAGCAGAGCCGCCAGCAGGATACCGGCGATGGCGATGGCGCCCGAGGCGATTTCCAGGCTGTGCTGGGCTTCGCCGCCGGCATGGCCGACGCTTTGTGGCAATACACCGTGCAGTGGCGGGGTGATCATCGCACCGACGAAGGTCGACAGGATGATCAGCACCGACAGTGGCAACCAATGGGAGATGCCGTGGCCTGCGTGCGCTTCGGTCTTGGCTTCACCATGGAAGGTGATGAAGATCAGGCGGAAGGTGTACAGCGAGGTCATGAACGCACCTACCAGGCCTGCGTACAGCAGATTCTGGTTACCGCTGGCGAAAGCTTCCCAGAGGATTTCGTCCTTGGAGTAGAAGCCTGCGGTTACCAGCGGCAGGGCGGCCAGGGCGGCACCACCGACGATGAAGCTGGCGTAGGCCAGTGGCAGTTTCTTCCACAGGCCGCCCATCTTGAAGATGTTCTGCTCGTGGTGGCAGGCCACGATCACCGCACCGGAGGCGAGGAACAGCAGGGCCTTGAAGAACGCGTGGGTCATCAGGTGGAAGATCGCCGCGTCCCAGGCGCCGACGCCCAGGGCCAGGAACATGTAGCCGATCTGGCTCATGGTCGAGTAGGCGAGGATACGCTTGATGTCGGTCTGCACCAGCGCGGCGAAGCCGGCCAGTACCAGGGTCACGCCGCCGACGATACCCACCAGGTGCAGGATGTCCGGCGCCAGGGTGAACAGGCCGTGGGTACGGGCGATCAGGTAGACACCGGCGGTTACCATGGTGGCGGCGTGGATCAGTGCCGATACCGGGGTAGGACCGGCCATTGCATCCGCCAGCCAGGTTTGCAGCGGCAGTTGCGCAGATTTACCCACGGCGCCACCCAGCAGCATCAGGGTAGCCAGGGTGATCCAGAAGTCGCCGACCTGGAATTTCTGCGGTGCCAGCACCAGCAGTTCCTGGATGTTCAGCGTGCCCACCTGTTGGAACAGGATGAACAGGCCGATGGCCATGAACACGTCGCCGATGCGGGTGACGATAAACGCCTTGAGTGCTGCGTTACCGTTGTTGCGATTGCTGTAGTAGAAACCGATCAACAGGTACGAGCACAGGCCCACGCCTTCCCAGCCGAAGTACAGGAACAACAGGTTATCGCCCAGCACCAGGAACAGCATGCTGGCGATAAACAGGTTGGTGTACGAGAAGAAGCGCGAGTAGCCCGCTTCACCGCGCATGTACCAGGACGCGAACAGGTGGATCAGGAAGCCCACACCCACCACCACGCCGAGCATGGTGATCGACAGGCCGTCGATGTAGAGGGCGAAGTTGGGCTTGAAGCCCTCGACCGCCATCCACTGCCACAGCACCAGGGTGTAGTGACCACCTTCGGGCGGCGCCACGTTGAATTGCCAGATGACGTAGGCGGCCACGATGGCCGACAGGCCGATGGAGCCCACGCCGATCAGGGCCGAGAGGTTCTCCGACCAGCGCCCGCGAGAGAACGACAGCAGCAGGAAACCGATCAGGGGGAATACGAAAGTCAGAAAGATCATGTTCATCCGCGCATCTCACTGGCAGCGTCGATATCAAGCGTGTGGAAGCGACGATACAGCTGCAGCAGGATCGCCAGGCCAATACTGGCTTCGGCGGCTGCCAGGCTGATCACCAGGATGAACATCACTTGCCCATCCGGCTGGCCCCAACGTGCGCCTGCCACGATGAACGCCAGTGCCGCAGCGTTCATCATGATTTCCAGGCTCATCAACACGAACAGAATGTTACGGCGAACCATCAGGCCGACCAGGCCAAGGCAGAACAGGATGCCGGCGACCGCCAGACCATGCTCCAAAGGGATAGCAGGCATCGTCATTGCTCCTTGGCTTCGTTGCGGCCCAAGTGGAAGGCAGTGATGGCTGCGGCGAGCAGCAGCATCGAAGCCAGTTCGACCACCAGCAGGTACGGGCCGAACAGGCTGATGCCCACGGCTTTCGCGTCTACGGTGGTGTGGCCGATGGCCTGGCCGCTCTGGTGAGCGAACAGCACATACAGCAGTTCACCCAGCAGCAGGGCTGCGAGGACAACCGGGCCGAGCCAGATGCCGGGCTTGAGCCAGACGCGCTCCTGGGCGACCGAAGCCGGCCCCAGGTTGAGCATCATCACCACAAACACGAACAGCACCATGATGGCGCCGGCGTAGGCGATCACTTCCAGCACACCGGCGAACGGTGCGCCGAGGCTGAAAAAGGTCATGGCCACGGCGATCAGCGAAATGATCAGGTAGAGCAGGGCGTGCACGGGGTTAGTGTTGGTGATCACGCGAAGCGTGGACACCACTGCAATACCCGATGCGAAATAGAAAGCGAATTCCATCTTTCTTCCTTAAGGCAGCAAGCTCTTCACGTTGATCGGCTCGGCTTCGTTTTGTGCGGCGCCTTTTGGCTTACCGGCAACGGCCATACCTGCAACACGATAGAAGTTGTAATCAGGGTTTTTACCGGGACCAGAGATCAAAAGATCTTCTTTCTCGTACACCAGGTCCTGACGTTTGAACTCGGCCATCTCGAAATCCGGCGTCAGCTGGATCGCGGTGGTCGGGCAAGCTTCCTCGCAGAGGCCGCAGAAAATGCAGCGCGAGAAGTTGATGCGGAAGAAGTCCGGGTACCAGCGACCATCTTCGGTTTCAGCTTTCTGCAGGGAAATGCAACCCACCGGGCACGCCACGGCGCACAGGTTGCAGGCTACGCAACGCTCTTCGCCGTCGGGGTCGCGGGTCAGTACGATGCGGCCGCGATAGCGCGGCGGCAGGTACACCGCTTCTTCGGGGTATTGCAGGGTGTCGCGTTTGCGAAAGCCGTGACCGAACACCATCACCAGGCTTCGCAACTGGGTACCGGTACCCTTAACGATGTCGCCAATATATTTGAACATGGGTCAAATCCTCACTGAACCGCGGCAGCGGGCGTGTTCAACAACACGACGGCAGCCGTCACCAGCAAATTGATCAGGGTCAGCGGCAGGCAGAATCTCCAGCTGAAATCCATCACCTGGTCATAGCGCGGGCGCGGAATCGAGGCGCGCAGCAGGATGAACAGCATGATGAAGAACGCGGTCTTCAGGAAGAACCAGAAGAAGGCCAACTGCGGCAGGATGCCGAACGGACCGTGCCAGCCGCCGAAGAACAGCGTGACCAGCAGGGCCGAGATCAAGATGATGCCGATGTACTCACCGACGAAGAACATGCCCCACTTCATACCGGCATATTCAATGTGGTAACCGTCGGCCAGTTCCTGTTCCGCTTCCGGCTGGTCGAAGGGGTGACGGTGAGTCACGGCCACGCCAGCGATGAAGAAGGTGCAGAAGCCGAAGAACTGCGGAATGATGAACCACAGGTTCTGCGCCTGGTACTCGACGATGTCGCGCATGTTGAACGAGCCAACCTGCACCACGATGCCCATCAGTGCCAACCCCATGAACACTTCATAGGATACGGTTTGGGCCGAGGCACGCAAGCTGCCCAGCAGGGCGAACTTGTTGTTGCTCGACCAACCGGCGAACAGCACCGCGTATACCGACAAACCGGCCATGGCGAAGAAGAACAGCAAACCGATGTTCAGGTCCGCCACGCCCCAGGTCGGGGTGATCGGGATGATCGCAAACGCAATCAGCAAGGCGCTCATGGCTACCACCGGTGCCAGGGTGAAGATCACCTTGTCGGCAAACGGCGGGGTCCAGTCTTCCTTGAAGAACATTTTCAGCATGTCGGCAGCGATCTGGAACATGCCGAACGGGCCAACGCGGTTCGGACCGTAACGGTCCTGCCACCAGCCCAGCAGGCGACGTTCGACGAAGCTGAGCAGGGCGCCCGCGACGACCACGGCCAACAGGATCACGATGGCCTTGACCACCGAGATGATCACGTCAATTACTTCCGGCGTGAACCAAGTCATTGCGCTGCCTCCTGCAGACCGTCAACGGTTTTGCCGAAAATGGCAGGCGGAATACCGGCGATGCCTTTAGGCAGTGCAACCAGGCCGGCACCCAACTCATCGTTGATACGCAGCGGCAGACGCAAGGTCTGGCCGGCCACGTTGAGGCTGAGCAGGGCACCGTCGTTGACGCCCAGGCGGTCGGCTTCGGACTTGGCCACGGACACATAGGCGGCAGGAATGCGCTCTTGAACCGGCGCGGCCTTGGAAGAAGTTTCTTCGCTGCCGAACAGGTGGAAGAACGGCACGACTTGCCAAGTGCCCGGCGCCGGGTTGAACGGACGCGGTACCGCAGCGAACCAGTTCAGCGAGTCACCGCTGGTTTCGATCAGGCGAGTGCCCGGGTCGCCAGCGCGGATGTGACCACCGACTTCGTCCTGGAACTTGTTCCAGGCCTGCGGCGAGTTCCAGCCCGGCGACCAGGCAAATGGCACCTGCTGACGCGGTTCGGCCGAACCCGAATAACCTTCCATGGAGAAGGCAAACGCGGTGTCGTTGTCTTGCGGGGTACGTGGCTCGTGCACGCTGATGTCAGCACGCATGGCGGTACGACCGGAGTAACGCAGCGGCTCACGTGCCAGTTTCAGGCCCTTGATGCGGAACGCGGCAGAAGGCGCGGCATCCACGATACGAGCAAGCTGCGGCGCGCTGGCGGCGGTGGCAGCGGTCACGTGGTCGAGTTGGGTCCAGTCGATCGGCTGGTTCAGCAGGGTGGCGCGCAGGGCATGCAGCCAGCGCCAGCCTTCGTGCACCAGGATGCTGGCGTCCATGTACTTCGGATCGAACACCTGGAAGAAGCGCTGGGCGCGGCCTTCCTGGCTGACCAGTGTGCCGTCGCCTTCGGCGAAGGTGGCGGCTGGCAGTACCAGGTCGGCGCGGTCGCTGGTGGCGGTCTTCTGGTGGTCGGCGACGATCAGCACCTTGGCAGCATCCAGTGCCGCGTCAACCTTGGCGGCAGCGGTGCGGGTGTACAGGTCGTTTTCCAGCACCACGATGGCGTCGGCGTTGCCGTCGATCACCGCTTGCAGCGCCGCGTCCACGGACTCGCCACCGAGCATTGCCAGGCCCAGGCTGTTGGCTTCCGGCACCACCAGGCTGATGGAGCCATTTTTGTCGCGCAGCTTAAGGGCCTTGGCGATGTTGGCGGCGGCTTCGATCAGCGCCTTGGAACCCAACGAGGTACCGGCAATGATCAGCGGGCGCTTGGCCGCCAGCAGGGCGTCGGCAATGCGCTGAGCCAACTCGACAGCTTCAGCGTCCAGGCCTTCAACGGCGGGTGCGCTGGCGTCGAGGGCGTGGGCCACGGCGAAACCGAGGCGCGCCAGGTCGTCCGGCGCGGCGTGTACGCATTCTTCAGCGATGTCGTCGAGCTTGGTTTCAGCCAGGGAAGCGATAAACAGCGGGTTCAGCGCGTGCTGACCGATGTTCTTCACGGCAGCGTCGAGCCACGGCTGTACGCGCATGGCGTCGGCCATCTCTTCGGCCTTGCCTTTGACCGCCTGACGCAGCGACAGCGCGATGCGTGCAGCGGTCTGGGTCAGGTCTTCACCAAGTACGAAGATCGCATCGTGGTCTTCGATGTCGCGCATGTTCGGCACTGGCAGCGGGCTGTCGTTCAGCACTTGCAGGACCAGGCGGATGCGCTCCAGCTCGCCCGCTTCGATACCGCAGTAGAAGTGCTCGGCACCTACCAGCTCGCGCAACGCGAAGTTGCTTTCGAGGCTGGCGCGTGGCGAACCAATACCGACGATAGTGCGGCCACGCAGCAGGTCGGCAGCCTTATCCAGCGCGGCGTCCAGGCTCAGCTTGGCGCCATCGGCCAGCAGCGGCTGGCGCGGACGGTCTTCGCGGTTTACGTAGCCATAGCCGAAGCGGCCACGGTCGCACAGGAAGTACTGGTTGACCGAACCGTTGAAGCGGTTTTCGATACGGCGCAATTCACCGTAGCGCTCGCCCGGCGAGATGTTGCAACCGCTGGAGCAGCCATGGCAGATGCTCGGTGCGAACTGCATGTCCCACTTGCGGTTGTAGCGCTCGGAGTGGGTCTTGTCGGTGAACACACCGGTGGGGCAGACCTCGGTGAGGTTGCCGGAGAATTCGCTTTCGAGCACGCCGTCTTCAACGCGACCGAAGTACACGTTGTCGTGGGCGCCGAATACGCCGAGGTCGGTGCCGCCGGCGTAGTCCTTGTAGAAGCGCACGCAGCGGTAGCAGGCGATGCAGCGGTTCATTTCGTGGGAAATGAACGGGCCGAGGTCCTGGTTCTGGTGGGTACGCTTGGTGAAGCGATAGCGGCGCTCGTTGTGGCCGGTCATCACCGTCATGTCTTGCAGGTGGCAGTGACCGCCTTCCTCACAGACCGGGCAGTCGTGGGGGTGGTTGGTCATCAGCCATTCGACAACGCTGGCGCGGAACGCCTTGGACTCTTCATCGTCGATGGAGATCCAGGTGTTGTCGGTGGCTGGGGTCATGCAGGACATGACGATACGACCACGGGTGTCGTTCTCGTCGGTGTATTGCTTGACCGCACACTGGCGACAGGCACCGACGCTACCGAGAGCGGGGTGCCAGCAGAAATACGGGATGTCGAGGCCGAGTGACAGACATGCCTGTAACAGGTTGTCCGCCCCATCGACTTCGAGCGCTTTGCCGTCTACGTGGATAGTGGCCATGGTTCAAAGTTCTTCGTTGGCCCGTTGTCAGCGGGCGTGGCTAATGGAATCTTGTTATTCATGTGCATCTACACAGCCTTTGCGGCGTCAGCACATGAGAAAAGCGAAGGGCACGGACCCTTCGCTTCTTTAAGCTCTACGCACCGACCATGGTCGGTGATACCACCTGAGTGAGTTCGCCCGCGCGTGTTGGCGCGATGCCGGCTTCGAATTCAGGGCGGAAGTATTTGATTGCGCTGCCCAATGGCTCCACGGCGCCCGGTGCGTGAGCGCAGAAGGTCTTGCCTGGGCCAAGGAAACCGACCAGGCCCAGCAGGGTTTCGATGTCACCCTCGCGGCCTTCGCCATTTTCCAGGGCCATCAGCAGCTTGACGCTCCACGGCAAACCGTCGCGGCATGGGGTGCAGAAACCGCAGGACTCGCGGGCAAAGAACTGCTCCATGTTGCGCAGCAACGAGACCATGTTCACCGTATTGTCCACTGCCATCGCCAGGCCGGTACCCATCCGGGTGCCCACCTTGCCGATGCCGCCGGCATACATTTGTGCATCCAGATGCTCAGGCAGCAGGAAACCGGTGCCGGCGCCACCTGGCTGCCAGGCTTTCAAGGTGTAGCCGTCGCGCATGCCGCCGGCGTAGTCCTCGAACAGCTCGCGAGCGGTCACGCCGAACGGCAGCTCCCACAGGCCAGGGTTCTTGACCTTGCCGGAGAAACCCATGAGCTTGGTGCCCATGTCTTCGCTGCCCTCGCGGGCCAGGGATTTGTACCAGTCCACGCCGTCGGCGATGATGGCCGGCACGTTGCACAGGGTCTCGACGTTGTTCACGCAAGTCGGCTTGCCCCACACGCCCACGGCGGCAGGGAAGGGCGGCTTGGAACGCGGGTTGGCGCGGCGGCCTTCGAGGGAGTTGATCAGTGCGGTTTCTTCACCGCAGATATAACGCCCGGCGCCGGTGTGCACGAACAGTTCGAAGTCGAAACCGGAGCCGAGGATGTTCTTGCCCAGCAGGCCGGCTGCCTTGGCTTCTTCCACGGCACGGTTGAGGTGCTTGGCGGCGGTGGTGTACTCGCCACGCAGGAAGATGTAGCCACGGTAGGTTTTCAACGCACGGGCGCTGATCAGCATGCCTTCGATCAGCAGATGGGGCAGTTGCTCCATCAGCATGCGGTCTTTCCAGGTGTTCGGCTCCATTTCATCCGCGTTGCACAGCAGGTAGCGGATATTGATGGATTCGTCTTTGGGCATCAGGCCCCACTTCACGCCGGTGGGGAAGCCTGCACCGCCGCGACCCTTGAGGCCGGCGTCTTTCACGGTCTGGACGATATCGTCCTGGGCCATGTCGGCGAAGGCTTTGCGCGCTGCGGCGTAACCGTTCTTGGCCTGGTATTCGTCAAGCCATACCGGCTCGCCGTCGTCACGCAGGCGCCAAGTCAGCGGGTGAGTCTCGGCCGAACGCTTGATCAGGTTGGCCGGGCCGAAGGAAGTCAGGGTCATGGGTAGCCCTCGAGCAATTGGGTGACGCCAGCGGGCTGCACGTCACCGAATGTGTCGTCGTCGATCATCAACGCCGGCGCCTTGTCGCAGTTGCCCAGGCAGCACACCGGCAGCAGCGTGAAGCGGCCGTCCGGGGTGGTCTGGCCGAGGCCGATGCCCAGCTTGTTCTGGATCTCGCTGACCACCGACTCATGGCCACCGATGTAGCAGACCATGCTGTCGCACACGCGAATGATGTGGCGGCCAACCGGCTGGCGGAAGATCTGGCTGTAGAACGTCGCCACGCCTTCAACGTCACTGGCGGGGATGCCGAGGATCTCGCCGATGGCGTAGAGGGCGCCGTCGGGCACCCAGCCACGTTCCTTCTGGACGATCTTCAGGGCTTCGATAGACGCCGCGCGCGGGTCTTCGTAGTGATGCAGCTCGTGCTCGATGGCCGAGCGCTCGGTTTCACTCAAGGTGAAACGGTCTGTCTGGATAAGCGTGCTGTTCATGCTTAGCGGTCCACGTCGGCCATAACGAAATCGATACTACCCAGGTACGCAATCAAGTCCGCGACCATCTCGCCTTTGATCACCGAAGGGATCTGCTGCAAGTGGGCAAAACTTGGGGTACGAATCCGGGTGCGGTAGCTCATGGTGCCGCCATCGCTCGTCAGGTAATAACTGTTGATACCCTTGGTCGCTTCGATCATCTGGAAGGATTCGTTGGCCGGCATCACCGGGCCCCACGAAACCTGCAGGAAGTGCGTGATCAGGGTTTCGATGTGCTGCAGCGTGCGCTCTTTGGGCGGCGGCGTGGTCAGCGGGTGATCCGCCTTGTACGGGCCGGCCGGCATGTTGCGCATGCACTGCTCGATGATCTTCAGGCTCTGGCGCATTTCTTCGACGCGCACGATGCAACGGTCGTAGGCATCGCCATTGGCCGCCAGCGGTACTTCGAACTCGAAGTTCTCGTAGCCGGAGTACGGGCGCGCTTTACGCAGGTCGAAGTCGCAACCGGTGGAACGCAGGCCGGCACCGGTGACGCCCCATTCCAGGGCCTCTTTGGTGTTGTACTGCGCGACGCCGATGGTGCGGCCTTTGAGGATGCTGTTGTCGAGGGCGGCTTTCTGGTACTCGTCCAGGCGCTTGGGCATCCAGTCGATGAATTCCTTGACCAGGCGTTCCCAGCCGTTCGGCAGGTCGTGGGCCACGCCGCCGATGCGGTACCAGGCCGGGTGCAGGCGGAAACCGGTGATGGCTTCGATGACCTTGTAGGCGCGCTGACGGTCGGTGAAGGTGAAGAACACCGGGGTCATGGCGCCGACGTCCTGGATATAGGTACCCAGGAACAGCAGGTGGCTGGTGATGCGGAAGAACTCGGCCATCATGATGCGGATGGTGTCGACGCGGTCCGGCACCTTGATGCCGGCCAGCTTCTCGACCGAGAGCACGTACGGCAGGTTGTTCATCACGCCGCCGAGGTAGTCGATACGGTCGGTGTACGGGATGAAGCTGTGCCAGGACTGGCGCTCGGCCATCTTCTCGGCGCCACGGTGGTGGTAGCCGATGTCCGGGACGCAGTCGACGATCTCTTCGCCGTCCAGTTGCAGGATGATACGGAAGGCACCGTGAGCCGAAGGGTGGTTCGGGCCCAGGTTGAGGAACATGTAGTCCTCGTTGGTGCCGGAACGCTTCATGCCCCAGTCTTCGGGGCGGAAGCGCGCCGCCTCTTCTTCTAGCTGCTGCTTGGCCAGGTTGAGGCTGAACGGGTCGAATTCGGTGGCGCGGGCAGGGAAGTCCTTGCGCAGCGGGTGACCTTCCCAGGTCGGCGGCATCATGATGCGCGTCAGGTGCGGGTGGCCCGGGAAGTCGATACCGAACATGTCCCAGACTTCACGCTCGTACCAGCTGGCGTTCGGCCAGATACCGGTGACGGTCGGGATGCTCAGGTCGCTCTCGCTCAGCGCGACCTTGATCATCACATCGCTGTTACGTTCCAGCGACATCAGGTGGTAGAACACGGTGAAATCGGCGCCGCTCGGCAGGCCCTGGCGCTTGGTGCGCAGACGCTCGTCCACGCCATGCAGGTCATAGAGCATGACGTACGGCTTGGGCAGGTTGCGCAGGAAGGTCAGGACTTCGACGAGCCTGGCACGCGCCACCCACAGCACCGGCATACCGGTGCGTGTGGCCTGGGCGGTGAAGGCGTCAGGGCCAAAACGGTTATTGAGTTCGACAACCACATCCTGGTCGTCTGCCTTGTAAGGCGGGATGTACAGAGCACTGCCTGTAGTCATGGTTTTTTATCGCTTTCGGTCAACGTAAAGAATGAAGCCAGGTTTTCGTTCTATAAAAGAAGCGGTGCTGGATCAGACTTCGTCGGGGCTGCGCAGGTTGGTGACTGCGATTCGCTGTTCGCGGCGCTGTTCCTTTTGAGACGGCATCTCGGCGCGATAAACGCCTTGATCACCGACCACCCAGGACAGTGGGCGACGCTCCTTGCCAATCGATTCCTGCAACAGCATCAAGCCTTGCAGGAACGCTTCGGGACGGGGCGGGCAGCCAGGCACGTAGACGTCCACGGGCAGGAACTTGTCCACCCCTTGAACGACCGAGTAGATGTCGTACATGCCACCGGAGTTGGCGCACGAACCCATGGAGATAACCCATTTCGGCTCGAGCATTTGCTCATAGAGACGCTGGATGATCGGCGCCATCTTGATAAAGCAGGTCCCGGCGATAACCATGAAATCCGCCTGGCGCGGCGAGGCCCGGATAACTTCGGCGCCGAAGCGTGCGATGTCGTGGGGCGCCGTGAAGGCGGTGGTCATTTCCACGTAGCAGCACGAAAGGCCGAAGTTGTACGGCCACAGGGAGTTTTTACGCCCCCAGTTGACCGCGCCACTCAGCACGTCTTCCAGCTTGCCCATGTAGATGTTTTTGTGGACTTGGTCTTCTAACGGGTCGGAAACGGTTTCTCGTTCGCCGATGGGGTACTGCTCGTTAGGAGCATCCGGGTCGATCCTGGTGAGATTGTATTGCATTGCCAAAGCCTCATTGTTTCAGCTTCGCTTGCCGCTTGCGACGAGCTTCCGGAGCCCAGTCAAGGGCGCCCACTCGGAACAGGTAGACAAGACCTGCCAACAGAATTGCTATGAAAACGAGAGCTTCGACGAATCCGGTCCAGCCGCTTTCGCGGACGGACACAGACCATGCAAAGAGAAAGAGGGCTTCGATATCGAAGATCACGAACAACATCGCGACCAGATAGAATTTGGCTGAGAGCCGCAAGCGGGCGCCACCTGTAGGCAGCATGCCGGATTCGAACGGTTCGTTTTTGCTGCGGCCCCAGGCTTTTGACCCGAGGAGGCTGGACACGCCGAGCATGAAGGCGCAGAGGCCTACAACACCGAGAAGGAAAATGGCAAAGCCCCAGTTGTGGGCCATGAGTCCTGTCGCGTCGGTCATGCTGGAAATCCTTAACAGAGAGCAAAGGTCTCTGAGCTCGAAAAAGTAACGATGCAGTGACGATATGTCGCACTGCAATCAATCGCGGTGATTTTATGGCTAAACACCGGGCAAGTAAAATTCCCAGGGCGAAATTATTCGGTGGAATAAGCACATAGTGCACCTTCTTGGGGCTGTAGCCCTTGTGGTGTGGGCATTAGCGGGCTTTTCATCAATTATGTTTTGTTTAAGCTGTAACGAAGTTTTCGGGTGCCAAATGATAATGAATATTGTTTGCGAGGGGTGTAAGCGAGTGTTTCTCATGTGGCGCGGGAAGTTACCGTTACTTGCTTGAGTGTCGCTTAGTTGTCGCAACGGTTCTTTTAACCGATCGGATGTGCGCGGATACCGCTCTGGATCAATGTTTTTAGTAAAAAACTATGGATAGGGCGCGGTCAATGTGGGAGCTGGCTTGCCTGCGATGGCGGCGGATCAGCTGAAACACCTGCCTCTGACCCACCGCCATCGCAGGCAAGCCAGCCCCCACCATTGATTTTCGGTGATTCCTAGGCAAAAAAAACGCCCCGAACCAGTCGGGGCGTGATTGTTGCGCGGCACTGCTGTTAGGTCTTCCGTGGGGCCGCAGTGGCCGTGTACGCGGTACTTAGTGGAACTGCTCTTCTTCGGTCGAACCGGTCAGCGCGGTCACGGACGAGGTGCCGCCCTGGATCACGGTGGTCATGTCGTCGAAGTAACCGGTGCCCACTTCCTGCTGGTGCGCCACGAAGGTGTAGCCTTTGGCGGCGTCAGCGAATTCCTGCTCCTGCAGCTTCACGTAGGCCGTCATGTCGTTGCGGGCGTAGTCGTGCGCCAGGTTGAACATGCTGTGCCACATGTTGTGAATGCCGGCCAGGGTGATGAACTGGTGCTTGTAGCCCATTGCCGACAGTTCGCGCTGGAACTTGGCGATGGTCGCGTCGTCCAGGTTCTTCTTCCAGTTGAAGGAAGGCGAGCAGTTGTAGGACAGCAGTTGGTCCGGGTATTCCTTCTTGATCGCTTCGGCGAAGCGACGGGCTTCGTCCAGGTCCGGCTTGGCGGTTTCGCACCAGATCAGGTCGGCGTACGGCGCGTAGGCCAGGCCGCGGGCGATTGCCTGGTCGAGGCCGGCGCGCACTTTATAGAAGCCTTCCTGGGTACGCTCGCCGGTAACGAATGGTTGGTCGTACGGGTCGCAGTCCGAGGTCAGCAAGTCTGCCGCGTTGGCGTCGGTACGGGCCAGGATGATGGTCGGTGTGCCGGCAACGTCAGCGGCCAGGCGGGCAGCGGTCAGCTTCTGCACGGCTTCCTGGGTCGGTACCAGTACCTTGCCGCCCATGTGGCCGCATTTCTTCACTGACGCAAGCTGGTCTTCGAAGTGCACGCCGGCAGCGCCTGCTTCGATCATGCTCTTCATCAGCTCGTAGGCGTTGAGTACGCCGCCGAAACCGGCCTCGGCATCAGCCACGATTGGCGCGAAGTAGTCGATGTAGCCTTCATCGCCTGGGTTCTTGCCGGCTTTCCACTGGATCTGGTCGGCACGACGGAACGAGTTGTTGATGCGCTTGACCACGGTTGGCACCGAGTCCACCGGGTACAGCGATTGGTCGGGGTACATGGATTCAGCGGAGTTGTTGTCCGCTGCCACTTGCCAGCCGGACAGGTAGATCGCCTGGATACCGGCTTTTACCTGCTGGACTGCCTGGCCGCCAGTGAGGGCGCCCATGCAGTTGACGAAATCTTTGTCGGGACGGAAAGAAGGCTTGGCACCTTGGGTGACCAGGTTCCACAGCTTCTCGGCGCCGAGTTTTGCAAAGGTGTGCTCAGGTTGGACCGAGCCACGCAGGCGGACGACGTCAGCAGCGGAATAAGCGCGGGTCACGCCTTTCCAGCGTGGGTTTTCAGCCCAGTCTTTTTCAAGGGCTGCAATTTGCTGTTCGCGTGTCAGTGCCATGGGGAAAAACCTCGTCGCGTCTTGTTTGAAGTATCCGTTTGCCAGCCCGGCATTCGTTGCCTGGGTAGGGTTGCTCGCTGACCAGAAGCTTTGGTGTTCAAGTCAAATCTGACGGAGGTAGGCGACGGTATGAACGATGGGGCTCAAGGGGGAGTTGAGCAGGTAAGGGCAAACTGCGAACGGTCTTCGGGCGTCGTGGGCCTTTGTACGATCCATCAGTGTGTAGCCGGGTTACCTGGTTGGCTTCCGTCCCTCGGGACAACTTCGTTCCAGTCGCAACCAACGTCAAACACACCTTGTGGGCGGTACAGACACGAATCGGCTCAGGTGGGTAGCTTAGAGCGGCGATCCGAAGGCCCTTGCCAGGGCCCCTGATTAGCGGGAGCGAGGCCATCATGCCCATGCTTTTTTGGCTCGTCAAATGTTTTGTAGTGCTTTTTTTCAGGCACTACATCTTTAGTCTAATGCGACTTGCCAGTCAGTTTTTGGTGCCTCAGTTCAGGGTGTCGACCTTGACCCGCAAAGTCAGGTCATCGCGGCCCTGAGTAGAGTAGCTGCGGGTTGTAGAGGATTTGTCCGCCTGGGTTTCACGATTGATGCCGGCCAGGGGGATCCATTCGCCCAGGCGGCCGCTGACGGTTGTGTCGGTGCTTTGCACGTTCACTACATCGGGACGTTCCTGGCTCATGCGGTCACGGTTGGTACTGATGGCCAGGTGTACGGTCTCGCCAGTCACGCTGGCGGTCACGTAAAAACCCTGGGTGACGTTGCGATACTGGGTCTGGTTTTGCAGATGGCCATAGCTATCCTGTTGCGTGGTGGTCAGCGGTACGCTCTGGCCGACCTGGATCAGCGCGGGCACGCCTTCGCTGGCCTGGATCTGCTGCACGCCACCGTCGCGGCTGGCAGTGCCGTAGCTGATGATGCGGGTCTGGCTGTCACCGCTGTTCTGTTGGTTGTTCTCGTTGGTATCGACGGTGATCAGCAGGCGTTTGGCCGGTGTATCCAATTGACCGAGCAGTGCGCGCAAGCCCTCGATCCTGGCGGGCTCAGCGTTAACGATAAGCTGGTTGCCGTAGGCGCTGACGGTGCCGTCCTTGCTAATGAAGTTCTGCGCCACGGGAAGCAGGTCGGCGCTGGTGCGGTTGTTCAGGTTGACGACTTCAGTGGCGGCCATGGCGCAAGCGCTGACGGTCATCACGAGGGCGGTGAGCAGGGTGCGTAGGGACATGTCCGTTATCTCTGCGAGTCATTTGCTTGATAGTGCCAGTTTGTCGGCCTGGTGGGTCGCAAGTTGAATCGTAGACGGCAAAATGCCCTGGCAGGCAGGGCATTTTGTGGTGTTGCTGAAATAGCTATCGCAGGCAAGCCAGCTCCCACACTTGAGCGTATTCCAGGGATGTGCTCGGTCAGCTGTGGGAGCTGGCTTGCCTGTGATAAAGGCGATGCGGGCTTGAATCAGCCCTCGCGCACCATATCCACATGCGGAATCCCGACCTCAAGAAACTCATCGCTGACGATCTTGAAACCCAGTCGCTCATAGAACGGTGCCGCATACACCTGCGCACTCAGGAATTGCCTGGTCTGGCCGCGTTTCACGGCCTCGCCAATTACTGCTTCCATCAGCTTGTCGCCGACTTTCAGTCCGCGCCAGTCCTTGAGCACCGATACCCGACCGATCTCGCCGCTGGGCAGCAATCGAGCGGTGCCAATCGGGAAGTCGCCTTCGTATGCAAGAAAATGCATGGCGCCGGCATCGTCCGCGTCCCACTCCAATTCAGGCGGGACCGATTGTTCAGCGATGAATACCGCTTCACGAATGCGCCGAATCTCGTCGATATCCTTTCGCCAGTCCGCGACACTTACGTGAATTTTATTCATCCGCGAACCCCAGGCTGCCTTGCTTGACCAGTTCGCACAGTAGGTCGCGACCGTCTTCGTCGGCCAGCCACTCGCCCAGGTTTTCGCTGTGCAGTGCATCGGCCGAGCACACCAGCTTCAACAGTTCACGCAGTTTGCCCGGCAGGTAACGGCTCTGGCCGCTGGCGAACAGCAGTACGTCGTCATCCACTTCGGACCAGGCCAGGCGTGCGCTCGGATTGCGTACCAGGATCGCGCCGTCTTGCAGGCTGTTGATGAAGTCTTCTTCGCCCAACTCTTCGCCGGCCACCAGTTCCGGGTAGCGTGGCTCGGTCATGAACTGGCCGAACCAGGTCAGCAGCATGCGCTCATCGCTCATGTGCTCGGCGAGCAGGCCCTTGAGGCGGTCCAGTGCGTCGCCCTGGATCTGGTGTGGGTCGCTGACCGGCTGGGCGTCGGCGTCGGTGTAGCGCTCTTCGTCGGTCAGGTACTGGCTGAGGAAGTCGGTGAAGTGGGTCAGCACTTCAGCGGCGCTCGGTGCACGGAAACCTACGGAATAGGTCATGCAGTCGTCTTCGGCAATACCGAAATGGGCCAGGCGCGGGGGCAGGTAGAGCATGTCGCCCGGTTCGAGCACCCATTCGGCGCTTTCTTCGAATTCGGCGAGGATGCGCAGGTCGGCGTGTTGCAGTAACGGGCTTTCGGAATTGCACATCTGGCCGATCTTCCAGTTGCGCTTGCCCTGGGCTTGCAGCAGGAACACATCGTAGTTATCGAAATGCGGACCGACGCTGCCACCCGGCGCGGCGAAGCTGATCATCACATCATCGATACGCCAGCTCGGCAGGAAGCGGAAGTGCTCCAGCAGCTCAGCCACCTCCGGCACGAACTGGTCGACTGCCTGCACCAGCAGGGTCCACTCGCGCTCGGGCAGGGTGCTGAAAGCGTCTTCGGCGAACGG
This sequence comes from Pseudomonas sp. DWP2-2, assembly GCF_049897065.1. Lineage (NCBI taxonomy): Bacteria > Pseudomonadati > Pseudomonadota > Gammaproteobacteria > Pseudomonadales > Pseudomonadaceae > Pseudomonas > Pseudomonas sp. DWP2-2. The sequence continues at coordinate 280,089 of NZ_JAFCVN010000001.1, read as the reverse complement.
GCCGCGACGCAGTTCCCACGGGCGCTCGCCGTGTTCGATCACCAGGCGCGACTCGACTTCTTCTTCCAGGGCCAGGCCTGCCAGTTCGTCGGCGTCGATCGGGCTTTCGAAGTCAGGGATGGCCTGGCGGATCAGCAGCGGTTTTTTCTGCCAGTAGTCGCGCAGGAATTCCCGTGCCGTGATGCCGCCCAGAAGTTGAAGAGGGATATCAGGATTCATGTGTAACCTATTGAAAAAAAGCACTTTTAAGACAGGAATAAAAACGCCCGGCGCGGCCGGGCGTCTCAAAGGAGCTTGCTTGGATCAGATGCGCTTGGCTTGTTCTATAGCGTTGCCGATGTAGTTGGCCGGGGTGAGCAGTTTCAGCTCGGCCTTGGCTGCGGCTGGCATGTCCAGGCCGTCGATGAAAGTTTGCAGCGCTTCGGGGCTGATGCCCTTGCCGCGCGTCAATTCTTTCAGCTTCTCGTAAGGGTTTTCGATGTTGTAGCGGCGCATCACGGTCTGGATCGGTTCGGCCAATACTTCCCAGCACGCGTCCAGGTCAGCGGCAATCTTCTGCTCGTTGAGCTCCAGCTTGCTGATGCCTTTGAGGCTGGCTTCGTACGCGATCACGCTGTGGGCAAAGCCCACGCCGAGGTTGCGCAGTACGGTGGAGTCAGTCAGGTCGCGCTGCCAGCGGGAGATCGGCAGCTTGCTGGCCAGGTGCTGGAACAGAGCGTTGGCGATGCCCAGGTTGCCTTCGGAGTTTTCGAAGTCGATCGGGTTGACCTTGTGCGGCATGGTCGACGAGCCGATTTCGCCGGCAACGGTGCGCTGCTTGAAGTAGCCCAGGGAGATGTAGCCCCAGATATCGCGATCGAAATCGATCAGGATGGTGTTGAAGCGTGCAATCGCGTCGAACAGCTCGGCGATGTAGTCGTGGGGTTCGATCTGCGTGGTGTAGGGGTTGAAGCCCAGGCCCAATTCGTCTTCGATGAAGGCGCGGGCGTTGGCTTCCCAGTCGATCTCAGGGTAGGCCGACAGGTGGGCGTTGTAGTTGCCTACAGCGCCGTTGATCTTGCCCAGCAATGGCACGGCGGCGACTTGGGCGATCTGGCGCTCCAGGCGGTACACCACGTTGGCCAGTTCTTTGCCCAGGGTGGTCGGCGAGGCCGGCTGGCCGTGGGTGCGCGACAGCATCGGCACGGCAGCGAAACGGATCGCCAGCTCGCGGATGGCTTCGGCGGTCTGGCGCATCAGCGGCAGCATCACGTCATCACGGCCTTCGCGCAGCATCAGGGCGTGGGACAGGTTGTTGATGTCCTCGCTGGTGCAGGCAAAGTGGATGAACTCGCTGACCTGGGCCAGTTCCGGCAGTTGGGCCGCTTGCTCTTTGAGCAGGTATTCGATGGCTTTGACGTCGTGGTTGGTGGTGCGCTCGATCTCTTTCACACGCTCGGCGTGCTCCAGGGAGAAGTTTTCCGCCAGGGTGTTCAATACAGCGTTGGCCTCGGCGGAAAACGCCGGCACTTCGCTGATGGCGGGGTGAGCGGCCAGGCGCTGGAGCCAGCGCACTTCAACCAGGACACGGGCACGGATCAGGCCGTACTCGCTGAAAATAGGGCGCAGGGCCTGGGTTTTGCCGGCGTAGCGGCCGTCAACAGGGGAAACCGCAGTGAGCGAAGAGAGCTGCATGGGGTGTTCTCGGACAGTCGGGCAACGAAATGGGGCGCGTATCATACATGAAAAAATCCGCCGGTCCGTCGCCAACTGACCGGCGTATTACGCGTAATGGCTTGAAAACAGCCTGCTGGTGCGACTTATTCGTTGCGCATCAACGGGTAAAGCTCTTTGAGCAATTTGCGTCGGCTGATCACCAACTGCCAGCGATGACCGCCCAGTTGGCGCCACAAGCGTGCCGAACGAATACCGGCCAGGAGCAGGGCGCGGATTTTCGACGCGTTGTTGGGTTGCTGCAGGTTACGCATGTCGCCATGCACCTGGATGCGCTGGCGCAGGGTGCTCAAGGTGTCCTGGTACAGCGCACCACAGGCGGCGATCACGTTTTCGTGGGCCGGGCCGAAGTGTTCTACCTGGGACTGGATCTGCGGCAGGCGCTTGCCGATGGTGTCCAGCAGGTCGTCGCGCTTGGCCAACTGGCGCTCAAGGCCGAGCATCGACAGGGCATAACGTAGCGGCTCGCGCTGCAAAGTACTGGGGTCGCGCTCCAGGGCGCCGATCAGGGCGCGATAGCCTTCACGCAGGGCCAGGTCGTCGCCGCCGTAAACCTCAAGGGTGTCCTTGGGGTCGCGGATCAGCAGGCTGCCGAGCATGCAGGTCAGGCCGGCTTCAGTGACCTGGCCGGTCTTGGCGATCTTGTCCACCAGTACCGCAGCGAGAAAGACACCGCCAAGGGCTGTCAACTGCTCCTGGGTCGGGCTCATGCCGGGTTGCTCCAGGCTTGCGCAACTTCAATCACGCCGCCGCCCAGGCAGATTTCGCCGTCATAGAACACCACGGACTGGCCAGGGGTGACCGCGCGTTGCGGATCATCGAAGGTGGCACGGTAGCCGGTGGCGGTCTTTTCCAGGGTGCAGGGCTGGTCGCTCTGGCGATAACGCACTTTGGCGGTCAGGCGGCGCGGGGTGCTCAAGTCGATAGGGTTGACCCAATAAATCTCGGAAGCGAGCAGGGCGCCGGAGAACAGTAGCGGATGCTCGTTGCCCTGGCCGACCACCAGCACGTTGTTCTCCAGGTCTTTGACCAGTACGTACCACGGCTCTTCACCGGCGTCCTTCAAACCGCCGATGCCCAAGCCCTGGCGTTGACCGATGGTGTGGTACATCAAGCCATGGTGGCGGCCGATCACTTCACCCTCGGTGGTCTTGATCTCGCCCGGTTGCGCCGGCAGGTATTGCTTGAGGAAATCGCTGAAGCGCCGCTCGCCGATAAAGCAAATGCCGGTGGAGTCTTTCTTCTTGGCGGTGGCCAGGCCGTGCTTCTCGGCAATCTTGCGCACTTCGGGTTTTTCCAGCTCGCCGACCGGGAACAGAGTCTTGGCGATCTGTTCACCGCCCACGGCGTGCAGGAAGTAGCTCTGGTCCTTGTTCGGGTCCAGGCCCTTGAGCAGTTCGGTGCGGCCATCGATATCGCGACGGCGCACGTAGTGGCCGGTAGCTATCAGGTCGGCGCCGAGCATCATAGCGTAGTCGAGGAAGGCCTTGAACTTGATTTCGCGGTTACACAGGATGTCCGGGTTCGGCGTGCGGCCGGCCTTGTATTCGGCCAGGAAGTGCTCGAACACGTTGTCCCAGTACTCGGCGGCGAAGTTGGCGGTGTGCAGCTTGATGCCGATCTTGTCGCACACGGCCTGCGCGTCCGCCAGGTCGTCCATGGCGGTGCAGTATTCGGTTCCATCGTCTTCTTCCCAGTTCTTCATGAACAGGCCTTCCACCTCATAACCCTGCTCCATGAGCAGAACGGCGGAAACGGAAGAATCCACGCCGCCGGACATGCCGACGATGACGCGCTTCTTTTGTGTGTCAGAAGGGGCTGGATCACGCATAGGGTTTCAACGGGTGTCTTGAAAAAGGACGCGATTCTATCAGGCCCGAGCCGCTAAGGCTAAAGAGAAGGGCGGATCAATTCGAGACTGTGCCTGTGGCCGGCCAGATAATCATCGATGCAGCGGATGATCAGCTCGCTGCGCCAGTCGTCGCGCACGGCCATCAGCTCGTCACGGGTCAGCCAGCGGGCGCGCAGGATGCCTTCGTCGAGTTGATATTCCGGGTGGTGTTTCAGTGCCTTGGCGATAAAACAGACCCGTTGGTAGGTCACGCCATTGCTCGGGGCGGTATACAGGTAGATGCCGACGATGCCGGTGGCTTCCACGTCCCAGCCGGTTTCTTCCAGGGTTTCGCGCACGGCGGCTTCGGTCAGGGTTTCATTCGGGTCCAGATGGCCGGCGGGCTGGTTGAGCACGGCGCGGCCGCCCTTGAGTTCTTCGACCATCAGGAAGCGGCCGTTGTCTTCGACGATGGTGGCGACGGTGATGTGAGGTTGCCAGGTCATGGGAAGTCTCTTGGGATGCCCCGCGGTCTTCGGGCAGGATTGCGGGCAATGTGGGAGCTGGCTTGCCTGCGATGACGGTCTACCAGCAAGCTATTCAGTAGCTGACCCACCGCTATCGCAGGCAAGCCAGCTCCCACATTCTATTGGGTTTCTTCAGTTAAATCGGTGGCAGTCCGAAACAGAAACCCCGGCACTGGGCCGGGGCTTCTTCGCATCCTTACAACCTTACTTCAACTTGGCAATCGCCGCATTGAGGGTGTTGCTCGGGCGCATGGCTTTGCTGGTCAGCTCAGGGTTCGGCGCGTAGTAGCCGCCGATGTCCACTGGCTTGCCCTGTACGGCGTTGAGTTCGGCAACGATGGTTGCTTCGTTCTCGGCCAGGGTTTTGGCCAGTTCGCCAAACTGCGCTTGCAGTGCCGTGTCTTCGGTCTGGGCGGCCAGGGCTTGTGCCCAGTACAGCGCCAGGTAGAAGTGGCTGCCGCGGTTGTCGATGTTGCCGACCTTGCGCGATGGCGACTTGTTGTTGTCCAGGAACTGGCCGGTGGCCTGGTCCAGGGTCTTGGACAGTACCAGGGCTTTCGGGTTGTTGTACGTCACACCCAAATGCTCAAGGGACGCGGCCAGGGCCAGGAACTCGCCCAGGGAATCCCAGCGCAGGAAGTTTTCTTCCAGCAGTTGCTGCACGTGCTTTGGAGCCGAACCGCCGGCACCGGTTTCGAACAGGCCACCGCCATTCATCAGCGGCACGATCGACAGCATCTTGGCGCTGGTGCCCAGCTCCATGATCGGGAACAGGTCGGTCAGGTAGTCGCGCAGTACGTTGCCGGTCACCGAGATGGTGTCCAGGCCCTTGCGGGTGCGCTCCAGGGTGAACTTCATCGCATCGACCGGGGCCATGATGCGGATGTCCAGGCCTTCGGTGTTGTGGTCTTTCAGGTAAGCCTGAACTTTCTCGACCACTACGCCATCGTGGGCGCGCTGGGGGTCCAGCCAGAAGATGGCCGGGGTGTTGCTGGCGCGGGCACGGTTGACGGCGAGCTTGACCCAGTCCTGGATCGGAGCGTCTTTGGTCTGGCACATGCGGAAGATGTCGCCAGCTTCGACGTTCTGTTCCATCAGCAGGTTGCCCTGGCTGTCGGTGACGCGGACAACGCCGTCAGCCTTGATCTGGAAGGTCTTGTCGTGGGAGCCGTACTCTTCGGCTTTCTTCGCCATCAGGCCAACGTTTGGCACGCTGCCCATGGTGGTCGGGTCGAAGGCGCCATTGGCCTTGCAGTCTTCGATGACCGCCTGGTAGATGGTGGCGTAGCAGCGATCCGGGATCACAGCCTTGGTGTCGTGCAGCTGGCCGTCGGTGCCCCACATCTTGCCGGAGTCACGGATCATCGCTGGCATCGAGGCGTCGACGATGACGTCGCTTGGCACGTGCAGGTTGGTGATGCCTTTGTCGGAGTTGACCATCGCCAGGGCAGGGCGAACGGCGTAGACCGCCTGGATGTCGGCTTCGATCTGCGCTTGCTGGTCGGCCGGCAGGGCCTTGATGCGGGCGTACAGGTCGCCGATGCCGTTGTTCAGGTTGAAGCCGATCTGCTCCAGCACCGTGGCGTGCTTGGTCAGGGCGTCTTTATAGAACTCGGCAACGATCTGGCCGAACATGATCGGGTCGGAGACCTTCATCATGGTGGCTTTCAAGTGAACCGACAGCAGCACGCCTTGCTTCTTGGCGTCTTCGATTTCAGCGGCGATGAAGCTGCGCAGGGCTTTCTTGCTCAGCACGGCGGTGTCGATGATTTCGCCGGCCTGAACGCTGGTCTTTTCCTTCAGGACGGTGGTGGTGCCGTCCTTTGCGACCAGCGCAATTTTGACCGCGTCAGCGGTTTCGATCTGCACGGCTTTTTCGCTGCCGTAGAAGTCGCCGCTGTTCATGTGGGCAATGTGCGACTTGGAGTCGGCAGCCCAGGCGCCCATCTTGTGCGGGTGCTTGCGTGCATAGTTCTTGACCGACAGCGGTGCGCGACGGTCGGAGTTGCCTTCGCGCAGTACCGGGTTCACGGCGCTGCCCTTGACCTTGTCGTAACGTGCACGGGTTTCTTTTTCCGCGTCGGTGGTTACGGTTTCAGGGTAGTCCGGCAGGGCGTAGCCCTGGGCCTGCAGTTCCTTGATCGCGGCTTGCAGCTGCGGGGTCGAGGCGCTGATGTTGGGAAGCTTGATGATGTTGGCTTCAGGCGTAACGGCCAGGTCGCCCAGTTCGGCGAGGTGGTCCGGGATGGCCTTGGTGCCCAGTTGCTCGGGGAAGCTTGCGAGGATGCGCCCGGCGAGGGAAATGTCGCGGGTTTCCACGGCAATATCAGCGGAAGCGGTGAAGGCCTCTACGATAGGCAGCAGTGAATAGGTGGCGAGGGCTGGGGCTTCGTCGGTGAAGGTGTAGATGATCTTCGAGCGGGTGGGCATATTCGGATTAACTCTCTTCTTTGCTGAAAGCGTGCGCAGAAACTCGAGATGCGCCGGGTAGAGCGCGTTCGTTCAAAGTCATCCATGAGCGAAATGTCGAGGTTTCTTCGCGGTGATGTTGGTTTGCATCAGTCGAGCGTCAAGCGGGTGGGCTATGGTAATAGTCCGGCTTTCTGGCGAAAGGCTACGTGCTAGAGCGGTCCGCCGTCGTGACTCTTTGGTCAGCGGCAGCATTATACATAGGTCGCTATGCTTACGCTGAGCCTTCATACAAAAGGGGGCTCGTCCATTGGTCTAAAGGTCGCAGGTGCGTGGGGTGGTGAGATGTGCTCAAGATTGGCGCTTTTCCCTTTGCTTTCAGGCTTGTAGGCCACCAAATGTGCTGTTTTCGATGCAAATGAGCATGGCGTGAGGTTTCAGTCGCCATTTATCTGGAGTAGGCTCGAACGCAGCCAGATGTTCAATCCATAGATGGAGTTCAGCATGGGATACAAGAAGATTCAGGTTCCGGCAGTCGGCGACAAAATCACCGTCAATGCAGACCATTCTCTCAATGTTCCTGACCAACCGATCATCCCCTACATCGAAGGAGACGGTATTGGCGTCGACATCAGCCCGGTGATGATCAAGGTGGTCGATGCCGCTGTTGAAAAGGCTTACGGCGGCAAGCGCAAAATCTCCTGGATGGAGGTGTACGCTGGTGAAAAGGCCACTCAAGTTTACGACCAGGATACGTGGCTGCCCCAGGAAACCTTAGATGCGGTCAAGGATTACGTGGTGTCCATCAAGGGTCCTCTGACCACGCCGGTCGGTGGCGGCATCCGCTCGCTGAACGTGGCCCTGCGCCAGCAACTTGATCTCTACGTGTGTCTTCGCCCGGTGCGCTGGTTCGAAGGCGTGCCCAGCCCGGTGAAAAAGCCTGGCGACGTGGACATGACCATCTTCCGTGAGAACTCCGAGGATATTTACGCGGGCATCGAATGGAAGGCCGGTTCGCCGGAAGCGATCAAGGTGATCAAGTTCCTCAAGGAAGAAATGGGCGTTACCAAGATCCGTTTCGACCAGGATTGCGGGATTGGCGTCAAGCCGGTCTCCAAAGAGGGTACCAAGCGCTTGGCGCGCAAGGCCCTGCAATATGTGGTGGATAACGACCGCGACTCGCTGACTATCGTGCACAAAGGCAACATCATGAAGTTCACCGAGGGTGCCTTCAAGGAGTGGGCCTATGAGGTGGCGGCTGAAGAGTTCGGTGCGACCTTGCTCGATGGCGGGCCGTGGATGCAGTTCAAGAACCCCAAGACCGGCAAGAATGTGGTGGTCAAAGATGCTATTGCCGACGCCATGCTCCAGCAGATCCTGCTGCGCCCGGCCGAATATGACGTGATCGCCACGCTCAACCTCAATGGTGATTACCTGTCCGACGCCCTGGCGGCGGAAGTGGGCGGTATTGGTATTGCGCCGGGGGCCAACCTGTCGGACACCGTGGCAATGTTTGAAGCCACCCACGGCACTGCGCCTAAATATGCGGGCAAGGATCAGGTCAACCCTGGGTCATTGATCCTGTCTGCGGAAATGATGCTGCGGCATATGGGGTGGGTCGAGGCAGCGGATCTGATCATCAAGGGCACCAATGGCGCGATTTCGGCCAAGACTGTGACTTATGACTTCGAGCGTCTGATGGATGGCGCTACGTTGGTGTCGTCGTCGGGCTTTGGTGACGCGTTGATCAAGCATATGTAAACAGGTAGACAAAACCGGCCGCCCTGATGATTCGGGGCGGCCGGTTTGCTTTCAGTGCTTTGTTCAGAAGCTGGTCAGGCCTGCTTGCTTTTCTTGTCTTGATTTGTGACCGTGCGCCGCGCCGTTTTCTACAGCAGGCGTGGTGGTGATGCCTTTGATATTCACCGCATGCAAGCCCTTTGGGCCCTGGGTAATGTCAAAGGATACCGGTTGACCCGCCTTCAGCGTTTTGTACCCATCCGCCTGGATCGCTGAGAAATGCGCAAAAAGGTCTTCTTGCTTGCCGTCTTCATTAATGAAGCCGTAACCCTTGGCATTGTTGAACCACTTGACCTTACCACTAGCCATTCCCTTATCCCTCTGCACCAGACTCCATCACTGGAGTATCATCCTGTCTATCCGTCCTAACCCGAATAAATAAGGTTGACTGCGCGGACCTTTTTTACCCACTGTGGGCTCTATTTGTTGTAACACCGTTTCGCCGATAGTCAAGGTGACCCAATAGTCAGAGTTGAAATTCTGACAGGTCGCCCCCACCACTGTAATTGAACCACTGACGAACCTTTCTTTCCCATGCATGCAAACAGCCAGATTCGACTAACATTCAATCAGGATCGCCCGGATCAGGAACATGACGACGACGGTTCTGCAGGCATTGCTGTTCAGGAGGCCAAGCCTGCTTTACAGGCGCCGCCGATGTACAAGGTGGTTTTGTTCAATGATGACTACACACCGATGGATTTCGTCGTCGAAGTGCTCGAGGTGTTTTTTAACCTGAACCGCGAGTTGGCGACCAAGGTAATGCTGGCCGTTCACACAGAAGGACGGGCAGTATGTGGAGTGTTTACCCGCGACATCGCCGAGACAAAGGCCATGCAGGTCAACCAGTACGCCAGGGAAAGCCAGCATCCGCTACTCTGTGAAATCGAGAAGGACGGTTAACGCCGACCACTTGGGTATGAGGTGAAGCTATGTTAAACCGCGAGCTCGAAGTCACCCTCAATCTTGCCTTCAAGGAGGCTCGTTCGAAGCGTCATGAATTCATGACCGTCGAACACCTGCTGCTGGCACTTTTGGATAACGAAGCTGCCGCCACCGTTCTACGTGCGTGCGGCGCCAACCTCGACAAGCTCAAGCATGACCTGCAGGAGTTTATCGACTCCACCACGCCACTGATCCCCGTGCATGACGAGGACCGCGAAACCCAGCCAACCCTGGGGTTCCAGCGGGTATTGCAGCGTGCTGTGTTCCACGTACAGAGCTCCGGTAAGCGTGAAGTCACGGGCGCGAATGTGCTTGTGGCAATTTTCAGCGAACAGGAAAGCCAGGCCGTGTTCCTGCTCAAGCAGCAGAGCGTTGCCCGTATTGATGTAGTCAATTACATCGCCCACGGTATCTCTAAAGTGCCTGGGCACGGCGATCATTCCGAGGGTGAGCAGGATATGCAGGACGAGGAGGGTGGTGAGTCTTCTTCCTCGAGCAATCCGCTGGATGCCTATGCCAGCAACCTCAATGAAATGGCGCGCCAGGGGCGGATCGATCCGCTGGTGGGGCGTGAGCATGAGGTTGAGCGTGTAGCGCAGATCCTTGCGCGTCGTCGCAAGAACAACCCGTTGCTGGTGGGCGAGGCGGGCGTGGGTAAGACCGCGATTGCCGAAGGTCTGGCCAAGCGCATTGTCGACAACCAGGTGCCAGACCTGCTGGCCAGCAGTGTCGTCTATTCCCTTGACCTGGGCGCGTTGCTCGCCGGGACCAAGTACCGTGGCGATTTCGAGAAACGCTTCAAGGCGTTGCTCGGTGAGTTGAAAAAGCGTCCACAGGCCATCCTGTTCATCGACGAGATCCATACCATCATTGGCGCCGGTGCAGCTTCCGGTGGGGTGATGGACGCTTCCAACCTGCTCAAGCCGCTGCTGTCCTCGGGTGATATCCGTTGTATTGGTTCGACCACGTTCCAGGAATTCCGCGGCATCTTCGAAAAAGACCGTGCCCTGGCGCGTCGCTTCCAGAAAGTCGACGTGTCCGAGCCGTCGGTTGAAGACACCATCGGTATCCTGCGCGGGCTCAAGGGGCGTTTTGAAGCGCACCATGGCATCGAATACACCGATGAGGCCTTGCGTGCGGCGGCTGAGCTGGCGTCGCGCTACATCAATGACCGGCATATGCCTGACAAGGCCATCGATGTGATCGACGAAGCGGGTGCCTACCAGCGCCTGCAGCCGGTCGAGAAGCGCGTGAAGCGCATCGACGTGCCTCAAGTCGAGGACATCGTGGCCAAGATCGCGCGGATTCCGCCAAAACACGTCACCAGCTCCGACAAGGAGTTGCTGCGTAACCTGGAGCGCGACCTCAAGCTCACTGTGTTTGGCCAGGATGCGGCCATCGACTCGCTGTCCACGGCGATCAAGTTGTCGCGTGCTGGCCTCAAGTCGCCGGACAAGCCAGTCGGTTCGTTCCTGTTCGCAGGCCCGACCGGCGTCGGCAAGACCGAGGCGGCTCGCCAGCTGGCCAAGGCCATGGGCATCGAACTGGTCCGTTTCGACATGTCCGAGTACATGGAGCGCCACACTGTATCGCGCTTGATCGGTGCGCCTCCGGGCTATGTCGGTTTCGACCAGGGCGGCCTGTTGACCGAGGCGATCACCAAGCAGCCACATTGCGTATTGCTGCTCGATGAAATCGAAAAGGCTCACCCGGAAGTCTTCAACCTGCTGTTGCAGGTCATGGACCACGGGACCCTGACCGACAACAACGGGCGCAAGGCAGACTTCCGCAACGTGATCGTGATCATGACCACCAACGCCGGTGCCGAAACCGCGGCGCGAGCTTCGATCGGCTTTACGCATCAGGATCACTCCTCCGATGCCATGGAAGTGATCAAGAAGAGCTTCACGCCGGAGTTCCGCAACCGCCTGGACACCATTATCCAGTTTGGTCGCCTCAGCCATGAGGTCATCAAAAGCGTGGTGGACAAGTTCCTCACCGAGCTTCAAGCGCAGTTGGAAGACAAGCGCGTGCAGCTGGATGTGACGGAAGCGGCCCGCAGTTGGATCGCAGAGGGCGGATACGATGCGGCAATGGGCGCACGCCCAATGGCGCGTCTGATCCAGGACAAGATCAAGCGGCCGCTGGCCGAAGAGATCCTGTTCGGCGAACTCTCCGACCATGGTGGCGTGGTACACATCGACCTGAAGGACGGCGAGCTGACCTTCGAGTTCGAGACCACGGCTGAAATGGCCTGATCGTTAGCTGCAACATTGCAAGAGGCGCCGAAAGGCGCCTTTTTGCTGTCTGAAATACGATTTACGAGACAGTGACCGTCAACTGTGGGAGCTGGCTTGCCTGCGATGGCGGTCCTTCAGTCGCACATCGTTAACTGGCCCACCGCTATCGCAGGCAAGCCAGCTCCCACAGGGTCAAGTGGCGACTGTTAAATCCTGCGCACACAAAAACGCCCGGCATAACCGGGCGTTTTGTATTGACTTGCTTAGCGAGCGCGGTAAGTGATGCGCCCTTTGCTCAAGTCATAGGGCGTCAGCTCGACGCGCACTTTGTCACCGGTAAGAATACGAATGTAGTTCTTGCGCATCTTGCCGGAGATATGCGCGGTTACGACGTGCCCATTTTCCAACTCCACACGAAACATGGTGTTGGGCAGGGTGTCGACGACAGTGCCTTCCATTTCGAAGCTGTCTTCTTTCGACATGCAGTAAAGCCCTCGGTATCCAGTGAATGGCCCGGTGCAACTGCGCCAGGCAAAAGCGGCGTGCATTGTGCCCGAAAAAGGGTCTTCAAGCCAAGGGGTTCTAGTTAAGCGTGACCCATCTTTGATTAATCAGCAGCTCAATGGGTCGATATTGGGTCTTGTAGTTCATCTTTTTGCAGTTCTTGATCCAGTATCCGAGGTACACCGCTTCCAGCTCCAGGTGCAGCGCTTCGCCTATTTGCCAGAGGATGGCGAAGCGCCCGAGGCTGCGGCGTTCTTCGGTCGGTTCATAGAAGGTGTACACCGCCGAGAGGCCGTTGGGCAGTAGGTCGGTCACCGCTACGGCCAGCAGGCGGCCGTCGAGGCGGAACTCGTAGAAACGCGAAAAAGGCAAGTCACGCACCAGGAATGTGGAAAACTGGTCGCGGCTGGGCGGATACATATCGCCGTCGGCATGACGCTGCTCGATATAGCGTTGGTAGAGATCGAAATATTCTTCGCTGTATTGGGGTTTGGTGGCGTGTACTGTCAGGTCAGCGTTGCGCTTGAGAATGCGTTTCTGATTACGGTCGGGCGAAAACTGCGCAACCGGGATACGCGCAGGCACGCACGCGTTGCAGTTCTGGCAATGGGGGCGATACAGGTGATCGCCGCTGCGCCGGAAGCCCATCTCGGACAGGTCGGCATACACATGCACGTCCATGGGCTGGCTGGGATCGAGGAACAGCGTGGTGGCCTGCTCGTCGGGCAGATAGCTGCATGAGTGGGCTTGAGTGGCATAGAACTTCAAGCGCGCCAGCTCGGTCATGATCAACCCTCGGGATAAGCTTTGAAATAAGTGTAAGCCACGTGCGCGAAAGTCGCCTAGGAAACCCACGGCCCAGCGTTGGGTTGGTCCAGATGTTTATGCAGGAAGTCAGCGAAGACGCTGCGGGGTATGCCGCGGGCGCCCAGGCTGTGCAGGTGATCGTTGGGCATCTGGCAATCGATCAGCACAAATCCCCAGGCTTGCAGTTGCCGGGTCAACGTGGCGAAGCCGAATTTGGAGGCGTTGTCGGCGCGGCTGAACATAGACTCGCCAAAAAACAACTGGCCCATCGCCAGGCCATAAAGGCCACCTACCAGTTCGCCCTGGTCCCAGACCTCGACGGAATGCGCATAGCCGCGTTGGTGCAGCTCCAGATAAGCCTTCTGGATACCTTCGGTGATCCAGGTGCCATCGGCGTAGGCACGGGGCGCGGCGCAGGCATGGATGACGGCGGCGAAATCCTGGTCGAAGGTCACGGTATAGCGCTGCTGGCGCAATAATTTGCCCAGGCTGCGGGAAACATGCAGCTCGTCGGGGAAAATCACCGTACGCGGGTCTGGCGACCACCAGAGGATAGGCTGGCCTTCGGAGAACCAGGGGAAGCAGCCATGGCGGTAGGCCTGGATCAGTCGTTCGGCCGACAGGTCGCCACCGGCGGCGAGCAGGCCGTTGGGTTCGCGCATGGCCTTGGCCAAGGGAGGGAACGTCAGGGTGTCGCGTTGTAACCAGGTCAGCATGGCATCCAGGCTTAGGGAAGGGGAGGGGAGTGGCAGGTCATGCACCTGCACCGCAAGCGTTGATTATTGACGACCCTGCGCCATGGGGCCAGCCCGAATAGGCGATTGACGAGGATTAGCATGAACGGGTGTTTCTGCAACTCTGTACACAGGGTGTGGTCGTAATCGGGTCTGGCGCATGCCGGCCATTTGCCAAGCTTGCCTGGATTGCTAAATACAGCTCATAAGCCTTTGTCAGCAAAGGCAATGCATGCTCAAATTGTCCGTGCAGTCAGGTGAAGGGCAAGTGTGTGGCATCGCGCACGCAAACCCGTACAATGCGGCCATTGTGGCGTTATCGCCATTTCACCTATCCGTCACCGGGTGTTAAAAGTAGATTCAGCAACATTCGTTCATTTTTCAACTGCTCCGGATAGAGCAGTCGTGTGTAGTCATTCAACAGATGGACGCGCTAAAGGCGCAGGAATAGACCCGTTTTGAAGAAATCCGCCGCAGCACCTAAAGCAGCAGTCGTACCGGCCTGGCGCCAGCACCTGCATTACCGACTCAAGGAAGGCGCACTGATTGCCATCGGTGCGCTGTGCCTGTTCCTGATGATGGCCTTGCTGACCTATGGCAAGGACGATCCGGGCTGGAGCCATAACAGCAAGATCGATGACGTGCAGAATTTCGGCGGCCCTGTAGGTTCCTACAGCGCCGATATCCTCTTCATGATCCTGGGTTACTTTGCCTACATTTTCCCGCTGTTGCTGGCGATCAAGACCTGGCAGATCTTCCGCCAGCGTCACGAGCCGTGGCAGTGGAGCGGCTGGCTGTTCTCCTGGCGCCTGATCGGCCTGGTGTTCCTGGTGCTGTCGGGCGCTGCGCTGGCGCATATCCACTTCCATGCCCCGACCGGTCTGCCGGCGGGCGCGGGCGGGGCCCTGGGTGAAAGCCTTGGCGACCTGGCGCGCAGGACCCTGAATATCCAGGGCAGCACCCTGATGTTCATCGCGCTGTTCCTGTTCGGCCTCACGGTATTCACCGACCTGTCATGGTTCAAGGTGATGGATGTGACCGGCAAGATCACCCTCGACCTGTTCGAATTGTTCCAGGGCGCCGCCAACCGCTGGTGGGCCGCCCGTGTCGAGCGCAAGCAAATGGTTGCGCAGCTGCGTGAGGTGGACACCCGTGTCAACGAGGTGGTGGCCCCAAGCACGCCGGATCGGCGCGAGCAAGCCAAGGTCAAGGAGCGCTTGATCGAGCGCGAGCAGGCCCTGAGCAAGCACATGTCGGACCGTGAAAAGCAGGTGCCGCCCGTGATCGCCCCGGCACCGCCCAAGGCGCCGGAGCCCAGCCATCGCGTGCAAAAAGAGAAGCAGGCACCGCTGTTCATCGACAGCGCCGTCGAAGGCACCTTGCCGCCGATCTCGATTCTGGACCCGGCCGAAAAGAAACAACTCAACTATTCCCCCGAATCCCTGGCGGCCGTCGGCCACCTGCTGGAAATCAAGCTCAAGGAATTCGGCGTCGAAGTGTCGGTGGACTCGATCCATCCGGGCCCGGTGATCACCCGTTACGAAATCCAACCGGCCGCCGGGGTAAAAGTCAGCCGCATTTCCAACCTGGCCAAAGACTTGGCACGTTCCCTGGCCGTGACCAGCGTGCGCGTGGTGGAAGTGATCCCGGGCAAGACCACCGTGGGTATCGAGATTCCCAACGAAGACCGCCAGATCGTGCGCTTCTCCGAAGTGCTGTCGACGCCGGAATACGACAACTTCAAATCGCCGGTCACCCTGGCGCTCGGCCATGACATCGGCGGCAAGCCGGTGATTACCGACCTGGCGAAAATGCCGCACTTGCTGGTAGCCGGTACCACTGGTTCCGGTAAGTCGGTGGGTGTGAACGCCATGATCCTGTCGATCCTGTTCAAGTCCGGGCCGGATGACGCCAAGCTGATCATGATCGACCCGAAGATGCTGGAACTGTCGATCTACGAAGGCATCCCGCACCTGCTGTGCCCGGTGGTCACCGACATGAAGGACGCCGCCAACGCCCTGCGCTGGAGCGTTGCCGAGATGGAGCGCCGCTACAAGCTCATGGCGAAGATGGGCGTGCGTAACCTGTCGGGCTTCAATGCCAAGGTCAAGGAAGCCCAGGACGCCGGCACACCGCTGACCGACCCGCTGTACAAGCGCGAAAGCATTCACGATGAAGCACCACTGCTGACCAAGCTGCCGACCATCGTGGTGGTGGTCGATGAATTTGCCGACATGATGATGATCGTCGGCAAGAAGGTTGAAGAGCTGATCGCCCGTATCGCCCAGAAGGCACGGGCGGCGGGTATCCACTTGATCCTCGCGACACAGCGGCCGTCGGTGGACGTGATCACCGGCCTGATCAAGGCCAACATTCCGACCCGCATGGCGTTCCAGGTCTCCAGCAAGATCGACTCGCGCACCATCATTGACCAGGGTGGCGCCGAGCAACTGCTGGGCCACGGTGACATGCTCTACATGCCGCCGGGCACCAGCCTGCCGATTCGCGTTCACGGCGCCTTTGTTTCCGATGACGAAGTCCACCGTGTGGTCGAAGCCTGGAAACTGCGCGGCGCGCCCGAGTACAACGACGACATCCTCAACGGCGTCGAAGAAGCCGGCAGCGGCTTTGAAAATGGCGGCGGTGGCGGTGATGACGATGCCGAGACCGACGCTTTGTATGACGAAGCCGTGGCCTTCGTACTGGAAAGCCGCCGTGCGTCGATCTCCGCGGTGCAGCGCAAGCTGAAAATCGGCTACAACCGTGCCGCCCGCATGATCGAAGCCATGGAAATGGCCGGCGTCGTGACCGCAATGAACACCAATGGCTCGCGTGAAGTCATCGCCCCCGGGCAGATGCGCGACTGATTCCGCGCCGCGTGGCAACACGCGGCGTGCCCTGACTACTCAATGAGGACTCCCATGCGCTTTATCCGCATGCTGTTGTTGCCAGCCCTAGCCCTGACCGCTGTTTCGGCTCACGCTGACCCGGCTTCCGTCGCCAGCCTGAAGAACCTGTTGGACAAATCCCAGACCCTCACCGCGCGCTTCTCCCAGCTGACCCTGGATGCCGGCGGCACCCAGTTGCAGGAAACCGCCGGTGAAATGGCCGTGCAGCGCCCAGGGCTGTTCTATTGGCATACCGAAGGCAAGGCGGAGCAGACCATTGTTTCCGACGGCCAGAAAGTCACGCTGTGGGACCCGGACCTGGAACAGGCGACCATCAAGAAGCTCGATCCGCGCCTGAACCAGACCCCGGCACTGCTGCTGTCGGGTGATGTGTCGAAAATCAACGACAGCTTCGACATCACCTCCAAGCAGACCAGCAACGTCATCGAGTTCACCCTCAAGCCAAAATCCAAGGACACGTTGTTTGACACGCTGTCCCTGTCGTTCGGCAACGGCGTGATCAACAACATGCGCCTGGTCGACAGCGTCGGCCAGCGCACCGATATCCTGTTCTCCGGGGTCAAGGCCAACCAGCCGGTGCCCGCGTCCAAGTTCAAGTTCGACATCCCCAAGGGTGCCGACGTGATCCAGGAATAAACTGCCCAGAGGTTTCAAACGCTGCCCATGGATCTGTTTCGAAGTGACCCGATTGCCCAGCCGTTGGCCGCGCGCTTGCGTTCGACCAACCTGGATGAGTACGTCGGTCAGGAACACCTGCTCGCTCGGGGCAAGCCCTTGCGCGAAGCCCTGGAGCAGGGTGCGCTGCATTCGATGATTTTCTGGGGCCCGCCGGGCGTGGGCAAGACCACCCTGGCGCGGTTGTTGGCGAAAGTCTCGGATGCGCACTTTGAAACGGTCTCGGCGGTGCTCGCCGGGGTCAAGGAGATCCGCCAGGCGGTGGAAGTCGCCAAGCAGCAGGCCGGGCAATACGGTAAACGCACTATCCTGTTCGTCGACGAAGTGCATCGCTTCAACAAGTCGCAGCAGGATGCGTTCCTGCCTTATGTCGAGGACGGTACGCTGATCTTTATCGGCGCCACCACCGAAAACCCTTCCTTTGAATTGAACAACGCCTTGTTGTCACGGGCGCGGGTCTATGTGCTCAAGAGCCTGGATGAAGCGGCGATGCGAAAGCTGCTGCACCGTGCCTTGAGCGAAGACAAGGGGCTGGGCAAGCGCCAGCTGAGCCTCAGCGATGAAGGTTTCAAGATTTTGCTGACCGCCGCCGATGGCGACGGGCGCCGCTTTCTCAACCTGCTGGAGAATGCTTCCGACCTGGCCGAAGACGGCGGCGAGATTGGCGTTGACCTGTTGCAAAGCTTGCTCGGTGACACACGCCGGCGTTTCGACAAGGGCGGCGAAGCCTTCTACGACCAGATTTCCGCGCTGCACAAATCCGTACGCGGTTCCAACCCTGATGGCGCGCTGTATTGGTTTGCGCGCATGATCGATGGCGGTTGCGACCCGCTGTACCTGGCGCGTCGTGTGGTGCGCATGGCCAGCGAAGACATCGGCAATGCAGACCCGCGCGCCCTGAGCCTGTGCCTGGCCGCCTGGGAGGTGCAGGAGCGCCTCGGCAGCCCGGAAGGCGAGCTGGCGGTGGCCCAGGCCATCACTTACCTGGCCTGCGCGCCCAAAAGCAACGCGGTGTACATGGGCTTCAAGTCGGCCCTGCGTGCGGCCGCCGAGCATGGTTCCCTCGAAGTGCCGCTGCACCTGCGCAACGCGCCGACCAAGCTGATGAAGCAACTGGGGTATGGCGACGAATACCGTTATGCCCACGATGAGCCGGACGCCTACGCGGCCGGCGAAGACTACTTCCCCGATGAGCTGGAGCCGCAGCCGTTCTACCAGCCAGTGCCCCGTGGCCTGGAGCTGAAGATCGGCGAGAAGCTCAACCACCTGGCCACCCTTGACCGTCTGAGCCCCAGGCAGCGGAGAAAAACATGATTCCTTTAGTGGTCGCCGTCTCGGCGGGAGGTATCGCCGGTACACTGCTGCGCTTCGCCACCGGCAATTGGATCAACGCCAATTGGCCGAAACACTTCTATACGGCGACGCTCGCCGTTAATATCGTGGGCTGCCTGTTGATCGGCGTGTTATACGGCCTGTTTTTGTTACGCCCGGAAGTGCCTGTCGAGGTACGTGCCGGCCTGATGGTTGGCTTTCTTGGCGGCCTGACGACTTTTTCATCCTTTTCACTGGATACCGTGCGCCTGCTGGAAAGCGGGCAAGTGCCGCTGGCGATTGGCTATGCGGCCATCAGCGTATTCGGCGGGCTGCTCGCCACCTGGGCTGGCCTGTCCTTGACCAAACTTTGATAACGAGAGACCGACATGCTCGATTCCAAACTGTTACGTAGCAACCTTCAGGACGTAGCGGACCGCCTGGCATCCCGTGGCTTTGCCTTGGATGTTGCGCGCATCGAAGCGCTGGAAGAACAGCGCAAGACCGTCCAGACCCGCACCGAAGCACTGCAGGCTGAACGTAATGCGCGCTCCAAGTCCATCGGCCAGGCCAAGCAGCGCGGTGAAGACATCGCGCCGTTGATGGCGGATGTCGAGCGCATGGGCACTGAGCTGTCCGACGGCAAAATCGAGCTGGAAGGCATTCAGACCCAATTGGATTCGATCCTGCTGGGCATTCCGAACCTGCCCCACGAATCTGTGCCGGTCGGCGAAGATGAAGACGGCAACGTCGAAGTGCGCCGCTGGGGCACGCCGAAAGCCTTCGATTTCGAGATCAAGGACCACGTCGCCCTGGGCGAATTGACCGGTGGCCTGGATTTTGAAACCGCGGCAAAAATGTCCGGCGCACGCTTTGCCTTGCTGCGCGGCCCGATTGCGCGCATGCACCGTGCACTGGCGCAGTTCATGATCAACCTGCACACCGGCGAACACGGTTATGAAGAGGCCTACACCCCGTACCTGGTTCAGGCGCCGGCGTTGATGGGCACCAGCCAACTGCCGAAATTCGAAGAAGACCTGTTCAAGATCAGCCGCGACGGCGAAGCCGACCTGTACCTGATCCCGACCGCCGAAGTGTCGCTGACCAATATCGTCGCCGGCGAAATCCTCGACGCCAAGCAACTGCCGTTGAAGCTGGTTGCTCACAGCCCGTGCTTCCGTAGCGAAGCCGGCGCCTCGGGTCGCGACACCCGTGGCATGATCCGCCAGCATCAGTTCGACAAGGTTGAAATGGTCCAGGTAGTAGAGCCGTCGACCTCCATGGAGGCCCTGGAAGGCCTGACTGCCAACGCCGAGCGCGTGCTGCAGTTGCTGGAGCTGCCTTACCGCGTACTGGCCCTGTGCACGGGCGACATGGGCTTCAGCGCCGTGAAAACCTACGACCTGGAAGTGTGGGTGCCGAGCCAGGACAAATACCGCGAGATTTCGTCGTGCTCCAACTGCGGTGACTTCCAGGCCCGTCGCATGCAGGCGCGTTTCCGCAACCCGGAAACCGGCAAGCCGGAGCTGGTGCACACCCTCAACGGTTCGGGCCTGGCCGTAGGCCGTACCCTGGTGGCTGTGCTGGAAAACTACCAGCAGGCGGACGGTTCGATCCGTGTACCTGAGGTGCTCAAGCCGTACATGGCGGGCGTTGAGGTCATCCGCTAAATGGAATTTCTGCCGCTGTTTCATAACCTGCGCGGCAGTCGTGTGTTGGTCGTCGGTGGTGGGGAGATTGCCTTGCGCAAATCCCGGCTGCTGGCCGACGCCGGCGCGGTGTTGCGGGTGGTTGCTCCCCAGATCGAAAGCCAGCTGCGTGAGCTGGTGCTGGGCAGTGGCGGGGAACTGATGTTGCGCGGTTATCAGGAGGCCGACCTGGACGGTTGCACCCTGATTATCGCAGCCACCGACGATGAGCCACTGAATGCGCAAGTATCCAGTGATGCCAAGCGTCGCTGCGTGCCGGTCAATGTGGTGGACGCGCCAGCGTTGTGCAGCGTGATCTTCCCGGCAATTGTCGACCGTTCACCCTTGGTGATTGCCGTCTCCAGCGGCGGTGACGCGCCGGTACTGGCACGGCTGATCCGCGCCAAGCTGGAAACCTGGATTCCCTCGACCTACGGTCAATTGGCTGGGCTGGCCGCGCGTTTTCGGGCTCAGGTCAAAGGTTTGTACCCGGATGTGCAGCAACGCCGGGCGTTCTGGGAAGAAGTGTTCCAGGGCCCGATTGCCGACCGCCAGTTGGCCGGGCAGGGCGAGGAGGCCGAGCGCCTGTTGATCGAAAAGGTCAATGGCGCGCCGCCTTACGCGCCCGGTGAGGTGTACCTGGTGGGGGCGGGCCCAGGCGACCCGGATTTGCTGACCTTCCGCGCATTGCGCCTGATGCAGCAAGCCGACGTGGTGCTGTACGACCGTTTGGTTGCACCGGCGATTTTGGAACTGTGCCGTCGTGATGCCGAGCGCGTGTACGTCGGCAAGCGTCGCGCCGATCACGCGGTGCCCCAGGACCAGATCAACCAGCAACTGGTAGACCTGGCCAAGCAAGGCAAGCGCGTGCTGCGCCTCAAGGGGGGGGACCCGTTCATCTTTGGTCGTGGTGGCGAAGAGATCGAAGAGTTGGCGGCCCACGGCATCCCGTTCCAGGTAGTGCCGGGTATTACGGCAGCCAGTGGTTGCGCGGCCTATGCCGGGATTCCGCTGACTCATCGCGACTATGCCCAATCTGTACGTTTTATTACCGGGCACTTGAAGAACGGTACCTCGGACTTGCCTTGGCAAGACCTGGTCGGCCCCTCACAGACCCTGGTGTTCTACATGGGCTTGATTGGCTTGCCTATCATTTGCGAGCAGTTGATCAAGCACGGGCGCGCGTCGGACACCCCAGCGGCGCTGATCCAGCAGGGCACCACGTCCAACCAGCGCGTGTTCACCGGCACCCTGGCCGACCTGCCGCGCATGGTGGCGGAGCATGAGGTGCATGCGCCGACATTAGTGATCGTCGGTGAAGTGGTGGTACTGCGTGAGAAGCTCAAGTGGTTCGAGGGCGCTCAATCCCAAGTCTGAACCGGCTCTTGTGGCGAGGGAGCTTGCTCCCGTTGGAGTGCGAAGAGCTCCCAAAATTTTGGGGCCGCTACGCAGCCCAGCGGGAGCAAGCTCCCTCGCCACAGGAGTTATCAGCCAAAGACACCTTTACCCGGCAACCGCGCCCGATCATGGCTGCTGTCAAACCCCTGCAACGGCCCCTTCGGCACAATCCCCGTCGGGTTGATCGTGCGATGGCTGGCATAGTAATGCCCCTTGATATGCTCGAAATCCACCGTCTCGGCCACGCCTGGCCACTGATACATCTCCCGCAGCCAGTTCGACAAATTTGCATAGTCGGCAATTCGCCGCAGGTTGCATTTGAAGTGGCTGTAGTACACCGCATCAAAACGAATCAGCGTAGTGAACAGCCGCACATCGGCTTCGGTCAGGTACTCGCCGGCCAGATAGCGATGGCTGCCCAGGTGCTGTTCCAAATGATCCAGCTCGGCAAACACATCATCAAACGCACTTTCATACGCTTGTTGTGAGGTGGCGAAACCTGCGCGGTACACGCCGTTGTTCACGGCGGGGTAGATGCGTTCGTTGAGGCTGTCGATGGTCGAATGCAGGGCTTGGGGGTAGAAATCCAGGGTATTGCCGGTCAGCGCATTGAACGCACTGTTGAACATGCGGATGATCTCCGCCGATTCATTGCTGACGATGCGCTTGAGCTTTTTGTCCCACAGCACCGGCACGGTCACGCGCCCGGTATAGTCGGCGGTATCGGCGGTGTAGCGTTGGTGCATGAAGTTGAAACCGTCCAGTTTGTCGCCGCTGGAGCCATGGGCCTTGTCGAAGGTCCAGCCGTTTTCCAGCATCAGCCAACTGACCACCGAGACGTCGATCAGGCTTTCCAGGCCCTTGAGCTTGCGCAGGATCAAGGTGCGGTGCGCCCACGGGCAGGCGAGGGATACATAGAGGTGATAGCGACCGGCCTCGGCCTTGAAGCCGCCTTCACCACTCGGGCCTGGCGCGCCATCGGCGGTCACCCAGTTGCGGCGTTGTGCCTGTTCCCGTTGGAAAGCGCCATCGGCGCTACTTTCGTACCACTGGTCTTTCCACTGTCCTTCGATCAATAAACCCATGACTGGCTCCTTGGCTGATAAGCGTTGGAGCCCAGTCTAAAGGGATGAGTTCGAACTAAAAGCGCAAAGAACCGGCGTGAATGATCGATTAAATCGATTTATCCCGTGCGTCCCAGTACTGCTGGGCCAACTCGAACGCCTGCTGCCGCGGGTGACCAAGGCCGCGCAGGGCCAACGCCATGGTGGCGATCAACGCCAGTTGGGGGTAGCTGTCCTCAACGTCGCCGCGCCACAGTGCTTTTAGGTGCTCGGGCTCAAGCGTTGCCGGCTTTACGTGGCGCTGGACGGAAAGGGCGGGCCACTCTTCGTCCCAGCTCTGGCCGTCGGTGGTGCCATACAGGTGACTGAGGGTGTCGGGGTTGATCTCGATCTCGCCGCCGTCGCCCTTGACCACAATCACGTTGTCACCCAGCAAGCCACTGGCATCGCGATGCACGCCCTGGTAACCGGGGTGGAAAATGCTTTGCAGGCCACAGCGCGCATTCAGCGGGTTGAGCAGGCGCGCCAGAGAGTGGATAGGCGAACGCAGGCCCAGAGTGTTGCGCAGGTCAATCATGCGTTGCAGCTGTGGCGCCCAATCACCCAGCGGGATAAACGCCAGGTTGCCGTGGGCAAAGGCGCTTTCGACCTGTTGCCAATCGCGGCACAGCGGGATCTGCAAGCTGTCCAGCAATTGCTCGGTGTACAACCGCCCCGCAGTGTGGGCGCCGCCGCCGTGCATCAGGATGCGCACGCCGTTCTGTGCCAGGCATTTGGCTGCCAGCAGGAACCACGGCAGGTGGCGCTTTTTACCGGCGTAGGTCGGCCAGTCGATATCGACGTTCAGCGCTGGCGCGTGCAGGCGCTCACGTACGGCTTCGGTGAAACCGGCGAGTTCTTCCGGGCTTTCTTCCTTGTGGCGCAGCAGCATCAGGAAGGCGCCGAGCTGGGTGTCCTCGACCTTTTCCTCGAGCAGCATGCCCATGGCTTCCCGCGCTTCCTCGCGGGTGAGGTTGCGCGCGCCACGCTTGCCTTTGCCGAGGATGCGCACGAACTGCGCAAAGGGGTGCTCTTGGGGTGTTACGAGAGTCAGGGGGGCAAAGTCGGTCATAAGCAATTCGTCGGCCTGGGCAGGCCCGCCAGCTTGGCGGCGAGTTTGGCGGGAGTGCCGTTGAACAGTTTGTTGAGGTGCAGGCTGTTGCCCTTTTCCGGGCCCAGCTTCAAGGCGGTGTACTTGATCAGCGGGCGCGTGGCGGGGGACAGCTGGAACTCGGTGTAGAACTGGCGCAGCAGGGTGAGGATTTCCCAGTGTGCCGGGGTCAGTTCCAAGGCTTCGGCAGCGGCCAGGGCATTCGCCACTTCATCGGACCAGTCGTTGAGGTCGACGAGGTAGCCGTCCTTATCGAGTTCCAGGGTGCGTGCGCCGACGGTCAAGGTGTTCATAGCCAGGTGTTGACCTTGTCGTAGTCGATCGACAGTTGCACGAAGCCTGGGTAATCGACGCTGTCAGCCCAGTCGGGCAGCGGCAGGTTGCGTGCCTGCATGTCTTCGGCCAGCACAAACACCTTTACGCCTTTGGTTTGCAGGGCGGGCGTGTGCAGGCCGTAGGCTCCGTCGCCGCACAGCAGGATTGCGTCCTCGGCGCCACAGATGCGCAGGCAGCTATCGAGGCGGCTGTCGGTAAACGGGGAATGAGACACCACATGTAGAGTCGACATCAGAGGGTAATCACCTGGTCGTAACGGTCAATCAGTTGGGAAATGGCTTGGCTGTCGAGCACCTGTGCGTTGGCGGGTGGCGGCAACCCGCGTGCGGAAAGACTATGGCTGCACGCGAACACGTCATCAATGCCGAACAGGCCCAGGGCCTGCAGGTTGGCACTCAGGTCTTTCTGTTGCACGGCCTTGGCCGCTTGGTTCGGCGCCAGTTGGAACACACCGTCATCCAGGAACAACAGGCCAATGGGCAGATCGAACGCGCCACCGGCCAGCACGATATCCAGTGCTTCCCGCGCACTCGGCCCGGACCACGGGGCCTGGCGGCTGATCACCAACAAGGATCTGGACATGTCACGGCCCTCCAAAACAGATCAGGCGGTCGGCGTCCTGGATCGCGTCATGCAATTGCCCCAGGCCCGACAACGCCCAGGGTGCTTCCAGGTTGATCGCGCTGCGTTGGTAACGCGCAGCTTCTTCCGCATTAAGCACCCCACGGCGCAGCGCGGCGGCGATGCACACCACGCCGTCGAGCTGGTGCTGGCTGACAAACTCGCGCCATTGGCGCGCAAGGTCTTGCTCATCCTGGGGGGCGACGATGTTATTGGACGCGCTGTACACGCCGTCCTGGTAGAAAAACAGCCGCACGATCTCATGCCCGCCAGCCAGCGCCGCCTGTGCGAACAACAGGGCGCGGCGCGAGGAGGGCGCGTGGGCGGCGCTATACAGTGCAATCGCGAACTTCATGGAAGACTCTGCCAACAAACGTCGGCCAATGATAAAGCCGCCGCCGCGAAAAAGCCCGCCGTGATCAAAACGGTCACTGTGGTTGATCGTTCTGACGATTGCCGGCAGGCGCCAGGCTGCCTAGTCTGTGGGTATTCGCAACCCAACTGGAGTCCCCATGTCAGGTCCCTTGGCGTCCCTTAAAGTGCTGGATTTTTCCACCTTGCTGCCCGGCCCGTTTGCCTCCCTGATGCTGGCGGACATGGGCGCCGAGGTGCTGCGTATCGAATCGCCCACGCGGATGGACCTGTTGCGTGTGTTGCCGCCCCATGATCGTGGCACCTCGGCCAGCCACGCCTACCTCAATCGCAACAAGCGTAGCCTGGCCCTGGACCTCAAGCAGGCCGAGGCGCTGGAGATTGTGCGTGAGTTGGTCAAGGGCCATGACATCCTGCTCGAGCAGTTCCGCCCCGGTGTCATGGCGCGCCTGGGCCTGGGCTATGAGGCGCTGAAGGCGATCAACCCGCGGCTGATCTATGTGTCGATCACCGGCTACGGCCAGACCGGCCCCTATAAGGACCGCGCCGGGCACGATATCAACTACCTGGCGTTGGCCGGCGTCGCCAGCCATACCGGGCGCCAGGACACCGGCCCGTTGCCCCTGGGCGTACAACTGGCTGATGTGGCAGGCGGTTCGCTGCATGCCGTGGTGGGCTTGCTGGCGGCGGTAATTGCCAGGCAGCAAAGCGGGGTGGGGCAATACCTGGATGTGAGCATGACCGATTGCTCGTTCAGCCTGAACGCCATGGCTGGGGCCGGTTACCTGGCTTGCGGGGTCGAGCCTGGGTGGGAGAACCATGTGCTCAATGGCGGGAGTTTCTATGACTACTACCGCACACGCGATGGGCGCTGGATGTCGGTGGGCAGTCTGGAGCCGGGGTTTATGCAGCAGTTGTGCACGGCCTTGGGGCGCCCGGAAATGGCGGCACACAGCGTGACGCCCGAACGCCAGGCCGTGCTCAAACAGGCGTTGCAGGTGGAGTTCGAGAAGCGCAGTTTTGACCAGTTGTGTGAGTTGTTTGCCGGAGTGGATGCCTGTGTTGAGCCGGTATTGAGTTTGAGCGAAGCGCTGGAGCATCCCCAGTTGAAGGCGCGGGAGCTGGTCAGCCAGGTGCCCCGGGGTGATGGCTCGACACAAGCGCAATTGGCCTGCCCGCTGAAATTCTCCGAGGGGTTGCCGGCGCCCAGGCATATTGGAGTGGCGGTGGGGGCGCACAGTGATGAGGTGCTGGCGGAGTTGGGGTTCGGTATTGAGCGGATAGAGCAATTGCGGCAGGCCAAGGTTGTAGGTTGACTGAGCCGACGCTTTCGCAGGCAAGCCAGCTCCCACATTTGGGATTGTGTTCACAGATCCAAATGTGGGAGCTGGCTTGCCTGCGAAGAGGCCATTATTCCACCCGAGTTTCCCCGGTGAACACCAGCGTCTGCCGACACCGCCGACACAAATACCGCCGCCCCTGGTTCACCAGCCCATGGCGCTGCGGTGAAAACGGAAAATCACTGTCCGCACACGGGCAGCGGTAAATATAGCGAGTCACCTGTCGGCGCTTGACCTCGTAGGTATGGCAACGGTCGGGCGGCAGTTCGTAAACCCCGCGCATGATCAGCTGCCATTCCTCGCCATGGGGCTGGATACGCTCGCCAAACAATTGGTGGGCAATCAGGTGTGCCACTTCGTGGGCCACGGTCTGCTTGAGAAAGTGTTGGCTGTTTTCACGGTACAACTGAGGGTTGAAGCGCAGCAGGTTCTCGTGCAAATGCGCGACACCGGCTTTCTGGCCCCGCAGCTTGAGGCTGACCTGGGGGCGTTTGAAGCTTCGTTTGAAAAAGGATTCGGCTTGCAGGAAACAATCTTCGACGCGGGTATTGAGTTGCTCGGGCATGCTGTACATATCTCCAGAGACGCCCAGTATGCCGCAAAGCTGGGTGTTTCCGAATCTGTCAGGCGCCGAATGGTCATGCATAACGCACAAAGCCACCTTGCGGTGGCCTTGCCTGCGGGGTTTTTCGTTCAACTGGTGTAGATCGGCCCGACGCCCAGGCCCCAGACGATCACGGTAAAGGCCATGATCGCTACCAGCACCACCAGGCCGAC
The DNA here is from genome assembly GCF_049897065.1 of Pseudomonas sp. DWP2-2. Classification (NCBI taxonomy): domain Bacteria; kingdom Pseudomonadati; phylum Pseudomonadota; class Gammaproteobacteria; order Pseudomonadales; family Pseudomonadaceae; genus Pseudomonas; species Pseudomonas sp. DWP2-2. The sequence continues at coordinate 252,938 of NZ_JAFCVN010000001.1, read as the reverse complement.
GGCCAATACCGAGCTGGAAAACAGGAAGCCTTCATCCGGGTCGATACTCATGAAGGTCGGCAGCCCCACATACAGCAGGTACACCGTGTAGCAGATCGCCGCCGTGCCCACGACCATGCCCAGCCACATATGCGGGTAGAGCGCCGCCAGCCCGCCGATAAACAAGGGTGTGGCGGTGTAAGTGGCAAATGCCACGCAGCGGGCCATGCTTGGGCTGGCGTCGTAGGTGCGGGCCATCCAGTGAATGAACGCGCCCATCACCGCCACGCCGCACAGCATGGCCGCGTAGGACATGAGAGTCATCCACAGCGCGCTTTCCTGGGTCAGCATCACCGGGGCACGGTTGCCGATGACCCAGCCGACTTGAGTGGTGCCAATAAAGGCTGAAATGGCGGGGATCGCCGCGAGAATCAGGGTATGAGTGAGGTACATGTGGCTGATGCTTTCTTCTTTATCGCCACGGATTTCCCGCCATTCCTGGTCGGGATGGGTAAACAGCCCCACGACGTGATGGATCATGCCAGTCACTCCTGTCGTTATTACCATCGCCCCCCATCGGAGCGCCCACGGGCCATATGGCCTGAAAGGTCTGGATAGATGTGCGACCTCAAGTCGCAGTATAGAAAGGGATGACCGGAATAACCGTAGGGCCTTTAGAGCAAATTGCGCTGTAAACAATCACGCTAATCGCGGTGCGGTCTGTCAGGATTCATGGGATCCAGTGTGGGAGCTGGCTTGCCTGCGATGGCGGCCTGTCCGGACCAGAGATGTTGACTGGCACACAGCTATCGCAGGCAAGCCAGCTCCCACATTGGAACTCGGCGAGTCTTACCGGTAAAATGCTGCGCTTTTCGTCACACACCTTTGCGGATCCAAGCGCCATGGGCACTCTTACAGTCAACCAGAACAAACTGCAAAAACGCCTGCGTCGCCTGGCCGGTGAAGCGGTCGCCGATTTCAACATGATCGAGGATGGCGACAAGGTCATGGTCTGCCTCTCCGGCGGCAAAGACAGCTACACCATGCTCGACGTGTTGCTGCACCTGCAAAAGGTCGCGCCAATCAAGTTCGAGATCGTGGCGGTCAACATGGACCAGAAGCAACCCGGTTTCCCTGAGCATGTGCTGCCGGCCTATCTGAAAGAACTGGGCGTCGAGTATCACATCGTCGAGAAAGACACCTACTCGGTGGTCAAGGAATTGATCCCGGAAGGCAAGACCACCTGCTCGCTGTGCTCGCGCCTGCGCCGTGGCACGCTCTATACCTTTGCCGATGAGATCGGCGCGACCAAGATGGCCCTGGGTCATCACCGCGATGACATCGTCGAAACCTTCTTCCTCAATATGTTCTTCAACGGCTCGCTCAAGGCCATGCCGCCCAAGCTGCGCGCCGACGACGGACGCAACGTAGTGATCCGCCCGCTGGCGTATTGCAACGAGAAGGACATCCAGGCTTACTCCGATTTCAAGCAATTCCCGATCATCCCGTGCAACCTGTGCGGCTCCCAGGAAAACCTGCAGCGCCAGGTGGTCAAGGAGATGCTGGTGGACTGGGAGCGCAAGACCCCTGGGCGTACCGAAAGTATCTTCCGCAGCCTGCAAAACGTGATCCCGTCGCAATTGGCCGACCGCAACCTGTTCGACTTCACCAGCTTGAAAATCGATGAGACCGCCGCATCGCGTTTCGTCAATGTAGTGAACCTCTGAGTCTTCCCGAGGCTCTAGTACACGGCGCTTGCGGGCGCCGTTTTCAATTCGACTGACAGGAGAGGGCATGCGCGATTACAAGTGGCTGCACGAATATTGTCTGAACCGCTTCGGTTCGGCGGCCAAGCTGGAAGCTCATCTGCCGGTGCCCAAGACCCCGGCGCAATTGCGCAAGATAACGGATGACCGTTACCTGTCGACCTTGGCGCTGCGAGTGTTCCGCGCCGGTTTGAAGCACAGCGTGGTCGATGCCAAATGGCCGGCGTTCGAGCAGGTGTTCTTTGGCTTCGACCCGGAAAAAGTCGTGCTGATGGGGGCCGAACACCTGGAACGGCTGATGCAGGACACCCGCATCATCCGCCACCTGGGCAAGCTCAAGAGTGTGCCGCGCAACGCGCAGATGATCCTGGATATCGAGCAGGAGAAAGGCAGCTTCGGCGCGTTTATCGCTGATTGGCCGGTGACCGATATCGTCGGGCTCTGGAAGTACCTGAGCAAGCACGGCCACCAGTTGGGCGGCCTGTCGGCGCCTCGCTTCCTGCGCATGGTCGGCAAGGACACCTTTGTACCGAGCGATGACGTGGTGGCAGCGTTGAATGCGCAGAAGATCGTCGACAAGGCGCCGACCAGCCTGCGCGATTTGGCGACAGTACAGGGTGCCTTCAACCAGTGGCATGCCGAGAGTGGGCGGCCGATGTGTCAGCTGTCGATGATGTTGGCCTATACCGTCAACCATTGATACTGATCGTTCCCACGCTCCGCGTGGGAATGCTGCCCAGGACGCTCTGCGTCCCGGGCCTAGTGCAAGGGTGACGCGGAGCGTCACAGGATGCATTCCCACGCGGAGCGTGGGAACGATCAGCGATCAGTCAATCGGCCAGTCGCCGGTTCAATTGATGCCGCCAACGCACGTACAGTAACGCCGTGCAAAACACCGCCAGGCTCGCCAGCATCTCCAGCGCACCAAACCACTGGCGGTTCGGGTCATACGCCGCCAGTGCGCCCTTGATGAAATACAGGTTCACCGCAAAGCACATCCACGAATGCCCGCGTGCGCTGCCCATCAGCATGCCTGGCGCAAGTATCAGCAGCGGCACCAGCTCGATCAGCAGGATGACCCACGGGCGCGCCCCATGCAGGTCGGCGACCAACAGGTAGTACACGTACAACAAGCCCACCAGGCCCAAGAACGCCAGCAGGCTTAGCGCGCGTGCCACCTTGACCCGTGGCTCCAGCCACTCCCGTGGCGGCAGGACCTTAGGCTTCCTGGCCACGGCCGTTCTCCAACAGCGTGGCGGTCTTGGCCAGGCGCAGGCCCAAGGCCCGGCACAAGGTGATTTCATGTTGATCGAGCATACGCTTGCCGTCTGGCCCGGAATGGTGGCTGGCGCCATACGGCGTGCCGCCGCCCTGGGTGTCGAGCAGCGCCTGCTCGCTGTAGGGCAGGCCGGTGATCAGCATGCCGTGGTGCAGCAGCGGCAGCAGCATCGACATCAGCGTGGTTTCCTGGCCGCCATGCAGGCTGGCGGTGGAGGTGAACACGCCGGCCGGCTTGCCGACCAGAGCGCCGGTGAGCCACAGGTTGCTGGTGCCATCGAGGAAGTACTTGAGCGGCGCGGCCATGTTGCCGAACCGGGTCGGGCTTCCCAGAGCTAGGCCCGAGCAGTGCTTCAGGTCGTCCAGGCTGGCATACAGCGCGCCCTCGTCGGGAATGCTCGGCGCCACCGCTTCGCACTCGGTGGAAATCGCCGGCACGGTGCGCAACCGCGCTTCCATGCCGCCTTGCTCGATACCGCGGGCAATCTGTCGGGCCATCTCGCTCACCGAGCCGCTGCGGCTGTAATACAACACCAGCACATAGGGCGTAGTCACGGCAGGATCTCCAGCACGTTCTCGGGCGGGCGGCCAATGATGGCTTTGTCGGCGGTTTCCAGGATCGGGCGTTCCATCAGCTTGGGATGGGCTGCGATGGCGGCGATCAGTTGGGTGTCGCTGAGGCTGGCGTCGGCCAGGTTCAGGGTTTTGTATTCGTCTTCGCCGGTGCGCAGCAGTTGGCGTGCGCTGATCCCCAGTTTTTTCAGCAGGGCCTCGATTTGCGCGGCATCCAGCGGGGTTTCCAGGTAGCGCACGACGGTCGGGGTGAGGCCGTGGGCTTCCAGCAGTTCCAGCGCACCGCGGGATTTCGAGCAGCGCGGGTTGTGATAAAGCGTCAGATCGGTCATGTGCGGGTCGCATCTTGCGTAAGGTGGCGGGTATTCTACCTGCGCTGGCGCCTGTCCTTAAACCGTAAGAGGCGATAGGCCGCAGCCAACGTTCATTTTTGCGAAGGAATACCCCATGACAAGGCGACTGATCGGTGCATTGGCGATCATCACAACCCTGCTGCTCAGCGGCTGCGGTAACGATTACGGCGTTGACCAATACGGCCAGAAAGTGGCGGCCGAACGCCTGGACAAACAGTGGCTGGTGGTCAACTACTGGGCCGAATGGTGTGGCCCGTGCCGCACGGAAATCCCCGAGCTCAATGCCCTGGCAGAACAGTTGAAAGGCCAGAATGTCGGGGTGTTCGGCGTCAACTTCGACAATGTGCAGGGTGAGGAACTGAAGGCCGCCAGCGACAAGCTGGGGATCAAGTTCACGGTACTGGCCCAGAACCCGGACGGGATCTTCGAGATTCCGCGCAGTGAGGCCTTGCCGGTGACCTACATCATCGACGACAAGGGCAAGGTGCGTGAGCAGTTGATGGGTGAGCAGACAGCGGAAGGGGTGTTGGCCAAGCTCAAGGCCCTGAAAGGCTAGAACTATGGGAGCTGGCTTGTCTGCGATGGCCATGGGTATCTACACAATTTTGGAGTGACGCTGGACCTGTGGCGAGGGAGCTTGCTCCCGTGACGGCTTGACAGCCGACGCTGATCTAACTGAGGCACGGTGATCCAAATGTGGGAGCTGGCTTGCCTGCGAAGGCGGCCTGCCAGCCGACCGGGATATTGGATTTGACCGAGTACATATCCATTATTTAGGTAACGGCCACCGATGGTTCCGCTCTGACAGCGGCTCACTTTTGAAAAGCCGGAATGCCGGCCCAGACAAAAGTAAGCAAAACGCTCTTGCCCCACCACTCGGCACCTCGCTTAGGCTCGGTGTGCCCGTAATCCGCCAGTGATTTGGGGGGCCGCCGCCACGCGCCATCCATGGCGCGGGGTGGCTAAACCGGCATCCCTGCCGGTTTACCCCCCAAATCCCTGTCGAATTCCGGCCAGCGTGGTTTGACGGGGCGCCTGAGATCAAGATCAAAAGCAGATCAAGATCAAGAGCGACTCGCTTCGCATCGTGGTTACCGTCTGCTGTTACAACCCACAAAGTTGTGTAGATACCTATGCTGCGATGGCATCGCTGCGGTGTACCTGATACGCCGCGTCGTCCGCATCGCAGGCAAGCCAGCTCCCACAGAGCCCGAGGACAACGCGTTAATACAGGAGAGTGCGCCTAGGTCAGCCTTCTTCGAGCCACAAACGGATCGGCTTGCCTTCGGCCGGCCAGAACCGCGTCTGCTCGAGCGGCGAGATGTCCCAGCGCTGCACGCCTTGCAGGGCCTGGAAGAAGCGATGCTCTTGCTCCATCAGGGCCTCGGCGCACATTTTTCGAGTGCTGCCGACCGGGCCGAAGCTGAGCTTGTCGCCTTCGACCGTGTACGGCGCAAACCAGTGGTTACAGCCGCCATTGCCATAGGCGCGGCCATCGGCGCCCAGGGTGACGGTAAGGTGCGCGTAGTCCATCAACGGCCGCTCACCGATCCATTCCACGACGTAGCTGTGGTCGCGCTCCAGCTTGGCGCCATCGGCGGCGCAGCCTGCCAGGCCCAGGCCGATTGCGGCGAGCAGCAGCCGGCCTTTCATTGCGCGGCCTGCTGGCATTTCGGGCAACGGTGCTTATCGCCTTCGCTGGCCCAGCCCAGTTCTTTGATACGCGCGTTGGCGGCCGGTTGCAGCGGTGCCTTGGTCAGCTTGGTTTCTACCGCGAATTCAAACTCCAGCACGGCGTCGCAGCTGTCGCAATTGACCTTCCAGGTGTGGATCTCGAGTTCGCCGAACTTCGGCCCTTGGGCCATGGCGACCCACTGGCCCGCCGGGCGGATGGAGTAGCGTGCGTCACCTTCGACGGTGAGTCGCATCGACAGGGTTTTACTGCCGCGCAGGCTGACGATCAGGACGTCGCCATGTTTGATCGAACCACCGTTGCCGGTGACCTGGTAACGGCCCGGCACCAGGGCACGGCATTCGATCAGGGTGTGTTGCGGGCTCAGCAAGCTGAAGCGGAAATCGTGTTCGGCCATGGATCCTCCAAATAGGCGCGGCATCCTATCACGGGTGCCGGCCTATCATGAGCCTGGTATGTGACCGCTGATCATCCCTCGACCAGGTTCTGGGCGCGGCCATCGGCCCACGCGGCAATGTTGGCCAGCGTGGTGCCGGCAATCGCCGCCAGGGCCTCACGGGTGAGGAAGGCCTGGTGCGCGGTGATGATCACGTTGGGGAAGGTCAGCAGGCGGGCGAGCACGTCATCCTGCAGGGGCAGGTCCGAGCGGTCCTCGAAAAACAATTGGGCTTCTTCTTCGTAGACGTCCAACCCCAGATAGCCCAACTGTCCCAGCTTGAGCGCTTCGATCAGTGCCGGCGTATCGACCAGGCCACCACGCCCGGTGTTGATCAGCATCGCACCGGTTTGCATCTGCGCGAGCGAGCGGGCATTGATCAGGTGTTTGCTGTCGGCGGTCAGCGGGCAGTGCAGGCTGATGATTTGTGCCTCGGCCAACAGTTCAGGCAGGCTCACGTAGCGGGCCCCGAGGTCCTGCACCTGTGGGTTGGGGAAGGGGTCGTAGGCCAGCAACTGGCAGCCGAAGCCGGTCATGATCTTGGCGAAGGTCGCGCCGATCTGACCGGTGCCGACCACGCCGACCGTTTTGCCGACCAGATCAAAGCCGGTCAGCCCGTGCAGGCTGAAATCACCGTCGCGGGTACGGTTGTAGGCACGGTGCAGGCGACGGTTGAGGGCCAGGATCAGGGCGACGGCGTGCTCGGCCACCGCGTGGGGCGAATAGGCGGGCACGCGCACGATAGTCAGGCCCAGGCGCTGGGCGGCGGGTAAGTCGACATGGTTGTAGCCCGCCGAGCGCAGGGCAATCAGGCGTGTGCCGCCCTTGGCCAGTTGCTCCAGCACCGGGGCGCTGAGGTCGTCGTTGATAAAGGCGCAGACCACCTCGTGGTGTTCGGCCAGGGCCACGGTATCGAGGTTGAGGCGGGCGGGTTGGAATTGCAGTTCCAGGCCAGCCGGCAGCGGTTCGCCGAGGAAACTCTCGCGGTCGTAGGTTTGGCTGCTGAAGAGAATGACGCGCATTAAGAAGGCTCCCTGCAATTTACACATTGGAATGCTGACTGAATGTGGGAGGGGGCTTGCCCTAATGCCAGTCAGTTAAGCGCAGATCTCCTGTGGGAGCGGGCTTGCTCGCGAAAGCGTTGGGTCAGTCAGCCTCGATGTTTGCTGGGCCGACGCATTCGCGAGCAAGCCCGCTCCCACATTTGACCTTCGCTGCTTTGAACACTTTGTTCGCTTAACTGGCTGGCATTAGGGCAAGCCCCCTTCCACATTGTTGATTCGTTGCCCATGAAACAGGGTCAGGCACTCACTCTGGCTTCACTGGCCAGCCGTGCAATCGCCATGTCCAGTTCGTCCAGCGCGGCCGTGGCCTTGGCGTCATCCTGCTTGAGCAGGGTTTCGGCGCGTTGGCAGGCTGCTCGTAATTGCGGAACACCACAGTAGCGGGTGGCGCCGTGCAAACGGTGCACGCGCTCGATCAAGGCGTGGTTGTCATTGGCTTCGCGGGCGTGGGTAATTGCCAGGCGATCAGCCTCCAGGGAGGCCAGTAGCATGGCGAGCATATCAGCGGCCAGGTCGGCCTTGTTGGCGGCCAGGCGCAGGCCTTCTTCGTGATCGAGTACCAAGAGTTGCACGCCCTGGGCCGCGCCTTCGTGGGTACGCTCCGGGCCTTGGTTACGCAGCGCCAGGCCGGTCCATTTCAATACCACCTGGGCCAACTGCCGTTCGCTGATGGGTTTGGTCAAGTAGTCGTCCATGCCGCTTTGCAGCAGAGCGCGTTTTTCGTTGGCCATGGCGTGGGCCGTGAGGGCCACCACCGGCAGCGGCGTGCCGTGGCGCTCGCTTTCCCACTGGCGGATCGCCTCGGTGCTCTGGCGGCCATCCATGCCGGGCATTTGCACGTCCATCAACACCAAATCGAAAGTTTCCTGCTTCACGGCGTCGACGGCCGCGTAACCGCTCTCCACCGCCTGCACCTTGGCGCCCATGTCTTCCAACAGGGTTTGCACCAGCAACAGGTTGGCCGGGTTGTCGTCCACGCACAGTACTCGAGGCGCACGGCTGGACAACGGCTCACCGGGTTCGCTGCGTGAAGGGCGCGGGCTGATCAGGTCGGCCAGGGAGCGGCGCAGCTTGCGGGTACAGGCAGGCTTGGCCTGCAATTGGCTGTTGGGGTTGGGCACCGATTGGTTGAACAGCATCTGTTCGGTGGTCGGGCACAGCACCAGCACCTTGCAGCCCAGGTGTTCCAGGTCCCACAGGTGTTGATTGAGGCGTTCGGGCGGAATGTCGTTGGCGGTGACGCCGAGCACCGCCAGGCTGATGGCCTGTTCGGTCTGGTGGGCACTGGTGATGCCGTTGGTCAGGCTTTCCAGGGTATTGAACGGCGTGACTTCCAGGCCGCAGTCTTCCAATTGATGTTGCAGGGCCTGGCGCGCCAGTTCGTGGTTTTCCAGCACGGCCACACGACGCCCCAATAGCGGCGCGGCGGGCAGGTCTTCGACGTCGTCACGGGTTTTGGGCAGGTTCAGGCTGATCCAGAATTCCGAACCTTCACCCGGCGTGCTGTCGACGCCGATTTCGCCGCCCATCTGCTCGATCAACCGCTTGGAAATCACCAGGCCCAAACCGGTACCGCCGGGCTGGCGCGACAGCGAATTGTCGGCCTGGCTGAATGCCTGGAACAGGGCGCGCACATCCTGGTTGGACAGGCCAATGCCGGTGTCTTGCACGCTGATGCGCAATTGCACGCTGTCTTCCTGCTCGTCCTCGATCATTGCCCGGGCCACAATGGTGCCTTCGCGGGTGAACTTGATCGCATTGCTGATCAGGTTGGTCAGGATCTGCTTGAGCCGCAGCGGGTCGCCCACCAACGCCAGGGGCGTGTCGCGGTACACCAGGCTTACCAGTTCGAGCTGCTTGGCATGCGCGGCGGGGGCGAGGATGGTCAAGGTGTCTTGCAGCAAGTCGCGCAGGTTGAAAGGCACGCTGTCGAGCACCAGTTTTCCGGCTTCAATCTTCGAGAAATCGAGGATTTCGTTGATGATGCCCAGCAGGTTATCCGCAGATTTTTCGATAGTGCCCAGGTAATCCAGCTGGCGCGGTGATAATTCGCTTTTTTGCAGCAAGTGAGTAAAACCGAGGATGCCGTTGAGCGGTGTGCGGATCTCATGGCTCATGTTGGCCAGGAACTCCGACTTGATACGGCTGGCTTCCAGGGCTTCCTTGCGTGCCAGGTCCAGCTCGATGTTCTGGATCTCGATGGTTTCCAGGTTCTGGCGCACGTCTTCGGTGGCCTGGTCGATGCTGTGTTGCAGCTCTTCCTGGGCATTTTGCAGGGTTTCGGCCATGCGGTTGATGCCAGACGCGAGTTGGTCCAATTCCTGGCTGCCCAAGGGTGGCAAGCGTGTTTCCAGGTTGCCGTCCTTGAGCTGCGCCACCGCTTGCTTGAGCTGGCCAATCGGCGAATTGATGGTACGGCTGATACGCAGGGCGAGGGCGGCGGTGCACATCAGGCCGATGGCGATCAGCAGAAGGCTGGCGAACAGGCTGCGATAGCCGCGCAACAGCATGCCATTGTGGGACAGCTCGACTTCCACCCAACCCAGCAGGCGGTCGGCCTCATCGGGAATCAATTCGCCCGCCAGGTTGCGATGGCGGCCAAACACCGGCAGTAGATAGCGGGTGGCGTCGTTGCCGGAACGCTGTAACAGTTGCGAGCTGTTGCCGGTGGGTGGCTGGTTGAGCATGGTCGGGCCGGCGTGGGCCAGGGACGCGCGGTCTGGCGCCAGGAACGACACGGCGCGCACATCCGGCTGTTCCAGGGACTGGGTGGCGATACGCTCCAGCAGGTCGGTGTCCTTGTGGCCCATGGCTGGGGCCACCAGCGGTGCCAATTGCTCGGCGATCATTTCGCCGCGTTGCAGTAGCTGGGTCTGCAACTCCGACAGCTGCATCCAGGTGAAATAGCCGCCCAACAACAGCGCCATCAGGCTGGTCGGTAATAAGGTCAGCAACAGTACGCGGCCTTTTATCCCCATTCTTCTAAGCACGCCACTCTCCTGCTACCACGTTGTTATCAATCATCCACGCCGGCATCCGGCCAGCGCCACCTGCGCAGTGTAGCCATTTGCGCGGCCTGGAATCTTGCAAATTAATGACATGCGGCAATCTTCGGGCCATTCGGCGCCGGGTGGCGATTGCCTGTGAACGTTTAATCTTGAATAATCAGTGATTGAGAATGACTTGCAGACGCTAATGACTCCCGCAGCAGTTGGCCTACCCAGTATCCTGACCATCGAAGATGACCCTGTGTTGGGCGCCTACGTGCACGAGCAACTGGGCCGCAGTGGTTTCCAGGTGACCTGGTGCCAGAACGGCCAGCAGGGCCTGCAACTGGCCCGCGCCCAGGCCTTCGACCTGGTGCTGATGGATATTCTGCTGCCGGGGCTGGACGGTTTGTCGATCCTCACTCATTTGCGCCAGAGCCACGCCATGCCCGTGATCCTGATGTCAGCCCTGGGCGCTGAAGCCGACCGTATCAGCGGTTTTCGCCTGGGCGCGGACGACTATTTGCCCAAGCCGTTCAGCATGGTTGAACTGTGCGTGCGTATTGAAGCGATCCTGCGCCGCGTTGCCCTGGATCGCCGGCCCGAGCCGACGCGCGCCCCGGCACTTGAAGATGCCCGGGTGCTGCACTTTGATGATGAACGCTGCGATGTGTCCTGCCAGGACCAGTGGGCCGCGCTCACGCGCAGCGAATACCGCCTGCTGGAAACCCTGCACCGCAACGCCGAAGAAGTCCTCAGCAAAGCCTTCCTGTATCAGCAGGTGTTGCAGCGCGGTTATGCGCCCCATGACCGCAGCCTCGACATGCATGTCAGCCAGATCCGCCGCAAGCTCAAGGCCATCGGTTACATCGAGCGTGAAGTACGCACCGTATGGGGCAAGGGCTACGTGCTGAGCGGTCACGATGAAGGGCTTTGAGCGACTGCCCGGCAAGCACTCGTTGTTCTGGAAGCTGGCCTGCCTGTTGATCGCCTTCTGTTTGCTGATGATTTGGCTCAGTTGGTCGTGGGGCCGCTATATGGAACAGCAGAGCGCGTATCTGTCCGACAAGTCGCGGGAGATTCTCAATGGCTATGCCGCGGGTGCCGAACTGGCGTGGAGCACGCAAGGCAGCGCGGGCGTAGATGCCTGGCTGCAGCGGATGGCCGAGCGCGAAAGCACTTGGGTAGGGGTGATCGGTAACGACCTGCAGTCCCTGGGCAGCACGCCCTTGAGTGACAAGGAAAGCCAGCGCCTGACGTTTTTGCGTGGATTGGATTGGCCGGTCAGCCGGCATGTCATTGGTTTGCCCTGGATGAAAGTACCGTTTCCGGTCGATCCTAGCGCGGGGTCGCTGGTGATCGAGCTGCCGCAGCGCTTTATGCCTGGGCGCTATCAACTGTTCTGGCGGGTGGTCACCAATGGTGTGATCCCAGGTCTGTTTACCCTCTTGCTATGCATCGGCCTTTACCGGCTGTTGATCATGCCCCTCAATCAATTGCGCGAGCAGGCCAATGCCTGGCGTGCGGACCAGCTCAATACGCGGATGTCCCTGGATGCCACCAGCCGCCAGGACGAACTGGGCGAGCTGGGCCGCGCCTTTGACCATATGTCCGAACGCTTGCAGGGCACCGTGCGTTTGCAGCAGCAGTTGCTGCGCGATATGTCCCATGAACTGCGCACACCCTTGAGCCGCCTGCGGGTAGCCTGCGACAGCGAGCAAGACCTGGCCAAGCTGCGCGAGCGCCTGGGTCGGGAAATCGACGCCATGCAGCGCCTGGTGGAAGACAGCCTGCAACTGGCCTGGCTCGACAGCGAAACTACACCGTTGCCCCAGGAAGATATTCAGCTCCAGGCCTTGTGGGACATATTGCGCGAGAATGCTTGTTTTGAAAGCGGTTGGTCCGCATCGCGCTTGCCGTGCCTGTTACCCGCGGACAGTTGGGTGCGTGGCAACCTCAATGCACTGGCCCAGGCCTTGGAAAATATCCTGCGCAACGCCATACGCCACTCGCCCCACGACGGCTGCGTGCAACTCGACGGATGTCGGGAGGGGGGCTATTGGCATATCTGGCTGCAGGATCAGGGGGCCGGGATTGCTGAGGATGATCTGGAGCGCATCTTCGCGCCCTTTACCCGCCTGGACGGCTCGCGGCCCGGCGATGGCGGTTTCGGCCTGGGCCTGAGCATTGCCCGCAACGCCGTGCAGCGCCAGGGCGGCCGCTTATGGGCGGAAAATACCGGGCGGGGTCTGCGGGTGCATTTGCGTTTGCTGGCCCGTTAGCGCTCAGCGCCGGCGCAGTTTGCGTTTTTTCCACTGGTGCGCCACCCACCAGCGCCAGTACGCCATGGTCAGGCAATAAGCCAAGGCGCCCAATACCACCCCCAATACCACCGAACCCAGCAGGAATGGCTGCCAAAGAGTGCTCAACTGGCCGCTGATCCATTCCCACGTAAGGTTATCGGGCAAGCTGCGTGGCGGCACATTCATCAGCCAGGCGCCGGTCATATAGGTACAGATGAACACCACCGGCATGGTGATGGGGTTGGTCAACCACACCAGGCTGATGGCGATAGGCATATTGCCGCGCACCGAAATCGCCAGGACCGCGGCAAGCAACATCTGCAATGGAATCGGGATAAACGCCGCAAATAAACCCACCGCCATGGCGCGAGCCACTGAGTGCCGGTTCAGGTGCCAGAGGTTGGGGTCATGCAGCAGCGTGCCAAGAAACTGTAATGACTTGTGTTCCCTGATACTGCTGGGATCGGGCATGTACCGTTTGAATAAGCGCCGGGGCATAAGGGGTCCAGGTCAATTCGAGGGGCAAGTATGCCCGGATTCTATAAACAGAAAATTCAGACTTTGTGACAAAACATCATAGGCGCTGTCGTTCAGCCGGCTAAGACTGAGTGGATCACTGGAAAAGGATGATCCATGAAAACAGGGATGTTGGCGTTGGCGCTGGGGTTGCTGGCGTTGCGGTGGTTACCGGTGTTGCCGCCTGGCGCCGGGTTGTCGGCAATGCTCGTGCTGGCCTTGATACTGTTGCCTTTTCGGTCCTATCCCGTGGCGTTCTTTCTGGTGGGCTTGAGTTGGGCCTGTCTCAGCGCGCAGCGGGCGCTGGATGATCGGCTGCAGCCGGCCCTGGACGGGCAGACTCGCTGGGTGGAGGGGCGTGTGGTGGGCTTGCCTCAGCAGACTGGTACGGGCGTGCGCTTTGAACTGGCCGACGGCCGGTCGCGCAAGATTCGGCTGCCCAAACGTATCCGCGTGTCCTGGCACGGCGGGCCAGTGGTGAACAGCGGTGAACGCTGGCGTCTGGCGTTGACACTCAAGCGGCCTGCGGGCCTGCTCAATTTCCATGGGGTCGACCATGAAGCCTGGCTGCTGGCCCAGCGTATCGGTGCTACTGCAACGGTAAAAGACGGTGAGCGTCTCGCACCGGCCCGCAATGCCTGGCGCGATGCTGTGCGCCAGCGCCTGATGGCGGTGGATGCCCAAGGCCGCGAGGCGGGCTTGGCGGCGCTGGTATTGGGCGACGGTTCCGGCCTGGCGCCTGAGGATTGGCAGGTGTTGCAGGACACGGGCACGGTGCATCTGCTGGTGATTTCCGGGCAGCACATCGGCTTGCTGGCGGGGTTGATCTACGGCTTGGTCGCGATGCTGGCGCGTTATGGTTGCTGGCCCCGAACCTGGCCGTGGCTGCCGTGGGCGTGCGGTCTGGCATTTGGCGCGGCGTTGGGTTATGGGCTGCTGGCCGGGTTCGGCGTGCCGGTGCAACGGGCCTGCATGATGGTTGGCCTGGTGCTGCTGTGGCGTCTGCGTTTCCGCCATTTGGGCGTGTGGTGGCCGTTGCTGCTGGCACTGAACGGCGTGCTGGTACTGGAGCCCTTGGCCAGCCTGCAGGTAGGGTTCTGGTTGTCGTTTGCGGCGGTCGCGGTGTTGCTGTTGGCGTTCGGCGGGCGCCTGGGGCCCTGGAGCGCCTGGCAGGTGTGGACCCGACCCCAGTGGCTGATTGCCATTGGTTTGTTTCCAGTGTTGTTGGTGCTGGGTTTGCCCATCAGCCTCAGCGCACCTGTGGCCAATCTCCTTGCCGTGCCTTGGATCAGCCTGGTAGTGCTGCCTTTGGCGCTGCTGGGCACGGCGCTGCTGTGGGTGCCGCTGGCTGGGGAGGGGTTGCTGTGGCTGGCCGGCGGTGCGCTGGACGGATTGTTTAAAGGCCTGGGGTTGCTGGCCGCGCAATTGCCGGCCTGGGTACCCGCCGAGGTACCTTTGGGGTATTGGTTGGTTAGCCTGGCTGGCGCGGTGATTTTGTTGCTGCCCAAGGGGTTGCCGTTCCGGGTGCTGGGCTGGCCCATGCTGTTGATGGCTGTATTTGCGCCCAGGGAGTGGGTGCCCCACGGGCAGGTAGATGTAGTGCAACTGGACGTCGGCCAGGGGCAGGCACTGATCCTGCGCACCCGTCATCATACGTTGCTCTACGATGCCGGGCCGCGCTCGGGGCCTGTCGACCTGGGCGCGCGCGTCGTGTTGCCGTCGTTGAAAAAGCTCGGGGTAGCCCAGTTGGACATGATGCTGCTCAGCCATGCCGATGCCGATCACGCGGGGGGTGCGGCGGCGGTGGCTCGGGGGGTGCCCGTCAAGCGTGTAGTGGGCGGTGAAACCGAAGGTTTGCCAGACTTTCTTGCCACCCAACCCTGTACCAGCGGCGAACGATGGGAATGGGAGGGTGTGTCATTTCAATTGTGGCAGTGGGCTGATGGGCTTGATGGCAATCCGAGGTCTTGTGTGTTGCAGGTTGAGGCCAATGGAGAACGCCTGCTGCTCACCGGTGACATTGATCGCGCCGCCGAACAGGCTTTTCTGGCCTCTTCGCTGGCGGTCCAGACCGACTGGCTGCAAGCCCCGCACCATGGCAGCCGCAGTTCGTCATCCTGGCCGTTCCTGCAGCGGTTGGCGCCCACATCGGTGTTGATTTCCCGCGGGCGCAGCAATACGTTCGGTCATCCCCATCCGCAGGTCCTGGAGCGCTACCACGTGCTGGGCAGCCGGGTTTACGACAGCGCCGAGCAGGGTGCCGTACGCCTGCGCCTGGGGGCGTTTCTGCCACCGATGGTTGCGCGCAGTCAACGCCGTTTCTGGCGCGAACCGTTACCGTAATCGCGTGTTACCAAAGACCCGAGCCGCAACAGGCGGGTGTGTAGCCGACGAACCCCGCTGTCGAACCTATATGTTAAAGTGGCGCACTTTTTCGAGGGGGCATTCACTGTGTGGGAATTGGTCAAATCCGGCGGCTGGATGATGTTGCCGATCATTCTGAGTTCCATCGCTGCACTCGGCATCGTTGCCGAACGCCTGTGGACCCTGCGCGCCAGTCGCGTCACCCCCGAGCATCTGCTGGGGCAGGTCTGGGGCTGGATCAAGAACAAGCAGCTCGACAAGCAGAAACTCAAGGAGCTGCGCGCCAATTCGCCGCTGGGTGAAATCCTCGCCGCCGGTCTGGCCAATTCCAAGCATGGTCGCGAGATCATGAAGGAGTGCATTGAAGAGGCGGCCGCCCGGGTCATCCATGAACTGGAACGCTACATCAACGCCCTTGGCACCATCGCCGCCATGGCGCCGTTGCTCGGTTTGCTCGGCACAGTACTCGGCATGATCGATATCTTCAGCTCGTTCACAGGCTCGGGCATGACCACCAACGCAGCGGTCCTGGCCGGGGGGATCTCCAAGGCGTTGATCACCACTGCAGCTGGCCTGATGGTGGGTATCCCTTCGGTCTTCTTCCACCGTTTCCTGCTGCGTCGCATTGATGAACTGGTGGTCGGCATGGAGCAGGAAGCCATCAAGCTGGTGGAGGTGGTGCAGGGCGACCGTGATGTAGACCTGGTCGAGGGCAAAGCGTGAAATTTCGCCGCAAGCAACGGGAAAATGTTGATATCAACCTCGCGTCGTTGATCGATGTGGTGTTCATCCTGCTGCTGTTTTTTGTCGTGACAACTACCTTCACCCGCGAAACCCAGTTGCGTGTCGACCTGCCTGAAGCGGTGAGTGGCTCGCCTGCCGAAGACCAGCAAGTCAAGCAACTGGACATCGCTATCAGCGCCGAAGGGGTGTTTTCGGTGAATAACCAGTTGCTGGAGAAAAATGACCTTGCCAGCCTGATGGAGGCGTTGCAGAAGGAGTCTGGTGGCGACACTCAGTTGCCGCTGTCCATCAGCGCTGATGGCAAAACCCCGCACCAGGCCGTGATCACCGCCATGGACGCTGCCGGCAAGCTCGGTTTCAGCCATTTGCGCATGACCACCGTCGAGGCGGCGAGCCCGCCCTGATGGCCATCTCCGACCGTTTACTCAAGGCATGGTACGAAGGTCATCCAGCACTAATGTTGCTGCGACCGCTGGAATCGCTGTATCGCTGCGTGGTTCAACGTAAGCGTGCGCGCTTCGTGGCGGGCGAGGGCGAGATTTATCAGTCGTCTGTGCCCGTGATCGTGGTGGGCAATATTACAGTGGGAGGCACCGGCAAGACGCCTTTGATCCTGTGGTTGATCGAGCACTGCCGACGTAGCGGCTTGCGCGTAGGAGTGGTCAGTCGAGGCTACGGTGCCAAGCCGCCGCAGTTGCCGTGGCGGGTCGAGGCCGGCCACAGTGCCGAGGTGGCCGGTGATGAACCCTTGCTGATCGTGCAGCGCAGCGGTGTACCGCTGATGATCGATCCTGATCGCAGTCGTGCGGTAAAGGCCCTGCTGGCCTGCGAGCCCCTGGACCTGATCCTCTCCGATGACGGCCTGCAGCACTACCGCCTGGCCCGCGATCTTGAACTGGTGCTGATCGATGCCGCCCGTGGCCTCGGTAACCGCCGGTGCCTGCCTGCCGGGCCGTTGCGCGAACCGGTGGAGCGCCTGCAGAGCGTGGACGGGGTGCTTTATAACGGTGCCGTTACAGACCGTGAAAATGGCTTTGCCTTCCGCCTGCAGCCCACAGCGCTGGTCAACCTGCACAGCGGCGAGCGCCAGCCGGTCACCTATTTTCCGCAGGGCCAGCAGGTGCATGCGGTGGCCGGAATAGGCAATCCGCAACGTTTCTTCAATACCCTTGAAACGCTACACTGGCAGGCGATACCCCATGCTTTTGCCGATCACGCGCCCTACAGCGCCGAGGTCTTGAATTTTACCCCGTCATTGCCGCTGGTCATGACCGAAAAGGACGCGGTGAAGTGCCGCGCCTTTGCCCAGCCCGACTGGTGGTACCTTGCGGTGGATGCGGTACCGTCGCCGGCGTTCGTCGCCTGGTTCGACACGCAGTTGATGCGTCTGTTGCCCAACCGTCTTTTGCCTTAAAACGCTTTTTTCCAGGAAACACTCATGGACACCAAACTGCTCGATATCCTCGCTTGCCCGATCTGCAAAGGCCCGCTCAAGCTCAGCGCCGACAAAACCGAGCTGATCAGCAAAGGTGCCGGCCTGGCTTACCCTATCCGCGATGGCATCCCGGTCATGCTCGAAAGCGAAGCCCGCACCCTGACCACCGATGAGCGCCTGGATAAATGACCACCGCCTTTACCGTTGTCATTCCCTCGCGCTATGCCTCGACCCGTCTGCCGGGCAAACCGTTGCAAATGATCGGCACCAAGCCGATGATCCAGCTGGTGTGGGAGCAAGCGTGCAAGAGCAGCGCCGAACGGGTGGTGGTGGCTACCGATGACCCGCGTATCATCGAGGCGTGCAAAGGCTTTGGTGCCGAAGCGGTCCTGACCCGCGAAGACCATAACTCCGGTACTGATCGCCTGGCCGAAGTCGCCACTCAGCTGGGTCTGGCACCCGACGCGATTGTAGTGAACGTGCAAGGCGACGAGCCATTGATACCGCCGGGTGTCATCGATCAGGTCGCTGCCAACCTCGCGGCCCATGGCGAGGCGCGTATGGCGACCCTGGCCGAACCGATCGAAGACATCGAGACGCTGTTCAACCCGAACGTGGTGAAAGTGGTCAGCGACATCAACGGCCTGGCACTGACGTTCAGTCGCTCCACTTTGCCGTGGGCGCGGGATGCCTTTGCCAAGAATCGCGACGTGTTGCCGGAGGGCGTGCCATATCGCCGCCATATCGGCATCTATGCCTACCGCGCCGGTTTCCTGCACGACTTCGTCAGTTGGGGCCCGTGCTGGCTCGAGAATACCGAGTCCCTGGAACAACTGCGTGCCCTGTGGCACGGCGTGCGTATCCACGTGGGCGATGCGTTGGAAGCACCGCCAGCGGGTGTCGATACCCAGGAAGACCTCGAACGCGTCCGTCGCCTGCTGGGCGCCTGATGGAAGTTCTGTTTGTATGCCTGGGCAATATCTGCCGCTCGCCAACCGCTGAAGGCATCTTGCGCCATAAGTTGCGTGAAGCAGGCTTGGCTGGCCAGGTTGAGGTGGCGTCTGCTGGCACCGGAGAATGGCATATTGGCAACCCGCCGGACCAGCGCAGCCAGCGTGCGGCGCTGGCGCGCGGCTATGACTTGTCGGGCCAGCGTGCCCAGCAGGTTTCCCGTGCTGATTTTGCCCGCTATGACCTGATCCTGGCCATGGACAACAGTAACCTGCGCAACCTCAAAGCCATGCAGCCAGGGCAGGGCAAGGCGGAGCTGGATTTGTTCCTGCGTCGCTTTGATGGCGAAGTGGACGAGGTGCCAGACCCTTACTATGAAGGTGAGCAAGGTTTCGAACGGGTCCTTGACCTGATCGAGCGCGCCTGTGACTTATTGGTGATCGAATTGAAGGGGCGGTTATGACCTTGCAAGTGCGTGCGCAGGTATCGCTCAAGCCATTCAACAGCTTTGCCATTGATGTGAGCGCGCAATTATTTGCCGAGGCCCACAGTGATGCTGACGTGCGCGAGGCCATCGCCTATGCCGCCGCACATGCGGTGCCGTTGCTGGTGATCGGTGGCGGCAGCAATTTGCTGCTGACCCAGGACGTTCCGGCGCTGGTGTTGCGTATGGCGACCCAAGGCATTCGTGTGCTGAGCGATGATGGCACGCACGTGGTGGTCGAAGCCGAAGCGGGAGAAGCCTGGCATCCGTTCGTGTTGTGGACCCTTGAACACGGCTTTTGCGGCCTGGAAAACCTCAGCCTGATCCCCGGCACTGTCGGTGCCGCGCCGATGCAAAACATCGGCGCCTATGGCGTAGAGATCAAGGATGTCTTCGCCGGCCTCACTGCCCTGGATCGCCAGACGGGCGAGCTGCGGGACTTCAGCCTCGACGAATGCAAGTTCGCCTACCGTGACAGCCTGTTCAAGCACGAAGTCGGGCGTTGGCTGATCCTGCGGGTACGCTTTTCCCTCAGCCGTGCCACTCACCTGAAACTCGACTACGGCCCGGTGCAACAGCGCCTGGTCGCGCAGGGTGTTACCCACGCCACGCCAAGCGATGTGAGCCGCGCGATCTGCAGCATTCGCCGCGAGAAACTGCCAGACCCGGCAGAGCTGGGCAATGCGGGCAGCTTCTTCAAGAACCCACTGGTGTCCCAGGCCCTGGCGATTGAACTGCAAAGCCAGTATCCGGACCTGGTGGCCTACCCTCAGGCAGACGGCCAAATGAAACTCGCCGCCGGCTGGCTGATCGACAAGGCCGGTTGGAAGGGGTTCCGGGAGGGCGATGCGGGCGTGCACAAGATGCAAGCGCTGGTACTGGTCAACTACGGCACCGCCACCGGGCAAGAGATTGCCCAGCTTGCGCTACGCATCCAGCAAGATATCTTCAAGCGCTTCAAGGTCGAGCTGGAAATGGAACCCAATCAGTACTGAGCTTTATCTGCTCTGAAAATGAAAATGCCCCGTATCTTGCGATACGGGGCATTTTTATTGCTGCGATTGATCAGTCATCGCGGCTCATGATGCCGAAGATCTGCAACAGGCTGATGAACAGGTTGTAGATCGATACATAAAGGCTGATGGTCGCCATGATGTAGTTACGCTCACCGCCGTGGATGATGGCGCTGGTCTGGAACAGGATGCACACCGAGGAAAACAGCACAAAACCCGCGCTGATCGCCAGTTGCAGGCCGCTGATCTGGAAGAACATGCTGGCCACCACCGCCGCCAGCAGTACGAAGAAACCTGCGGTGATGAAGCCACCCAGGAAGCTCATGTCCTTACGGCTGATCAGCACGTAGGCCGACAGACCACCAAACACCAGGGCCGTCATGGCAAACGCCGAACTGACCACTTCCGCGCCGCCGGCCATGCCCAGGTAGCGGTTGAGGATCGGGCCGAGGATAAAACCCATGAAACCGGTCAAGGCAAACGCCGACACCAGGCCCCAGGCCGAGTCACGCAGCTTGTTGGTCAGGAAGAACAGACCATAGAAGCCGATCAACACGACAAAGATATTCGGGTAGCCGACGCGCATCTGCTGGGCCACGTAAGCCATCACGCCGCTGAATGCGAGGGTAAGGGCGAGCAAGCCGTAGGTGTTGCGCAACACGCGGCTGACTTCAAGCTGCTCAGCCTGCGCGTTGCCATTCACTGCGTAATTCTGTTCGCGCATGGCGACACTCCTTCAGTTTTGAAACGTTCAGTCGCAAAGATCATAACAGACGCCTTGTAACAAGCGATGCAGAGAGTTTGACAGTGTGTTTCATTCGGGTATTATGGCGCCCGCTGACACGGGATGGGCTACTATAATCCCGTGATGCACAAGGGAAATTGGCAGAGTGGTTGAATGCACCGGTCTTGAAAACCGGCGGACGTTAATAGCGTCTCCAGGGTTCGAATCCCTGGTTTCCCGCCAAGATTTACACGAAAGCCTCGCGAAAGCGGGGCTTTTGCGTTTCTGGGGTTTGGGTGTGCTGATAATCAAATAAACGCTGTTTTTCGCATTCATACCTTTCAAAGACGAACCACCATTCGTCTAACATCCGGCACTCTCCATCCGTTGCTACCTCTCAATCTTAAGCACGGATATCCCGAGCGATACACGGAGAGCCAGCATGGAAATCAACGAGAAAGCCCCAGGCAACATTTCCCAGCAAGCGGTTACTCGTAACACCGATAATGAGACGGGGCATGACCCGAGGCGCGATGAGGACGATATCCCGCTACCCCCGGATGACGAGGCCCCGATCGAGGAGGACATGTCGGATGTAGACGCGGCGGACTCCGTAGCAAGTGAGCACCCCGCTACCTGAAGACCTCCCGATCAATGAAACCCGGCCCAGCGCCGGGTTTTTATTGCGGTTTTCGGCGCATTTAATTAACCGTAATCCTTAAGTATTGGCATCGCATAATTGTGAATGGCTTCACGATGCCTCTATGATCAGCACGCACTGTATTGGATCGCTGAGCCTCAACCCTTTGAAGGACATGAGCATGGACAAGCATTTCGGTAATTCGGGCCTTTTCAAGAACCCTTCGTATCAAGGCAACGACGCTCACGACGGCTGCAGCACTGCCGACTGGGAGCTGAAAAACAGTGCGCTGAATACGAAGGAGTTTTTGATATGTCCAAAGAATTACTCGGAGTTTTTGCTCTAGGGTTGATGGTGGTCGGTGAGTTTTGTGCAATCTACAGTGAGGTGGTGACCGCCAAGTTGGCCCAGGCCGGCAGTGGTTCCTGGGAGGTCTTTGTACTTCCCGTGGTCTTGATGTGTTTTGCCGGGCTTTGCCTGCTGGGCGCCTATTGGCTGGGGTTTGTGGTTGTCGGTGATATCTGGATTGTCACGGTAGTCTCGGTCACTTCGTTATTGCTTCTGGAGCCTGTGGTGGTCTGGGCGCTGTTTCATGAAGCTCCAGGGCGGGGCGCGTTGATCGGGTTCTGCCTGGGCGCCTTGGGGATGCTTGCGACGGTAGTGCTCTAGCACGCCGGGGAATCAAGTGTCGGGTCAGATCAGCGTCTGTAGTCCGATGCTGATCTGACCCGCACCGCTGCACTTTTTTCCATTCTGCTGATCTACCCTGTCCCAGCCACCCGACTCCCACGGGTGGCCAACAGAATCAGACCCGGTGCCGATGGATCGAACGTCAACTGTTTCCACCTCCCGATGGCCGCTGCTGCTGGCTGCGATATTAACGCTGTGTGCCGCAGGTTGCAGCCAACAACAGGGTCGCGATATCGCCAGGCAGTTCAGCGATGGCAAGCCCGATGAATTCTTCCAGACCAGCGTCGACCGCATGGCCACCCTGGGGATGCGTGACAACCTGCAAAGCCTCTACTTGCTGATGAGCAAGCTCTACCTGCGCAACCCCAACCAGTGGCGTCAATCGGGCTATCCGGAGGCAGTGACCGCCGCCCGGCAAATCCGTCAGGCCATCGAAAATCGCCGTCCCTTGCCCGCACTGGGAGATCGTAGTGACCTGGCTGCCCTGAGTTATTCCTTGAGCCCTGACTTTCGCGGCGACCGCGTCGGCGCGTTCATCTACGCGATTGGCAGCATGCTCGTGACCGCTCACGGCGGGCGTACGCAGTTTTATGTGACTGACTCGATCAATCCGCAGTTTGTCAGCAATGCGGCGCGCAATATCGAAAAGGCCACCTGGCTGCTCAGTCAGCGTCAGGATGCCAACGGCGTGCTGCTGTTGTTTTCCAACGAGATATCAGAGGAGGGCAGTAACCTCAGTTTTGCCGTTGAGTTCGGCAAGATCGTCGCGCGTTTGGACCTGCTGACCCAAATCCTTGATGAGCGCTACCGGCGCATTGGCCTCAATTACGCACAAAGTCTGTTGCTGATGAACTTCCTACCGGTGCAGTAAGGCCATCGCATCGACCAATTGGTGCGGTGTTTCCCTTTCGGCTGTAGGAAGCGGCCTATCTTGCCTCCGGCGGCTTGAAAGGCTTGCCTGCGGGCAATAGCCTCGGATTTTTCTTAAACACGAGGCCCTCCCTTGGGTAAACGAAAAACGGTTTGGCCCACGGATCGCGAAATACGCTTGCGGTTTATCCTCTATGCGGTGATCGATGCCGCGACCGCCCAGGGCGTGTCTGCCGAGTTATTGCTGCCGGCGCATAAGTTATTGCGTGACTCGCCCACGGAGGTCCAGTTGCGCGACACCTTGGGGGAGATTCTCGCCACTGACGAAATGTATGGCTTCCGCTTTCCGCCGGGGTCGGATGCCGATGACCTGATGCGGGCATTGGCAACGCCTGACGACCAAACCTGATCCATCCCTGTTTTTAAAACGCCCCTGTCCGTCATCAAGGAGTGACCTGACGGGCATGCCTGCCTTCCCATCACTGTTCGCGTGGTGGGCTCGGCCCGGCACGTTCCCGGATTCCAAGGACCTGCTCCCAATGCTGCTGCGCCACCCCCCGTTTATTTTTGCCGCCTTGACCCTCAGTTCGCTGGTACAGGCCGAAGGCCTGCAATTGGCGCCGGTTGAAGTCACTACGGCTGAGGCCAGTGCCGCAGAAATCGCCCAGGCGCAGCTCAAAAGCGTGCCCGGCGGCACCAATTACATCGATATGGACAGCGTGCAACAGGGACGTGTCAGCACCAACGAGGATGTCTTCAAGTACCAGGCCGGTGTGTACGCCAAGGCGGCCAATAACGAAGGGGTGAAGGTGTCCATTCGTGGCTCGGGCCTGAACCGCGCCCCCGGTGCCCATGCCTCCGGCCTGTATGAAATGTTCGACGGCCTGCCGCTTACCGGCCCAGGCGGCACGCCCTATGAGCTCAAGGACCCGCTGTGGCAAAGCCGGGTAGAGGTGCTGCGTGGCGCCAACGGGTTCGATCAGGGTGCATTGGCCTTGGGCGGTGCGGTCAACTACGTCACCCGCACCGGCTTGGACGCGCCCAAGCTACAGGTGCGCTATGAGGTCGGCAGTCGCGGCTATGCCCAACGTGAAGTCAGTTCCGGGCAAGTGCTGGGGGACGCCGACTATTACATCAGCCTCACCGATTCGGAGTCCGACGGTTATCAGCACCAAAGCGCTGGTACCGGCAAGGGCATCGCCGCGAACTTCGGCTACCGCTTTAATCCGGACCTGGAAACGCGCTTCTACTTGCGTTACCGCGAAACCACCAACGATTCACCCGGCAGGCTCACGCGTGACCAGATCAGCCATGATCCGCGTGCCGCCAACAGCCTCAATGCCGCCCGCGATTCAAAGCGCCTGCAACCGGGCTCTACCTGGATTGCCAACAAGACCACCTTGCGGTTGGACGATAATGCGCGGGTCGAGGTCGGGCTGGCCTATCACGATTACCCCATGGACCTGCGCGAAGGCACCAACCGCCTCAAAGTTGCCTACACCGATATCAGCGGCACCCTGAATTACATCCGACAGGACAGCCTGCTCGGCCATGCCAGCACCACCACTCTCGGCCTGCGTACTACCCAGGCGATGCCGAACAATGGCGCGTCGGAATACGTCCGCATCCCTGCGGGCAATACTGCCATTTATGCCCCCGGCACCAAGACCCGCGACTACAGCTACCTGGGCTCCGATACTGTGCTGCATGTAGGCAACGAGCTGGAACTGGTGGAGGATCTGTGGCTGACCACCGGCCTTGCCGCCATCTATACGCGCCGCGAAACCCAGGTCACTTACCCCGACGGCCAGGCGCCGCTCAGTCAGCATGATTGGGACTACGCGCCGCGCATTGGCCTGCGTTACGACTTCACCCCGCAGTTGCAGGTCTACGGCAACCTGAGCCGCTCGGTAGAGCCACCGCACGCGTGGTCGATGATCTGGGGCTCGAACAAATACTTTGGCCCGGGCAGTGGGGCAGCCACGGGGTTGCAGCGCGAAGGCGTGAAGCTGCGTAATCAGACCGCCACCACCCTGGAAGTCGGCGGGCGCGGTGAAGCCTGGCTCGGTCAGTGGGACCTGGCGCTCTATCGCTCGGAAGTTCGCCACGAGCTGCTTTCTGTAGAGACCCAGGCCCAGACTGCCACCAGCAACGCTATCATCGCCGAATCCAACGCCAGCCCCACCGTGCACCAGGGCGTGGAACTGAGCCTGCTCAGCCCGCTGTGGGACGGCGGCGGCAGCGGTAAGCTCGAGCTGCGCCAGGCCTACACCTTCAGCGACTTCCACTACCGCGACGACGAGCGTTTCGGCGACAACACCTTGCCCGGCATTCCCAAGCACTACTACCAGGCGCAACTGCGCTACAGCCACCCGACGGGTTTCTACACCAGCCTCAATACCGAACATGCATCACGGGTAGCGGTGGACTACGCCAATTCCTACTACGCGGCGGCCTACACCACCCTCGGCGCCACCTTCGGCTACGACGCGCCCAAGCAGGACTGGCAAGCCTGGGTCGACCTGCGCAACCTCACCAACCGCCGTTACGCCAACACCGTCACGCCGGGCTACGACGACAAAGGCATGGACGCTGCACGCTCCACCCCCGCTGATGGGCGTGGTATCTACACCGGCGTTTCCTGGAGCTGGCGTTAAATCAACCTTCGTGTTGGCGCAGGCGCTTGTACAGGGTGTTGCGACTCACCCCCAGCTCTCGCGCCAGGTGGGAAATATTCCCGCCCACGGCTTCCAGGCGCTGGCTCAGGTCGAGACTTTCATCCAGGTGCTCAGGTTTAGACAGCGGCACTGTCGCCTGCATATCCACAAAAAAATCATCGGGCAGGTGCTCTGCGCGGATCGGCTGCTCTTCGGCCATTGCCAGCGCCACCTGCAACACGCTGCTCACTTGGCGTAAATTCCCCGGCCACGGGTGTTGCTCGAATAGCCTTAGCACCTCGGCGCTCAGCCCGGCCCATTGCGTCGGCTCGCGGTGTTGTTGCCACAGTTGCTGGAACAGCGCCTGCTTGTCGGTACGCTCGCGCAACGGCGGCAATTCAAGGGTCAGGCCGCCGATGCGGTAGTACAAGTCCTCGCGAAAGCGCCCGGCCTGCACCAGCTCGCGCAGTGCGCGGTTGGTCGCCGAGATGATGCGCAAGTCCACCGGGAACACCTCGCTACTGCCCACCGGCTGCACACAGCGCTCCTGCAATACCCGTAACAGGCGGGCCTGGGTGGGCAGCGGCATATCGCCGATTTCGTCGAGAAACAGCGTGCCCTTGTCGGCCTTGCGGATCAGGCCGATGCTGCCTTTTTGGTTGGCGCCGGTGAAGGCGCCTTTTTCGTAGCCGAACAGTTCCGATTCCACCAGTTCTGCGGGAATCGCCGCACAGTTCACTGCGATTAACGCCTGCCGGCTGCGGGAACTGGCCTGGTGCAGGGCTTTGACGAACACCTCTTTGCCCACGCCGGTCTCGCCGTGAATCAACAACGGAATGTCCTTTTCCAGCAGGCGCTCGGCCTGGCGCACGGCTTTTTCCACGCGCACATCGCCAAAATGCAGGGTCTGGAGGTTGATCGAGGTCGGTGCTGGCGGCTGCGGTTGGCTGAACACCCGGGCCTGCACCGGCATCTGCCTGGGGCGCTTCAACAGGCACTGGAACCGATTGCGTCCCGCCGCATGCAAGGCAAAGGGCAGCCCTTCCGGCTGGTTGAGCAACTCCAGCAGCGACACCTTGAACAGACTGTCGATCATCACCCGCGAGAGGCTGATGCCCAGCAGGTTATCCGCACGCCGATTGGCCGACAGCACCTGGCCGCTTTCATCAAAGATCAGCAGGCCGGCCCATTGGCTGTCGAGGTTGCTCAGGCCGGTGTTGAAGGTCAGTTGGAAATGTTCGCCGCGAAACAGGTTGAGGATCAGCCGGTTTTCCACGGTCTGGCTCATCATCTTGACCATGCCCAGGGTGTGGGAGGGCGGCAGGTAACTGTCGCTGGACACGTCCAGCACCGCGATGATTTCGCGCTGGGCGTCGAAAATCGGTGCCGCGGAACCGGTCATGAAGCGGTTGGCCTTGAGGAAGTGTTCATCGTGCTCAATATGCACGGCCTGGGCGCAGGCCAGTGCGGTGCCGATGGCGTTGGTGCCACTGGCGCGTTCCATCCAACTGGCGCCGGGGCTGAAGCCACGGGCCAGCGTGGGTTCGATAAACCGCTGGGTGCCCCACGAGGTCAGCACCTGGCCCTGATTGTCGGCCAGCATGATCAGGCAATTGGAATTGCTGAGGATGTTCTCGTAGTAGGGCAACACTTCCTGGTGGGTGGTCTGCACCAGGGAATGCTGGCTTTCCAGGAGTTGGCGAATGCCTTCGGCGGGCAGTTGGTCAAAGCTGGGGGCGCTCTGGTGGTCCAGGCCGTAGGCGCGGCAACGGCGCCAGGATTCCTGGATAAGGGTGTCGTGGGTCAAGGGTTCGGCCATCGTGCGACCTTCTTTATTATTGTTGTCGGGTCTTGCGCCATCTAATGTCGGACATCGAACAATGTGGGAGCGGGCTTGCCCGCGATGGCAGAGGGTCAGGCACAGCATCTACAAACTGATGCACCGCCATCGCGGGCAAGCCCGCTCCCACATTTGATCTTCGTCGCGCATAAAGTGTTGTTCACAACTGTTCATTGTCAACCCCGGCAGTGTTCAGTTGTTCAGCCGGATTGTTCACTCCTGAACATCATGATTCACCCATCTCCTTACACATCAAGCGCTTGCGGTTTTGGCACGAAACTCGCTCTGACAACGCACCAGATTCATTCCAATAATAAAAAAGGTCGTGTCATGTCATTGACCCTGGAACATGTCTCCCGCGTTGTCGACGGCCAAACCTGGATCGACGACGCCAACCTGCGGTTCGAAGCCGGTTCTTTCAACGTCCTGCTCGGTCGCACCCTGTCCGGCAAGACCAGCCTGATGCGCCTGATGGCCGGCCTGGACAAGCCCGACAGCGGTCGCATCCTGATGAACGGTGTGGATGTCACGCAAAAGCCGGTACGCCTGCGCAATGTGTCGATGGTCTACCAGCAGTTCATCAACTACCCGACCATGACCGTGTTCGAGAACGTCGCCTCGCCGTTGCGCCAGGCCGGTGTGTCCCAGGAGGTGATCCAGAGCAAGGTGCTGGAAACCGCCAAGATGCTGCGCATCGAGAAATTCCTGCAGCGCCACCCCCTGGAATTGTCCGGTGGCCAGCAACAACGCACCGCCATGGCCCGCGCCCTGGTGAAAGATGCCGAACTGATTCTGTTCGATGAGCCGCTGGTCAACCTGGACTACAAACTGCGCGAAGAGCTGCGCCAGGAAATGCGCGAACTGTTCAAGGCGCGCCACACCATCGCGATATATGCCACCACCGAGCCCAACGAAGCCCTGGCCTTGGGTGGCACCACCACCATTCTTCACGAGGGGCGAGTGATTCAGAGCGGCAAGGCCGCCGAGGTCTACCATCAGCCGCAAACCGTCCTCGCCGCTGAGCTGTTCTCCGAGCCGCCGATCAACCTGATGCCAGGGCGCATCAGCGGCAACGAAGTGAGCTTCGCCAATTTCGTGCATTTCCCACTCAATGTTGACCTGCGTCCTATCGGCGAAGGCGAATTCCGCTTTGGCGTGCGCCCCAGCCATATCAGCCTGGTGCCCAGCAACGATGATGACCTGGAGCTGGCGGTGACCGTGGAAGTCGCCGAAATCAGCGGCTCGGAAACCTTCCTGCATGTGCGCAGTGAGCATTTCCTGCTGGTGCTGCACCTGCCGGGGGTGCATGAATACGATGTCGACGCGCCGATCCGCGTGTATATCCCCACCCATAAACTGTTTGTGTTCGATGGTCAGGGCCGCTTGGTCCAGGCCCCCGGACGCCGTGTCGCGAGGGTTGCCTGATGGCCGAGATCCATTTGCGCAACCTGGCCCATAGCTACAGCCCTACGCCTACAGGGCCAGAAGACTACGCCATTCGGGAAATGAATCATGTGTGGGAGCAGGGCGGTGCCTACGCCTTGCTCGGGCCGTCGGGCTGCGGCAAGTCCACGCTGCTCAATATCATTTCCGGCCTGCTCAGCCCGTCCGAAGGCCAGGTGCTGTTCGATACCCAAGTGGTCAACGACTTGACCCCGGAAAAGCGCAATATCGCCCAGGTGTTCCAGTTCCCGGTGGTGTACGACACCATGACGGTGTTCGACAACCTGGCGTTCCCGCTGCGCAACCAGGGCATGGCTGAAGCGAAAATTCACAGCAAGGTGCAGGAAATCGCCGAAGTCCTCGACTTGCAAACCCTGCTGAGCAAAAAAGCCCGCAACCTCACCGCCGACGAAAAACAGAAAGTCTCCATGGGCCGTGGCCTGGTGCGCGATGACGTGTCGGCCATTCTGTTCGACGAGCCGCTGACAGTGATCGACCCGCACCTGAAGTGGAAGCTGCGGCGCAAGCTCAAGCAGATCCACGAGCAGTTCAATATCACCATGGTCTACGTCACCCACGATCAACTGGAAGCCTCCACGTTCGCCGACAAGATCGCGGTGATGTACGGCGGGCAAATCGTGCAGTTCGGTACGCCGCGTGAATTGTTCGAGCGGCCCAGCCACACCTTTGTCGGTTACTTCATTGGTAGCCCTGGGATGAATCTGATCGAGGTGCAGGCCAAGGCTGGCGGTGTAGGGTTCGCCAATACCCTGTTGTCGCTGTCCGAAGCGTCGCAGCAACGTCTCAACGCCACCGACTACAAAAAGCTCCAGGTCGGCATCCGCCCGGAATTTATCCACGTGTGGGACGAGTACAACCCTGACGCCCTGCAAGCCGACGTCGTGCATGTGGAAGATCTTGGTACCTACAAAATCATGACACTCAGCCTCGACGGCGCCACCCTCAAGGTGCGCCTGGCCGAGGACAAGCCGGTGCCGGAAGGGAAGGCCTCGATCAGCTTCCCCGCGCAATGGCTGATGCTCTACGCCGACGATTACCTGCTGGAGGTGGCGCCATGAACAAGGTGCAGAACAACAAGGCCTGGTGGCTGGTGTTGCCGGTGTTCCTGCTGGTGGCGTTCAGTGCGGTGATCCCGATGATGACCGTGGTCAACTATTCGGTGCAGGACATTTTCGACCAATCCAGCCGCTATTTCGTCGGGGCCGACTGGTACAAGCAGGTGCTGCTCGACCCACGCCTGCACGACTCGCTGCTGCGCCAGTTCATCTACTCGGCCTGCGTGCTGTTGATCGAGATCCCGCTGGGCATCGCCATCGCCCTGACCATGCCCACCAAGGGCCGCTGGTCCTCGCTGGTGTTGATCATCCTCGCCATTCCCTTGCTGATTCCGTGGAACGTGGTCGGCACCATCTGGCAGATTTTTGGCCGTGCCGACATCGGCCTGCTGGGCTCGACCCTCAACGCCATGGGCATCAGCTACAACTACGCTGCCAACACCATGGACGCCTGGGTCACCGTGCTGGTCATGGATGTGTGGCACTGGACCTCATTGGTGGCACTGCTGTGCTACTCCGGCTTGCGCGCCATTCCGGACGTGTACTACCAGGCCGCGCGGATTGATCGTGCATCGGCCTGGGCGGTGTTCCGACATATCCAGTTGCCGAAGATGAAAAGCGTGCTGCTGATCGCGGTGATGCTGCGCTTCATGGACAGCTTCATGATCTACACCGAACCCTTCGTGCTCACCGGCGGCGGGCCGGGTAATGCCACCACCTTCCTGAGTCAGACGCTTACTCAAATGGCTGTCGGCCAATTCGACCTGGGCCCGGCGGCGGCGTTTTCCCTGGTGTACTTCCTGATCATCTTGTTGGTGTCCTGGCTGTTCTACACCGCCATGACCCATTCCGACGCCAACCGCTGAGGCCGCCAACATGAGCAAGCGCAAGCTTATTCCATTACTGATCTACATCCTGTTCCTGCTGGTACCGATCTACTGGCTGCTGAACATGTCCTTCAAGAGCAACACCGAAATCCTCGGCGGCTTGACCCTGTTTCCGCAGGATTTCACCTTGGCCAACTACAAGGTGATCTTCACCGACCCAAGCTGGTACACCGGCTACCTCAACTCGCTGTACTACGTGAGTCTGAACACGGTGATCTCCCTGAGTGTGGCGTTGCCGGCGGCCTATGCGTTCTCGCGCTACCGCTTCCTCGGTGACAAGCACTTGTTCTTCTGGCTGCTCACCAACCGCATGGCGCCGCCGGCGGTGTTCCTGCTGCCGTTCTTCCAGCTGTATTCATCCATTGGCCTGTTCGATACGCACATCGCCGTGGCGTTGGCCCATTGCCTGTTCAACGTGCCGTTGGCGGTGTGGATCCTGGAAGGTTTCATGTCCGGCGTGCCCAAGGAAATCGACGAAACCGCCTACATCGATGGCTATAGTTTTCCCAAGTTCTTTGTGAAGATTTTTATTCCGTTGATCGGCTCCGGCATCGGCGTCACGGCGTTTTTCTGCTTTATGTTTTCCTGGGTCGAACTGCTGCTGGCGCGCACCCTGACTTCGGTCAACGCCAAACCCATCGCAGCGGTGATGACCCGTACGGTGTCGGCTTCCGGCATTGATTGGGGCGTGCTGGCAGCGGCGGGGGTGTTGACCATCCTGCCGGGCATGCTGGTGATCTGGTTTGTTCGCAACCACGTGGCCAAGGGCTTTGCCCTGGGCCGGGTCTAGAGGAGTCGATGATGGAATGGATGGCCTGGACCACCCCCACTGCGCTGTTCTTTGGCGGTATTGCCCTGATTCTGGCGGGCATGACCACCTGGGAGCTGCGCTCGCCGAGCATCCCCCGGCGCGGGCTGCTGCCGATCAGCACCACCCGTGGTGATCGCTTGTTTATCGGTCTTCTCGGCAGCGCCTACCTGCATTTGCTGGTGATCGGCGTTACCGACTGGAGCATCTGGGTGGCGTCCGCGCTCTCCCTGGTATGGCTGTTGAGTGTGATGCGTTGGGGCTAGCTGTGCACGGGCTTGTGTGGCGAGGGAGCTTGCTCCCGCTGGAGTGCGCAGCACTCCCAAACCGATAACCGACTCGGATATCTATTTTGGGGCCG
Organism: Pseudomonas sp. DWP2-2; assembly: GCF_049897065.1. Taxonomy (NCBI): domain Bacteria; kingdom Pseudomonadati; phylum Pseudomonadota; class Gammaproteobacteria; order Pseudomonadales; family Pseudomonadaceae; genus Pseudomonas; species Pseudomonas sp. DWP2-2. The sequence goes on along the minus strand of NZ_JAFCVN010000001.1, from coordinate 221,003 downwards.
CTTCGCAGCCCAGCGGGAGCAAGCTCCCTCGCCACAGCAAGCTCGCTCCTACAAGCCCCGTTTGAAACTAACCTGGAGGTCTCTATGTTGAATAAAAACAATAAGCTGCGACATAGCATTTCATTGGCCGCCGTACTGGCCCTCAGTGGTTTGAGCGCTTCGGCCTGGGCCGATGCGTATGAAGATGCCGCGAAAAAATGGATCGGCAGCGAGTTCAAACCCTCGACCCTTACCGAAGCCCAACAGCTTGAAGAGTTGAAGTGGTTTATCAAGGCGTCGGAGCCGTTCCGTGGGATGAAGATCAACGTGGTGTCGGAAACCCTCACCACCCACGAGTACGAATCCAAGGTGCTGGCCAAGGCCTTCAGTGAAATCACCGGCATCAAGCTGACCCACGACCTGCTGCAGGAAGGCGACGTGGTGGAGAAGCTGCAAACCCAGATGCAGTCCGACAAGAACATCTATGACGGCTGGGTCAACGATTCCGACTTGATCGGTACGCACTTTCGCTACGGCAAGACCGAATCCATCACCGACCTGATGGCCAACGAAGGCAAGGATTTCACCTCGCCCACCCTGGACCTCAAGGACTTTATCGGCCTGTCTTTCACCACCGCGCCGGACGGCAAGATCTACCAGTTGCCCGACCAGCAGTTCGCCAACCTCTATTGGTTCCGCGCCGACTGGTTCGAGCGGCCGGAGCTGAAGGCCAAGTTCAAGGAGAAATACGGCTACGACCTGGGCGTGCCGGTGAACTGGTCGGCTTATGAAGACATCGCCAAGTTCTTCAGCGAAGACGTCAAGGAAATCGACGGCAAGCGCATTTATGGGCACATGGACTACGGCAAGAAAGACCCGTCCCTGGGCTGGCGTTTCACCGATGCCTGGTTCTCCATGGCCGGCGGCGGCGACAAAGGCTTGCCCAACGGTTTGCCGGTGGACGAGTGGGGCATCCGTGTAGAGGACTGCCACCCGGTGGGCTCCAGCGTCACCCGCGGCGGCGACACCAACGGCCCGGCGGCGGTATTCGCCACGCAGAAATACGTGGACTGGATGAAAGCCTACGCGCCACCGGAAGCGGCGGGCATGACCTTCTCCGAATCCGGCCCGGTGCCGTCCCAGGGCAACATCGCCCAGCAGATCTTCTGGTACACCGCGTTTACCGCCGACATGGTCAAACCGGGCCTGCCGGTGGTGAATGCCGACGGTACGCCGAAATGGCGCATGGCACCGTCCCCAGTCGGGCCGTATTGGGAAAAGGGCATGAAGAAGGGCTATCAGGACGTAGGTTCCTGGACCTTCCTCAAGTCCACGCCCGAAAAGCAGAAACTCGCGGCCTGGCTCTACGCGCAGTTCGTGACCTCAAAAACGGTGTCGCTGAAGAAAACCATCGTTGGCCTGACGCCGATTCGTGAGTCCGATATCAACTCCCAGGCCATGACCGACATGGCGCCCAAACTCGGGGGGCTGGTGGAGTTCTACCGCAGCCCGGCCCGTACCGAGTGGTCCCCGACGGGCACCAACGTGCCGGACTACCCGCGCCTGGCGCAACTGTGGTGGAGCAATATCGCCGCAGCGGCCAGCGGCGAGAAGACCCCGCAACAGGCGCTGGACAACCTGGCCAAGGAGCAGGATGCGATCATGACGCGCCTGGAACGCTCCAAGGTGCAACCGGTGTGCGGCCCGAAAATGAACCCCGAGCGTGACGCGCAATACTGGTTCGACCAGCCGGGTGCACCGAAGCCGAAACTGGCCAACGAAAAGCCCAAGGGCGAAACCGTGAACTACAACGACCTGCTCAAGCAGTGGGAGGCGGCGCGTAAGTAACAGCGCCATCTCAACCCCTGTAGGAGCGAGCTTGCTCGCGAAGAACTCACCGACGCCGCGTTTATTCAGGAAGCACGCGTTATCGTTGACGTTTTTCGCGAGCAAGCTCGCTCCTACAGGCATTTTTTGGTTTTGTGAGCCCTGACAAACGACCGCTTATCCCTCCCAACCCAACCTCATTTGAATTTTCCGCACGCCCCGAGGCTCTGCATTTTAGAAGCGCGTGATGTTGAGCGCTCTTGCGGGGCCACCTTGTGGGAGGCCCGTTGTAACGGACTTTGCGGAAACTGCCATCATGACACTCCTTACAGCGCTGTCTGGCCAGCCGGCCTCTCTCACCGACTCGGCCCAGGGCCGCCATCAACGGGTCTACCAACAGCTGCATGGCGAAACCCAAGACGCCACCGAACTGGCGCGTGAATACCTGCACGATCAATTGGCCCTGGTAGAGGCCACCGACTGCAACTTGCCAGAGGCCCCCGAACAGCTGCTGGCCTGGGTCGAGCAGCGCTGCGCCGAGGTGGCCCAGGCCTATGCCGACTATCTGGAACAGCGTCGAAACGGTGGGCCACGGCGGTATTTCCAGAACAAGGCCCATGCGTTGTATTTCCTGCAGTGTGTGGCGCCGACCAAACAGGTCGACGGCGCCTGGCTATACGGCTTGCTGCGCTATTGGCAAGACCAGCGCTTCGACGGCCTGCTCACCACTTACCTGGAAGAATTGGGCGACGGTGAAGCTGCGCAGAACCATGTGGTGATCTACCGCAAGTTGCTCAGCGAGCACGATGCCGACAGCGACGCCGGCCTTGAGGATGACCATTACCTGCAAGGCGCGCTGCAACTGGCGCTGGGCGTTTGCGCCGACGAGTTCCTGCCGGAGGTCATTGGCTTCAACCTGGGTTACGAGCAACTGCCGCTGCACCTGTTGATCACCGCCTATGAACTCAGTGAGCTGGGTATCGACCCTTATTACTTCACGCTGCATGTCACCATCGACAACGCCAGCAGCGGCCACGCGAGCAAAGCGGCGCAATCGGTGCTGAACCTGTTGCCGCTAGGCGAAGGCAGGGCGGATTTTTATCGTCGCGTGGCCGCAGGCTACCGCCTGAACGATCTGGGGCCGGGTACTACGTCTGTGATCAAACAGTTCAACCTGCAGGACGAGGTGGTGGCGATGCTCGAACGCAAGCGCGCCTTCGGCCAGCACATGCATTCGGACTATTGCCGCTTCGAAGGGCAGACCGTCAACCAATGGCTGGCTCAGCCTGGGCAGATCGGCGCGTTCCTCAAGGCCCTCGAAGACAAAGGCTGGATCAAACACAACCAGGACCCCGCCAACAGCCGCTTCTGGCAATTGATCGAGGGCGCTGGCGCCGCGATGTTCGGGGTGTTCAGCGGTTATGAAAAACAACTGATCCATGACTGGATTGCGGGTGAATGGGTTACCAGCGAACGCGTGCCGCCCGTGCGGCCGGGACGCGGCAGCCGGTTTTCCCGCGAGCAGCATCGTCCCGCGGATCCTGATACCCAGGCCCTGGCGGAGTCATTGTGCAACTTGCCCGATGTGCAGCAGCTCAATGCACTGATCCCGTGGCTGTCGGCACGCCGTCACTGCACGCCTGCCGGGCTGTATGCCACTCGCCGCTTTATCCAACTGCGTGCGCGCCTGCGCTAAGGAATGTGCCTATGTCTGCGCAACAACTGGCTGATCGTGCCTTGTTGAATTTGGGCCGGGGGTTGAAGGAGGGTGGTTATCGCTTTATCACGCCAACGCCCTTGACCCATGAGCGTGTCTATCGGCGGCTGGCGACGCCCCTGGCAATGACGCTGCGCGATGTGTTCGGTTGGTCGATGCCGTTCGATCAAGGCTTGTTGCCCGAGGCCCTGCGTGAAGAATTGCAGCAAGCGGATGTGATCGAAAAGCACGGCGCGTTATGGCGCAGCGCAGTGCGTTGGTCGAGCCTCGACGGGCTGCTGTTCGCCCATTCGCCTTATCCCACCGACCAGGCGGACGCGGTGTTTTTCGGCCCCGACAGCTACCGCTTTGCCCACGTGATCGAAGCCTATCTGCAACAACGTTTCGAGCCGCTCAAGCGCGCTGTGGACATTGGCTGTGGCGCCGGCGTCGGTGCGCTGGTGATTGCTAAAGCCCGGCATGACGCCCAGGTGCTGGCGGTGGATATCAACCCCCGTGCCCTGCGCATGACCGCGGTGAATGCCGAGCTGGCCGCGCTGAATAACGTCAGCGTGTACCACAGTGACGTGCTGGCCAGTGTGGAGGGCGAATTCGACCTGATCGTCGCTAACCCGCCGTACATGAAAGATGACCGCCAGCGCGCCTATCGCCATGGCGGCGGCGCCTTGGGGGAGCAGTTGTCGCTGCGCATCGTCAGTGAGTCCATCGGGCGCCTGGCCCTGGGCGGTAGCCTGTTGCTGTATACCGGGGTGGCGATGGTGGCCGGCAGCGACCCCTTCCTGGAGGCGGTCAAGCCGCTGCTGGGCAGCGACGCCTACGGCTGGACCTACCGCGAACTGGACCCGGATGTTTTCGGTGAAGAACTGGAAAAGCCAGGCTATGAACAGGTGGAGCGCATCGCCGTGGTCGCACTGACTGTCACCCGATTGCGCTGAATACCCGATGCTCACCTTTGGCATTGAAGAGGAATACTTCATCACCGACCTGCACAGCCGCCAGATGGTCGGCGAGCCCTCGGCGGCAGTGCTGGCGGCCTGTCGCGAAGCGATTGGCGCGGGCTTCTCGTTTGAGATGTTCCAGGGCCAGATCGAGGCGGCCTCTCCGGTGTTCACCTCCAGCGCCGAAGCGGCGGACTACTTCCGGGCAGTGCGCGGCAACCTGGCGCAATCCCTGGCTGAGTTCGGCCTCGGTGTGGTGTGCGCCGGCAGCCACCCCCTGGCCGATTGGCGTGGGCAGCGGCCAACCGATCAGGCGCATTTCCGGCACCTGTTCGACGATATTCAATATGTAGCGCGGCGCAGTGTGTTGTGCGGGCTGCATGTGCATGTGCAGGTGCCGCAAACGCTGGACCGTATCGCGGTGATGAACCAGGTGTCGCCGTGGTTGCCGTTGTTGCTGCTGCTCAGTTGCTCGTCCCCCTTCTGGGACGGCGCGCCCAGCGGCTTCATGAGCTACCGCCAGGCCGCGTGCGACGAGTGGCCCCGCATGGGCGTGCCGGAACACTTCAGCGATTGGGCCGAGTACCAGCGCTACCTGGCCATGTTACAGCGCATCGGCGCGATCAAGGCCGATGGCAATGGCTGGTGGGGAATCCGCCCAGCGGCACGCTATCCCACCCTTGAACTGCGCATGACCGACGCCTGCCCACGGTTGGCGGACACCTTGGCCCTCGCCACGCTGTTTCGGGTAATGGTCGCCCATGCCTGCGCGATGCAGCGCCCTGGCGCCGGGTTCAGTGCCGAGGCGCGCTGGCTGCTCAAGGAAAATCGCTGGCAGGCCAAGCGTTATGGGGTCGCAGGCACCTTCGCGTTGGACGACGCAGGCACCCTGGGCAGCGCTGAGCAATGGCTGCAGTGCGCCCGGCAGACCTTTGCCGCCACCGCAGAGGCCATGGGCGAGCCGCTGCTGTTCGATACCCTGCAGGCACTGCTGCGACGCGGCAACAGCGCGGCCGAGCAGTTGCGCTGGGAGGCCCAGGCCCAGGCGAGCGGCGCCGATGCGCTTGCCAGCTTGCGCCAGGTAGTCGACCTGCTGTTGGCCCAGACTCGCGGCGACCGTTGATCGGGTCTTGAACGAGGTTGATGGAACACTGATGGTCTTGCTCCGCCCTTAATCAGTAACCCCTCAACGGCAGGAGCGCAGACCATGCGAGCGATGACTTACCAGGGCGCACACAAGGTGCAGGTGGATACCGTGCCCGATCCGATCATTGAACAACCCGACGACATCATTCTGCGGGTCACCGCCACCGCGATCTGTGGCTCGGACCTGCACCTGTACCGGGGCAAGATCCCGACCGTGGAGCACGGCGATATCTTCGGCCATGAGTTCATGGGCATCGTCGAAGAAACCGGCCCGACCGTCACCGCCGTGCAACGCGGCGACCGTGTGGTGATTCCGTTCGTGATTGCCTGTGGCGATTGCTTTTTCTGCCAGCTCCAGCAATTCGCCGCCTGCGAAACCACCAATGATGGGCGCGGTGCGATCCTGAATAAAAAATCCATCCCACCGGGTGCCGCGCTGTTTGGCTACAGCCGCCTGTATGGCGGTATTCCCGGCGGTCAGGCGGAGTGGGTGAGGGTGCCCAAGGCCAATACCGGGCCGTTCAAGGTGCCCGGCACCCTGGCGGATGAGAAGGTGCTGTTCCTCTCCGATATCCTGCCCACCGCTTGGCAGGCAGTGACCAACGCTGGCATCGGCAAAGGCTCCAGCGTGGCCATCTATGGCGCCGGGCCCGTAGGCCTGCTCAGTGCGGCCTGCGCGCAGATGCTGGGTGCCGAGCAGATCTTCATGGTCGACGACCATCCGTATCGTTTGGCCTATGCGCAGAAAATGTACGGCGTGATCCCGATCAACTTCGAAGAAGACGAAGACCCGGCCGACACCATCATCCGCCAGACCGCCGGCATGCGCGGCGTCGATGGTGTGGTGGACGCGGTGGGTTTCGAGGCCAAGGGCAGCACCACGGAAACCCTGCTCACCGCGCTCAAGATCGAGGGCAGCAGCGGCAAGGCGCTGCGCCAGTGCATCGCCGCCGTACGTCGCGGTGGTGTGGTCAGCGTTGCCGGGGTGTATGCCGGGTTTATCCATGGCTTCATGTTTGGCGATGCTTTCGACAAGGGCCTGACCTTCAAGATGGGCCAGACCCATGTGCAGCGGTTCTTACCGGAGTTGTTGGAGCACGTCGAGCTGGGGCATCTGCACCCGGAAGCGATCATCACTCACAGGCTGCCCCTGGAGCAGGCGGCGCGGGGGTATGAGCTGTTTGATAAAGCCGAGGAGGAATGCCGCAAGGTGATCCTGCTGCCGGGTGGGAGCGACCGGCCGCTGACCGAGCCGCTGGACGAACTGCCCCCTGAGTTGCGCGTACAAAGCGTTCCCGGTTTCTAGGCCAATAACCGGAAAAATGTGGGAGCTGGTTTGCCTGCTATAGCGGTGGTTCAGTTGAATATTCAGTGACTGACACGCCGCCTTCGCGGGCAAGCCCGCTCCCACAGGGGATCTGTGCCGGACGCTGATTTTGTGGGCGATGCATGACCAATGTGGGAGCTGGTTCTTCTTTGCTTCGACAGTGGTGCTTCCCACATTAACCGGTGTCAGGCTGCGGCTTGCGGCTGGATGCGCAATTCACCTTCGACATCTTTGACCAACCCGCTGGCGACAAACAGTGGCGCCAGGCGTTTGTGCCACTGTGGCTCGACAAACTCCTTGACCGTATCCAGCGCCAACGTACCACTGAGCGGCAGCTCGGCCTTGGTGTACGACAACCATGCCTTCTTCAACGCCATCAATACATCACTTCCCGCCGTCGAAGCGAAGCGACGGTGCAGGGGCTTGGCGTCGAAGGTGAAGGTGTGTTGGAACTCATAGCCGCTTTCATCGCCGCCGTTGGCCGTGCAGCGCACGCAGGTGCAAGGGCCGTCGCCGAAGGCGCTGCGCAGGTAGGCGTTGAAGTCCACCACGGGCTTGAGTGACAGGCGCTTATCAACCTCGAACAGGTCCCCGGTCATTTTTTCGTCAGTGTTCAACGTCCATTTCCTCGCAGTCGGTTGCTGTGTTTCAAAGCGCGGCACAATAACAGCCGAGCGTGGGTTTGGGGATTATTTGCGTCGTGGGAGGGTCAGCGGAAGAACTCACCGGGGGTGGAATAGAACTGCTGACGAAATGCATTGATAAAGGCTGAGGTCGATTCATAGCCACACCCCAATGCCACATCCGTCACCCGCTCGCCTTGTTCCAGGGCGGGCAGGGCGCTCAACAGGCGCAGGCGCTGGCGCCATGCGCGAAACGTCAGCCCGGTGTCACTCAGGAACACCCGACTCAGGGTCTTTTCACTCACCTCCAGCTTGCGGCTCCACTCGCCCAACGTCGTCTGCTGCTCGGGATGCAGGTTGAGGCTGCGGTAGATCTGTCGCAGCCGTGGGTCGTGAGGCAGTGGCAACATCAAGTCCACCTGGGGCGCGGCGGCGAGCTGATCGAGCAGTACCTGAGCCAGGCGCCCGTCCGGCCCGTCCTCGGTATATTCCACCGGCAATTGGCTGAAGTTGCGGATCAGCTCGCGTAGCAAACTGCTCACCTCCAGCACTTGGCAACGCTCGGCGGCCCAGGCGGTGACGCTGCAATCTAGGTACAAGCTGCGCATTTCCGTATGGGGCGAACTGAACACCCGATGGGGCATGCCGGCCGGAATCCATACGGCGCGCTGCGGTGGCGCGACGAAACGACCGACGCTGGTCTGGATCTCCAGCACCCCGGAAATCGCGTAGGACAGCTGCACCCACGGGTGGCTGTGGCGTCGCGTCAGCGCACGGTTGGGCAAGGATTCAGTACGCCCGTACACCGGCCTCGGCAGGCTGGAAAGCCCTGGGACACTGCGGCGAACGGCTTTTTCAAGTCCTTTAGGCGGCATTTACTGGCTCATTGGCGTTAGTCGGTAACAGGTGGTTACGTTAGAGTCGTCGCGACGCTCTTGGCAACCCCTGGAAGAATTGCTTATGACCCGGCCCCGGTTTCTCCCCGACAACTTCACCCTCACCCTGATCGGCACCGTGATCCTCGCCTCACTGCTGCCCGCCAGCGGCCAGACCGCCGTGGCGTTCGGCTGGGTCACCAACCTGGCCATCGCGCTGCTGTTTTTCCTGCACGGCGCCAAGCTGTCGCGCAAGGCCATCGTCGCCGGTGCCGGCCACTGGCGTTTGCATTTGCTGGTGTTCAGCCTGACCTTCGTACTGTTTCCGTTGCTGGGCCTGGCGCTCAAGCCAGTGCTGTCGCCGTTGATCGGCAACGAGCTGTACATGGGCATGCTCTACCTCTGCGCCTTGCCGGCCACTGTGCAATCGGCGATTGCCTTTACCTCCCTGGCCCGCGGCAATATCCCGGCGGCCATCTGCAGCGCGGCGGCGTCCAGCCTGTTCGGCATCTTCCTGACGCCGCTGCTGGTAGCGCTGCTGCTCAACGTGCATGGGGATGGCGGCTCCACAGTCGATGCGATTGTCAAAATCAGCGTGCAGTTGTTGCTGCCGTTCATTGCCGGGCAAGTCGCCAGCCGCTGGATTGGGGGCTGGGTCGGGCGTAACAAAGCCTGGCTGAAATTCGTCGATCAGGGCTCGATTCTGTTGGTGGTCTACGGCGCCTTCAGCGAGGCGGTCAATGAGGGCATCTGGCACAAGATCCCGCTGTGGGAATTGGGCGGGTTGGTGGTGGCCTGCTGCGTGTTGCTGGCCCTGGTGTTGGTGGCGTCGACGCTGCTGGGCAAGGCGTTTGGTTTTAACCAGGAAGACCGCATCACCATCCTGTTCTGCGGCTCGAAGAAAAGCCTGGCGACCGGCGTGCCGATGGCGCAGGTGCTGTTTGCCGGGGCGAGCATGGGGGTGTTGATTTTGCCGTTGATGCTGTTTCACCAGATCCAGTTGATGGTCTGCGCGGCGTTGGCCCAACGCTATGCCCAGCGGCCGGAGAGCATTCCTGAATTGATGGGGCAGGTAGATCCGTGATGCACCTCTCATTCGCGGGTAAATAAGCTCAAGTTAACCGGCGTGCCGACGACTTACTTCTTAACTAACCCAAGAAGGAGTGTCGGCATGAACGTTCGTCGTGTTGCGGTAATGACTGGCCTCCTGGGCCTGTGGGCAAGTACCTGCGGCGCCGCCCAGACCGTGGGGCAGGGCACCATCAGGTTCAGCGGCGCGATTGTCGAGTCAGGGTGTGCGACAAATGCGCGCAGCGGCTCGGTAATGGAACTGCGCGGTTGCGCCCAATCCAGTCGTGGCAGCCGAATCGAGGTGCGCAGTGTCGCGCCGGTGGTCAGCGTCGACGCACCCCATGTGCGGCTGGTAGCGGACACCGGCGAGGGGCGCTATTACGATCAGCGGTACGTGCTGGTAGACCGCGCCGGCAAGCTGATTCAGTCGGGCAATTACGTGATTACCATGACCTCGCCATAAACCCTGGGGCGACGATCCGCAGCAACAGCGGTGCGAGAAACCTATAGAATGCTCGGCGGCGGCGCTTGTCCTGGGTGGCCGCTTGATCACTGTCAGAGTACCGCGCCCGTCAATGAGCCTTTCAGCCGCAACCCCCCAAGCCAATTGGCAACCGGTCATCGCCCTCGCGCTGGCCGCGTTTGTGTTCAATACCACCGAATTCGTCCCCGTCGGGCTGCTCAGCGCCATTGGTGCCAGCTTTGACATGCCCGTGGCCAGCGTCGGCCTGATGCTCACCATCTACGCGTGGATTGTGTCGCTGACCTCGCTGCCGGTGATGCTGCTGACCCGCAACGTCGAACGGCGAAAATTGTTGATTGTGCTGTTCGGTCTGTTTATCGCCAGCCATATTCTCTCCAGCGTGGCCACCAGCTTCGGCTTGCTGATGGTCAGTCGGGTCGGCATTGCCCTGGCCCATGCGTTGTTCTGGTCGATCACGGCTTCGCTGGCTGTACGCCTGGCGCCAGAGGGCAAGCAGGTGCAGGCCCTTGGTTTGCTGGCCACCGGCACGTCCCTGGCGATGGTACTGGGCATTCCGTTGGGCCGTCTGTTGGGCGAGGCCATGGGCTGGCGTACCACCTTTCTGGTGATCGCCGCCTTCGCCGCCGCCCTTGTGTTCTGGCTGGCGCGCACCTTGCCGCTGCTGCCCAGCCAGAACTCCGGCTCCCTGCGCAGCCTGCCGCTGCTGTTCAAGCGCCCGGCGCTGGTGGCGCTCTACGTGCTGACCGCAATGACCGTCACCGCGCAATTCACCGCCTACAGTTACATCGAACCCTTCGTCGAAGGCGTCGCCGGCCTGGGCGGCAGGGCCGTGACCCTGATTCTGCTGGTGTTCGGTGGTGCTGGCATCATCGGCTCGTTGTTGTTCAGCCTGGTGCATCGCTTCAACCCCCACCTGTTCGTGATCGGCGCAGTGTCTATCCTCGCCGCGTGCCTGGCGCTGATGCTGCCGTTGAGCGGCGCCGAGTCTTACCTGGTGGGGCTGAGCATTTTCTGGGGCATGGCGATCATGGGGTTTGGCCTGGCCATGCAGTCCAAGGTGCTGGTGCTGGCACCGGATGCCACGGATGTGGCCATGGCGATGTTTTCCGGGATCTACAACATTGGCATCGGCGGCGGCGCGTTGATGGGCAGTTGGGTGGGCAGCCACTTCGGCTTCGCCTGGATCGGCGCGGCGGGCGGTTTGCTGGCGGGGCTGGCGTTGGTGGGGTATTGCCTGGCGATTCGGCGGTTTGGGCAGGGTGTGCCGCTTAACAAATGAATTTCACAGGGATTGGTGATTGATGAAGTACTTGATCGTTGCATGTGTTCTGTTAGGGCTCAGCGGTTGCGTTACCAACCAGTTGCACTTCGCGGCGTACTCGACGGAGGCCGAGTTGGCGGCAATCAAAAGTAGTGTTGTACAGGCCGACATCGTGCAAGTGACTGGCGCTGAAAAGTGTACGCGCTGCAAGGAGTCGAGCAAGCTTGTTTGGCATGCTGCTAATTACAATGTCGGCCTTTACGAGGGGTTCGCCAACGTTCCTGTTGACGACTGGACCGAGTTCACCAAACGTGCGGTGGGCGTTTCTCCCTCTTCGACACTCAAAACCAGCGTCGAGATCGACAGAGTCTTCGTCAAGACTTGGAACTCTCCTGACTATTACGCCTGTGAGGTTAGCCTGACGGTGGATATCGCCGGCACGAAATATGCCGGGCATTCCCGGCTCAAGTTGAAGCAGGCGGGGCAAAGCTTGATAGGTGACAAGCTTGCTGCCCTTAACGCGCAGGTATTGGATACTGTAGGCCTGACAGTTAAAGCAGCCTATATGGATGCTTTGGCCAACTATCACAAGGTACGCTGAATAAATGCGGCTTTGCTGATTTGCTGAGTTTATAGAGGGCGACCGTAAGGTCGCCTGTTTTCGGTTACGACATCCTTGCCCTTAGCCTACGCCCGATCACATCCAGTAAATCGCAGCCGTCCCGCAATGGAATACTCAACAGCAACGCGAAGTCCTGCAGCACCACGGTATCGCTGCTGATTTCATCGCGAAGTGCCAGGTTTTCCAGAGCTTGAGTGACTGCCCGAATACGAAAAACTGCTGCGTCATGCAAAGCATCAAGCGGCGCCTGAGTATCGATTAGCAGTGTAGGTATGGTGCAATCGGGGCCCGTTATGGGCATATACCGATCAGATGAGGTCATGGTTCTTGCTCCTATATCTAAGTGAGCCGTCACCTTCTGCCGCCAAGCAGAATTAGGGTGGCGGATTACGCAAGGTTGGCGGACCGGGGATATAGGACCCGGCACTTCCGAAGAAGTCCCTGCGCAACCCGCCATTGCACGAAATCACGGGCGCAAAAAAAGCGCCTGCAATCGTGTTGGGGGCGCCGTTGCGCCTATATCTGGTCGGACCGCCAAGTCCAATCGCAGCACTTGCTGCGAGTTGAAAGAGTAGCCTGCGCGATGCTCCATCGCAACCGGGAAGTGGATGACATCAAAAAAATGGATCGTTCACATCCTGTCATTGTAGTGAGCAACGCGAAGTTCTACGCCACCGGGATCAACGGATCCGCCGCCGCCAACGCCACCTTTCTATCCGCTGCCGGTGGGTAGATCCACACGCTATTGATCTGCTGTTTGAGTTCCTTGGCTTCCTGGCCCACCAGCTTGAGCTGACGGTCCCAGCCTTCGGTGTACACCGCGCCCCAGGCGCCGAGGTCGAGGCAGGTCACGTATTTGGGTTGGCTGTAGGCCATGGGGGCCACGCCGATCAGATCGGCGGCGACGTTGTTGCCGGCGTAGCGGCCCAGCGCGATGGCGTGCTGGCAGGACATGGCAGCGAAGTTACCCAGCGCGTCTGTGGCGGCGTAGGCCACGTCGCCAGCGGCGAAGATGGCAGCCTGGCCCTTGACCTTGAGGTGGGCGTCCACGTGCAGGCGGCCCTGGGGATCGCGGGTGCCCTCAATCTGTTCGGTCAGCGGGTTGGCGCGAAAGCCGATGGTCCAGATCACGGTGCTCGATTCAATCCGCTGCCCATCTGCCAGGGTCACGCCACCGGCATCCACCGAGGCGACCGAGGTGTTCAGTACCCATTCAAGCCCCAGTGCCTGGCTGGCTTCGATGATCGATGGGCGTATGCCATCGCCCATCGACGCGGCAATCTGCGGCCCGCGGTCGACCACGATCACACGGATGTTGGCCGTCTCACCCAGTGCCGCACGCAGGCGCGCCGGCATTTCGGTGGCGGTCTCGATACCGGTGAAGCCGCCGCCGGCCACCACCACGGTATTGCGGGCCGGGGTGTCGGGCAGGTTTTTCAGGGCGTTGATATGGGCTTCAAGGTGCGCGGCGTCTTCGATCTGATCCACATCGAACACATGCTCGATGCCGTCCATGCCGGGGCGGTTCAAGCGGCTGCCGGCGGCCACTACCAGGCGATCGTAGGCGAGGGTGGCCGGGATGCCGGCCGCGTTGCGGTAGGTCACTTGCTTATTAGTGGCGTCGATGCTGTCGGCGGCGCCTTGCACAAAGGTCACGCCCACAGCGTCGAACAGCGCATCAAGCGGAGCCAGCATGGTATGTACATCGGGCTCGTAGAACCGCGGGCGGATACGCAGCTCCGCTTGGGGGGCGAGCAGGCTGATGCGCACATCGTTGCGGTCGTGTTTATCCAGTAGCCGAGCCGCGCTCAAGGCGCTCCACACGCCACCGAACCCGGCGCCAATGATCAGAATGTGTTGTTTCATGGGGTTGCTCCAGAGACCAGATAAGCCGCAAGGCATTGCCGGATCACTGTAAAAGCAGCAGGGTCTGTCCGAAAGGACATATAACCCTGGATGACTGCCACCTCTGCCGGCCTAGCCGGAAAAGCGCTCGCGGTAGTCGCGGGGTGAGATGGCCAGGTGGCGGTGGAAGGTGCAGCGCATGCGTTCCTCATCGCCAAACCCGCAAAGCCCGGCGATCTGGTCGATGCTGCGCTGGGAGTCTTCGAGCATGCGGCGCGCCGCTTCCATGCGAAACAGTTCGATGGCCTTGGCCGGGGTGCGACCGGTTTTTTGCTTATAGACCCGGGCAAAGTTGCGTGGGCTCATATGGCTCTGCGCGGCCAGGCGCTCGACGCTGAGGTCGCTGTCGCGCAGGTTGTCGCTGATCCATGCATGCAGCGCATCAAAGCTGGCGCTGTCGGCGGTTTGCGCTTGCAGCACCTGGCTGAACTGCGCCTGGCCACCGGGGCGCTTGAGGAACACCACCAATTCGCGTGCCACTTGCAGCGCCACTTCGCGCCCGCAGTCAGCCTCCACCAGCGCGAGCGCCAGGTCGATCCCGGCGCTGACGCCCGCCGAGGTCCACACCTGGCCTTGCTGCACGAAGATCGCGTCCACGTCCACCTCGATGCTCGGGAAACGTTGCTTGAGCAGCTCGCACATGGCCCAATGCGTTGCCGCGCGGCGCCCCTCCAGCAAGCCCGCCAGCGCCAGCAAAAACGTGCCGCTGCACACCGAGGCGGTCCGTCGCGCCTGGCCGGAGGCGTTGCGCAACCAGTCCACCAGCGCGGTATTTTCCAGCATGGCTTGCTCAATGGCTGGCGCGCCGGGTACCACCAGGGTGTCGATGGCAGCGGGGTCAAACTGTGCCAAGGCGACGGTGTCGACGCTCAAGCCCTCGGCGGTCGGCATCAGCCCGCCCGCCAGGCTGGCGTTGTGCAACACATAACCTTGCAAACCGCGCTCGGCCATGGCCTTGGTCGCGGCCCAGAACACCGTCTGGGCGCCAGTCAGGTCGAGCAAGCCCATGTGCGGGTAGGTCAGGAACACCAACGTGCGTGGTTGGGCCAAAGCAGAGAGTGCAGTCATGCGCAGGCCAGCAGCTTTTCCAGTTTTTCCTGATCCCGCGCAAACGGCCGGATCCCTTCGGCACGCAATCGCTCGGCGTATTCCGGGATGGCGCAGGCCTTGAGCAGCAGCGACGGGTTGGTGGTGGCGCCCACGGGCCGCGGGCGGCTGATGGCTTCCAGATTGCCGGTGTCGCTGACCACAGTGGTGAATGGCTTGAGTTGTTCAAGTTTGGACGTCATCGCCGCGTTCTCCGGAAAAGGGCACGGCGCTGTTTTACCATGTCCCGCGCACCTTGTTTACCCTGACGCTGTCAGCTCCGGGCCGCCTTGGCATCCACAGAGAGGGGTAACCGCCAGAGTTCGGTGGAACCCTTCAGCCGGGCACTTGTCCCCGCTTCCCATGTCACCCCCCAGCCCACAGATACCTTAATTTTCCAAGCCTGCCGGAAGCCACTCCAGGCCCTCGGCTGCGCCCGCTATTTTTTCCTGGGCGCCCGGCACTGCCGATCCAAGCGGCAAAACTGAATACGGACATTCTCGTCAACCGTGAATTATCAGGCAGGTTACCCATGCAGTTCAGCGACTTACTGGCAGCGATCTCCACCCACGCGATCCGTCTGCAGACCGAAGAGGGCGACCTGATCGTCCTGGGCGATGACGAAGCGTTGGACGACGCGCTCTGGGATCAATTGATCGCGCACAAACCCCAGCTGTTGCAGTTGGTCGCCGAACATGGCGGTGACTGGTTGAGCCCGGCCTACCGCATCACACCGGACATGCTGGCCCTGGTCAACCTCGACCAGCCGGCCATCGACCGCATCGTCGCGGCGGTCCCAGGCGGTGCGGCGAATGTGCAGGATATCTACCCCCTGGCGCCGCTCCAGGAAGGCATGCTTTATCACCATCTTTCGGCGCAGAAGGGTGACCCTTACGTGCTGCACGCGCAGTTCGTGTTCGACAGCCGTGCACGCCTTGAGGCCTTTGCCGAGGCGTTGCAATGGGTCATCGACCGTCACGACATCCTGCGCACCTCCATGGCCTGGGAGTGCCTGGACGAGCCGCTGCAAGTGGTGTGGCGCAAGGCTGTGCTGGCCTGCGAAGAGGTGCCTCTGGACGGTGCTGACCGCCTCGCTCAATTGCTCGCTCGCTATGATGCCCGCGCTTATCGCATGGACCTGGGCCAGGCGCCGCTGCTGCGCCTGGTATTCGCTGACGACCCGGCCAACCAGCGGGTGGTGGCGATGTTGCTGTTCCACCACACCATCCTTGATCACACGGCCCTGGATGGCGTTCGGCATGAAATCCAGCTGTACCTGGCCGGGCAGCAAGCCCAGGCCCCTGCACCGATAGCGTTTCGCAGCTATATCGCCCAGGTGCGCCATGGCGTCAGCGAGCAGGTCCATGAGGCGTTCTTCCGCGACATGCTGGCGGATATCGATGAACCGACGCTGCCGTTCGGCCTGCAAGATGTGCAGGGTGATGGCCAAGGGATCGACGAAGTGCGCATCCCCGTCGACAGCGCTCTGAGCCGCCGCCTGCGCAGCATGGCGCGCCCGCTGGGGGTGAGTGTGGCGAGCCTGATGCACCTGGCCTTGGTGCGAGTGCTGAGTGCGGTTTCGGGGCGGGAGGCGGTGGTATTTGGCACCGTGATGCTCGGGCGCATGGGCGCAGGCGAGGGCGGTGAACGGGCCTTAGGCATGTTCATCAACACCTTGCCACTGCGGGTGGATGTGGGTGAGCAGGGCGTGCGCGCTGCGGTCAAGGTCACCCATGAGCGCCTCACGCGCTTGCTCGATCACGAACATGCGTCCCTGGCGCTGGCACAACGGTGCAGCGGCGTGGCGGCGCCTACGCCGCTGTTCAGCGCGATACTCAACTACCGTCACAGCGCTGCCACCGACATGGCGGCGGTGATCAAAGTCGCCGACGGCATCCAGGTGTTGGGCGCCGAGGAGCGCACCAATTACCCGCTGACGCTGAACGTCGATGACCTGGGTGAAGACTTCGCCCTGACCGTGATGGTCGATGCGTCCATTGGCGCGCAGCGGGTTGCGGGTTATCTGCATACGGCCTTGCAAAGCCTGGCCGACGCCCTTGAACAACGACCGGATATGCCGCTCTGCGGCCTGAACATCCTGCCTGACGCTGAACGCCACCATTTGCTGCACACTTTGAATCATTGCTCCACGCATTACGCCGACACCCAACTGATCCACCAGCAAGTCGAAACCCACGCCGCTGCCCAGCCCGATGCCATTGCGTTGCGCTTCGAGCACCACGCCCTGACCTACCGCCAACTCAACGAACGCGCCAACCAGGTCGCCCACGCGCTCCTGGCCCACGGTGTGTGCCCCGACGCGCGCGTGGCCATTTGCGTGGAGCGTGGCCCGCAGATGATCATCGGCCTGCTTGGCATTCTCAAGGCCGGTGCGGGCTATGTGCCCATCGACCCGGCCTATCCCCAGGAACGCATCGCCTACACCCTGGCCGACAGCCAGCCGGTGGTGGTGCTGGTGCAGGCAAACACGGCGCAGCGGGCCGGCGCACTGGCCCGGATCGACCTGGACCACCTGGGCCCGTTGCCCATCACCAACCCTGGGCTGCACCTGAGCCCGGCCAACCTGGCCTACGTCATCTACACCTCCGGCTCCACTGGCCAGCCCAAGGGCGTGATGATCGAGCATCGCCAGGTCGCACGCCTGTTCAGCGCCACCCACCACTGGTTCGGGTTCAACCCGCACGATGTGTGGGCGCTGTTCCATTCCTTCGCGTTCGACTTTTCCGTGTGGGAAATCTGGGGCGCGCTGATGCACGGCGGCCAGTTGCTGATCGTGCCGCAACTGGTCAGCCGCTCGCCGGATGAGTGCTACGCGCTGTTGTGCGACGCCCGGGTGAGCATCCTCAACCAGACGCCGAGCGCGTTCCGCCAGTTGATCGCGGCCCAGGGCAACAGTGCCCAGTCCCATTCCTTGCGCCAAGTGATTTTCGGCGGCGAAGCCCTGGAACCGGGCATGCTCAAGCCGTGGTACGCACGGGCAGTGAATGCCGGTACGCAACTGGTGAACATGTACGGCATCACTGAAACCACCGTGCATGTGACCTACCGTGCGCTGGAAGCGGCCGACGCGCACTTGGTCGGCGTGAGCCCGATTGGCGTGCGTATTCCCGATTTGCAGTTGTACGTGCTGGATGAGCGCCATGAGCCCTTGCCCCTGGGTGTGGTGGGCGAGTTGTACGTGGGCGGTGCCGGGGTGGCGCGTGGTTACCTCAACCGCCAGGCGCTGAATGCCGAACGCTTCCTTGCCGACCCGGCCACCGGCTTGCGCATGTACAAGACCGGCGACCTCGGCCGCCTGCTGGCCGACGGCAGTGTTGAGTACCTGGGGCGTAACGATGACCAGGTCAAGATCCGTGGTTTCCGTATCGAACTGGGTGAAATCCAGGCGCACCTGGCCACTGCCAGCGGCGTGCGCGATGCGGTGGTGATCGCCCGTGAAGATCAGCCGGGCGACAAACGCCTGGTGGCCTATGTGATCAGCGATGGCGAACTCAACGTGGCCGCCCTGCGTGACCATCTACTGCTGAGCCTGGCCGAACACATGGTGCCCAGCGCCTTCGTGCGCCTGGATACGCTGCCGTTGACTACCAACGGCAAACTCGACCGCAAGGCCTTGCCCGCACCCGATGCCGACGCCGTGGCCCGGCGCGAGTATGCGGCGCCCCAGGGGGCGGTGGAAACCACCCTCGCCATGCTCTGGCAAGACCTGCTCAACGTCGACCGTGTCGGTCGTGAGGACAATTTCTTCGAACTCGGCGGCCATTCGCTGCTGGCGGTCAAGCTGATCGAACGCATGCGCCAGGTCGACCTCAGCGCCGATGTGCGCGTGCTGTTCGGTCAACCGACCTTGGCGGCGCTCGCTGCGGCGGTGGGCGGCCAGCAGACCGTGCAGGTGCCGGCCAACCTTATTCAAGCAGACACGCAGGCCATAACCCCGGACATGCTGCCCCTGGTCGAGCTGGATCAGGCCGCTATCGACCATATCCTTGAGGCCGTGCCCGGTGGCGTTGCCAACGTGCAGGACATCTACGGCCTGGCGCCGCTGCAGGCCGGCATTCTCTACCACCACCTGGCGACCACCGAGGGCGACCCCTACGTGTTGCAGGTGCAGTTGCGGTTTCACGACCAGGGCGCCGTCGACGGGTTTGTCAACGCGCTGCACACGGTGATCGAGCGCAACGATATTCTGCGCACCGCCATCCTCTGGGAGGGCCTGGAAGAGCCGGTGCAAGTGGTGTTACGCCAGGCACCCTTGGTGATCGAACGCCTGGATGCGCTGGGCAGTGATGCACTGGAGCATCTGCAACAGCGTTTCGACCCACGCCACTATCGCCTGGACCTGTCACGCGCCTCGCTGATGCGCCTGGCGTATGCGCAGGACAGCCACGGCTTGGTCGGCATTTTGCTGCTGCACCATATCCTCCTCGACCACACGGCCCTGCACGTGCTGGTCAAAGAGATGAGTGCCAGCCTGCATGGCCACAGCGCACAACTGCCTGACGCGGTGCAGTATCGCAACTACGTGGCCCAGGCCCGCCTCGGTGTCACCCAGGCCCAGCATGAAGCCTTCTTCAGCCAGATGCTGGGCGACATCGACGAGCCGACCCTGGCCTTCGGCTTGCAGGACGTGAACGGTGACGGCAGCGGCATCCATGAAGCGCGCCTGCCGCTGGAGCCTGCGCTCAACCTGGGCTTGCGCGAACAGGCGCGGCAACTGGGCGTGAGCACCGCGAGCCTGGTACACCTGGCCTGGGCCCAGGTGCTGGGCCAGGTGTCTGGCCAGCAGGAGGTGGTATTCGGCACCGTGTTGCTGGGCCGTATGCAGGGCGGCGAGGGCGCGGACCGGGCGCTGGGGATGTTTATCAATACCTTGCCGCTGCGGGTCAGCGTTGGCAGCGTCGGCGTGCAGGCCGGCGTGCGCGCCACCCATGCGCGCCTGGCGCAACTGCTCGGGCACGAACATGCCTCGTTGTCCCTGGCCCAGCGTTGCAGTGGCGTGCCGGGCTCGCTGCCGCTGTTCAGCACCTTGCTCAACTACCGGCACAGCGCAGCCGATGAAGCGCCGGGGGACAACCCCTTTGCCGCTTCCGGTATCGAGATTCTCAGCTCCGAAGAACGTAGCAACTATCCGCTGGTGCTCAACGTTGATGACCTGGGGAGTGGCTTTGCGCTGACGGTGCAAGGCGTCGCGCACCTGGATGTGCAACGCGTGGGTGAGTACATGCTCACCGCGTTGCGCCATGTGGTGAGCGCGCTGCAACATGCGCCGACCACGCCGCTGCAGGCGGTGTCGATCCTGCCGCCTTCCGAGCGTCATCAAGTGCTGGTAGGTTTCAACGCCACCGCCCGGCAATACCCCTCGCAACTTACTGTCTCGCAACTGTTTGAAGCCCAGGCGCTGGCCCGCCCTGAAGCGTCGGCGGCGGTGCAGGGCGAGCTGTCACTGAGCTACCGTGACCTCAATCGCCGTGCCAACCGCCTGGCCCATCATCTGATCAGCCAGGGGGTGCAGCCCGGCGAAAGCGTGGCGATTGCCTTGCCGCGTTGCCTGGATCTGCTGGTCTGCCAACTGGCGATCCTCAAGTGCGCTGCGGTGTATGTGCCGCTGGACGTCAACGCGCCTGTCGAACGCCAGGCCTTCATCGTCAAAGACAGCGGCGCACGCCATGTGCTGGACGACCTGGCGCAGTTGGATCTGGACACGCAGTCGCCCGCTAACCCCGACCCGGCCCAATCCGCGCAGAGCGTTGCCTACATCCTCTATACCTCCGGCTCCACCGGGACGCCCAAGGGCGTGCAAGTGCCCCACCTCGCTATCTCGCGGCTGGTGCTTAACAACGGTTTTGCCGAATTCAATGCCCACGACCGGGTGGCCTTTGCTTCCAACCCGGCATTTGACGCCAGCACCCTCGAGGTGTGGGCGCCGTTGCTCAATGGCGGTTGTGTGGTGGTGGTCGAGCAGGTGCAGTTGTTATCCCAAGCCGCGTTCGCCGAGCTGTTGCGGGAACAGGCGGTCAGCGTGTTATGGATGACCGCCGGGCTATTTCATCAGTACGCCGATGCGTTGATGCCGGTGTTCCGCCAATTGCGCTACCTGATCGTCGGCGGCGACGTGCTTGACCCTCAGGTGATTGGCCGGGTACTCAAGCTCGGCAAACCCCAGCATCTGCTGAATGGGTATGGCCCGACCGAAGCCACCACGTTCTCCACCACGTTTGAGATCACTACCCTTGGCGAGGGCGCTATTCCGATTGGTCGACCGATTGCCAACGCTCAGGCCTATGTACTGGACGCGCGCCAGCAACCGCTGCCCGTGGGTGTGACCGGCGAGCTCTATATCGGCGGTGCGGGCGTTGCGAAAGGCTACTTGAATCTGCCTCAGCTGAGCGCGGAAAAATTCGTCCCGAACCCATTCGGCGATGGCCAACTCTACCGCAGCGGTGATCTGGCCTGCTGGCGAGCCGACGGCAATTTGATGTATCTGGGGCGCAATGACCTGCAGGTGAAGATTCGTGGCTTTCGTATCGAACCCGGTGAAATCGAAGCGTGCCTGTGTGCCTGTGCCGGGATCAGGGACGTTGTGGTATCGGTTCGCGAAGACGAGCCTGGCCACAAACGGTTAGTGGCCTATTACACCGCCGACGCAACGTTGGATATCGCAACCCTGCGAGCTCATGTGCAAGGCCGGTTGCCCGATTACATGGTGCCTTCGGCTTATGTGTGGCTGGCGCAGTTGCCGCTCACCGCCAACGGCAAGCTCGACCGCAAGGCATTGCCGGTACCCGACCAGGCTGCCTTGATCAGCCGTGGCTACGAAGCCCCACAAGGCGAGGTGGAAAGCCTGCTGGCGCAGATCTGGCAGGACGTGCTCAAGCTTGAACGCGTGGGGCGCCATGATCACTTCTTCGAATTGGGCGGGCATTCGTTGCTGGCGGTCAGCCTGATCGAACGCATGCGCCAGGTGGGCCTGAGCGCCGATGTGCGCGTGTTGTTCAGCCAGCCAAGCCTGGCCGCGCTGGCGGCAGCCGTGGGCAGCGGCAGAGAAATCGTGGTGCCGGCCAATGGCATCCCCACCGGCTGCATACAGATCACACCGTCGATGCTGAGCCTGGTGCAACTCACCCCGCAGGCCATCGCGCGGATTATCGCCAGCGTGCCGGGTGGTGCAGCGAATATCCAGGATATCTACCCGCTGGCGCCGCTACAGGAAGGCATTCTCTACCACCACATCAGCGCCGAGCAGGGCGACCCGTACCTGCTGCAATCGCGCATGGCCTTTGACACTGCCGAGCGCCTGCACGGTTTTATGGGCGCGCTGCAACAGGTGGTGGCGCGCCACGACATTCTGCGTACCGCTGTGGTGTGGGAAGGGCTCGAAAGCCCGGTGCAAGTGGTGTGGCGCACCGCCCATTTGGGGGTGCACGAGGTGATGCTCGACCCGGCACACGGCGACGTGATGGCGCAACTGCATGAGCGTTTCGATGCGCGTCACTACCGCCTGGACATTACCCAGGCGCCCTTGCTGCGCATGGTCTATGCCCAGGACCCGGCGCACAACCGGGTCGCGGCGATCCTGCTGTTCCATCACCTGGCGCTGGACCACACCGCCATGGAAGTGGTCGGCCAGGAAATGCGTGCCTTTATGTTCAACCAGGCCCAGGATTTGCCCGCCGCCGCGCCGTTTCGCAACTATGTGGCCCAGGCGCGACTGGGCGTCAGTGTGGCGCAGCATGAGCAGTTTTTCCGCGACATGCTCGCCGAGGTCGACGAGCCCACCTTGCCGTTTGGCCTGCAGGATGTGCAGGGCGATGGTCGTGCAATCGAAGAAGCCGAGGTGCACCTGGAAGCGGGCCTGGCCCAGCGCGTACGCCAGCAGGCGCGCCAACTGGGGGTCAGCGCCGCCAGCCTGATGCACCTGGCCTGGGCCCAGGTGTTGGGCCTGGTCTCGGGCCGCGACGAGGTGGTATTCGGCACGGTGCTGATGGGCCGTATGCAAGCCGGCGAGGGCGCAGACCGTGCGCTGGGGATGTTTATCAACACCTTGCCGCTGCGGGTCGATATTGCAGCCGGCGCAGCGCAGGCGGTCAAAGCCACCCATGCACGCTTGAGCGCCTTGCTCGGGCATGAGCATGCGTCACTGGCCCTGGCCCAGCGTTGCAGCGGTGTGCCGACCAGCACGCCGTTGTTCAGCGCCTTGCTCAATTACCGCCACAGCAACCCAGGCGAAATGGCCCGCGACGGCCACGGCATCTGGGAAGGCGTGCAACTGCTGGGCGGTGAAGAACGCAGCAACTATCCGCTGACCCTGAGCGTGGATGACCTGGGCGCAGGCTTTGGCCTGAGCGTGCTGGCCGTGCCGCAAATCGGCGCGCAGCGCCTGTGCGACTACATGCTCAGCGCCGTGGAGCAACTGGTTGCCACCCTTGAGACGGCGCCCCACCGCGCGCTGCGCCAGTTACCGATTCTGCCCGCCGCAGAGCGCGACACGGTGCTGCGCGAGTTCAACGCCACTGCCCACGACTTCCCCCGTGGCCAGACGGTCCACGGTGCGTTTGAGGTGCAGGCCGAGCGCCAGCCCCATCGCATTGCCGTGCAGCAAGGCAGCGAGGCGCTGACGTATCAGCAGCTCAATCAACGGGCCAACCAGTTGGCTCATCACTTGCTGGAACTCGGCGTGCAAGCCGATGACCGCGTGGCATTGTGTTGCCGTCGCGGCCCGCAGATGCTGGTGGGGCTGTTGGGCATTCTCAAGGCTGGCGCGGGCTATGTGCCGATCGACCCGGCGTACCCCGCCGAGCGTATCGCCTACTTGTTGCAAGACAGCGCGCCCGTGGCGGTGCTGGCCGAGACCAGCACGCGGGAGCTGCTGGGGCCCGTCGCCGTGGTCGATCTGCAGGACCCCGGTTGGCAGCGCCACGCCGTCAGCAATCCGCAACTGCCCGCCCTGACGCCCGCGCACCTGGCGTATGTGATCTACACCTCCGGCTCCACCGGCCTGCCCAAGGGCGTGATGGTGGAACACCGCACCGTGGAGAACCTGGTGCATTGGCACTGTGAGGCCTTTGGTCTGACAGCGGTGAGCCACACCAGCAGCGTGGCCGGCATGGGGTTTGATGCCATGGCCTGGGAAGTCTGGCCGGCCCTGTGCGTCGGCGCGACCCTGCACCTGCCACCCGCCGACATCGGCAACGAAAACATCGATGAACTGCTGGCCTGGTGGCTGGCACAGCCGTTGGACGTGAGTTTCCTGCCCACCCCGGTGGCCGAGTACGCGTTCAGCCTGCCCCAGCAGCACCCCACCTTGCGCATCCTGCTGATCGGCGGTGACCGCCTGCGTCAGTTCACCCAGGAGCGGCGCTTTGCGGTGGTCAACAACTACGGCCCCACCGAAGCCACGGTGGTTGCCACCTCCGGCCGCGTGCGGGCCGGGCAGGTGTTGCATATCGGCCGGCCCATCGCTAATGCCACCAGCTACGTGCTGGATGCGCACCTGCGTCCGGTACCGGTGGGTGTGGCCGGTGAACTTTATGTGGGCGGCAGCGGCGTGGCGCGGGGTTACCTGAACCGTCCCGAGCTGACGGCCGAGCGCTTCCTGCAAGACCCGTTCAACCCAGGGCAGATGTACCGCACCGGTGATCTGGTGCGTTGGCTGCCCGATGGCAACCTTGAGTACCTGGGCCGTAACGACGACCAGGTAAAACTGCGCGGCGTGCGGGTGGAACTGGGTGAAATCGAAAGCCGCCTGGCGGCACTGGACGGCATCCGCGAGGCCGTGGTGCTGGTGCGCGAAGGCCGCCTGTTGGCCTGGTTCACCGAACAGCGCCCGCTGCAGATCGAGACCTTGCGTGCGCACCTGCAGGCCCAACTTCCCGAGGCGCTGGTGCCGGTCGCCTACATGCGGGTTGATCAGTTGCCCCTGACCGCCAACGGCAAACTGGACCGCAAGGCATTGCCAGAGCCAGACCAGTGCGCCTTGCTCAGCCGTGAATACCAAGCCCCCCAGGGTGACGTCGAAACCACCCTGGCGCGGCTGTGGGCCGAGGTGTTGCAGGTGGAGCAAGTGGGTCGCCATGACCACTTCTTCGAACTGGGCGGCCATTCATTGCTGGCCGTCAGCCTCATCGAGCGCATGCGCCAAGCCGGCCTCAGCGCCGATGTGCGCGTGCTATTCAGCCAGCCAACCCTGGCCGCGCTGGCCGCCGCTGTCGGCAGTGGCCGCGAAGTGCAGGTGCCGGCCAATCGCATCAGTGCCGGTTGCCAGCGCATCACCCCGGACATGCTGGCCCTGGTGGACCTCGACCAGTCGGCGATCAACCAGGTGGTGGCCCAGGTGCCTGGCGGCGCTGCCAACGTGCAGGACATCTACCCGCTGGCGCCGTTGCAGGAAGGGATTTTCTATCACTACCTCACGGCGGCGCAGGGCGATCCTTACCTGCTGCAATCACACCTGGCGTTTGACGGTGTGGAGCGCCTGCAGGCCTTTATGCGCGCACTGCAACAGGTGATCGACCGCCACGACATCCTGCGCACCGGGGTGGTGTGGGAGGGCCTGGCGCAACCGCTGCAAGTGGTGTGGCGCCAGGCGCAGTTGTGCGTGCAGGAACTGCAACTGGAAGGTGACGTACTCGCCGGCCTGCACGAGCGGTTTGATGCGCGGCGGTATCGCCTGGAGATCAGCCAGGCGCCGCTGATCCGCCTGATGTACGCCCAGGACCCGGCCAACCAGCGCGTGGTGGCGGTGTTGCTCTATCATCATATCGTGTTGGACCACACCGCCTTCGACGTGGTGTTGCGCGAAATGCAGGGCCACCTGTTGGGCCACGCAGCGCCCACCGCCGCGCCAATGCCGTATCGCAACTATGTGGCCCAGGCCCGTTTGGGTGTCAGCGAACAGGAGCATGAGCAGTTCTTCCGCCAGATGCTGGGCGATGTCGACGAACCGACGTTGCCGTTCGGCTGGCAGGACGTGCGCGGCGACGGCAATGCCATCGACGAACACACCCTGCAACTGGACAGCCAGCTCAACCGCCGCCTGCGCAGCCAGGCACGGCTGCTGGGGGTCAGCGCTGCCAGCCTGTTCCATCTGGCCTGGGCGCAGGTGCTGGCCGCGGTATCGGCGCGCCATACGGTGGTGTTCGGCACGGTACTGGTGGGCCGTCTGCAAGGCGGCGAGGGAGCCGACCGCGCTCTGGGCGTGTTTATCAACACCTTGCCGCTGCGCCTGGATATCGACGACCAGGGCGCCCGCGCCGCCGTGCGGGCCACCCATGCGCGGCTGACCGAATTGCTCGGCCATGAACACGCCTCCCTGGCGTTGGCCCAGCGTTGCAGTGGCGTAGCGGCCCCGGCGCCCTTGTTCAGCTCGATGCTCAACTATCGCCATCGCGGCGCCGCCACCCGCTCGGCGGATGCGCAGTTGGCATGGGAAGGCATGCAGACCTTGGTCAATGACGGGCGCACCAATTACCCGCTGACCTTGAACGTGGATGACCTGGGCGACGGCTATGCATTCACCGCCCTGGCCCAGATGGATGCGCAACGGGTGTGCGGCTATATGCATAACGCGTTGAGCGGCCTGGTCGAGGCTCTTGAGCAGGCACCGCACCAGGCGCTGAACCGCCTGCCGGTGCTGGGGCTGCAAGAGCGGCAACAACTGCTGGTGCAGTTCAACGCCACCGAGGTGAACTACAACCTCGACCAGACCCTGCACGGGCTGTTTGAAGCCCAGGTTGTACGTACCCCGCAGGCAGTGGCGGTGAAGGCCGGCGAGCACACCTTGAGCTACCAGCAACTCAATGAACGCGCCAACCGCCTGGCCCATCACCTGCGTGACAGCGGTGTGCGCCCGGATGCACGGGTGGGCATCTGCGTCGAGCGCGGCCTGGACATGGTCGTCGGTTTGTTCGCCATCCTCAAGGCCGGCGGTGCCTATGTGCCGCTGGACCCGGCGTACCCGCCAGAGCGCATCGCCTACATGCTGCACGACAGCGCGCCGGTGGTGGTGCTGGCCCAAAGCGCCACCCGCAGCCTGCTGGGGGACGTGGCGGTAGTCGACCTCGACCACAGCACCTGGCAACACCAACCCGCCATCAACCCGCAAGTACCGGACCTCATTGCCCAACACGCGGCTTATGTGATCTACACCTCCGGTTCCACCGGCCAACCCAAGGGCGTGATCAACGAACATGCGGGGGTGGTCAACCGCTTGTTGTGGATGCAGGACGCCTATAGCCTCAAGGCTCACGATGCGGTGTTGCAGAAAACCCCGTTCAGCTTCGACGTGTCGGTGTGGGAGTTCTTCTGGCCGCTGTTCACCGGCGCGCGTCTGGTGATGGCGCGCCCTGAAGGGCACAAGGACCCGGCGTACCTGTGCGAGGTGATCGCGGCGGAGCAGATCACGACCCTGCACTTTGTGCCGTCGATGCTCGATGTATTCCTGGCCCACGGCGATGTCAGCCAGGCGGCGGGGTTGGTGCGGGTGATGTGCAGCGGCGAGGCCTTGCCGGGCAGCCTGGTGCGGCGTTTCAAGCAGCAGTTGCCGGGGATTGGTTTGTACAACCTGTATGGCCCCACTGAGGCGGCAGTGGACGTGACGGCCTGGAACTGCGCACGGCCCGAGGTGCCGGACAACACCCCGATCGGCAAGCCGATTGCCAACACCCGCCTGTATGTACTCGATGGGCAGTTACAGCCGGTGCCGCTGGGCGTGGTCGGTGAGCTGTTCATCGCCGGCGTGCAAGTGGCGCGGGGTTACCTGAACCGTCCTGAGCTGACCGCCGAGCGCTTCCTCGACGACCCGTTCACCCCCGGGCGCATGTACCGCACCGGTGACCTGGGCCGCTACTTGCCCGACGGCACGCTCGAGTACCTGGGGCGCAACGACGATCAGGTGAAGATCCGTGGCCTGCGCATCGAACTGGGGGAAATCCAGGCGCGCTTGATCGAGCATCCGGCGGTCAAGGACGCCGTGGTCGTCGCCCGTGACCAGCGCCTGGTCGCGTATTACACCGGCGCGCCCACCGATATCGAAAGCCTGCGCGCCCAACTGTTGCAGCACCTGCCTGACTTTATGGTGCCGGCGCTGTTCATGCACCTGGACGCCTTGCCCCTGAGCCCCAACGGCAAGCTCGACCGCAAGGCCCTGCCTGCACCCGGTATGGACGCCTTGCAGGTACGTGAGTACGCGGCGCCCGAAGGCGACACCGAGATCCTCCTGGCCCAGCTCTGGGCCGAGCTGCTCAAGGTGGAACGGGTAGGGCGCCACGACAACTTCTTTGAACTGGGCGGGCACTCGCTGCTGGCCGTGAGCTTGATCGGGCGCCTGCGCCAGGAAGGCATGGAAGCCGATGTGCGGGGCTTGTTCGAACAACCGACCCTGGCCGGCTACGCCGCAATGACCGAACGAATGGAGATCGTCCTGTGAACATCCTCGAGCTGCTGGCAACCCTGAAAACCAAGGATGTGCAACTGGCGCTCAAGGGCGAGCAGTTGTCGGTGAACGGCAACAAGCAAGCCTTGAGCGACCCGTCGATCTTGGCCGCCTTGCGTGAACACAAGCCGGCGCTGATCGAGCTGATCAAGGCCGGTGAATACACCGCGACCAAGGCCGGTGAGGTGCAGGTGCCGGCCAATGGCATCCCGGCCAATGCCGAGCGCATCACCCCCGACATGCTGACCCTGTCGACCCTGAGCCAGGACGAGATCGAGCGTATTGTCGCCACGGTGCAGGGCGGCGTGGCGAATATTCAGGACATCTACCCGTTGGCGCCGTTGCAGGAAGGCATCCTGTTCCACCATGTCAGTGCCGAGCAGGGTGACCCCTATGTGATGCAGTCGCAGTTCGCCTTTGACAACCTTGCGCGTTTCGATGCGTTTGCCCAGGCGCTGCAACGGGTGATGGACCGTCACGACATCCTGCGTACCGGGGTGGTCTGGGATGGCCTGACGCAACCCTCGCAAGTGGTGTGGCGCCAGGCACGCCTGCCGGTGCAAGCCTTGATGCTGGACCCGGCCGATGGCGATATCGCCGCGCAACTGCACGACCTGTTTGATGCCCGCCACTATCGCCTCGACGTCACCCAGGCGCCGTTGCTGCGCCTGGTGCGCGCTGAAGACCCGGCCAACCAGCGCATCGTCGCCACCCTGTTGTTCCATCACATGGCGCTCGACCACAGCGCCCTGGACGTGGTGTGCCACGAAATGCAAGCGTGCCTGTTGGGCCAAGGCGCGACCCTGGGCCAGACCGTACCGTTTCGCAACTATGTGGCGCAGGCGCGGTTGGGGATCAGTGAGCAGGAGCACGAACGTTTCTTCCGGCAGATGCTCGGCGATATCAGCGAGCCCACCTTGCCGTTCGGTTTGCAGGACGTGCAAGGTGATGCGCGGGGTATCGCTGAAGTCAGCCTGCCATTGGCGCCGGCACTGGCCCAGCGCTTGCGCGGGCAGGCGCGCCAACTGGGCGTGAGCGCCGCCAGCCTGTTTCACCTGGGTTGGGCCCAGGTGCTGGGGGTGTTGGCCGGCAAAGCCCAGGTGGTGTTCGGCACCGTATTGATGGGGCGCATGCAGGGCAGCCATGACACCGACCGCGCCCTGGGCATTTTCATCAATACCTTGCCGTTTCGCGTGGACGTAGACGCCCAGGACGTACGCACCGCAGTCAAGGCCACCCACGCACGTCTGACCACCTTGCTGCGCCATGAGCACGCGGCGTTGGCCCTGGCCCAGCGTTGCAGTGGCGTGCTCGCGCCGACGCCGCTGTTCAGCGCGCTGCTCAACTATCGCCACAGCGCGCCCGCCGCCAGCGCCGAGGCGGTGTCGGCCTGGCACGGTATCACCGCACTGCGCGCCGAGGAGCGCACCAACTACCCGCTGACCCTGAGCGTGGACGACCTGGGTGAGGGCTTCGGCCTGAGTTTGCTGGCCAGCACCCTGGTTGACCCTCAGCGCGTCTGCGCCTACCTGCACACCGCGCTGGAAAACCTGGTGAGCGCACTGGAGCAGGCCCCCCATACCGCGCTTGATCAACTCTCGGTGGTGCCCGCCGCCGAACAGCGCTTGCTGCTGGAACAGTTCAACACCACCCAGACCGTTTTCCCCCAAGGCACCACCCTGCATGGCCGCGTCGAAGCCCAGGCCGCGCTCACGCCGCACGCGATTGCCGCTGTGCATCAGGGCCGGCAACTGACTTACGCCGAATTGAACCAGCAAGCCAACCTGCTGGCGCATCATCTGCTGGCGCTGGGGGTCAAGCCCGACGACCGCGTGGCCATTGTCGCGCGGCGCGGCCTCGACACCCTGGCCGGGTTGCTGGCGATTCTCAAGGCCGGCGCCGGTTATGTGCCGGTGGACCCGTCCCACCCGGCCGAGCGCCTCCACTATTTGCTCAGCGACAGCGCGCCGGTGGCGGTACTCACCCAGCATGCGTTGCTGACGCGCCTGCCGGTGCTGGAAGTGCCGGTGATCAACCTGGACCGCTTCACCTGGCAGCACCATTCGGCGAGCAACCCCACAATCGCCGTCGGCCCGACGAATCTCGCCTATGTGATCTACACCTCCGGCTCCACTGGCTTGCCCAAGGGGGTGATGGTGGAACACCACAGCGTCGCCAACCTGGTGGACTGGCATTGCAGCGCCTTCGACCTGCGCGCCGGGCGGCATACCGCCAGTGTTGCCGGTTTCGGCTTTGACGCGATGGCCTGGGAAGTGTGGCCGGCGCTGTGTGTGGGCGCCACCTTGCACCTGCCACCGGCCCATGAGGGCGGCGAAGATATCGACGCACTGCTGGCCTGGTGGTGCGCGCAGCCACTGGACGTGAGCTTTCTGCCGACGCCGGTGGCGGAATACGCCTTCAGTCAGAACATCGAGCACCCGACCTTGCGCACCTTGCTGGTCGGTGGCGACCGCCTGCGCCAGTTCGGGCGGGCGCAGCGCTTTGAGCTGGTCAACAACTACGGCCCCACCGAAGCCACGGTGGTGGCCACTTCCGGCAAGGTCGAGGCGGGCCAGCCGTTGCATATCGGCAAGCCCATGGCCAATGCCAAGGTCTACGTGCTCGACCCACACCAGCGTCCGGTGCCGCTGGGGGTGGCGGGGGAGTTGTACGTGGGCGGCAAGGGCGTGGCACGCGGTTACCTCAACCGCCCGGAACTGACTGCCGAGCGCTTTGTGCGCGACCCGTTCAACGAAGGACGCATGTACCGCACCGGCGACCTGGTGCGCTGGCTGCCGGACGGCACACTCGATTACCTGGGGCGCAACGATGACCAGGTGAAAATCCGTGGCGTGCGCATCGAACTGGGCGAAATCGAAACCCAGCTCAACCAGTTGCCCGGGATTCTGGAAGCGGTGGCGGTGGTGCGTGAAGAACGGCTGGTGGCCTACTTCACCGAAAACCCACAACTGGACCCGCTGACGGTGGCCCAGATTCGCGCCCACCTGGTGGCGCATCTGCCGGACTACATGGTGCCCGTCGCGTTCATGAAACTCGACGCACTGCCACTGACGGCCAATGGCAAGCTTGACCGCAAGGCCCTGCCGGCGCCGGACATGGCCGCCGTCTTTACCCGCGAGTACGCCGCGCCCCTGGGCGAAATCGAAACCGTGCTGGCGCAGATCTGGGCCGAGGTGTTGCAGGTGCAGCGCGTGGGGCGCTATGACCATTTCTTTGAGCTGGGTGGGCATTCGCTACTGGCCATGCGCATGGTGTCCCAGGTGCGCCAGCGGCTGGGCGTCGAGTTGGCGCTGGGCGACCTGTTTGCCAACGCCGAACTGGCGGCGGTCGCCGAGGTACTGGCCCAGGCCGGTCGCAGCACCTTGCCGGATATCTTGCCGGCCAACCGTGATGAGGACGTGCCGCTGTCCTTCGCCCAGCAACGCCTGTGGTTCCTGGCCTTGATGGAAGGAGCCAACACCGCCTACAACATTCCCATCGGCTTGCGGTTGCGCGGGCAGTTGCATGTGCAAGCGTTGCAACGGGCCCTGGCGCGCATTGTGGCGCGGCATGAAACCCTGCGCAGCCGCTTTGCCCAGCAGGGTGACCAGGCCCAGGTGCTGGTCGTGCCGGCCGAAGAGGTATTGCCGCTGCAAGTGCAGGACCTGCGTCGCCATCCGCAGCCGCAACAGGCCCTGGACGCGCTGATCCACGGCGAAGCTTCGGCACCGTTCGACCTTGAGCGCGGCCCGTTGCTGCGCGGGCGCCTGGTGGTGATGGCCGATGATCACCATGTGCTGTTGCTGACCCTGCACCATATCGTCTCTGACGGCTGGTCCATGGGCGTGCTGACCCGCGAGCTGATGGCGCTGTACCAGGCTTTCAGCCACGGCCACGCCGACCCGCTGCCGCCCTTGCCGATCCAGTACGCCGACTTTGCCGTGTGGCAACGCCTGTGGCTGAGCGGCGAGGTGCTGCAGCGCCAAAGCAGCTACTGGCAACAGGCGTTGGCCGGTGCGCCGGCGTTGCTGACCCTGCCCACCGACCGCCCGCGCCCGGCGCAGCAGGACTACGCTGGCAGCAGCGTCGAAGTGCGCCTGGATGAACGCCTCACCGCCGGGCTCAAGGCCTTGAGCCAACGCCATGGCACCACCTTGTACATGACCTTGATGAGCGCTTGGGCTTCGCTGTTGGCGCGCTTGTCCGGGCAGCCCGAGTTGGTGATCGGCACGCCGGTGGCCAACCGCATGCGCACCGAAGTCGAAGGGCTGATTGGCCTGTTCGTCAACACCCTGGCGCTGCGTATCGACACCTCGGGCGAGCTGAGCACCGAGGCGTTGATGGCGCGGGTCAAGGCGCTGACGCTGCAAGCCCAGGCCCATCAGGACTTGCCCTTCGAGCAGGTGGTGGAAATCACCCGGCCGCCGCGCAGCTTGGCCCACAGCCCGCTGTTTCAGACCCTGCTGAGCTGGCAGGACAGCAGCGCGCCGACCCTGGCCCTGGGCGACCTGGCCCTGGAGAGCATTGTCGAGAACAGCCATTTCGCCAAGTTCGACCTGTCGTTGAACCTGGGGGAAGTGCAGGGCAGCATCCTCGGTGCGCTGGAATATGCCGTGGCCCTGTTTGACGAATCGACGATGCAGCGTTACGTCGGTTATTTCACCCGCGTGTTGCAGGCCATGGTCGATAATGACCAGGCGGTGCTGGCGCAGGTGCCGCTGGTGGATGCGCGCGAGCGTCGGCAACTGCTGGTGGATTTCAACGCCACCGCCGTTGAGTACAACCTCGACCAGACCCTGCACGGCCTGTTTGAAGCCCAGGTACTGCGTACACCCCAGGCCATTGCCCTGAAGGCGGGCGCGCAGCAACTGAGCTATGCCGAACTGAACGCGCGCGCCAACCAGTTGGCCCATCACCTGCAAGCCCTGGGTGTGCAGCCCCAGGCGCGGGTGGCGATCTGCGTGGAGCGTGGCCTGGACATGGTCATCGGCCTGTACGCGATCCTCAAGGCCGGCGCCGCCTATGTGCCGCTGGACCCGGCCTACCCGTTGGAACGCATCGCCTACATGCTCCACGACAGCGCGCCGACGGTAGTGCTGGGCCAGTCCAGCACCCTCGGGTTGCTGGGCGAGGTGCCGGTGGTAAACCTGGATTCGCCCACCTGGCAGCATCAGCCCGCCCATAACCCGCAGGCGGCCAGCGTGGCGGCCTACGTGATCTACACCTCCGGTTCCACCGGCCAGCCCAAGGGTGTGATCAACGAACACCCTGGAGTGGTCAACCGCCTGCTGTGGATGCAAGACGAATACGCGTTGACCGCCAGCGATACGGTCTTGCAGAAAACCCCGTTCAGCTTCGACGTGTCGGTGTGGGAGTTCTTCTGGCCGCTGTTCACCGGCGCACGCCTGGTCATGGCTCGTCCTGGTGGGCATAAAGACCCTGACTACCTGTGCCAGGTGATCGAGGCCGAGGGGGTCACGACGCTGCATTTTGTGCCGTCGATGCTTGACGTGTTCCTGGCCCACGGCGATGTCAGCCAGGCCGCCGGGCTGGTGCGGGTGATGTGCAGTGGCGAAGCCCTGCCGGGCAGCCTGGTACGGCGCTTCAAACAGCAATTGCCGGGGGTTGGCTTGTACAACCTGTATGGCCCCACCGAAGCGGCGGTGGATGTCACCGCGTGGGACTGCGCAGGCGCCGTGGTGCCGGATAACACCCCCATCGGCAAGCCGATTGCCAATACGCGCCTGTATGTACTGGACGAGCAGTTGCAGCCGGTGCCGTTGGGGGTGGTCGGTGAATTGTTTATCGCCGGCGTGCAGGTGGCGCGGGGTTACCTCAACCGTCCTGAGCTGACCGCCGAACGCTTCCTCGACGACCCGTTTACCCCGGGGCGCATGTACCGTACCGGTGACGTGGGTCGCTACTTGCCCGACGGCACTCTCGAGTACCTGGGGCGCAATGATGACCAGGTGAAGATTCGTGGCCTGCGCATCGAACTGGGGGAAATCCAGGCGCGTCTGACCGAGCATCCAGCGGTGCAGGAAGCTGCCGTGATTGCCCGCGAGCAGCGCCTGATCGCCTATTACACCGGCGTGCCGAGCGACGTCGAAAGCCTGCGCGCCCACCTGCTGCAACACCTGCCGGAATTCATGCTGCCGACGAGCTTTATGCACCTTCAGGCGCTGCCGCTGAGCCCCAACGGCAAGCTCGACCGCAAGGCACTGCCGGCGCCGGGCCTGGACGCGTTGAGCGTGCGCGACTATGAAGCGCCCGTGGGTGATACGGAAATCACCCTGGCCGCACTGTGGGCCGAATTGCTCAGCGTGGAGCGCGTGGGTCGGCATGACAATTTCTTTGAATTGGGTGGCCACTCATTGCTGGCAGTCAGCCTGATCGGGCGCATGCGCCGCCTGGGCTTGTCGGCGGATGTGAAAGTGCTGTTCGGCCAACCGACCTTGTCCGCCCTGGCTGCGGCCTTGGGCGGTGGGCGTGAAGTGACGGTGCCGGCCAATCGCATTGCGGCCGATTGCACCCGGATTACGCCGGACATGCTTGCGCTGATCACCCTGGACCCCGCTGCCATCGAGCGCATCGTTGCCAGCATCCCCGGCGGTGCGGCGAATGTGCAGGATATTTACCCGCTGGCACCCTTGCAGGCCGGCATCCTGTATCAGCATCGCGCCGTGCAAGGTGACGATGCCTATGTGCTGCAGGCGCAGTTTGCCTTCGACAGCCGCCTGCGCCTGGACGCCTTTGCCCATGCCTTGCAGGCGGTGATCCAGCGCCATGACATCCTGCGTTCATCCTTCCACTGGGACGGGCTGGAGGAGCCGGTGCAGGTGGTATGGCGCACCGCCTCATTACGTGTTGAAAACGGCTCGGTGCCGCCACGCCTGGACCTCGCCCAGGCACCTTTGATGCGCCTGGTGTATGCCGAGGAGTCGCAGCGGGTGGTGGCGACGTTGCTGTTCCACCATCTGGTGATGGACCACATTGCGTTGGACATCCTGCAACACGAAATGCAGGCCTTCCTGTTGGGCACGCAAGACACCTTGGCCGCGCCCGTGCCGTACCGCAACTACGTGGCCCAGACTCGTCTGGGCGCTGAGGACCACGAGCCGTTTTTCCGCGAGATGCTCGCTGAGGTCGACGAACCCACCGACGTACCGCACCTGGGTGCCGATGAGCGCGTGAAGGTGAGTCTCGACCTGGGGTTGAGTCGGCGCCTGCGCAACCAGGCGCGTCAAGCGGGAGTCAGCGCCGCCAGCCTCATGCACCTGGCCTGGGCCCATGTGCTGGGCACGGTCTGCGCCCGTGAACAGGTGGTGTTCGGCACGGTGATGCTCGGTCGCCTGCAAGGCGGCGAAGGTGCCGAGCGCGCCATGGGTGTGTTTATCAATACCTTGCCGCTGCGAGTCGACCTGGGTGAACACTCGGTACTGACCGCGCTGCGTGCCACCCATGGGCGCCTGACCCAACTGCTCAGCCATGAACACGCGCCCTTGGCGCTGGCCCAGCGTTGCAGCGGCGTACCCATGGCCACGCCGTTGTTCAGCGTGCTGTTCAACTACCGCCACAGTGCGCTCCAGGCCGGGGGCGTGGCCGAGGCGTGGCAGGGGATCGAGGTGCTCAAGACCGAGGAACACACCCACTACGGCGTGTCGATGAGCGTGGATGACCTGGGTGAAGGTTTCAGCCTCACGGCCATGGGGCAGGGGGCCCGACGCTTGGGCGACTACCTGCATAACGCCTTGGTGCAGGTGGTGCAGGCACTGGAAGAGCGCAGCGACATCGTCCTCAGTGGTTTGCCGATCCTGCCCCTGGCTGAACGCCAGCAACTGCTTGAGGGCTTCAACGCTACGGCTCGTGCGTTCCCACGTGAACACAGCGTGCAGCAGGTGTTCGAAGCCCAGGCGCAGGCGCGCCCCGACGCGGTGGCGGTGCTGCACGGCGAACAACGGATAAGCTATGGCGAACTCAACCGCCGCGCCAACCGCCTGGCCCATCACCTGCTCGGCCTGGGTGTGTGCCCCGGCGATAACGTGGCGATCCTGCTGCCACGCTCGGTGGCGTTGCTGGTCAGCCAACTGGCGATTCTCAAATGCGCCGCCGCCTATGTACCGTTGGACATCAGCGCGCCGGCCGAACGCCAGGGCTTCATGCTGCAAGACAGCGGCGCGGCCTGGCTGTTGACCGGTAGCGACTGCAGCGTGGAGAGCGCGGCGCAGCGCCTGGACCTGGACACCCTGGCCCTTGACTCACACCCCGACCACAATCCGGGCCTGCTGCAGTCCTCGCAGAGCGTGGCGTACATCATGTACACCTCCGGCTCCACCGGCATGCCCAAAGGCGTATTGGTGCCTCACCGTGGCATCACGCGCCTGGTGCTCAACAACGGCTACGCCGATTTCAGTCCCAATGACCGAGTGGCCTTCGCTTCGAACCCGGCCTTCGATGCCAGCACCATGGACGTCTGGGGGCCGTTGCTCAACGGCGGTCAGGTGCAGGTGATCGACCACGCCACCTTGCTCGACCCGCTGGCGTTCGGCGCGGCACTCAACGGCGTGACGGTGCTGTTCGTCACTACGGCGCTGTTCAACCAGTATGTGCAACTGATTCCCCAGGCCCTGGCCGGCTTGCGTATTTTGCTGTGCGGCGGCGAGCGTGCCGACCCGGCGGCGTTCCGCAACCTGCTGGGGCTGGCTCCGGGGCTGCGCCTGGTGCATTGCTACGGGCCGACCGAGACCACCACCTACGCCACCACTTTTGAAGTGCGCGCCATTGCCACTCAAGCCGACAGCGTGCCGGTAGGGCGACCCATTTCCAACACGCAGGTCTACGTGCTGGATGCGCAGTTGCACCTGCTGCCCCTGGGGGCGACCGGCGAAATCTGCATCGGCGGCGACGGTGTCGCCCAGGGCTACCTGAACCGCCCTGAGTTGACGGCGGAAAAGTTCGTGCAAAACCCGTTCAACCCAGGCGCCTTGCTGTACCGCACCGGCGACCTCGGACGCTGGACCGCAGACGGCATGCTGGAGTGCATCGGGCGCAATGACGATCAAGTGAAGATCCGCGGCTTTCGCATTGAGCTGGGTGAGATCGAAGCACGCTTGGCGACATTCTCCGGAATCCGCGAGGGGGTGGTGCTGGCCCGCGAAGACGTGCCGGGGGACAAACGCCTGGTGGCCTATTTCACCTGGGCGGGCGAGCCGGTCGGCATCGAGCCGGTGCGTGCTTATCTGCAGGCGCATTTGCCGGCCTACATGGTGCCGTCGGCCTTTGTGATCCTTGAGCAACTGCCGTTGACGGCCAATGGCAAGGTCGATCGCAAAGCCTTGCCGGTACCGACGTGGGACGCTTCGGCCAGCGGCA
The DNA here is from genome assembly GCF_049897065.1 of Pseudomonas sp. DWP2-2. Taxonomy (NCBI): domain Bacteria; kingdom Pseudomonadati; phylum Pseudomonadota; class Gammaproteobacteria; order Pseudomonadales; family Pseudomonadaceae; genus Pseudomonas; species Pseudomonas sp. DWP2-2. The sequence continues at coordinate 183,320 of NZ_JAFCVN010000001.1, read as the reverse complement.
CATTTGAAGCACCGGTCGATGCACTGGAGCAGACCTTGGCCCAGCTGTGGGCCGAGGTATTGAAGCTTGAGCAGGTGGGGCGCCATGACAGTTTCTTCGAACTGGGCGGGCATTCCTTGTTGGCGATTCGCCTGGTCCATCGGCTGGACGAGGCCGGGTTGCCGGTGTCGCTGGCCGAGCTGTTCGAGCATGCCAGCGTGGCCTCGGTCGCGGCGCTGCTGCGCCTGCGCGGTGACGATGTGCTGCCTGAGGCGGCGGTGATCACAGTGCGTAGCCGCGGGGCGCAGGCACCGTTATTCCTGGTGCATGAGTTCAGTGGCATGGACGTGTACTTCCCGGCGCTGGGCCAGCACCTGCCTGGCGATTACCCGATTTATGGCCTGCCGGGCATGGCCCTGGGCGAGGCGCATCTGGACAGCATGGAAGGCCTGGCCGCGCGCATGGTCGGGCTGATTCGCCAGATCCAGCCCCACGGTCCTTACCGGCTGGCGGGGTGGTCCTTTGGGGGTGTGCTGGCCTATGAAGTTGCCATGCAGTTGCTGGGGCAGGATGAGGCCGTGGCGTTTCTGGGCTTGATCGACAGCTACGTGCCGCGCATGACCGACCAGGGCAAGTCACGCTGGAGCGGGCCGGATGCCCTCAAGCGGCATTTGTTGTTGCAGTGCACGGCCTATTGGAAGGCACAGGGAGGTGTGGATGAGCTGGCGAACCTGGAACAACTGGAGGCAGGCCTTGGACAGCTGGACTTTGCGGCTCTGCTGCAACGCTGTCGCGATCAAGGTTTGCTATACGCGCAAATGGCAGCGGCGACGGACGCCGACCTGCTGAGCTTTTTGCAACGGGAAGTCGGGCATGGGCATGCCCTGGCCCACTACAGCCTGTTCCCGCTGCCGATTCCGGTGCACCTGTTCAGCGCCGAGCAGCGGCCCACCGAACTGTCGCGGCGCAGTGCCGCGCTGGGTTGGGACACCGCCCTGGCGCCTGGGCAACTGCGCCAGGTGCAGGTGCCGGGGGATCACCAGAGCATGATGCAGGCGCCGCATATCCAGAGCCTTGGCCAGGCCATGAGCCGAGCGCTGGCGGCGAGTACTCCGGTGAGTTGCGCGGCGCACTCATCCTTGCTGCGTATCCAGAGCGGGCGCGCCGGTTATGCGCCGGTGTTCTGCGTGCCAGGCGCGGGAGACAGCGTCACCGGCTTTGTGGGTTTGAGCGAAGCGCTGGGGCGCGACTGGCCGCTGTATGGCTTGCAGCCGCGGGGGCTGGATGGCGAGGCGGTGCCCCATAGCCAGGTGGAAGCGGCGGCCCAGTGTTACCTGGCGGCGCTGGAACAGGAGTGCCCCGAAGGGCCAGTGCATCTGGTGGGGCATTCGTTCGGCGGCTGGGTGGCACTGGAAATGGCGCTGCGCTTGCAGGCAATGGGGCGTGAGGTGGGGTCGTTGACGGTGATCGACAGCGAGTCGCCGGGGCGTGCGGGCAAGGCATATACCTCGACGGCGGCGTTGTTGCGGTTGATCGAGGCGATGCAGTTGGCGGCTGGGAAGTCGCTGGGGATTGATCCTGTGGACTTTGCCGGGCGCGATGAGGTGGCGCAGCGACAAGCGTTGCATGGGGGGATGGTGAGCGTGGGGTTGTTGCCGGCGCGTGCGGCGCTGGAGGCGATGGATGGGCCGGCGCGCACTTACGCGGCGGCGTTGCGCACGGTGTATCAGCCGCAAGGGCGGTATGACGGGGTGGTGCGCCTGGTGTTAGCGCAGGACCCGGCGTTGGATTCGGCGGGGAACCAGCGTGAGCAGGGGGTGATGATCGAAGGCTGGCGAGGGCAGGGCGGTGGGTTGGAGGTTTGGTATGGCGGGGGGAATCACTTTACGTTGCTCAAGGCGCCGAATGTTTTGGGGTTGGCCAGGTGGTGGTTGGAAGTTGTTGGGGTTGGGGAGGTGGTGTCTTGAGGGGTGTGCACCGATCCAGATGTGGGGGCAACAGGGGGGGGGCTGCGTACATATCCGTTCCTGCGGTAACGGCCACTTATGGTTCCGCTCTTACAGCGGGTCACTTTTGGAAAGGCCCAAAAGTAACCAAAAGGCCTTCGCCCCACCACTCGGCACCTCGCCCAGGCTCGGTGTGCCCGAACGCAGGCTTTGCAGCGTGGGCCGCCGCAATGGGCCATCCCTGGCCCAGTGCGGCTAACCCGGCGTCCTGCCGGGTTACCCACGCTGCAAAGCCCGCGTTCGGCCAGCGTGGTTTAACGGGGCGATTTCAGATCAAAAGCAGAGCGCGGCGGCCTTATAGCCGACCGGTTTTTGAGGGTGAACTCAGTGAGACATTTGGGGGCAAGCCTGCCCCCGGTAACCACGATGCGAAGCGAGCGGCTTTTGATCTTGATCTGCTTTTGATCTTAGGCGCCCCGTTAAACCACGCTGGCCGGAATTCGACAGGGATTTGGGGGGTAAACCGGCAGGGATGCCGGTTTAGCCGCCCCGCGCCATGGATGGCGCGTGGCGGCGGCCCCCCAAATCACTGGCGGATTACGGGCACACCGAGCCTAAGCGAGGTGCCGAGTGGTGGGGCAAGAGCGTTTTGCTTACTTTTGCGCTTTTCAAAAGTGAGCCGCTGTAAGAGCGGAACCCTAGGTGGCCGTTACCGCAGGAATGGATATGTACTCATTCCAACCCAGCTAAATGGTCGACCAGAAGGCCGCCATCGCAGGCAAGCCAGCTCCCACATTTGGACCGAGGAGCGTCAGGTAGACAGGGGTCGGCTGTCAGGTCTTTACCCAGGCCAGCGTCAGCGCGCAACCATATTTGTACTCAATCAAGAAGCCAACCATGCAAACGTCTAAATTCCGCAAAATCGGCATTCTGGCTTCAGTGGCCGTCGCAATCGGCTTGGCCATCTACACCGTAAACGCCCCCGCCGACGCCCCCCAATACCTCACCGCGACCGCCGAACGCGGCGATATCGAAAACGCGGTATTGGCCACCGGCCTGCTCGAAGGCGTCAAACAAGTCGACGTCGGCGCCCAGGTCTCTGGCCAGCTCAAGTCGCTGAAAGTCAAAGTCGGCGACAAGGTAAAGAAGGGCCAATGGCTGGCTGAAATCGACCCCTTGATCCTGCAGAACACCCTGCGCAAAGCCCAGGTCGATGAAGAAAACCTCCAGGCCCAACGCCGGGCGACAGCCGCGCAGCTCAAGCAGGCCAGGTCCGTATATGAGCGCTACAAAGGCTTGCAGGCCGACGAGTCGGTGTCACGCCAGGATTTCGAAGACGCCGAATCGACCTACCAGGTGCAGCAGGCCAACCTGCTGTCCCTGGACGCACAGATCAAAAGCGCGCACATCGAGATCGACACCGCCAAGGTCAACCTGGCCTATACCCGCATCAACGCGCCCATCGACGGCGACGTGGTGGGCATTGTCACCCAGGAAGGCCAGACCGTGATCGCCAGCCAGTTGGCGCCCGTGCTGCTCAAGCTGGCAGACCTGGACACCATGACCGTCAAAGCCCAAGTGTCGGAAGCGGATGTGATTCATATCAGCCCCGGCCAGCAGGTGTACTTCACCATTCTCGGCGAGGCGGACAAGCGCTATTACGCCAAGCTGCGCGGCACCGAGCCGGCGCCGCAGAACTTCCTGGAAACCCAGACCGCCGGCACGCCGAAGCAAAACACCGCGGTGTTTTACAACGCGTTGTTCGACGTGCCCAACCCAGAGCACCGCCTGCGCATCGCCATGACCGCCCAGGTGCGCATCGTGCTCGACACCGCCCAGGCCGCGCTGATGGTGCCCGTGGCGGCGCTGGGCGTGCGCAATGCCGATGGCCGCTACGAAGTGCGGGTGCTGGATGCCAAGGGCAAGGCGGTCGCCCGCACGGTGAAGACCGGTATCAATAACAACGTCAAGGTGCAGATCCTGGACGGCCTGGCCGAGGGCGACACCGTGGTGATCGGTGATGCTACACCTGCCGTGGCGGGGAGTTGAGTCATGACCCAGCCTCTGTTGGAACTCAAGGGCATCACCCGCAGCTTCATGGCCGGCGAGCGTGAGTTCATCGCGCTCAAGGGCATCGACCTGACCATCCATGCCGGGGAAATGCTGGCGATCATCGGCGCCTCCGGTTCGGGTAAATCGACCCTGATGAACATCCTCGGTGGCCTGGATTACGCCACCGCCGGCAGCTACAAGATCAATGGCATCGAAACCCGCTCCCTGGGCGATGAGCAACTGGCAGAGCTGCGGCGCGATTACTTCGGGTTTATCTTCCAGCGTTACCATTTGCTCGCGCACCTGAGCGCTTTGCACAACGTGGAGATGCCGGCGATCTACGCCGGCACCCCGCAAAGCCAGCGCCATAGCCGCGCCGGGGAATTGCTGGCACGCCTGGGCCTGTCGGGCCACACCAGCCATCGGCCCAGCCAGCTGTCCGGCGGGCAACAGCAGCGGGTGAGTATCGCGCGGGCCTTGATGAATGGCGGTGAAGTGATCCTGGCCGACGAACCCACCGGCGCCCTCGACACCCACAGCGGCAAGGAGGTGATGCGCATCCTCGCCGAACTGCACGCGGCGGGGCACACGGTGATTATCGTCACCCACGACCCCAAGGTCGCGGCGAACGCCCAGCGCATTGTCGAGGTGTGTGATGGCGAGATCATCAGCGACAAGGCCAACGACAGCGTCGGCCTGGAATTGCCCGTCGAGGCGCCGGTCGAGCCCCGACGCAGCGGGGCGCGGCGCCTGGTGGCGAGCCTGGGGCTGTTCAAGGAAGCGTTCAACATGGCGTGGGTGGCGCTGATCTCCCACCGCATGCGCACCTTGCTGACCATGCTCGGGATTGTCATCGGCATCACCTCGGTGGTGTCGATCTCGGCCATCGGCGAAGGCGCCAAGCGCTATGTGCTCAAGGACATCCAGGCGATTGGCAGCAACACCATCGATATCTTTTCCGGCACCAGCTTTGGCGACAGTCGAGCCTCGGCGATCCAGACGCTGATGCCCTCGGATGTGGACGCGCTGAACCAGCTGTATTACGTCGACAGCGCCACGCCGGTGGTGGGCCGCAACCTGATGCTGCGCTTTGGCAACATCGACGTGGATGCACAGGTCAATGGTGTCAGTGACCGCTACTTCAAGGTCAAGGGCCTCAAGCTTGAAGCCGGCATTGCCTTCAGCGAAAGCGATGCGCGGCGCCAGGCCCAGGTGGTGGTGATCGACCACAATACCCGCCAGCGCCTGTTCGGGCCCAACATCGACCCGCTGGGCCAGGTGATCCTGATAGGCAACCTGCCGTGCACGGTGATCGGGGTGACGGCGGACAATAAAAACATGTTCGCCGCCAGCAAGGCCCTGAACGTGTGGGTGCCATACGAAACCGCGGCGGGCCGTCTGCTGGGCCAGCGTCATCTGGACAGCATCACCGTGCGCATCAAGGACGGCCAGCCGAGCAAGGTGGTGGAAGACAACGTCAATAAGCTCATGCTGCAACGCCATGGCACCAAGGATTTCTTTACCAACAACCTCGACAGCATCATGCAGACGGTGCAGAAAACCAGCCGCTCCCTCGCGCTGTTGCTGTCATTGATTGCGGTGATTTCTTTGCTGGTGGGCGGTATTGGTGTGATGAATATCATGCTGGTGTCGGTCACCGAGCGCACCCGTGAAATCGGGATTCGCATGGCGGTGGGGGCGCGGCAATCGGATATTCGCCAACAGTTTCTAGTGGAGGCGGTGATGGTGTGCCTGATCGGCGGGATCATCGGGATCTCCTTGTCCTACGCCATCGGCTACCTGTTTTCGCTGTTTGTGAAGGAGTGGGAGATGGTGTTTTCGGTGGGCTCGATCATTACCGCGTTTGCCTGTTCGACGTTGATCGGCATTGTGTTTGGTTTTGTACCGGCGCGGAATGCGGCGCGGTTGGACCCCATAGAGGCACTGGCCCGGGACTGACCTGAGGGAGCTGCTGATCGTTCCCTCACTCTGCGTGGGAACGCCGCCATGGACGCTCTGCGTCCACGGTGACGCAGAGCGTCACGGGATCCATTCCCACGCGGAGCGTGGGAACGATCTTAGTCTTCGGTCGAGTACATCCACCGCAACAACGAGTGCCGCCCGCTGATCCCCAACTTGATCGCCGCACGCTTGAGGTAGCTCTCGATGGTGTTGACCTTCAACGCCAATTGCTCGGCCAACTCCGGCGCGGTGCGCCCGGCCAGCAGGCCTACGCACACTTCCAGTTCACGGTTGGACAAGGTCAGCTCCGATTGCAGCAGGCGCTCCTGGATGCGTCGGCGCAAGGTGTCGATGCCCCGGGGTTGAGGCACTGCGCATGGGCTGTCCGGGAGCGAGGGCTGCAGCGCGGTGATGTGTTGATCGTTCCCACGCTCCGCGTGGGAACGCCGCCATGGACGCTCTGCGTCCACAGTGACGCAGAGCGTCACGGGATCCATTCCCACGCGGAGCGTGGGAACGATCTTAGTCTTCGGTCGAGTACATCCACCGCAACAACGAGTGCCGTCCGCTGATCCCCAACTTGATCGCCGCACGCTTGAGGTAGCTCTCGATAGTGTTGACCTTCAACGCCAATTGCTCGGCCAACTCCGGCGCGGTGCGCCCGGCCAGCAGGCCTACGCACACTTCCAGTTCACGGTTGGACAAGGTCAGCCCCGATTGCAGCAGGTGCTCCTGGATGCGTCGGCGCAAGGTGTCGATGCCCTGGGGTTGAGGCACTGCGCACGGGCTGTCCGGGAGCGATGGCTGCAGCGCGGTGATGTGTTGATCGTTCCCTCACTCCGCGTGGGAACGCCGCCATGGACGCTCTGCGTCCACGGTGACGCAGAGCGTCACGGGATCCATTCCCACGCGGAGCGTGAGAACGATCTTAGTCTTCGGTCGAGTACATCCACCGCAACAACGAATGCCGCCCGCTGATCCCCAACTTGATCGCCGCACGCTTGAGGTAGCTCTCGATGGTGTTGACCTTCAACGCCAATTGCTCGGCCAACTCCGGCGCGGTGCGCCCGGCCAGCAGGCCTACGCA
>NZ_JAFCVN010000001.1:0-176288 GCF_049897065.1 Pseudomonas sp. DWP2-2 | reverse complement strand
GTGCCGCCCGCTGATCCCCAACTTGATCGCCGCACGCTTGAGGTAGCTCTCGATGGTGTTGACCTTCAACGCCAATTGCTCGGCCAACTCCGGCGCGGTGCGCCCGGCCAGCAGGCCTACGCACACTTCCAGTTCACGGTTGGACAAGGTCAGCCCCGATTGCAGCAGGCGCTCCTGGATGCGTCGGCGCAAGGTGTCGATGCCCTGGGGTTGAGGCACTGCGCACGGGCTGTCCGGGAGCGAGGGCTGCAGCGCGGTGATGTGTTTTTCCACCATGGGCAGCAACAGCGTGGAGAAGTCCTGGAGCATGCTGCGCTCTTGCGCAGAAAAGCTGTCGGACGGGTGCGAGCGATACACCGACAGCACATAGCGCACATCGTCCTTGCGGCGCGTGAGGTGCAGTTGTGCGGCGAGTTGCTCGCTGCCCAGGGCCGCCGCCGAATCGGTGTACACCGGGCTGATCTTGCGGCGGCCAAGGCCTTCGCGGCTGACTTGCAATTGGGTGATATGGGTGGCGTCCACTGCCAATTGGGTGAGGATCAGGTCATGCAGCATGCGTGGGAAATGGCGGCTGCCGGTGCTGGCGATGACCTTGCCTATCTGTGGGAACAGGTGTGAGTTCATCAATTCGTCCATGAGTTTCGTGCAGGTATTGGGCCTTATAGCGACGGGGGTTAAGAAGGTAACTAATGTGAATAACCTGCAGTGATAGTGCGTCCCGCCGCTGACATGCTAGTACAGCCTGGCTAAAGGAGGGGGATCCAATCTGCGAAAAAAAACATTAAACAGGCAGAGCGGCAGCCGGATCCTTCCGACCGCCGCCCAGGCACCGCATAACCCATGGGGTTGGACGCTATTTCATCGCATACGCCGCTGTCGCAATGGGCCGCAGGTTGGCAGCGCTGCACTTGGCCAGGGCCTGATGGATATCGGCCAGCAGGTCCGCAACGTCTTCAAGCCCCACCGACAAACGCACCAGCCCCTCGCTGATACCGTGCTGCGCCCGTTGTTCGGGCGTGTAGGTGGAGTGGGTCATGCTCGCCGGGTGTTGGGCCAGTGATTCGGCATCCCCCAGGCTGACTGCGCGGGTGAACAGTTGCAGTGCGTTCATGAAGCGCTGGCCGGTTTCGAGGCCGCCCTTGAGTTCAAAGGCGATCATGCCGCCGGGCAGTTTCATTTGCCGGTTTGCCAGTTCGTATTGTGGGAAAGAACGCAGACCGGGGTAGGTTACCCACTGCACCGCAGGGTGCGCCTGCAGCGCCTCGGCCACCGCTTGGGCGTTGCTGCAATGGCGCTCCATGCGCAGGCCCAGGGTCTTGAGGCCGCGCATCAGCAATGCGGCGTCCTGGGGCGACATCACCGCGCCGGTCAGGTCCTTGAGCCCTTGCAGGCGAATGCGCTGCGCCAGGGCCTGGTTGCTCACCGCGATGCCTGCGGTAATGTCGCCGTGGCCACTGAGGTATTTGGTGGCCGAGTGCACCACCACATCGGCACCCAGTTCCAGGGGACGTTGCAGATAGGGGGTGCAATAAGTGTTATCGACCACCACGGTGACATTTGGCTGCTGATGGGCCAGTTCGGCCACGGCGGCGATGTCGATCAGGCGCAGGTTGGGGTTGGCCGGGGTCTCGCAGTAGAGCATGCGGGTGGCCGGGGAGAACGCTGCTTGCAGGGCGGTGAGGTCGGTCAGGTCGACATGCCGCACCTTGATGCCGAATTCGCTCAGGCCGTGGTGCAGCAGGGCGAACGTACAACCATAGAGCGTCTGGCTGACGATGATCTCGTCGCCCGGGCGCAACAGAGTCCAGAACGTCGCGGCAATCGCGCCCATGCCGGAGCTGAACGCCACGGCGGCCTCGCCGTTTTCCAGGCTGGCCATGCGTGACTCCAGCAGGGCCAGGGTCGGGTTGGAAATGCGCGTATAGAAGTGGCCGCTGGCTTCGCCGGCAAAGCAGGCGGCGCCGTATTCGACGGTGGGAAAGGCGAAGGTCGCAGACAGATAGATCGGCGGGACGAGTGCGCCGTGGTGGTCCTGGGCGTCATAGCCGTGGTGTATGGCACGGGTGGAAAAGCCGAATGTGGTGTGTTTATTGTGCATGTCGGGCGCTCCTTATTTCCTACAATGCTATGCTCATAACCACGCATGAACCTTGCAAAAAAGCCCGGAAAAACCTGCGTTTGTGGATCAAACACCGATAAAAATAATGATTAGAGGCACGTTATGCCCATCAAGCTGGACCGCACCGATAAAGCCCTTTTGAACGCGCTGCAGGGCAATGCCCGCCTGACCGTGGCCGAGTTGGCCGAGCGGGTGGCGCTCACCACTTCACCGTGCTGGCGTCGGGTGCGCACCCTGGAAGAAAGTGGGGTGATCAGTGGCTACCAGGCGATTCTCTCGCCCAAGGCACTGGGCTATGGGGTGACCGCGTTCGTCAGCATCATGATGGAAAGCCACACCCAGGAAATTGCCCGGGCGTTCGAGCAACGTCTGTTGGCCATCCCAGAAATTGTGGCGTGCCATAACGTCTCTGGGCGCTATGATTTTTTGCTGGAAGTGGTGGCCAAGGACCTGGAATCGTTCGGTGAATTTGCCCGAGAGGTCTTGCAGACCTTGCCTTGCGTCAAGGAGATCTATTCGAGTTTTTCCTACAAGTCGGTAAGGCCGCTGCGGGTAATTCCGCTGCCGGGTTGAGGCACGGCTTAGCGCTTCAGTCGACATCGTGTGGATGCCCAGGCAAATCGAAGACGAAAAAAAACCGGCTGATCAGGCCGGTTTGGGGTGTCCCGCCAACAGTGCGGGGTTATACGTGGGTGCTCAGCAGACGCTCGGCACCGCCTTCAGCCAGGCCACGTTCCTGCAGACGATCAGCACCGCCTTCAGCCAGGCCACGTTCCTGCAGACGATCGGCACCACCTTCAGCCAGGCCACGTTCCTGCAGACGATCAGCACCGCCTTCAGCCAGACCACGTTCCTGCAAGCGATCAGCACCGCCTTCAGCCAGGCCACGTTCCTGCAAGCGATCAGCACCGCCTTCAGCCAAACCACGTTCTTGCAGACGATCCGCGCCACCTTCGGCAACACGGGTTTCTATCAGGCGATCCGCGCCGCCCTCAGCGACAACCGGGTGGGCAAAAGCGTTTGCAGCGAGTACCGAGAAAGCGAGGCTAAGCAAGAGTTGGCGTTTCATGATGATGTGCTCCGAGTGTTTTAGTTGGGTGCCGTTTGGCATGGGTTTGATGTTACGCGTTGCATTTTTTTAGAGAACTTCATTGCGCTGATGGTGACTATCGATGCCAACGATGGTCCCGCTGGCGGGACCATCACTGCGGCCGTCATGGCATTTGCGGCAGTTCGTTGGGGCGCAGGTCAAACACCAGTACTTCAGCGTCTTCGCCGTGGCTCAGGCGGATCTGGCGTTCGTCCCGTACGCGTACACCGTCGCCTTCCTGCAAGCGCTGGCCGTTGAGTTCAACGCTGCCGCGCGCCACATGGATGTAGGCGTAGCGATCCGGTGCCAGCTCCAGGCGGGCACTTTCGTCAGCGTCGAACAGCCCGGCATACACCCGTGCGTCCTGGCGCACTTTCAGCGAACCGTTGGCGCCCTCCGGCGAGATGATCAACTGCAAACGCCCGCGTTTTTGCGCTTCTGTGAAGTGCTCCTGCTGATAGCGCGGCTTGGCGCCTGCTTCGTTGGGCACGATCCAGATTTGCAGGAAGTGCACGCCATGACGCTGGCTGTGGTTGAACTCACTGTGGGCTACGCCGCTGCCCGCGCTCATCAGTTGCACATCGCCGGGGCGGATCACCGAGCCGGTGCCCAGGGTGTCCTTGTGTTCCAGCGCGCCTTCGAGCACGTAGGAGAAGATCTCCATGTCGCGGTGCGGGTGCTGGCCGAAGCCTTTGCCTGCGGCGACGCGGTCATCGTTGATCACCAGCAGGTCGGAAAAACCCTGTTCCTTGGGGTTCCAGTAGTTGGCGAAAGAGAAGGTGTGGAACGACTTCAACCAACCGTGATTGGCGGCGCCGCGTTCGGAAGCTTTGCGAAGGGTCAGCATGGTCCAGTCCTCAAGTGAGCGCGGGCTGCGAGATGCAGAGCGCTTGCGTTGAGAAGAAGGTTAATGGTTAACGAATGATTGATTAAGAAGATGAAAATAGAATAACTGTCTCTTTAAAGTTGACAGTTAAAGTCGTGCCATAATGCCCGTCGCACTCCTTCTCGATGGACATTTCCCGCTTATGAAAACCGTGGCCATGGCGCTGTTCCCGGACTTCCTGCTGCTCGATATGGCCGGGCCGCTGGAAGTGTTTTCGATTGCCAACCGCTACCTGCCGGCGGCCGACCACTACCAGATCCTGACCCTCGGCACTGAGCCCGGTCCGTTGCAGGCCTCCAATGGCGTGAGCGTGCAGACCGACCTGCTGTTGGAACAGGCCCAGGCGGCTTATGACCTGCTGTTGGTGCCGGGCGGCCCCGGCGCCTATAACGAATGCCACCCCGCGTTGTTGCCCTGGCTCAAAGCTGCGGCGCCACGGGCTCGGCGTTTTGGCTCGATCTGCACCGGCGCTTTTGTGCTCGGCCACGCAGGTTTGCTCGACGGGCACCGCGTGACCACCCATTGGCACTACACCGAGCGGTTGATCAAGGCGTTTCCCAGCGCCATCGTCGAGACCGATCGCATCTATTTGCAGGACGGGCGCCTGATCACCTCTGGCGGCGTCACCGCAGGTATCGACCTGGCCCTGTCGGTCGTGGCCCAGGACCATGGCAAGCAAGTGGCGGTGGATGTGGCCAAAGTGCTGCTGGTGGTGATGAAGCGCCAGGGCGGCCAGGCCCAGTTCAGCCCGATGACTGCCGCCGTGGCGCCTCAGGAAACTCCGATCACCCGCGTGCAGAACCACGTCCTGGCGCATCTGGATCAACCCTTTACCATCGAGTCCATGGCTGAGTTGGCCGGAATGAGCGCACGCCACTTCGCGCGGCTGTTCGCCAAGGACGTGCAGATGACGCCCATGGCGTTCCTGCAGGGCGCGCGCATCGACCGGGCCCGGCACCTGCTGGAAACCACCGACCTGCCGCTCAAGACCGTCGCCTTCCACGCAGGCTTTGGCAGCGTGCGGCATATGCGTTTTCTGTTCAGCGAAAAGCTCGGGCTGAACCCTACCCAATACCGACAACAGTTCAGTTAACGACACCATGTCCGTCTCAGGCACCCGATTGTCCGTATCGCTCCCCGTGCCAGCATTGTCCTGTCATCGCCAACTGGCAAGATAGCGTCGAGCCCATGGAAAAAGGATGCGCAGGCACTCAAGCACGGGTGTTTCAGCGCTTTGACGGACATGCAAAATGGTACGGCGGTGAGCTTTGGCCCCTACACCTTTCATCGGCAGCAGCGGTTGGTCAGCAAGGCGGGCTGGCCGGTGCCACTGGGCGGGCGAGCCTTGGATATTCTCGCAGTACTGCTCGAAGCGCCCGGGCACTTCGTCAGCAAGGCGACCTTGATCGAACGGGTGTGGCCCAACAGCGTCGTTGAAGACAGCAACCTGCGTGTGCATATCGCCGCGCTGCGTCGTGCCCTTGACGGCCAACGCTGGATCCTCAATCACCCCCAGCGCGGTTACTGCTTCGCTGCGCCTGCGCAGGACGCGCTGCCGACGCTGCTGCCTCAGCACAACCTGGCTGCACGGCTCAGCCCGGTGTGGGGGCGAGATGAACTGGTGGGCGTGCTGGCGCGACGGTTGCCTGTGCAGCGGTTATTGACCCTCACAGGCGTGGCCGGTATTGGCAAGAGCACGCTGGCCCTGGCCCTGGCCGAGCGGGTATTGCCGCGTTATCGCGACGGCGTATGGTGGGTCGACATGGCCGTTGTGCAAACCCCGAGCGAACTGCTCGGTAGCCTGGCCAGGGTGTTGCAGTTGCATTCGACGCCCGCGAGCCTCAACGAACTGGGCCGGCGCCTGGCCTCGCGCCACGTGTTGCTGGTACTCGACGGCGCTGACCTGCTGCTGGGCGCGTGTCGACAACTGATGCGTGCGCTGCGCGAGGCGGCGCCGGGCATCAGCGTGCTGATCACCAGTCGCGAAGCCTTGCTGGCCCCTGGCGAGTGGATAGTGCGCGTGCCTCGGCTGGCAGTGCCGCCGCCAAAGGCGTTGGCCAATGTCGAGCAGGCGATGGCCTGTCCTGCGGTGCAACTGTTCGTGGCGCGCGCGCGTGCCAATCAGCAGGGGTTTGATTTGCGGCCTCAGGACCTGGCGCCGCTGGGCGACCTGTGTCGGCGTCTGGACGGCCTGCCGTTGGCCCTGGAATTGGCGGCCGCCCAGGTGGATGCGTTGGGCATCGGCGGTGTGCAGACGCAAGTACGCACAGGCTTGCAAGTGCTGGCCCGTGGGCGCCGCACGGCAGTGGAGCGCCATCGCTCACTGACCGCGGCCCTGGATTGGAGCTACGAGCGCTTGAGCCTGCCGGAGTGCTGGCTGTTTCTGCAATTGAGTCTGTTCAAGATGGCAGTCACCTTACCCACCCTGAGTGACCTGGTGACCGGTACCGAGCTCGAACATGCCGACCTGTCTTACCTGCTGGCGCGCCTGGTCAACGTCTCGCTGCTGAGCGTCGAGCCCGGCCTGGGTCCGGCGCGCTATCGGCTGCTCAACTGTGTGCGCAGCTACGCTTTGGGGCAACTGCGCGACCCGCGTCAGGTCGCGCGTTTGCAGCAGGGCTACGCGCCTTGCCTGGGGGCGTTCTCAGGCCGGCCGTTTGTCCTGCAACTCGTCGAGCAGGCAGCGCACGCGCAGTAGATCCTGAGTGGCGAAGCCTTCGCTGAAACGTGCGTGGATTGAACTGAGCAAGTCCCTGGCGAGCTGAATGCGCCCCTGCTGTTGCCACAGTAGCGCCAGGGCTGCGCCGCAGCGCAGCTCCCAGGCCAGGGCTCCTTGCTGGTGCGCCAGGCCCAGCGCCTCCAGCAGCAGGGTTTCAGTGGTGTGCTCATCCTCTAGCTGCAAGGCGTACACCCGCAGAATCTCCGGGGCGCACCAGCCCGCCGCGCCACTGCGCGCGCGTTCCAGGGTTGGCACATCCACAGCATGGGTGCCGAAGGTGATCAAGGTGTCTTGGATCAGGCCCAGGCCCTGCCAATCCGGTTGGCCAAGAATACTGGCGTAATGTCCGGCCCAGGTCTGGAACAACTGCACAGAATGCTTGTGCGACTGCTCCAGCAGCAGCCTTTGCAGGGCTTGGGCGTCGTCTTCGGCGCCGTTGTAGCGGGCGATCACCACCCCAGCCAGGGCCAGGGTGTAGCAAATCGAGGTGCCGTGGTTGATCTGTAGCGCCAACTCCAAAGCCTGACTGGCGGTGCGCCAGGCGCGCTCGGGAAAGCCCTGCAACCACAGGATTCGCGCCAGCACGGTCAAGGAGGCGACGCCCTGGTCGTACTGCACGCCAACCCCGAAGGCAAAGCGGTTCACGTGACCGCTTTGGGACATGCGCTGCAGCACCTGCTCGGCGTGGTGCCGGGCGAGCGTCTGGTTGCCGGTGTAATGCTGACCCAGCGCACGCAGCCGCTGCGCGCTAAGGCCCAGCAACGGCTCGGTGCGTGGGTCGAGGCGTTCGAACTGCACACTCAGCGCCTGCGCTGGGCCGTAGCGCCCGGCGCACAGGTTCACCGCCATCAGCCCGGAGACCGCCCGCAACTGGCCGCCAAGGTCCTGGGTTGTCTCGGCCAGGCGTGCGGCACCCTCGAATGCCGCAATGGTCCGAGGTGCGGCGCCCATGGCGTGGTAGGAGAGGCTGCCCAGGGCCAATTGCAGTTGCAGGGTCAATTGCGTGCAGGGCGCGGTGACCTGGCCGATCAGCGCCAGCGCCTGGTCCACATAGCCGCCGTGCTCACGCAGCAACGACAACTCTTGCCACAGCGGCATCGCGCTGACCGTCAGGCGGATAGCCAGCAGCTGCGCACCGTCGTCAGCAAAGCCCCAGTCGAGGGCGGCACGCACGTCTTCGCGCAGCGGTGCGTAACGGTCGATCCACGGCTGTGTGGCGATCAGGTCCCAGTCGCCTTGGGCCTGTTCCATCAGCGCCAGGCAGCGTGCAGCGTGGCGCTCTCGTGTGGCATGCAGTTCGCAGGCCTGGCTGAGCTTTTCCAGGGCGTAGGTGCGGGTGATGTCCAGCAGGCGATAGACCATCTCGTCATCGCTTGCTTCCACGTTCAACAACGACTTGGCCACCAGTTGCGTAATGGAGCCCAGCACTTCGGCGGGGGCCACTTGCTCCCCGGCGATCACCGCCGCTGCGCTGACCAGGCTGAAGCCGCCACGGAAGACCGCCAGGCGGCGCAGGCAGATTTGCTCGCACGCCGTTAGCAGGTCAAAGCTCCAGTCGAGCGTGGCGCGCAGGGTCTGCTGGCGGGGCAGGGCACTGCGTCGGCCGCGGGTCAGCAGCCGAAAGTTGTCTTCCATCTGCACCAGCAGGCCCGGCAAACCAAACCGTTCGATTTGCGCGGCCACCAGTTCGATCGCCAGGGGAATGCCGTCCAGGCGCTGGCAGATATCAATCGCCAGGGGCAGTTCAGCGTCGCTGAGGGCAAAGCTCTCCTGGTGGGACATGGCGCGCTCGATCAGCAATTGCATGGCCGGGTAACCCAGGGCCTGGGCGCGGTTGCCGGTGGCGGGCGGGCAGGCCAGCGGCTCAAGGCGCTGCACATATTCACCTTCGGCGCGCAGGGCTTCGCGGCTGGTGGTGAGGATGTGCAGGTGCGGTGCATGGCGCAGCAGGGTTTCACTGATCAGGGCGATGTCGTCGAGCAGGTGCTCGCAGTTGTCGATCACCAGCAGCATCTGGCGTGCCTGCAGACTGCGGGCGAGGCTGGCCAGGGAGGCATTCTCGCCCGGTGTCAGGCCGAGCAGGGCGGCGAGGTTGGGCAGGATCATGGACGCGGCACTGAGCGGCGCCAGGTCCAGCAGGTGAATACCGTCGCGGTAATGCCCGATCAGCAATTCCGCGACCCGCAGGGCGACGGTGGTCTTGCCGATGCCTCCGGCGCCGGTCAGGGTGATAAAGCGTTGCTGCGGCAGTTGTTGTACCAGGGCGTCGATCAGCGCTTGGCGGCCGATCATGCGCGTGCGCCGCAGGGGCAGGTTATGGCTGGGGCGTTTGGGCGCACCGTCGGTGGGCAGCGTCATGGGTTCGATGCTCAGTGGCGCAACAAAACTGTAGCCGCGCTGGGCGACCGTAACGATATAGCGCTGCCCGGCCTGGCCGTCGCCCAGCGCCTTGCGCAACGCAGCCATGTGCACACGCAGGTTGCCGTCTTCCACCACGCTTTTGGGCCAGACCCTTGCGATCAACTCCTGTTTGCTCACCACATTGCCGGCGTGCTCCAGCAGGATCAGCAGAATGTCCACCGCCCGCCGCCCCAGGCGCAGCGGGCGGCCGGCCTCCAGCACCAGGCGCTGGCGCGGGTGGATGCGGTAGGGGCCGAAATGCACGGCCTGGTCGCTCAAGTCATTCATGGCTGCCCAGGTTCTGGAGGAAGGGAGCGACCAGCATATTCCAGGTACGTGCAGACCACTAGGCAGCGATCACATCAGGTTTGCTGCGCGAGTGGTGATTTCGCCAGGTCATCGGGTTGACGCCTTCGCTGCGGGTGAACATATGGCAGAAGTGCGCCTGGTCGCAAAAGCCACATTCCAGGCTGATCTGGGTGAGGCTCAGGGACGAGCCGGTAATCAGTTCCTTGGCGCGCTGGATGCGTTGCTGGCGGATCCATTCCTGGGGCGACAGCCCGGTGGTGCACTTGAAGGCGCGGGAAAAATGGCTGCGCGACAAGGCGCAGGCCTGGGCCAGGTCGGCGATCGCCAGGCTTTCGCCGAGGTTGGCGAGGATCAGTTGCTTGGCGATGCGCTCGCGCCGGGGGCACAGGCCACCGGTGGCGGGCAACCGGGGGGAATATTGCTCGAGTCGGGCCATGACAAATATCCGCAGTCGATGGGAACGTTCCCGGTGGATGGGTGCAGTGTAGACGCGCTTCATCTTGTTGCCGGAGCGCCTGGCTGACGAGTTAATCGTTGTTAATTTCGCCAGGTGCGGTGCCGGAAAAGACAGCACAGCTATGCAATCCCAGGCGTGCAGTGCATGCTTCCCTGGCCCCCTGGAAAACGTTTGGATAGCGCCCATGAACCGCAACGATCTGCGCCGCGTCGATATGAACCTGCTGGTGATTTTCGAAGCCTTGATGTTCGAGAAAAACCTGACCCGAGTCGCCGAAAAACTGTTTATCGGCCAACCGGCAGTGAGCGCCGCGCTGGGCCGTTTGCGCGATTTGTTCGACGACCCGTTGCTGCTGCGTAACGGCCGTGCCATGGAACCCACGGCGCGCGCACTGGCGATACTCAAGGAGCTGCAACCTGCCATGGACACCATCTCGGGCGCCGTCAGCCGCGCCAAGGATTTCGACCCCTCCACCAGCTGCGCGGTGTTTCGTATCGGCCTGTCCGATGATGCGGAGTTCGGGCTGTTTCCGTCGTTACTCAGCCGCCTGCGCGAAGAAGCGCCGGGCATCATCGTAGTGGTGCGCCGCGCCAATTACCTGTTGATGCCTTCGCTGCTGGCCAGCGGTGAAATTTCCGTGGGGGTCAGCTACACCACCGACCTGCCGGCCAATGCCAAGCGCAAGAAGCTGCGGGATATCCCCTGCAAAGTCCTGCGCGGCGATGACGGCGAGGCGCCGCTGACCCTGGATGATTACTGCGCCAGGCCCCATGCAATGGTGTCGTTCTCCGGTGACCTGAGCGGCAATATCGACCTGGACCTGGCCCGCATCGGCCGCTCGCGCCGCGTGGTACTGGCGGTGCCGCAGTTCAGCGGGTTACGGGCGTTGCTGGCGGGGACGCAGATTATCGCGACCGTGCCGGATTACGCCGCGTGCGCGCTGACTGAAGGCACACGTCTGCGCGCCGAGGACCCGCCGTTTGCGATTGATGCGGCGGAGCTGTCGATGGTGTGGAGCGGGGTGCATGACAACGACCCGGCGGAGCGGTGGTTGAGGGGCAGGATTGCGGAGCATATGGCGCGGGCCACATAGATTTGCCGGCCATTGCAGGAGCGAGCTTGCTCGCGAAAAACTCCCAGGCGCCACGTTTATTCAGAAAGTAGGGGTTATCGTTGACGTTTTTTGCGCGCAAGCCCGCTCCTGCAACAAGCCAAACAGCACATACATCCAATTCTCCCCAGCCGCCAAGCCGCCAGACTCTCCCCATCGCTCAATACTCCGGGGAAGCACTCAGCCATGGATTCAACCACCAACACCGGCCCCGACGAAGTCGTCACCCTGGTCGTCAAGCACCGGGTCAAACCCGGTTTTGAAGTCGAGTACGAAGCCTGGTTGCGCCGCATCGTGCGCATCGCGGGCGAACGCCCTGGGCACCTTGGTGTTGACGTGGTGCGCAGCCAGCAAAACGGCATGGCGCTGTTCACTTGCGTGCTGCGCTATAGCTCCACCAGCGCCCTTGAGCTGTGGCTCGGCTCCCCGCAACGCCAGGCCCTGATCGACGAAGCCGCGCCGATGCTGGCGGACGGCGACCAGACGGAAATCGGCGCGGCCAATGAATTCTGGTTCACGCCCCAGGCCGAGGGTGGTGCCAAGCCGCCGCGCTGGAAGCAGGCGGTGGTCAGCCTGTTTGTGATCCTGCCGCAAACCCTGCTGCTGCCGTTTATCTGGGGGCCGATCCTGCGGTTGCACCCGTTTCTGTCCAATTACGTGGTCTCCACCTTCCTGGTCACCCTGACCATCGTGTTGCTGGTGGTGTACCTGCTGATGCCGGCGGCCACCCGCCTGTTCGCTCCCTGGCTTGAAGCCTCTGTAAAGGAAACCCTATGAACGCCGATCTGATTCTGTTCAATGGCCAGTTCCACACCGTGGACCGGGAAAACCCACGCGCCACCGCCGTGGCCATCCACCAAGGGCGCTTTGTCGCCGTGGGTACCGACGGCGAAGCCATGGCCCTGCGCGGCAGCGGCACCCAGGTCATCGACCTCAAGGGCCGCACCGTAATTCCCGGCCTCAACGACTCGCACTTGCACCTGATTCGTGGCGGGTTGAACTACAACCTTGAACTGCGCTGGGAAGGCGTGCCGTCCCTGGCCGATGCCTTGCGCATGCTCAAGGACCAGGCCGACCGCACGCCCACGCCGCAATGGGTACGCGTGGTGGGCGGTTGGAACGAATTCCAGTTCGCCGAAAAGCGCATGCCCACCCTGGAAGAACTCAACCAGGCCGCCCCGGACACCCCGGTGTTCGTGCTGCACTTGTACGACCGCGCCTTGCTCAACCGCGCAGCCCTGCGGGTGGCGGGCTACACCAAGGACACGCCGAACCCGCCGGGCGGTGAGATCGTGCGCGACAGCAACGGCAACCCCACCGGCATGCTGGTGGCGCGGCCTAACGCGATGATCCTGTATGCGACCTTGGCCAAGGGCCCGAAACTGCCTTTGGAATACCAGGTCAACTCCACCCGCCAGTTCATGCGGGAACTCAATCGCCTGGGCCTGACCAGCGCCATCGATGCCGGCGGCGGCTTCCAGAACTACCCCGATGACTACGCGGTGATCGAGCAACTGGCCAAGGATCAACAGTTGACGGTGCGCATCGCCTACAACCTGTTCACCCAGAAGCCCAAGGAAGAGCTCAGCGACTTCAAGAACTGGACCGGCAGCGTCACCCTGCATCAGGGCGATGACTACCTGCGCCATAACGGGGCCGGCGAGATGCTGGTGTTCTCGGCGGCGGACTTTGAAGACTTCCTCGAGCCCCGCCCGGACCTGCCGCTGACCATGGAACAGGAGCTGGAACCGGTGGTGCGCCACCTGGTGGAACAGCGCTGGCCGTTCCGTCTGCACGCCACTTACGACGAGTCCATCTCGCGCATGCTTGACGTGTTCGAGAAGGTCAACCGCGATATTCCGTTCAATGGCTTGCCGTGGTTCTTCGACCACGCCGAAACCATCACCCCGAAAAACATCGAACGCGTGCGTGCCCTTGGTGGCGGTATTGCGATTCAGGATCGCATGGCGTTCCAGGGCGAATACTTCGTCGAGCGCTACGGCGCCAAGGCCGCCGAAGCCACACCGCCGATCAAGCGCATGCTGGCCGAAGGCGTGCCGGTTGGGGCGGGCACCGATGCCACCCGCGTGTCGAGCTACAACCCCTGGACCTCGCTGTACTGGATGGTCAGCGGCCGTACCGTCGGTGGCCTGGAGCTGCACGCCGAGGGCTTGCCGCGCCTTACCGCATTGGAGCTGTTCACCCACGGCAGCGCCTGGTTCTCGTCCGAGCAGGGCAAGAAAGGCCAGATCAAGGTCGGCCAATTGGCGGATGTCGCCGCGTTGTCGGCGGACTTTTTCAGTGTCGAGGAAGAAGCTATCAAGTGGATCGAGTCGGTGCTGACAGTGGTCGGCGGCAAGGTCGTGTACGGCGCTGGCGACTTCGAAGATTTCGCACCGCCACGGGTACCGGTGCTGCCCGACTGGTCGCCGGTGGTCAAGGTGCCAGGGCACTGGCGCCCGACGTCGCCGATGCAGGCCCAGGTTCACCAGTGCAGCGGCCCTTGTGGCGTGCATGCCCACAGCCATGAAAAAGCGCGCCTTTCCAGCGTGCCGGTCAGCGACTTCCAGGGTTTCTGGGGGGCGTTCGGCTGCTCCTGCTTTGCTTTTTGAAAAACACCCCATCCCCAAAGGAGTTACCCATGACTTACAAGCGCTTGAACAAAGACGATGCTGTTGTGCTGTTGGTTGATCACCAGACCGGCCTGATCTCCCTGGTGCAGGATTTCTCCCCCAACGAGTTCAAGAACAACGTGCTGGCCCTGGCCGACGTGGCGAAGTTCTTCAACCTGCCGACCATCCTGACCACCAGCTTTGAAAGCGGCCCCAACGGCCCGCTGGTGCCTGAGCTCAAAGAACTGTTCCCCGACGCGCCGTACATTCCGCGCCCTGGCCAGATCAACGCATGGGACAACGAAGATTTCGTCAAGGCCGTCAAGGCGACCGGCCGCAAGCAGATCATCATTGCCGGTGTGGTGACCGACGTGTGCGTGGCATTCCCGACCCTGTGTGCCCTTGACGAAGGCTTCGAGGTTTTCGTGGTCACCGACGCTTCCGGCACCTTCAACGAAACCGTGCAACAAGCCGCCTGGGCGCGTATGACCGCCGCCGGTGCGCAACTGGTCAACTGGTTCTCGGTGGCCTGCGAGCTGCAAGTGGACTGGCGCAACGATATGGAAGGCCTGGCCAACCTGCTTTCGCCGCGCATTCCCAACTACCGCAACCTGATGAACAGCTACTCGGCGTTCGCTGCCAAGTAACCTGCTCTGTAAAACACCGCAAAACCCTGTGGGAGCTGGGCTTGCCCGCGATTGCGATGCATCAGTCAACAGTATTGCTGGCTGATACACCGCTATCGCAGGCAAGCCAGCTCCCACATGGGTTTATATTGCCCACAACATCAGCGCCTGACACAGCTCCAACATTTGATGGTGTTCACATTTTGGTTTGTGGTGTGACCACTGACGGGCTATAAAACAGCCTATCGTCCCCTGAGAAGCGACAATGAACCCCTTCGAAGACATGCGCCTGTTCTGCCAGGTCATGGAATCCGGCAGTTTCACTGCCGCCGCCGAGCAATTGGGCTTGTCCAAGCAATTCGTCAGCCGCCGCCTGATCCAACTGGAAGACCGCCTGGGCGTACGCCTGCTCAACCGCTCCACACGGCGCCTGGACGTCACGCCGCTGGGCCAGAGTTACTACGAGTCGGCCTTGCGCCTGCTCGGTGAGGTGGAGCAAGTGGAGCAGGGCATCGCCGGCCAGAACAGCGAACCCCGCGGCACCATTCGCCTCAGTGCACCCTTGTCGTTCGCCATGGCGCACCTGGGTTGCCTGTTGCCGTTGTTCCTGCGCCAGCATCCGCAGGTCTGCGTTGAAGTCGACCTGAGCGACCGCCCGGTGGACTTGATCGGCGAAGGCTACGACCTGGTGCTGCGCATCGGCACCCTGGAAGACTCCACCCTGATCGCCCGGCGGATCGCCGCTATCGAGCGGGTGTATTGCGCCAGCCCCGACTACCTGGCGCTGCGGGGTACGCCATTGAAACCCGAGGATTTAGCCACGCACGACTGCCTGCCTTACGGCCACGGCCGTCAGGTGCAATGGCGTTTCAAAGGCAAGGTGCAAGCGTTGAGCGTCAGTGGGCGCATGCGCGTCAACAACGGTGACCTGCTGCGCGATACCGCGATAGCCGGTTTGGGCGTTACCTACCTACCGACGTTCATTGTCAGCGAGGCCTTGAAGGATGGGCGTCTGGTCAAGGTACTGGAGGACTTCGCTCCTGAGGCCTTGACCCTGTCGGCGGTGTACCCGCAGCACCGCCAGAGTTCACGCCCGGTGCAAGCGCTGGTGGAGTTCCTGCGCGAACGCCTGGCTAGCGGCTGCTGAACAGTTGGCGGATCAGGTTGGGCGTGCTGCCCGTCCACCGCTTGAACGAGCGCCGAAAATTCGCCGCATCGTTGAAATTCAGGTACGCCGCTACTTGCTCGTTACTCCACCCCTTGGCCTGGTACAGGTGCAACGCCACATGCTTGCGCACCCGGTCGACCTGTTGCTGAAAACCGGTGTCGTGCCGTTGCAACTTGCGCTTTAGCGTGGCCGGGCTCATGGCGAAGGTGTGGGCGGCCTGTTCCAGGCTTGGTGGCTGGCGCACGTGTTCGCGCAGGTAGGCATCGAGGCAGTCCAGAAAACTTGTGGCAAAGCCCAGTTGCTCGATTTGTTCAAGGGCTTGCTGGCGCGCGACCTGGCCCGCCGTGGCCGAAGCACCCGGCCAGGTGTGGGCGAGGTATTCACGGGGGAGGCACATCATGTTCAGAGGGCGTTCGAAGCGCGTGTGTTCGCCCAGATGCACCCAGTATTGCTCGACATACCGAGGTTCGGCATGGCTGAAGCTGCACACCCACGGCAAGCGCTGGCCGCTGAGCCATTGGCTCATGGCAACCAGTGAAGTCATGCTGGCTTCGAGCAGAAAGCGCCAGTGTTCGCCGGCGCCGCAACTGTCCAACCAATACAGGTAAGCGTGGTGCTCATCCAGCTCCAGTTGCAGCGTGGCCAGCGGGCTGAGCAGCACTTGTTGCTGGATCAGGATATCCAGGGCCTGATGAAGGTTCTGTGCATGCCCCAGCGCATGACTGGCGGCGCCGTAGTAGCCGGGCAGCAGGCGTTGGCCAAACAGGAAACTGCTGTCATCGGCATCCAGCAGTTTGCGGCTGTTGCCGATCAAACCCAGGAACTGCTGCGGGCTCAACCGCGCATTGCCGGCCAGGATGTCTTCGTGGAACAGGCCGGTGCCGCGCAGTAGGCGATGGCTGTCGATGTCCCGGGACAAGCCCAGGTCGATCAACGTGGCGGGTTGATAGTGACCGGGGATGAAGCGGCTGTCGTTTTCATACCAGCTGGTTTTCACGGCCATTTCAGGCACTTTTCGCAAGGGGTTGCTTGGCCCGGGCCAGGCCCATATTCAGCCGCTTGAGCAGCTCGTGAGGTGACTCTTGCAAGGCCATCACCACCGCCGTGGTCGCCGTCAGTTGCAGGCGTTCGCCCTGTTGCCGGGTCTTGTGGGCGAGGCTCTGCACCGCGTGTTGCAACTCCAGCGCCAGGCCCTGGGCCTGGCGCTCGCCGGTGTTGGGCAGCAGCACCACAAAACGATCGCCCGCCAGGCGGCACAACAGGTCCTGGCGGCGCAGGTTGAGCAGCAGCACATGGCTGACCGCCTGTAGCACCGCATCACCCTCGGCATGCCCGTAGGCCTGGTTGATGGTGGCGAAGTTGTCCAGGTCCAGGGCCAACAACGACAGTGGTTGTTGCTGCGCTTGGCTGTCGCGCAGGCTGTCGGCGAGTTGGCGCTTGAGGTAGTCGGCACCGGCCAGGGGCGTGAGTTTGTCGAACAGCCGATGCTCGCGAAACAACCGCTCGCGTTTTTCCATCTGTGCGCTGATCGCCAGTTGTTCGTGGTGCCAGTGATAAATGCCAATCGTCAGCAGGATCATGCCCACCGGCATTGGCCCTGACTCCAGCCAGTGATCCCAGGAGATGCTGTCAGGCAGGCGGATGAATTCGTCGAGGCTGTCGATCCACCAGGAAAAAAAGATGCACGACAGCCCCAGCGCCAGGTATTGGGTGACCCGTCCGGCGGGGCGGCTTTTCAATACCAGGCCCAGCCAGATCAGCGCGAGCAGCGCCGAACCGCCTTCGCCGATGATATCCAGCCACACCCATTCGCTGACGCTCTTGAGCTCGCCGCAGGCCAGGTGCAGGATCAGCCCGAGGTTGGCGGCGATCAGGAGCAATGCGAGTTTCCAGCGGTGGGGTTTGAGCACGGAAAACATGGCCACGGGTCCTTGGGCAAATGAGTAATGGGCGTCAGCACAGCAGATGGATGTGACGGTTGGATGACGGGCGGGGAGGGTCGAATCAGCTCATGCCCTCGGCCTATTTTTTAGCTGGACATAGAGCCCATGTGGGAGCTGGCTTGCCTGCGATGGCGACCTGACAGGCGACACTGTTATACCGAGTACATATCCATTCCTGCGATAACGGCCACTTAGGGTTCCGCTTTTACAGCGGCTCACTTTTGAAAAGAGCCCAAAAGTAAGCAAAAGGCTCTTGCCCCACCACTCGGCACCTCGCTTAGGCTCGGTGTGCCCGTAATCCGCCAGTGATTTGGGGGGCCGCCGCCACGCGCCATCCATGGCGCGGGGCGGCTAAACCGGCATCCCTGCCGGTTTACCCCCCAAATCCCTGTCGAATTCCGGCCAGCGTGGTTTAACGGGGCGCCTAAGATCAAGATCAAGAGCAGATCAAGAGCGGCTCGCTTCGCATCGTGGTTACCTGGGCGGCACATTCGACTTCTCTGTCGATTGAACTGCCGTCTTCGCAGACAAGCCAGCTCCCACATTTGGACTGTGGGGTGTCAGAGAGATAAGCATCGGCTGTCCGGCCGCTATCGCAGGCAAGCCCGCTTGCTCCCGCATCTGACTGAGGTCATTTCAGCTCATTTATCCGCTCCAGAAGCCTGTAAACCCCGCTTTGACAGGCTCTGCCCGCAACCTTGTCACAGAACCGTCACGCCTGCCCCCTAGCGTGCCCTCCCAGTTGCCGGGCCCCTTGCCTGGCGCCAACGGATTCTTGGGGAGGGTTTCATGTACAAGCGCACCGGGCTCGTCAGCTTTACGCTTACCGCCTTGGCTCTGGCGATAGCCTGCGAGCGGCTCAACGCCGCGGAAGCGGCCACCGAGCATGTCGATGTGGTCGGCCAAGCCGCTGCGATCGACAGCGCCCTCAAGGAGCAGCGCTCTTCCGACAGTATCAAGAGCGTGGTGCATGCCGACGGCGTCGCCCAGTTGCCGGATGAGAACGTTGCCGAGGCGGTGCAGCGCTTGCCGGGCATCAGCGTTGAACGTGACCAGGGCGAAGGCCGCTTTGTCAGCGTGCGCGGCCTGGGCCCGGACCTCAACAGCGTGACCATCAACGGCACCCTGGTGCCATCCCCCGAGAGCGAGCGCCGCGCCGTGGCCCTCGATGTTCTGCCTTCGGAGTTGGTGCAGTCGCTGTCCGTGATCAAGACGCTCACACCGGACATGGACGCCAACTCCCTCGGCGGCACCGTCGATGTGAAAAGCCTTTCGGCGTTCGACCACAAGGGCCTGTTCTATACCGGCAGCACCGAGGCCAGCTACGACAAGAACACGCACCAGACCAGCCCCAAATTCTCCGGCGCCGCCAGTAACCGGTTCAGCCTCGGCGACGGTATCGACAACTTTGGCGTGGCCGCGGCCCTCAGTTGGCAGAAGCGTGATTTCGGCTCGGACAACGTCGAAACCGGCGGCGCCTGGGACTTCAGCAACGGCGCCCGGCTCAACGAATTCGAGCAGCGCGACTACGACATCAGCCGTGAACGCGCGGGTGGTGGCCTTAACTTCGATTACAAGCCCGATGACCTCAGCAGCTACTACCTGCGCACCCTCTACAGTCGCTACAAGGACACCGAAACCCGCAACGCTGCCAGCCTCGAGTTTGCAGACCCGCAAGCGCCCGGCGAATTGGGCGACGCCGAGGGCAAACGCAAGCTCAAGAACCGCGAGGAAACCCAGCAAATCCAGTCCTACGTAGTGGGCGGTGAACGCATGCTCGGCCTGTGGACCTTGAGCGGCCAGGCCGGTTACAGCCGTTCCAGTGAAGACAGCCCGGGGCATATTGCCGGTGCGACCTTCGACGGCGGTGACTTTGCCGACAGCGGCTTCTACGACACGGCCAAGCCGCGCCCGCTCGTTGGTAGCGGTTTCTACGACCCCGCCAATTTCAGCCTGGACAAAGTCGACTGGGAAAAACAGCACACCCAGGACACCGAGAAGAACCTGCGCCTGGACCTGGCCCGCGACTATGACCTCAGCGGTTACGCATCCCAGTTCAAGTTCGGCGGCAAGGTCAGCCGGCGCCACAAGGACAATGACCTGGAGGCCTGGGTCTACAAGGACCTGGATGAACAGGGCTTGAGCGATGAACAACTCAACCTAACGCAGTTCCAGAAGGGCAACGTCGACTACCGCCTCGGCCGCTTTGGCCCAGGTATCAGCGCGGGCAATATCCGTCAGTTGATCGGCGGCCTCAATCGCGATGACTTCTATGACCCGACCGAATCCACTGTCAACGACTTCACCATCCGCGAAGACATCAATGCCGGCTACCTGATGAACACCGTCGATATTGACGACTGGCGCTTCATCGCCGGTATGCGTTACGAGGGTACCGAGTTCGAAGCCAAGGGCACCGGTGCCACGGACGGCCAGTTCAGCGCCACCGAGACCAAGCGCCGTTATCACCACTGGCTGCCGGGCCTGCATGCGCGCTACCAGATTGACAAGAACACCCAAGTGCGCGCCGCCTGGACCAAATCGGTGGTGCGTCCGACCTTTGGCCAACTGGCCCCGGGTTTTGTGATTGACGATGACGAGGCCACGTTCGGCAACCCGGACCTCAAGCCTCTGGAATCAAGCAACCTGGACCTGGGCATCGAGCATTTCATGGGCCGTGCCGGTACCGTGTCGGCCTTCGTGTTCTACAAAGACATCCAGAACTTCGTCTACAACACCGACGTGGCTGGTACCGGTGCCTGGGCCAACTTCGCCGAGGCGCACACCTTTGCCAACGGCGACAGCGCCAAACTGTATGGCCTGGAACTGGCCTACTCACAGAAGTTCGACTGGCTGCCTGCGCCATGGAACGGCCTGATGATCGGTGCCAACAGCACCTTCAGCCGTTCCCGCGCGGACATCGAGGGCTTCGACAGTGCCAGCGGGCGCAATCGCAAGCGCAACATCAGCCTGCCCAACCAGTCGGACACGGTCGGCAACCTGATGCTCGGTTGGGAAGACGACACCCTCAGCCTGCGCCTGTCGGCCAATTACAAATCGGCCTATTTGTATGAGTTGGCGTCGATCAATGACAAGGCCCATGACCTGCACGTCGACGCGCAAACCTTCGTTGATTTCAGTGCGCGCTACTCACTGACCAAGAACCTGCAGGTCAGCTTCGAGGCACAGAACCTCACCGACGAGTCGTACTTCGTCTACACCGGCCACCGTAGCTACAACGGCCAGTACGAAGAGTACGGCCCCACCTACAAGTTGGGCCTGACCTTCACCCATTTCTAACCCTGGCCCCTGTAGGAGCGAGCTCGCTCGCGAAAAACTTCAACGATGACGCGGGGCGCCTGAATGAATGCGGCGCCTGGGAGTTTTTCGCGAGCAAGCTCGCTCCTACAGGGCATCAGGGCAAGCCCTCCCAAACGGGATCTCCATTGTTTTCGAAGGATTGTCTGTTCATGAGAATTTCCAAGCTGTGCCTGCTGGTCGTACTGGTTAGCAGCGCCAATGCGTTCGCCACTGACCTACCGCTGACCCCTTGGGCACCCAGCCTGAACGCCCAGGCCGTTGCCTTCCTGCCCGGCGGCACCCAGCGCGTGGCCGCCAGTGCCCGCGACGGCCTGCTGCTGCTCGACGATAAAGGCGTCGAACTGGCCCGCTTCAAAGGCCGTTTCAGCAGCCTCGACACACGCGCTGCCGGCACTCAATCGCTGATCGCCAGCCTCGATAACGACCGCCAGCAGGCCTTGCTGATCGGTCTCGATGGCGCCGGCAAAACCTGGGGTACGCCGCTGTACCTGCCGACCCGCGACTTCGCGGTAAATAGCCTGTGCCTCTATCGCGATTCGGCGGCCAACCTGTTTGTGTTTCTGGTCGGTGAAGAGGGCAAGGGCGAGCAGTGGCTGGTGGGCAATGATTCGACGCTGTTGGCCCAGGCGCAGCGTGTTCGCAGCCTGCCACTGCCGCCATCGGCGCAATACTGCCAAGTGGACGATGCGACCGAACGATTGGTGGTGAATGAGCAAAACGTCGGCTGGTGGGCCTACCCGGCACACCCGGAAGCCGAGGTGACGCGCACGCCCGTGGCGCTGTTCGACGATCCCCAGCGCGAAGCAGGCGCCATGGCACTGGTGCCGGGCGGGATGCTCGCGTTGGACCCGAAAACCGCGCAATTGCACCTGTTCCAGCAAGTCGGGGAACGTTGGGTTGAGCAACCCAGCCGGGCCTTGCCGGGCCTCAAGGAACCGGAGCAGTTGGTGATACAGGGCCGGCAACTGCTGGTGCGGGACGACGACAGCGAGCAGCTCTATCAGGGCCGCCTTGACTGGCAAGCCACGCCGGTGCCGGTTGCGCCGATACTTGCGCAAGTCGCCGCACTGCGCCAGACCGAACCCGTGGGTCGCCAAGGCGACGCGGCGGATGACCCGGCCATCTGGGTTCACCCTGAAACGCCGGCCAAAAGTCGTGTGCTGGGGACCAACAAGAAACAGGGCCTGCTGGCCTACGATCTTGACGGCAAGCTGTTGCAGGAGCTGGCAGTGGGGCGCCTGAACAATGTCGACATACGCCCTGGCTTCAAACTCGGTACGCACACCGTCGACCTGGCCGTGGCGAGTAATCGCGACCGCAATACCCTGAGCCTGTTCAGCATCGACCGCCAGAGCGGCGAGTTGCTTGAAGCCGGTGAGGTCCCCACGCCACTCAAGGACATCTACGGCATCTGCCTGTACCAGCCCGCCAGCGGTGAGCTCTACGCGTTCGCCAATGACAAGGATGGCACCTTCCTGCAATACCGCCTGAGTGCACCGGCTGGCCGTGTGCAGGGCGAGTTGGTGCGTCAGTTCAAGGTCGACAGCCAACCCGAGGGCTGTGTGGCCGATGACCAGCGCCAACGCTTGTTCATCGGTGAGGAAGATGTCGGCGTGTGGGCGATGGATGCCCGTGCCGAGCAACCGGCCACGCTCACTTCGGTGATCAAAGTAGGCGCGCAACTGCACGCGGACGTCGAAGGCCTGGCGCTGTATCAAAGCCCCGCACGGGATTACCTGGTGGTCTCCAGCCAAGGCAATGACAGCTACCTGGTGCTGGACGCCGAGCCGCCATTCGCTGTGCGCGGCGCCTTGCGCGTTGGCCTCAATGCGGCCGCCGGCATTGATGGCGCCTCGGAAACCGATGGCCTGGAGGTCACTGCCGTCAACCTCGGCGGGCCATGGAGCGAGGGCATGTTGGTGGTGCAGGACGGGCGCAAGCGCATGCCCGAGCAAGCCCAGAACTTCAAGTTCGTGCCCTGGGCCGAGGTGAGCCGTGCGTTGAAATTACCCTGAGCTGTCATCACGCAGTCATCCGTTTTTAATCGAATAGGAGCTTCACCATGCACGCGACGATGGAACATATGACGATCTGGAGCTTGATCAGCGACGCCAGCCTGTTGGTCAAGGCTGTGATGGTCACTTTGCTGCTGGCGTCCTTGCTCAGCTGGTACCTGATCATTCAGCGCAGCAGTGTACTGCGTGGTCTGGAACGGCAGCTCAACGGCTTCCTGGCGCGCTTTCGCGTCGTGTCGGACCTGCAACCTTTGTATCGCGAAACCGTGCAGGCGGGCGAGGGCGGTGTGGCGCCGATCTTCATTGCCGGCATGCAGGAATACCAGCATCTGCACCACCACGATCCGGCAGTGCTCGAGGGTGTGGAGCGCGCCTTGCAGGTAGCGATCACCGAGCAGGAGCTGGAGCTGGAAAAGGGCTTGCAGTTTCTGGCGACGGTGGGGTCGGTCAGCCCCTACATCGGCCTGTTCGGGACCGTGTGGGGCATCATGAATTCGTTCCTCGGCTTGTCGCAGGTGCAACAGGCCACGCTATCGACCGTGGCACCCGGTATTGCAGAAGCCTTGATTGCTACGGCCATTGGCCTGTTTGCGGCGATTCCGGCAGTGATCGCCTATAACCGTTTCGCGGCCCGCAGCCAGACCCTGCTCACACGCTACTACGCTTTCGGCAATGAACTGCAAGTGCACCTGCACCGCATGCTGCGCGGTACCTCGATCAACCTGGCCGTGGCCGCCTGAACAAGGAGCAAAGCGATGTTGATCAGGCCGCAACGCAAGCACGGGCCCAAGGCCGAGATGAATGTGGTGCCCTACATCGACGTGATGCTGGTGCTGCTGGTGATCTTCATGGTCACTGCGCCCATGCTCACCCAGGGTGTAAAGATCGAACTGCCCAAGGTCGCCGCCGAGGCGCTGGCCACCGATACGCGCCAGCAGATCCTGACGTTGTCGGTGCAGGCGGACGGTGGCTACTACTGGAACCTGGGTGGCGAGCTGGATACGCGCCAGCAGACCGACAGCGCGGTGACCCTGGAAGAAATGAGCGCCAAGGTCATGCAGGTGGTGACGGCGCGCAGCGATACCCAGGTGTATATCCGCGCTGACGACAATGCAGGTTATGGCCGTGTAGTGGCGGCCATGGCGGTGCTGCAGAAGGGCGGCATCAGCAATCTTGGGCTGGTGACAGAGGCCCCACAATGACAACGATGATCCTGCACAGTCCGGCACTGGCCTTGGCGCCCAACGGCGATGGTTTATGGCGTAAAGGCCTGGCAGCGAGTCTGGCCGTGGCGCTGCATGGTGCGGTGGCAGTGGCGTTGATGCTGGGCTGGTCGACGGAGCGACCAGGGGTGGATGCGCCGCGGGTGATGCACACGCAGTTGGTGGTTTTACCCGCTCCGGCGCCGGCGCCGGCGCCTGTGCCGACACCCGAGCCCGTAGCTGCCGCGCTGGCAGAACCTGTTGTCATCCCGGTACCGACCAGGCCGACGGTTGATCCGCAGGTGCAGGCGCAAAAGCTCGAGAAAGCCGCGCTGGCGCGCAAGCGGGTTGAAGAAAAGAAACTCGAGCAACAACAGCAGCGCATGGCGACCGAGCAGCGCAATCGGGAGTTGGAACAGCAACGTCTGAGTCAGGAGCGTGCCGCTTCGGAAAAAGCCCGAGCCGCCGTGCCTGCGCCTACCCCTGCATTCGACAGCCGCCAGTACCAACCCTTGAGCAAGGCCGCCCCCGACTACCCCGAACGCGCCCTGGACAAGAACATCGAAGGCGACTGCTCGGTGGAGTACACCGTCAACACCCAGGGGCACGTGGAAAACCCCAAGGTATTGGAAGGCTGTCACCCGTTGTTCATCAGGCCCTCATTGGCGGCGGCCAATACTTTTCGCTACCAGCCGAGAATCGTCGATGGCAAAGCTGTTGCCGTACCGGCAGTGCGCAACACCTTCCACTACCGCATCAAATGAACTTCTCCAGCCACCTTCCCAAAACCTGTGGGAGCTGGCTTGCCGGCGATAGCGGTGGCTCAGTTGAATATTCAGTGGCTGGCCCCCCCTTTGCGGGCAAGCCGTCAGACATTCGCGAGGTTACTTAACTCAAGGCCCGCCACATACCGTTCCAGATTAGCCAGGAACGTATCCGCAATTTCCTCCTTGCTGCGGGTCGAAATAGCCGAAGTATGCGGCGACAGCCGTACCCTCGGATGGCTGTACAGCGGATGCCCATCGGGCAGTGGCTCTGGCTCGGTGACGTCGAGGGAAGCCAGGCCGATCTGGTTGTTATCCAACGCGTGCAACAGCGCTTGCTGATCGAGCAGGCCACCGCGGGCGATATTGATCAGGTGCAGCCCCGGCTTTGCGCTGGCCAGTACATTACGATCGATGATATGCCGCGTTGCTTCGGTCAGGGGGGCCGCCACCACCAGGTGATCGGCGCGGGCAAACAGGTCGTGGATGTCCTTGGCCGCTTCCACGCCATCGAGGCCGAACGGGGTTGTGCTTTGACGCAGCGCCACCACCTTGAGCCCCAGTGCCAGAGCCTTTTGCGCCAGGCTTGTGCCAATCGCGCCAAAGCCCAAAAGGCCCAGCGTGGTGCCCTTGAGCGGGCGCAGCGCGGTGAACTGCCACTGGGCATCCTTTACCCAGATGTCCGGCAAATGCTTGGCCGCGGCAAAGATCGCCGCCAGGGCGAACTCGGCCAGGTTATCGGCGGCGCTGCCACGGGAAGTGGTCACGGGTGGGCCGTTGAATAGCCACTGGGGGTAGAAGTCGATACCCGACGACACCAGGTGCACCCACTGTGCGCCGTAGGGCCAGCCCGGTGGCGGGGTGTCGGGGGCGGTGTAGCCCCGCACATTGATCGGGCGCAGCAGCAGGATATTGGCGTGGGCCGGCAAGTCACTGGGCACACCGACCGGCACGCCGATTACCTGGGCTTCGGGGTGCAGTGGGGCAAGGCGCTCCCGGATCACCTGGTTGTAATCTTCGTCCAGTTGGCTGGCAATAATCACCTGGCTCATGTGCGTTCCTTTTGGCGCTGGTTGAACACAGCTTTGCCGACGCCTTGCAGCACGGCGTCATTTTGCGGAGTGTGGATGCGGCTGCACAGCACATCGCGGTAATGCCGTTGCAGTGGGCTGTGCCGTGATAGGCCAGGGTTGCCCGAGGCTTCGATGGCCAGCTCGACCGCACGGATCGCATTGCCGGTCACCAGGTACTTCACTTGTGCGGCATTGGCCGTCGGCGTGTGGCCTGCGGCAGCAGCATCGAGCAGGCTACGGTTGGCGAACAGCAAAGTGTCGATATGGCCGACGGTCTCCTGAAAACGCGGCAGGGTGGACAGTGCCGCGCCGAGATTCGACGGCTTGCGCTCCTCCAGCCAGTCCACCAGCCGGTCTCGTGCCGCCTGGGCCACGGCGTCGTACACCGAGGACAACAACACCGACATCCAGAGGAATCCTTCGCCATCCAGCTCCGCTTGCGGGGCGCTCCAGGGGCTGACGCTGACCGCATGGTCCAGGGGCACCCATACGTTGTCCAACACCACCTCATGGCTGCAGGTGGCGCGCATGCCCAAGTGGTCCCAGGTGTCGATGATGCTGACGCCGGGGCTGGCCTTGGGCACCAGCCAGGCGCCTACCAGCGGGTCGGCGTCATCGCTGCGCGCCCACACGCTGAACCAGCTCAGGCCATGGCTGCCGGTGGAGTAGAGCTTGCGCCCACTGATACGCCAGCCGTCGGCGGTGCGCACGGCGGTGGTGGCCGGCAAACCGCCACGGGCTGGGGTGCCAAGGTCAGGTTCGACACGCAGGGCATTGATCAGCGCGCCGTTCTGCACCGCCTCCTGCGCGACCTGCACGCGCAGGTGTGCGGGCCAGCTCTGGTTGTCTTGCAGGCGGGCGTGTTGCAGGTATTGCATCACCAGGATCAATGCCGTGGACGGTTCGCCCTTGGCGATGGCGCTAATGACCTTGCGCGCCTGGGACAGGCTGGCGCCACCGCCGCCGAGTTTTTTCGGCACGGTCAGGGCGATGAGTTGGTGTTGGTGCAGGAGCTTGAAATTAGCGTGGGGGAAGGCGCCGCTTTCGTCATAGAGGGGCGCGGTACTGGCCAGCTCGGCGCTGAGATGATCAAGCAGGGCGTCGAAATCGACGGCTTCCACAGCCTTGAGAGACGGTTGAGTCATAAGTCTGTACTCGGTCAAAAATGTGGGAGGGTGGCAAGCCCTGACCCCCTTGTAGGAGCGAGCTTGCTCGCGAAAAACTCACAGGCGCCGCGTTTATTCAGGAAGTACGCGTTATCGTGGGCGTTCTTCGCGAGCAAGCTCGCTCCTACAGGGGGTAGTATTCAGGCCAGGGCTTGTTCGGTGGCTTCGATCACGCTGTAGCGGTTCGCTGGCACTTCCAGGCCGAGGTTGTCCCGTAGGGTGTGGCCGCTGTACTCGGTACGGAACAACCCTCGCTGTTGAAGCACCGGCACCACCAACTCAGTGAAATACTGCAGGCCATCCGGCAGTACCGAGTTGATGATGAAACCATCGCTGGCGCCGCTCTCGAACCAGGTCTGGATGGCATCCGCGACGTGTTCCGGGGTGCCGACAAAGTCGCGCTGGGGCCGCGAGAAACGCAGGGCCACTTCGCGCAGGGTCAGGCCTTCGTCACGGGCCAGTTGCTTGATACGTTCGGAGCCACCTTTCTGGCTGTTGGCGCCCAGGTCGCCCAATTCAGGGAAGGGCGCATCCAGCGGGTACTGGCTGAAATCATGGTCGTTGAACGGCCTGCCGAGTGCGACAATGGCGTCTTCCACGGTGACCAGTGCCACGGCTTGCTGGTAGCGGCTTTCCACTTCGGCGGCATCGCGCCCGACAATCGGGCGGATGCCCGGCAGGATCGACAGGCTGTCCGGGTCGCGGCCAAAGCCCTTGGCGCGGCGTTTCAAATCGGCGCTGTAGGCCTTGGCCTCATCGATAGTTTCCACATGCACAAAAATCGCATCGGCGTTTTCGGCGGCAAAGTTACGCCCATCCTCCGAAGTGCCCGCCTGGAAAATCGCCGGTTGGCCCTGGCGCGAACGCGCGATGTTCAGCGGGCCTTTGACCGAGAAGAATTCGCCCTTGTGGTTAAGCGCATGCAACTTGCCTGGGGTGAAGAATTCGCCGCTGTGTTTGTTATAGGCAAAGGCATCGTCCTCCCAGGAATCCCACAGACCCTTGACCACATTCAGGTGTTCCTTGGCGATGCGGTAGCGCACGGCGTGGGGCGGATGCTCGGCCTTGCCGAAGTTATCGGCGGTGCCACTCAGCCACGAGGTGACGACGTTCCAGCCGGCACGGCCGCCGCTGATGTGGTCCAGGGAGGCGAACTGGCGTGCTACCTGGTAAGGCTCGGTGTAGCTGACGGTCACGGTGGCGACCAGGCCGATATGAGTGGTCAGCGCGGCCAGGGCCGAGAGGATCGTCAGCGGCTCGAAACGGTTGAGGTAATGGGGGCTGGACTTGGGGTGGATATGCAGGCTGTCGGCGATGAACACGAAGTCGAACCGGGCGGCTTCGGCCAGTTCGGTCTGCTGCTTGTAGAAGCCGAAATTGGTGCTGGCGTCGGGTTGTGCCTGCGGGTGGCGCCATTCGCCCCAACCGTGGCCGACACCGTGCACCATGGCACCGAGTTTCAATTGACGTGGCTTGCTCATGTTCTGCTCCTTAGCGCGAGGCTTGTTCGAGGGGGATACGCTTGGCGTTGAAGCTGGAATCGAAGCCCTGGGAGACGTCGATGTGTTGGCTCAGCAGGCCTTCTTTTACATAGGTGTCGGCGGTGGCTTGCAGGCCATGGATCACCGTATCGTCAATCGTGACCGGGGAAAGATGGGTGTCCTGGGCCACTTCTATATGCACGGCCAGTGGCAGGCCAGTGATCTTGGCCTGGGCAGCGGCGTATTGCTCGGGATGGGTATTGGCCCAGGCGTAGGCGCGATCAATGCGGGCGACAAAGTCGTCCAGTTGCACGCGCTTGTCGGCAATGGCTTGGCCGGTGGCGGCGAAGTACAGATGATTGCTCAGCAGGTGCTTGCCGCTCACCAGCACGCGAGCATTGCTCTGTGAGG
This sequence comes from Pseudomonas sp. DWP2-2, assembly GCF_049897065.1. Classification (NCBI taxonomy): domain Bacteria; kingdom Pseudomonadati; phylum Pseudomonadota; class Gammaproteobacteria; order Pseudomonadales; family Pseudomonadaceae; genus Pseudomonas; species Pseudomonas sp. DWP2-2. The sequence continues at coordinate 147,415 of NZ_JAFCVN010000001.1, read as the reverse complement.
TGACCACGGTGGTGTAAGGGTCCCACGTCGCCCAGGCATCGGCGGTGCCGTTGTCGAGTACCAGCCGGGACTCGGCGGGCAGCAGGAAGATGAACTGCACATCCTGGGTGGTCAGCCCGGCATCGTTCAGGGCCTTGATCGCCAGGTAGTGCCCGATGGAGCCGCGCCCGGTGACGATCTTCTTGCCCTTGAGGTCGGCCGCGGTCTTGATCGGTGAATCCTTGGGCACCAGCAGCGCCGTGGTGTTACGGCCCTCGGCATGGATGATGCTGATCACCTTGATCGAGGCACCGGCGCCGAGGGCGAACACATAAGGGGCATCGCCCAGGGCGCCGATATCCACAGCGCCGGCGTTCAGCGCTTCGCCCAGGGGCGAGGCCGAGGGGAATTCCGACCATTTGATCTCGTAGGGCACGTTCTGGCTTTCGCCCGAGGCTTCCAGCAGCGCCTTGATCGTGGATTTCTGGTTGGCCACGCGCAGCGGTTGCAGGTCGCCAGCCTGGACGGTGGAAAGCAGGCCGAGGGCGAGGGCAGCGCCCAGCAACAGGCGTTTGAATGGAATGGCGTACAGCATGGGAAAAACTCCAGGCGTTGGGTAAAGGAAAGTACCTCCGCCTGGAGAAGGGGTCGGTTGAGCGAAACGGTGCAGCGGTGAATCAGATCACGTAGAAACCATGGGTGCCGTCGCGGGCCAGTTGTTCCACGAGGCCGAACTCCCAATCCAGGTAAGCCTGCATGGCTTCCCGAGGGTTGTCGGTGCCTTCGTAAGGGCGGCGGTAGCGGTCGATACGCGGGGACGCCAAGTGGCTTTCGCCTGACTCAAGGGGCAGTTGCGCTTGGATCCAGCCGGCCGTGCCGTCCTGCAGCAAAAAGACCGGCTTGCCGGTAAGGGCCTCGACTTCCGGCACGGCCAGGCGCGCCAGTTGGCTGCTGCCGCAGGTCAACACATAGCGCTGGGCGCTCGGTACCTTGCTCAGGGCCTCGGGCAGTTGCGCGCGTAGCACCCACCGAGCGCCGGGGATATGACGTTTCACGTAGTTGGCGCTGGCCGTGAAGTCCAGCACCTGCGTGTCGCCATGGCCGAGCCAGTCGGCAAGGGTGTGGGGGCTGATCAGTTCGGCCTGGGGCGGCGGCGGTACTGGCGCGACCCATGCGCCGCGCTCGCTGAAGTGCTCCGCTTGCAGGTCATCCAATACGTACACCTGCCAGCCCAACTGGGCCAGCCACGACGCGGACATATTGGCGCGCACACCGTCGTCGTCCACCAGTACCAGGCGCGCACCGCGCACACTGGCAACGTGGTCGGTTTCCTGCACCAGTTGCCCGCCCGGGGTGGCGCGGGCGCCCGGCAGGTGGCCGGCTTCGAATTCTTCTGCGGTGCGCACATCGAACAGGTAGGTGGTGCGGGTCGCGTCCTGTTGCCAGCGGTGCAGATCATTGAGCGTCGCACGCTTGACCCCGGCTTTATCGGCAACACCATGTGCCTTTTGGGCGGCGAGTTGGCGATGGTTTTCCGAGGTCGGCGCAAAGCGGCGCGCCTGGCCATGGTCGAGGGTCTGCCCGGCCAAGGTCCAGCCGATGGTGCCGTTGCGCAGGGCTGCCACCGGGTTGGGGAGGCCGGCGTTGATCAACGACTGAGTGCCGATAATGCTGCGGGTGCGCCCGGCGCAATTGACGATAATGCGCGTAGACGGATCGGGCGCCAGCTCACGGGCGCGCAACACCAACTCGGCCCCCGGCACGCTGATGCTGCTGGGGATGCTCATGGTCTGGTATTCGTCGAAGCGGCGCGCATCGAGCACCACCACATCGGCCTGGCTGTCGAGCAGGGCCTGGACCTCTTCGGCGGCCAGGGACGGTGTGTGGCGCTGGCTCTCCACCAGTTCGCCAAACGCCTTGCTGGGTACATTGACGTCGATAAACAGCTCGCCACCGGCCCGACGCCAACCGTCCAGCCCATCCTCCAGCAGGCTGACCTGGGTGTAGCCCAGTGCAACCAGGCGTTCGGCGGCGCGCTGGGCCAGCCCTTCGCCGTTGTCGTACAGGGTGACTTGGGTATCGCGGCGTGGAATGCGCGCGTACACCTCCAGTTCCAGCTTGGACAAGGGAATATTCGCGGCGAACAGCGGATGGGCCTCGGCAAAGGGGGCTTCTTCGCGCACGTCGATCAGCGCGACTTCTTCGCGTGCCAACAGGGCCTGGCGAATCTGCGCAAAGCTGCGGGTCGATAGGGTGGTCATAGGGCAGGGCTCTTTTCTTTGGACAGGTCCCAGATGTTCGGGAGATAGGCGTTGGAATAACCGGAGATAAACAGTTTCTCGCTGCCGTCGGGTTGATACACCGCCCGGCGCACCGCGCCGATATTGGCGCCGTATACGTGGATGCTGATGGACACTTGGTCGCCGTGGGCATTGCTGACCTGATGGATATCGCCGACTTTGGGCGACACCGCCTCGACCTGGCCCGGCAGCAATTGCACGGGTTCGCCTTGCGCTACCAGGCCGCCGCCCGGTGCCCGGGCAAACCCCTGGGAAACCTCCGCGCCGCGCAACATACCGATCAGCCCCCACACCCGGTGGTCATGAATCGGCGTGCGTTGCCCTGGCCCCCACACAAAGCTGACCACGCTGAATCGCTGGCGCGAATCGGCATGTAGCAAGAATTGCTGGTAGCGCTCGGGGTCGGGCTGGGCGAATTCGTCGGGCAGCCAATCATCGTGGCTGACCAGTTGCGCCAGCAGCTTGCCGCCACGGTGCAGCAGGTCGCCTTCACGCGGGTTGCCGTCGATCAATTCCGCCAGGGCGCCTATGAAGGCTCTGAGTCTCTCGGGGTGTCGGGCCTGGGTCATGACCATTCCATCGGGCTGTTGGTATGCTTTTATCTAAGCATAATGTTTATTTTTAATATGCTATTTTTTAATGATTAGCTTATAGCCGGAGGTAATTTAGAACCGGTTTGAATAGTGTTAGACGTTATTGATCACTGGTTGGGCTATCCAGACCTGTGTGCGGCCACTATGCTTCACGCACATCTTAATGACTGATCTGTATGTGCGGCCCAAATGAAAATTGACGATATCGATGCCTTTGTCGAAGTGATTCGTTGCCAGTCCATCAGCCATGCCGCCGCGTCGTTGCAGCTGACCCAGCCAGCCATCACCCGCCGCGTGCAGAACTTCGAGCAGGCTCTGGGAGTGGAGCTGTTCGACCGCAACACCAAGCCCCTCAAGCCAACGCTGATCGGTACCCGTGTCTATGAGCAATGCCGGTTGATCCTGCGCGAGATGGATGCCCTGCGCGAACTGGTGGCCACCGATGCACCGCCCACCGGCGTGCTGCGCCTGGGCGTACCGCAGACCATCGGCGATGTGGTGCTGCTGGACGCACTCAAGCACCTGCGCAGCGAATACGCCGACTTGCGTGCCCAGGTTGCCACCGGCTGGGGCAGCCAATTGGTCGGCAAGATCGAACGCGGCGAACTGGATGCGGCGGTGGCGTTGTTCCCCGCGGGCAAGATCTTCCCGGACAACCTGGTCGGTGAGTCCATCGGCAAGATGGAGTTGGTGGTGGTCTGTGCCAAGGCGCAGTTGCCGAAGAAGCCTTGCAAGCTGGCGGACGTGTACCAGAGCGGTTGGATCCTCAACCCGGACGGTTGCGGGTTCCGTGCGGGGTTGCAGCGCACCTTGTCTGACCAGGGCCTGGCGCTGCGGGTAAACCTGGAAACCTTTGGCACCGAACTGCAACTGGGCCTGGTGGCCGACGGCCTCGGCCTTGGCCTGGTGCCACGTCCGTTGCTGGAACGCAGTGCTCATCGCGAGCAGCTGGCGGCGATGCCCCTCAAGGACTTCAAGCCGGTGATGGATTTGTGGCTGATCTATCCGCATTTTCTCGGCAACCTGCAAGGGCCGGTGGATGCGTTTGGTCAATGGGTGGCGGATGCTTTGCACAAGATCCGCAGCGCTGCCTGACGCCTTGTCAGCCGACGCTTATCCACCTGACACCCCGCGATTAAACCGTGGGAGCTGGCTTGCCTGCGATGACGGGCTGCCAGCCGACATTTACCTACCTGACACCCCGCAATCCAACTGTGGGAGCTGGCTTGCCTGCGATAGCGGCCTGACAGCCGATACAGGGTGTCAGACCGAGTACATATCCATTCCTGCGGTAACGGCTACTTAGGGTTCCGCTTTTACAGCGGCTCACTTTTGAAAAGAGCCCAAAAGTAAGCAAAAGGCTCTTGCCCCACCACTCGGCACCTCGCCTAGGCTCGGTGTGCCCGTAATCCGCCAGTGATTTGGGGGGCCGCCGCCACGCGCCATCCATGGCGCGGGGCGGCTAAACCGGCATCCCTGCCGGTTTACCCCCCAAATCCCTGTCGAATTCCGGCCAGCGTGGTTTAACGGGGCGCCTGAGATCAAGATCAAAAGCAGATCAAGAGCGGCTCGCTTCGCATCGTGGTTACCTTCTCCAGATGGCCGGCTTGCCCTTTTTGTAGGAGCGAGCTTGCTCGCGAAAAACGCTCAGGCGCCGCGTTCATTCAGGAAACACGCGTTATTGTTGACGTTTTCGCGAGCAAGCTCGCTCTACACAGGGTTTGCATCACTGCACGTCCACCCGCTGCACCTGCAACCCCAACTGTTCATATGCTTGCACCTCCGGCGCGTCCCACTCGGTAATCAGCGTATGAATACGGCTGCAAGGCGCCACCACAAAGGGTTCCACCGCGCCGAGCTTGTCTGAGGTGGTCACGGCGATGACGTGGGACGCGCTGTCGAGCAAGGCTTGCTTGACGGCGACTTCACCAAAATGCAGCGAGGTGATGCCCACTTGCGGATGCAGTGCGCAAACCCCGGTGAACAACAGGTCGGCCTTGACGCTCTGGATCAGCCGCACCGCGTCATGGCCGCCGGTGGAGAGCGTGGCGGGGTTGAGTTGGCCGCCGGCCAGGATCACTTTTATATGCGGATGGTCGGCCAGGGCGATGGCGATCATGGGGGATGGCGTGACCACGGTCAGGTGCAGTGCATGGGGCAAGCACTGTGCGATCTGCAAGGTGGTGGAGCCAGAATCGAACAGCACGATCTGGCCGTCTTCAACCCGCTCCGCCGCCACGCGAGCGAGGTGGCGCTTGACCTCGTTGGTTTCCCCGACACGGGTAAAGAAATCCTTGCCGGTGTCCTTGGGTCGGGGCAGGGCGCCGCCATGTACGCGTTGCAACAGGCCGGCGGCAGCGAGTTCGCCGAGGTCGCGGCGGATGGTGTCCTGGGACACGGCAAAATGCTCGACCAACTCGGAGGCAGTGACCTTGCCGTCGCGTTCCAGCAACAACAAGATCTTCTGTTTGCGCAGGGAAGGCAGGTCGATGGCTTGATGAGTGTTATGCATGTTTGTGCGCTTTATTGCGGGTTTGTGCGAGATTAATCGCCGGCCCATCTAAACGCAACGGCTGGTTGCCCACGCTCCTGCCGGTTACTCTCTGTGTTCAGTTCAGGGAGAGGTGACCCGATGCCGTTGATCACAACCATCGAAGACTTACGCAAGCTGGCGCAAAAACGTGTCCCCCGCATGTTCTACGACTACGCCGATTCCGGCTCCTGGACTGAGAGCACCTACCGCGCCAACGAAACTGATTTTGCGCGTATCAAGTTCCGCCAACGGGTGGCGCGCAATATCGACGAGCGTTCGATCCGCGCCAGCATGATCGGCCAGCACATGGCCATGCCCGTGGCGTTGGCGCCGACTGGCCTGGCGGGCATGCAGCACGCCGATGGCGAAATCCTCACTGCCCGTGCCGCTGCTGCGTTCGGGCTGCGCTACACCTTGTCGACCATGAGTATCTGTTCGCTGGAAGACATCGCCGAGCATGTCGGCCAGCCGTTCTGGTTCCAGTTGTATGTGATGCGCGACCGCAGTTTTATCGAGCAGTTGATCGAGCGCGCCAAGGCGGCCGGGGTGGATGCATTGGTGCTGACCCTGGATTTGCAGATTCTGGGGCAGCGCCACAAGGACTTGATCAATGGTTTGTCCGCGCCGCCCAAGCTGACCCTGCCGAACATTCTCAACATGATCACCAAGCCTCGCTGGGTGATGGGCATGCTGGGTACCCAGCGGCGTGGTTTTGGCAATATCGTCGGGCATGTGAAGGGCGTGGCCGACATGAGTTCGCTGTCGTCGTGGACCGCCCAGCAATTTGACCCGCGCCTGAGCTGGGACGATGTGGCGTGGATCAAGCGGTGCTGGGGCGGCAAGCTGATCATCAAGGGCATTCTCGATGTGGAGGATGCGCGCTTGGCGGCCGATTGCGGTGCCGATGCGTTGGTGGTGAGTAACCACGGTGGCCGCCAGCTTGATGGCGCGCCGTCGAGCATCAGCCAATTGCCGGCGATTGTCGAGGCCGTGGGCAACCGCATTGAAGTGTGGCTCGACGGCGGTATTCGTTCCGGCCAGGACGTGCTCAAGGCCATGGCGCTGGGCGCCAAGGGCACCATGATTGGTCGCCCGCACTTGTATGGGCTAGGGGCTATGGGCGAGGCGGGCGTGACCAAGGCCCTCGATATCATCGCCCGCGAACTGGATGTGTCGATGGCGCTCTGTGGCTATAAGGATATACGCGAAGTGAATCGCGAAATCCTGTTGCCCGGTACCTTTCCTGGAAGCACGGCTTGAGCAAAAAAACCGTAAAAATATAAAAAGAGTTGTCCACGAAAACCGTGGGTATCTCTGTGGATAACTTTGCGAAGGCCCGGCAGCGTTGGCGATTTCAGCGAAGATCATTATTTGATCAACTTGTATTTCGGGCCAACATGGCCAGGGTTTGCGCTTGACAGCCAAGCGCGAACCCAGTGTCGAAAAGCGTATTTACGAGGCGTTATCGCGGCCTGTGGAGTGTGTCACCACCTGAGCCGGCATCTTCGTGCGCATCAGGTTTTCCAGCGCTTGGCCATAGCTGAGCCCTGCGAGGTTCATGCTGTTGTTATGGCTGGCACCTGGCACCAGCAACAGGTGTTTGGGTTGCTGGGCGGCTTCGAATAACTGCTGGCTGAAGCGCGGCGGCACGTAGCGGTCGTCGAGGCCGTGGACCACCAGCAGCGGCATGTGGATGTCGGCAATCTTGTCGATGGAATCGAACTTCTGCGACAGCAACCAGCGTACCGGCAATGAGGTGTTGGCAACGGCCGTGGCGACATCTGCCAGGGAGGTGAACGTGGACTCGATCACCAGCCCACGCACCGGCAATGGCACCTGCTTGCCCAACTCGGCAGCGAGGTCGATGGCGACCGCGCCACCCAGGGAGTGCCCGTAGATCAGGCGTTTGCCGGGGTCTGGTTGCAGGGTCTGGAAACGCTCCCAGGCAATGCGTGCGTCCTCGTACACCGTGGCTTCCGAGGGCAGGTCGCCCTGGCTTTGGCCAAAGCCGCGATAGTCGATGGCCAGGACCGAAAAGCCCAGGGCATGCAGTTGCTCGATGCGAAACAATTGGCCCGTGAGGTTCCAGCGTACCCCGTGCAGGTAGAGGATGGCGGGCGCGTCTTTGTTGGCTGCCGGGTACCACCAGCCATGAATGTTCTGCCCTGCTTTGAAACTGGCGGGCGTGAGTTCGAATTCCTGCACCGCCTTGGGCAGGCCGGTGTACCAGCCGGCGGTTCCCGGCTCGATGCGAAACACAAGTTCGCGCTCCTTGTGTTGCAACACGGCGCAGCCGACCGGCAGGCCGACAATCAACACGGCCATGCACAGCCAGACAAGCCAGCGCAGGCCCCGGCGGGGCATAGAAACAGAAGACATGAAGGTTCCAGAACAAAGATGAAGCACGGGTTTTACCAGATGGCCTGGGCGGGTAGGCATTAATGCGACGGCCGTGACGGATGAAAGTGTTACAGCATTGAACAATCCTCGCGCGGGTTGATAGGGTGGACGGCTCGAACCTGCCCTACCTGCAAAGGCCCACACATGAACAACAGCCCCGTGCGCATCACCGCCGAAGAAACCCTCTCGGACAACTGGTACCTGCTGAAGAAATACAGCTTCGACCTGCGCCGTCGCGACGGCAGTTGGCAAGCCCAGACCCGCGAGGTGTATGACCGGGGCAACGGTGCGACCATCCTGTTGTACAACCGTGAGCAACGCACAGTCTTGCTGATTCGCCAGTTCCGCATGCCCACTTTCGTCAACGATTACCCCGGCTACCTGATTGAAGCGGCGGCCGGTTTGCTCGATAACGCCAGCGCCGAAGAACGCATCCGCCTGGAGGCCGAGGAAGAGACCGGCTATCGCGTCGGGCATGTTGAGAAAATCTACGCGGCGTTCATGAGCCCGGGATCGGTGACGGAGCGGATTCACTTTTTTATCGGTGAATACCAGCCAGGCGACCGAGTGGGAGCGGGCGGAGGCCTGGAAGAAGAGGGCGAGGATATCGAGGTACTGGAGCTGGGCTTTGAGCAGGCACTGGCGATGGTGCAGAGCGGGGAGATTGTGGATGGCAAGACGATTATGTTGTTGCAGCATCTGGAGCTGCGGATGTTGAAAGAGGGGTGGTGAGGTATGCCTTCATGTGCATAGGTATCTACACAACTTTGGCACGACGCTGAATCTGTGGCGAGGGAGCTTGCTCCCGTGACGGCCTGGCAGCCGACACAGATATAACTGATGCCCCGCGATCCAATGTGGGAGCTGGCTTGCCTGCGAAGACGGCCTGACAGTCAACACAGTTGGACCGTGTACATATCCATTCCTGCGGTAACGGCCACCTAGGGTTCCGCTCTTACAGCGGCTCACTTTTGAAAAGCGCAAAAGTAAGCAAAACGCTCTTGCCCCACCACTCGGCACCTCGCTTAGGCTCGGTGTGCCCGTAATCCGCCAGTGATTTGGGGGGCCGCCGCCACGCGCCATCCATGGCGCGGGGCGGCTAAACCGGCATCCCTGCCGGTTTACCCCCCAAATCCCTGTCGAATTCCGGCCAGCGTGGTTTAACGGGGCGCCTAAGATCAAAAGCAGATCAAGATCAAGATCAAGAGCGGCTCGCTTCGCATCGTTTTAACCGTTGAGCTTACAGACTTAAGTAGATACATATGCCTTCATGTGGGAGCTGGCAATTAGCAGACTGACGGTTATTGTCAGAAATTTCCCACAGGAGTACAAATGTACTCCATGACAAACCTGACTCCCCGCCGCACCGCCATCCTGACCTTCATTCGCGAGCGCATCGCGCAACAAGGCCAGCCTCCCAGCCTCGCCGAGATCGCCGAGGCGTTCGGCTTCGCCTCGCGCAGCGTCGCCCGCAAGCATGTGGTGGCGCTGACCGAAGCTGGGTTTATCGAGGTCAACCCCAACCAGGCCCGTGGCATTCGCTTGCTCAATCAACCTGCGCGTCCCGAGTGGCTGGATGTACCGGTGCTCGGTCGTGTGGCGGCCGGTCGGCCGATTGGCGCCGATGCCGAGGTGCACAGCCGCTTGCAACTGGACCCCGCCACTTTCGCCAAAACCCCCGATTACCTGCTGCGGGTGCAGGGCGATTCGATGATTGAAGATGGCATTCTCGATGGCGACCTGGTGGGCGTGCGCCGCAGTGCCGAAGCCTTGAACGGGCAGATTGTGGTGGCACGCCTGGACGGCGACGTCACCATCAAGCGTTTCGAGCGCCACGGCGACAGTGTTCGCCTGTTGCCGCGCAACCCGGCCTATCAACCCATCGTGGTCGGGCCCGAGCAGGACCTGGCCATCGAAGGCGTGTTCTGCGGCCTGGTGAGGCAAGGCTGATGGGCGCCGTGGTTGCCCTGGACTCGCTGTTCAATGGCGGGCGAGTCTGGAAGGGCCGGCCCGCCGCCCCCCCGGCCAGCGTGCACCCCACGGGGCTGGCGGCGCTGGATGCGGTGCTGCCCAGTGGCGGCTGGCCGGAATCGGCCTTGAGTGAAATCCTGATGGCCCAGGACGGGGTGGGCGAGTTGCAACTGGTGCTGCCTACCCTGGCGCGCCTGTCGGCCCTGGGCGAGCGCATTGTGCTGGTGGCGCCGCCCTATACCCCCTATCCCCATGCGTGGCAGAACGCCGGGGTGGATGTGCGCCAGCTGTCCATCATCCGGGCCGAGGAGCGTGACGCGTTGTGGGCGGTGGAGCAATGCCTGCGTTCTGGCAGTTGCGGGGCGGTGTTGTGTTGGCCGCGCAAGGCCGATGATCGTGCCTTGCGGCGTTTGCAGGTGGCGGCCGAAACCGGGCAGACCCTGGCGTTTGCCTGGCGCTCCCTGAGCGAGGCGATCAATGCCTCGCCTGCCGCCCTGCGCCTGGCGGTCGAGGCCAGGCCCGCGCAAGTGCGGGTGCTCAAGTGCCGTGGCGGGCTGGCCCATCCGGCGCCAATTGCCCTGGCGGGGCATTGAGGTTGCCATGCGTTGGGTGTGTATTGTCTTCCCGCAATTGGCGCTGGACGGGGCACAGCGTGTGCACCCCGAACCCGAGCAGCCGCTGGCGCTGCTGGCCGGCACGCCGCAGCGGCGCGTGTTGCAAACCGTCAACGCCGCCGCACGCGCCTTGGGCCTGCGCCCCGGGCAATCGTTGACGGCAGCCCATGCCCTGGTCAAGCAGTTTGCCTGTGTCGAATACGACCCGCTGGAGATCGAGCGCCTGCAGCAGTTTCTGGCCGCCTGGGCCTACCGATTCAGCTCCCAAGTCAGCCTGTATTACCCACGGGCCTTGTTGTTCGAGATCGAATCGAGCCTGGGCCTGTTCGGGCCCTGGCCGCAACTTGAGGCGCGTTTGCGCAAAGAGCTGACCGAACTTGGCTTTCGTCATCGCATCGTCGCTGCGCCCAACCCGGCGGCGGCGCGGATATTGGCAAACGGCTACGACGGCCTGGCCGTGGCCGATGACAGCGCCCTGATGCAGGCCCTGGCGTCGCTGCCTGTCGACCGTGCAGGCCTTGAACCCCAAGCCGCCACCGCCTTGTCGCGCATGGGCCTGCGCAGCCTGGCCCAGGTGCAGGCCTTGCCCCGGCATACCCTGACGCGACGTTTTGACGCCAGCCTGCTCAAGCACCTCGACGCCCTGAGCGGGCAGCGGCCATTGGCCCTGGATTTTTATCAACCGCCCGACCAGTTCGATGCACGCATCGAGTTGAATTTCGATGTGCAATCCCACCAGGCGCTGTTGTTCCCCTTGCGGCGTTTGACCGGCGACCTGTCCGCGTTCCTGTGCGGCCGCGACAGTGGCGTGCAGCGCTTTGACCTGCACCTGGAACACGCCCAGGCACAAGACAGCGTGATCAAGGTGGGCCTGCTCAGCGCCGAGCGCGAGCCTTCAATGTTGTTCGAACTGGCCCGTGGGCGCCTGGAGCAGGTACAGGTCACCGCGCCGGTGCGGGGTGTGCGCCTGGTGGCCGAGGACTTGCCGGTGTTCGTGCCGCAACGCCAGGACCTGTTCGACGACCGCCCGCAACAAACCCTGCCGTGGGAACAGTTGCGCGAACGCCTGCGTGCACGCCTGGGGGATGAGGCGGTGCAGGGCCTGCGTTTTCAGGCCGACCATCGCCCCGAATGCGCCTGGCAGGCTGCGACCGACCACCAGGCGTGCCCGAGCTTGAACAAGGTCCGCCGCCCAGGCTGGTTATTGCCGCAACCGACCTTGCTGGCCGAACACGGCGTACAGATCCTGATGGGTCCGGAGCGCATTGAATCGGGCTGGTGGGATGGCGCCGATGTCCGCCGCGACTATTACCTGGTCCAGACCCGCGCCGGCCAGCAGGGTTGGGCCTATCGCACGGTGGGGCAAGGCGATGGGCTGTGGTTGCAAGGGTGGTTTGCATGAGCATCCCCTCAGCTGGAGCGCACTTACTGTGGCGAGCAAGCTTGCTTGCGCTGGGGTGCGTAGCGGCCCCAATAAAAGCCGGAGACTGCTGCGCAGTCAGCGGGAGCAAGCTCCCTCGCCACAGCAAGCTCGCTCCTACAACAGGGGGTGGGGGCGCATGAATTATGCCGAGCTGCACTGCCTGTCCAATTTCAGCTTCCAGCGTGGTGCCTCCAGTGCGCTGGAGCTTTTCGAGCGCGCCAAGCGCCAAGGCTACAGCGCCCTGGCGATCACCGATGAATGCACGCTGTCAGGCATCTTGCGTGCCTGGCAAGCCGCCAAAGCCGTGGACTTGCCGTTGATTATCGGCAGCGAAATGCACATCGAAAATGGCCCGAAACTGGTGCTGCTGGTGGAGAACCTGAGCGGTTATCAGCACCTGTGCCGGCTGATCACCCTGGCCCGGCGTCGGGCTGAAAAGGGCAGTTATCGCCTGCTACAGGAAGATTTCGAGCAACCGTTGCCCGGCCTGTTGGCGTTGTGGGTGGCGCAAGACAGCGACACCCAGGCCAGCCTCGACTGGCTGCGCCGCACCTTCGACCAGCGTCTGTGGCTGGCGGTGCACCTGCACTGTGGGCAGGACGATGCGCGCCATCTGCAACAGCGCTTGCAACTGGCCCACAGCCTGCAAATCCCTGCCGTGGCCTGCGGCGATGTGCATATGCATGCGCGAGGCCGCCGTGCCCTGCAAGACACCATGACCGCCATCCGTCACCACGTGCCGGTGGCCGAAGCTGGCACGCGCCTGCACCCCAATGGCGAACGCCACTTGCGCAGCCTCGACGCGCTGGCGGCGCTGTACCCCCAGGCCTTGCTGGATGAAACCCTCGCCCTCGCGCGGCGCTGCACCTTCGACCTCGGCCAGTTGCGCTATCACTATCCACGCGAGCTGGTACCCGCGGGGCATGACGCCCAATCCTGGCTGCGCACCCTCACCGAAGAAGGCATCGCCCAGCGCTGGCCCGAAGGCATCGACGACAAGACCTTGCAGCAAATCCATCGTGAACTGCAGCTGATCAGCGAGCTGGGTTACGAAAGCTATTTCCTTACGGTGCATGACATCGTGCGTTTCGCCCGCAGCCGTTCGATCCTGTGCCAGGGCCGTGGTTCGGCGGCTAACTCGGCGGTGTGTTTTGCCCTGGGCATCACCGAAATCAACCCGAGCCTGACCAACCTGCTGTTCGAGCGCTTCCTGTCCAAAGAGCGCAACGAGCCGCCGGACATCGACGTGGACTTTGAGCACGAGCGCCGCGAAGAGGTGCTGCAATACGTGTTCCAGCGCTATGGCCGCACCCGTGCAGCCTTGACGGCGGTGGTCAGCAGTTACCATGCCACGGGCGCGGTACGTGATGTGGCCAAGGCCCTCGGGCTGCCGGCGGACCAGATCAACGCCTTGGCCGATTGCTGCGGGCGCTGGAGCGATGAGGCGCCGCCGTTGGAGCGCCTGCGTGAAAGCGGCTTCGACCCGGACAGCCCACTGCTGCGGCGTGTCTTGACGTTGACCCAGCAACTGATCGGTTTTCCGCGGCACCTGTCCCAGCACCCTGGCGGCTTTGTGATCAGCGAATACCCGCTGGACACCCTGGTGCCGGTGGAAAATGCGGCCATGGCCGAGCGCACCATTATCCAGTGGGACAAAGACGACCTCGACGCCGTCGGTTTGCTCAAGGTGGACATCCTTGCCCTGGGCATGCTCAGCGCGATCCGCCGCTGCTTCGATTTGCTGCGCCGACATCGCCACCGGGACTTGAGCCTGGCCACGATTCCCAAGGAAGACCCGGCCACCTACGCCATGATCAGCAAGGCCGACACCATCGGTGTGTTCCAGATCGAGTCGCGGGCGCAGATGTCGATGTTGCCCCGGCTCAAGCCGCAGACGTTTTATGACCTGGTGATCGAGGTTGCCATTGTGCGGCCTGGGCCGATCCAGGGCGGCATGGTGCATCCGTACTTGCGTCGACGGAATAATGAAGAGCCCACCACCTATCCGTCGCCGCAATTGAAGGCCGTGCTGGAACGCACCCTGGGCATCCCGCTGTTCCAGGAACAGGTGATGCAAATCGCCATGGTCGCCGCCGACTACAGCCCCGGCGAGGCCGACCAGTTGCGCCGCTCCATGGCCGCCTGGAAACGCCACGGTGGCCTGGAGCCCCATCAGCAGCGCCTGCGCACCGGCATGCTGAAGAATGGCTACACCGAAGCCTTTGCCGCGCAGATTTTCGAGCAGATCAAGGGCTTTGGCAGCTATGGTTTCCCGGAGTCCCACGCCGCCAGTTTCGCCTTGCTGACCTATGCCAGTTGCTGGCTCAAATGCCATGAGCCGGCGGCCTTCGCCTGCGCCCTGATCAACAGCTGGCCCATGGGCTTCTACAGCCCGGACCAGATCCTGCAGGACGCTCGGCGCCATCGCTTGCAGATCCGCCCGGTGGATGTGCAGGCCAGCGACTGGGAATGCAGCCTGGAGCCCATCGATGGCCAGCAACCGGCGATTCGCCTGGGCTTGCGCATGATCTCGGGGTTTCGCGAGGACGACGGGCGGCGTATCGAAGCGGCGAGGCAGCAGCGGCTGTTCAATGACATCGCTGACCTGGACGCGCGCGCCGGGCTGGATACGCGTGCCCAGGCGCTGTTGGCGGATGCCGGGGCCTTGCGCGCCCTGGCCGGCAACCGCCATCAGGCGCGCTGGGACGTGGCCGGTGTGCATCAGCAACTGGGCTTGTTTGCCGGCCTGCCGAGCCCCGATGAAACGCGGGTGGCATTACCCGAACCTACGGTCGGCGAAGATTTGCACGCCGATTACGCCACCCTCGGTACCACCCTGGGGCCCCATCCCCTGGCGTTGTTGCGCGCCGAGTTACGCCGGCGCCGCTGCCGCAGTTCCCAGGAATTGCTGGCGGTGGAACATGGGCGCAACGTGAGCATCGCCGGGTTGGTCACTGGCCGCCAGCGCCCTGGCACGGCGAGCGGCGTGACCTTTGTCACCCTGGAAGATGAGTTCGGCAACCTCAATGTGGTGGTCTGGCGCGACCTGGCCGAGCGTCAGCGCCAGGCGCTGGTGGGCTCGCGTTTGCTCAAGGTGGACGGCCGGTGGGAGGCGGTAGGTGAGGTGCGGCATTTGATCGCGGGGCGCCTCACCGATTTGACGCCGTTGCTGGATGGAATGGTGGTGCGCAGCCGGGATTTTCATTGAGTTCCAGGGGTTTGTGCATTCCTCTGTGCTCAGGATGAAACCATCCACCGCTGGCGCGCTCCAAAACTTGCGACTGTCTTGTCCCTGCACAGAGCCCAATCATGCAATTTTTATCCAACCCCCATGGCTGTGAAGGCTGGGCCGGCGAAATGGCCCAGCGGATTCGCACGTTTGACTGGTCAAGTACCGACCTTGGCCCCTTGGATCAGTGGTCCACGAGCCTGGCTTGCACCGTGCAAATGATGCTCGCCTCACCCGTGCCGATGGTGATGCTGTGGGGGCGGGCGGGGTACATGATCTACAACGACAGCTATTCGGTATTTGCCGGCGGGCGCCATCCCTACCTCTTGGGCACTCCGGTCGAACTGGGCTGGCCGGAAGTAGCCGAGTTCAATCGGCACGTGGTGGATACGTGCCTGGCGGGCGGTACCTTGTCGTTCAATAACAAGGAGCTGGTGTTATCGCGTCACGGCCAACCGGAAAGCGTATGGCTGGACCTCTATTACAGCCCCGTGGCCGGGGACAACCAACAGCCGGCCGGGGTGCTGGCGATTGTGGTGGAAACCACCGAACTGGTGAAGTCCGAGCGGGTGCGCCAGGAGCTCACCCATAATCTGGAGCAACGCGTAGCCGCTGAAGTGCAGGCGCGGTCTGCCGCAGAAGACCAGTTGCGCCAGTCACAGAAGCTGGAAGCGATTGGCGGCCTGACCGGTGGCGTGGCCCATGACTTCAATAACCTGCTGCAAGTGATCGCCGGCAACCTGCATTTGCTCGCCAGGCATGAGCCGGACAATTGTCAGGTGCAACGTCGCGTCACCGCGGCCATCGCCGCCGTGGAGCGAGGGGCCAAGCTGTCGTCGCAACTGCTGGCCTTTGCCCGTCGCCAGCCCTTGTCTCCGGCGGTGTACAACCCGCAGCGCATCTACGCCGGCCTGGGCGAGCTGTTGCAACGGGCGTTGGGGGAAACCATCCATATCGACGTGCAACTGCCCCAGGACTCCTGGTGCATCAATGTCGACCGCAACCAGCTGGAAAACGCGCTGCTCAACCTGGCGATCAACGCCCGCGATGCCATGCAAGGCGAGGGTGTGATTCGTATCACCGGGGAAAACGTCATCCTCAACCCGGACGATTGCATCGGTAAAAGCATCAAGCCCGGCGAGTACGTGCGCCTGGCAGTGGCTGACACCGGCGTGGGTATGTCCGAGGCGACCCTCAAGCGCGCATTCGAACCCTTCTTTACCACCAAGCGCGAAGGCCACGGCACCGGCCTGGGGTTGAGCATGGTGTTCGGTTTTGTGCGCCAAAGTGGCGGGCACGTGGACATGTGGAGCGAGGAGGGCAAGGGCTCGGTGGTGCAGATGTATTTCCCCCACTGCCTGGAGCCTGAATGCTTCGACGACTACAGTGATGCGGACCTGCAAGGCGGCGGCCAGGAAACCATCCTGGTGGTCGAGGACAACGAAGGCGTGCGCCTGACGGTGGTCGAGTTGCTGCAGCAATCGGGCTATACCGTACTGACCGCCGAGGATGGCGACCGCGCGATGCAAGTGTTGCAGCGCGGCGTGTCGCCGGACCTGATCTTCACCGATGTGGTGATGCCGGGTCGGGTCAAGAGCACCGATCTGGCCACCTGGGCCCGCGCGCAGAACCCGCCGGTGCCGGTGCTGTTTACCTCGGGCCACACCCGCGACATTCTGTCTTCCAATCATCTGCTCAGCGCCGATATCCACCTGCTGAGCAAACCCTACAGCCCCGATGCCCTGACCCAACGCGTGCGCAGGGTGCTAAGCGCAAGACAAGGTTGCCCATGACTTCACAGCGCAACATCCCACCGCTCACCGCCCGGCAAACGGGCTTCGTCAGGGTGCGTGGCGCCCGTGAACATAATTTGCGCAATGTCGATGTGGATATTCCCCGGGACGCCCTGGTGGTGTTTACCGGCGTGTCTGGCTCCGGCAAATCGTCCCTGGCGTTTTCCACGGTGTACGCCGAGGCCCAGCGCCGCTATTTCGAATCGGTGGCGCCCTATGCGCGGCGCTTGATCGACCAGGTCGGCGTGCCGGACGTAGACAGCATCGAAGGCTTGCCGCCTGCCGTGGCCCTGCAACAGCAACGGGGTACACCCAGTGCGCGCTCGTCGGTGGGCAGTGTCACCACCTTGTCGAGCTTGATCCGCATGCTCTATTCCCGCGCCGGCCGTTATCCGAAAGGGCAGGCCATGTTGTATGCCGAGGACTTCTCGCCGAACCTGCCCCAGGGCGCGTGCCCGCAATGCCACGGCCTGGGCCGCGTGTATGAAGTGACCGAAGCGCTGATGGTGCCCGATCCGTCCTTGACCATCCGCCAGCGTGCAGTGGCGTCCTGGCCGTTGGCGTGGCAGGGCCAGAACCTGCGCGACATCCTCGTGACCCTGGGTTATGACGTGGACATCCCGTGGCGCGAGCTGCCGAAAAAGCAGCGCGACTGGATCCTGTTCACCGAAGAAACCCCCACCGTACCGGTGTACGCCGGCTTCACCCCGCAGCAGACCCGCGAGGCGTTGAAACGCAAGTTGGAGCCCAGTTACCAAGGCACCTTCAGCGGCGCTCGGCGCTATATCCTGCACACCTTCGCCCACACCCAAAGCGCGCTGATGAAAAAGCGTGTATCGCAGTTCATGCAAGGCAGTGCCTGCCCATTGTGCAAGGGCAAACGCCTGAACCAGGCGGCGTTGTCGGTGAAGTTTGCCGGGGTGGATATCGGTGAGCTGTCGCAATTGTCCCTGGCGCAATTGGCCGAGTTGCTGCAGCCGGTGGCCGCGGGGCACGACACGATGAAGCTGTCGGTGGAAAAACGCCTGGCGGCCCAGCGCATCGCCCAGGACCTGCTCGAACGGGTCAACACCTTGATCGAACTGGGCCTGGGCTATCTGTCCCTGGAGCGCAGCACGCCGACCCTGTCGTCCGGGGAACTGCAGCGTCTGCGCCTGGCTACCCAATTGGGCTCGCAGTTGTTCGGTGTTATTTATGTGCTCGATGAGCCTTCGGCGGGCCTGCACCCGGCGGATGGCGAAGCATTGTTCACCGCGCTTGATCGTTTGAAGGCCGCGGGCAATTCGCTGTTTGTGGTGGAACATGACCTGGAAACCATGCGCCGCGCCGACTGGCTGATCGACGTGGGCCCGGCTGCCGGCGAACATGGCGGGCAAGTGCTGTACAGCGGGCCGCCCGCAGGGTTGGCGGATGTCGAGGCCTCGCAGACCCGCGAATACCTGTTTGCCTCACCTCGCCCGGCCAATGTGCCAAGCCGCGAGCCGGCCGGTTGGCTGAAGCTCAAAGGCGTGACGCGAAACAACCTGAAAGATTTGAACGTGGATTTCCCGCTGGGCTGTTTCACCGCGGTGACGGGGATTTCCGGCTCGGGCAAATCCAGCCTGGTCAGCCAGGCGCTGCTGGAATTGGTGGGCACGGGCCTGGGGCGTGTGCTGGAAAGCGACGATGAACCGAGCCTGGAAGATGCTGCACCGCAAGCCAGTGGCGGGCGCATCAGCGCCGGGCTCGAGCACATTCAGCGCCTGGTGCAGGTGGACCAGAAGCCCATCGGCCGCACGCCGCGTTCCAACCTGGCGACCTACACCGGGCTGTTCGACAACGTGCGCAAACTGTTTGCCGCCACGCCAGCGGCCAAGAAACGCAATTACGATGCCGGGCAGTTCTCCTTCAACGTCGCCAAGGGCCGTTGCCCGAACTGTGAGGGTGAAGGTTTTGTCAGCGTTGAATTGCTGTTCATGCCCAGCGTGTACGCGCCATGCCCGACCTGTCACGGCGCGCGCTATAACCCCGACACCCTGGCGATCAAATGGCAGGGCTTGAACATCGCCCAGGTGCTGGGGCTGACGGTGGAGCAAGCGGTGCAGGTGTTTGCCGAGCAGCCGGGCATCCTGCGTTCGTTAGTCGTGTTGCGCGATATCGGCCTGGGTTATCTGCGCCTCGGGCAGCCGGCCACCGAGTTGTCTGGCGGTGAGGCACAGCGCATCAAGCTCGCTACCGAGTTGCAACGCAATGCCCGGGGCGCCACCTTGTATGTGCTGGACGAGCCGACCACCGGGTTGCACCCCAGGGACGTCGATCGTTTGCTCAGCCAACTGAACCAGTTGGTGGATGCGGGGCATACGGTGGTTGTGGTGGAGCATGAAATGCGCGTGGTGGCCCAAAGTGACTGGGTGATTGATATCGGGCCGGGAGCAGGGGACTTGGGCGGGAGAGTCGTGGCGTGTGGGGCGCCGCAGAAGGTGGCCAAGAGCAAGACCAGCCGGACTGCGCCGTTTCTTGCTCGGGAGCTGGTCTGACTGGAGGCTGGCCTTTTGTGGGAGCTGGCTTGCCTGCGATGATGGCCCCCAGCCGACCCCTATCTGCCTGATCCAACACGATCCATTTGCATTGTCTGTGGAAGCAGTGTTTGGCTCAGCGGATCGAGTCCAGCATGCGCCCCAACATGGCATCACATCCCGCCAATTGCGCTACGCTCACAAACTCATCCGGCTTATGCCCCTGCTCCATGCTCCCGGGCCCGCATACCACGGTGGGAATGCCTGCCGCATCAAACAGCCCGCCTTCGGTGCCAAACGCTACGGTGCCGAACGCTTGCGAGCCGCAAAACGCCGCAATCAGCTGCGCCGCCTGGCTGTGCTCATCCGTGACCAGCCCCGGGTAGGCCGACAGCTCTGTGAACCGAATGGAGCTCTGCTTGCTGACCGCCTGCATACGCGGCAGTACCTGCTGCATGGCGTACGCTTGCAGTTCTTGAGCGACTTCAGCGGGGTCCGAGGCGGGCAGGGCGCGTACTTCAAAGTCAAAGCGACAATCGGCCGGGACGATGTTCAATGCCTTGCCACCACTGATCAGGCCGGTCTGTACCGTGCTGAAAGGTGGGTTGAAACGTGGGTCCTGGTGCGAACGCAAGCGCTGGCCGATGCGCCCGAGTTCGCAGATCAGATCGGCGGCATGTTCGATCGCATTCACCCCCGAGGGCGCATACGCCGAATGACATGCTTGACCCTGTATGTCGCAGCGCATCGCCAACTTGCCCTTATGACCCAACACCGGTTTGAGTTCGGTCGGTTCGCCGATGATGCACAGCATGGGTTTCACCGGACGCTGTTCCAAAACAGCGAGCAATGAGCGTACGCCCAGGCATCCGACTTCTTCATCGTAGGACAGGGCGATATGCACCGGCAGGCGCAACGGCGTTTTGACCAGTGCGGGTACCAACGCCAGTACGCACGCGATATACCCCTTCATGTCGGCGGTGCCGCGCCCGAACAGCTTGCCGTCACGCTCGGTCAACGTGAACGGCGGCAGGGTCCAGGGTTGCCCATCCACTGGCACCACGTCGGTATGCCCCGACAGCACGATACCTGGCAGCTCAACCGGGCCGACGCTGGCAAACAGGTTGGCCTTGGTGCGTTGCGCGTTGTAGACCAACTCGCTGGCGATACCAAACCCGGCCAGGTAATCGCGCACAAACTCGATCAACTGAAGGTTGGACTCACGGCTGGTGGTGTCGAAGCCCACCAGCGTTTCCAGCAGGTCGCGGCTGCGGCTCATCGCTCGTCTCCGGCCACGCCGTAGCCGGGGGAGCGGTCGGGGGCGAGGGCGCGATCGATATAGTCCTGTACCTGTGGGCGGTAGGCGTCCCAGAGTTTTTGCAATTCGCCAATCGGCGCTTCGTCGGCCCAATCCACGCGCAAGTTGATGATCGGCCAAGTCAACTCGCCCACCACCACCAGCGCGGCGGAATGCACCGGGCCGGCTTCGCCACCGGCGGCGATGGCGGCATGCATCGCTGCCAGCAACCGGTCTGCGAGCTGGCCTTCGCCCTGTTCAAAGGCCGAGACCATCGCGGTGATGACTTCACGGTCGGCGAGCATATTGCCCGCCGCCACGCATTGCTCGCCCGATACCGCGTGATGGGTACCCAGGGTCTGGCTGCCGCTGAAATGCACGCTGCGGCCCAGGTAGTCTATCGCCGTCAGTTGCCGATACTGGCTGTAGCCGTTGCGGGTGAGTGCTTTGTCCACGGCATCGGTTGGGGCCAGGCCCTGTTCCAGCCCGTCGAGCACGCCTGGGCCGAGGGCCGGCAAGGTGATGTTCTGGGTCGATACCGCGCCCACGCCGGGCCGCAGCCATGGGCAGCGAGCGCCTACGGCGATACTTGATGAGCTGATGGCAACGCCCAACTGGCCGGTTTCCGCGCAGCGGCCAACGATTGAAAAGGTCATGGCTAGCCTCCTTACTCTGGGATAACCGCGATCACATCAATTTCCATCAGCCACTGCGGCTGGCCCAGGGCCGAGACCACCAGCCCGGTGGAAATCGGGAATACGCCCTTGAGCCACTTGCCCACTTCCTGATACACCGGCTCGCGGTAGCGTGGGTCGATCAAGTAGGTGGTGGTTTTGACGATGTGGCTGAGGTCGCTGCCGGCTTCTTCGAGCAGTTGCTTGACGTTTTTCATCGCCTGTTCGGCCTGGGCCCGAGGGTCGCCGAGGCCCACCAGGTTGCCATCGAAATCAGTGCCCACCTGGCCGCGTACATACACGGTGTTGCCGGCGCGCACGGCCTGGCACAGGTCGTTATCCAGGCTCTGGTTGGGATAGGTTTCTTTGGTGTTGAACATGCGGATGCGAGTGTGAGTAGGCATCAAAAAACTCCAGGAAAAAGTGATCAGGCGCTGACAGGGGTCTGGCGGGCAACCGGCGCAGCTTCGCGGTACTCGAGGTACTGACGCTGGATAGCGATATGGTCGGCTACGTATTTGGCGTCGTGCCACACCCCCCAGATAAACGACGAGCCACGCCGCGATTGCCATGGCAAACCGAGGAAGTAGATGCCGGCTTCGCTGGATACACCACGTTGGTGTTGCGGCTTGCCGGCGGCGTCGAAAGCGTCCACCTGTAGCCAGCTGTAGTCCACGACAAACCCGGTGGCCCAGATGATCGAGGTGATGCCCGCTTGGGCCAGGTCCAGCGTCAGGATTGGCTGCTTGATGCATTCAGCGTCGGGAAACACGCGACGTGCTTCGGGCTCCAGGGGCAGGTCGAGACCATTGCGTTCGATATACGCGTCGGCCGCGTCCAGCAGGGCCCGGTAGTTCTCATCCCCGCGTGCCAGGTTTTCCACCAGGTTGGGTTGGAACGTCGCCACCGTACCGTCGAAGGCTTGGGTCAGGCCAACCAGGGTCATGCCTTGCTGGGCCAGTTCACGGAAGTCGATGGTCTTGCCGCCGTGGGCGCCGCTCACAGCAATGGTCACGTGTTCACGGCCAGGTTTCATCGCCGCCTGGTCCCACTCGCCCAGAACCCCCAGCCACCAGCAGAAATCCCGGTTGCGATAGGCGCGGGGCGGGCGGTCATGGGCGCCTACCGACAGGTAGACCTGGCGACCGGCGCGCTGCAGTTCATCGGCGATTTGTACGCCGGAAGAACCGGCGCCCACCACTAATACGGCGCCTGCCGGCAGTTGCCCTGGGTTGCGATAGTCGGCGGAATGGATCTGGTGCAGTGCCGTGCCTGTAGGCGCTATGCCTGGAATCACGGGCTTCTGGAATGGCCCGGTGGCGGCGACCACGCGGTTGGCTTCGATCACACCTTCACTGGTGTGCACGGTGAAGCCGGGGCGGCCGATGTTACGTACCACTGACGTCACGTCCACGCCAGTGCGGATCGGCGCATTGAATTTGCGTGCGTAGGCTTCAAAGTAATCGGCGACACGCTCTTTTGGCGCGAAGCCATCGGCAGGGACGTCGTCGAATTCCAGACCGGGGAAGCGGTCATGCCAGGCCGGGCCGTTGGCGACCAACGAGTCCCAGCGCCCGGTGCGCCAGCGTTCGGCGATACGGCTGCGCTCCAGCACCAGGTGCGGCACGCCTTGCTTGCTCAAATGCTCGCTCATGGCCACGCCAGCCTGACCTGCGCCCACCACCAGCGTGTCTATTTTTGTTATTGCTTGAGTCATGTGTCTGTCCTTGCGTAATGCAGTTGGATTCAGCTTGGGCATGACGTCAAGTTAGGGGGCGGGCGGTGATTAATAAAATATTATTAAGTTGGGAATTGAGCATAAATATCGGATGCAGAGGGGGCTGTAGGAGCTAGCTTGCTCGCGAAAAACGTCAACGCTAACGCGTGTTTTCTGAGTCAACGCGGCGCCTGTGGTTTTCTCGCGAGTAAGCTCGCTCCTACAAACAGCTTAGAGCTCTCCGGAGTACTTCACCGCCGCCGCCGCCCGCGACGGTACCTTCAGACTGCGCAGCAGGGAGGACACATGAATGCGCACGGTAAACGGCGAGATATCCAGGGCCTTGGCGATTTCCTTGTTGGTCTTGCCCTGGGCAATCAGGCGCAACACTTCCTGCTGGCGGGTGGTAAGGGTATGAGTGTCCAGCGGCAGCAGGCCCGACGGCGCGAACTTGACCAGCACTTCGCCGGCGCGTATCGCCAGCAGCGCCTGGCCGATCTCGTCCGGGGCGATGTTCTTGCCGATAAAACCGTCGACGCCCAAGGCCATGACTTGTTCGATCAGCGCAGGGTCGTCGACCATCGACACCACCACCAAGGTGGTGCGTCGCAGTTGCTGGCGCAGTTCGGCCAGTTGGCTGATGCAGGTCAGGCCGGGAAAGCGCAAATCGAGGATCAGGGTATCGACCTCGCCCGCCTCGCGCAGCAACGTATTCACCGTGGCCAGGTCGCCGGCCTCTTGCACCTGGGCGTCGGGCAGCAAGCGTTGCACGGTGCGCGCCATGCCTTCGCGAAACATGGGGTGGTCGTCGGCGATGATGATCCGGCCGGTCATGGTGAGCTCCTTCCTGGGGCCAGGTTGTGTCGAGGCATGCTACTTTATTTACTGTCGGCGCAGGAGCGAGCTTGCTCGCGAAGCACGCCCAGGCACCACGTACTTCCAGGTAAAACGCGTTGTCGCTGACGTTTTTTCGCGAGCAAGCTCGCTCCTACAGATGATAGGTCAAGGATATGACGATGAGCCCCGAGACCAACTCCGAACTCGATCAGGCTAATCTGCGCATCGTGGTGGCCAGCATCGCTATCGTTTACATCGGCGTGCTGGGCTTTTTGCCTGGGCAGTCGTTGGACACCTATCTGCCGGTGATCCTGTATATCTTCGTGTTCCTGCTGGCATCCATCGTGTTGCGCCAGGTGATCGCACGCTGGCCCGGGCATTATCCGGCGCGGCGGATCTTCGGCATGATCCACGACTACACGGGCACTTCGTTCGGCCTGGTGATGGGCGGTGAGGCGGCATTGCCGCTGTATGCGGTGATGGTCTGGGTGAACCTGGGCAACGGCATGCGCTACGGTTCGCGCTACCTGGCAATCGCGACGGGGCTGGCGTTGCTGGCGCTGTTGATCGTGTACCAACTCACGCCGCTGTGGCAGGCGCAACCCTTCATGATGCTGATGCTGATGATCACCAGCACAGTGATCCCGGTGTACGCCCATATCCTGTTGGAGCGCACACGCAAGGCTTCCGAGCAAGCCATCGCCGCCAACCTGGAAAAGTCGCGCTTTCTTGCGCAGGCCAGCCATGACCTGCGCCAGCCGATCCACTCCATCGGCCTGTTCACCGCCTGCTTGCGCGAAGCCCGCTTGGGGGAGGACGAACAGCGCCTGGTGGACAATATCGACCGCTCTTTGCTTAACGTGTCGCAATTGTTTCGTTCGATTCTCGACCTTTACACCCTCGA
This sequence comes from Pseudomonas sp. DWP2-2, assembly GCF_049897065.1. Classification (NCBI taxonomy): domain Bacteria; kingdom Pseudomonadati; phylum Pseudomonadota; class Gammaproteobacteria; order Pseudomonadales; family Pseudomonadaceae; genus Pseudomonas; species Pseudomonas sp. DWP2-2. The sequence goes on along the minus strand of NZ_JAFCVN010000001.1, from coordinate 122,656 downwards.
CAACGGACGCCTGTTGCCCAAATACCAAGTGATTCACCTGGGTGACTTTCTCGCCGACCTGGTGCGCCAGAACGCCGAGGCTGCGCGTTGGGCTGGAGTGCAGTTGCGCTTGCGCGCCTGCGCTCACTGGGTGCTGGTCGACCCGGCCATGTTGGCAACGATGGTGCAGAACCTGCTTTCCAATTGCTTCAAATACGGCGCGCAACGACCAGTGCTGATCGGTGTGCGTGTTCGCGATAACGGCTTGGTAGTGGAGGTGCACGACCAGGGGCGGGGCATTGCCAGGGAGCATCTGTCAAAGGTCTTCGAAGAGTTTTATCGCGTGCGCCAACTGCGTGACAAGGACGTTGAAGGCGTGGGCCTTGGGCTGTCCATCGTCAAGCGCCTGGGGCAGTTGATGGGGTTGCAGGTGAGTCTGCGTTCGCGGGTGGGCCATGGCACCTCAGTGAGTCTGCATGGCCTGGCCCTGGCCACCGCGCCGCGTCAACCGGCAGTGCGTGACGATGCTCGCCAGGCCGGTCTGCTCAGCGGTCTGAAAGTGTGCCTGGTGGAGGATGACTACAACGTGCTGCTCGCCACCCAAGCTTTGCTCGAGCGCTGGGGGTGCGAGGTGCAGGCCGAGTCCACGGGGCAGGGCTTGGTCAGCGACTGCGACATCATCGTTGCCGACTACGATCTGGGCAACCATGCCACCGGCATTGAATGCATCGACCAGCTACGCGAACAACGCGGCTGGGCGGTGCCAGCGCTGATCCTCACCGGGCACGATGTGGAGAAAATCCAGGCCGCGTTGCATGATCGGCAGATCGCTATCCTCTCCAAACCGGTACGCCCTGCGGAGCTGCGCGGCACCCTGCGTGAGCTCAGTCAGGAAAAAATTACTGCATGAACGGCGTCAACCCATTGCCTTTGGCGCCCTTGGGCATGCAGTAGGCCGCGGGCTTCATCAGGCCGAAGCTGGCAATCGCGAACGCGCCGCCGCTCGCACCGCTGGGCACGGAGCAGTTGTACTCGCCGGAGGCTGTGTTAGCGACGTAGTAGGTGGTCATGGAGTCGCTGCGCACATTGGAAATACGTTTTACCGGCTCGCCCAGATTGGTTTCCGAAAGCTTCTTGAGATGATCTTCGGTGGGTTTGATATTGCTGCAACCGGCGACGCCGATGATCAAGGCGCCCAGCAGGGCAAGGCGAGTGACAGGGGAGTGGAGTTTCATGGTGCTTCTTCCTTGGGGTTGTTTTGGTTTTTCCAACGCGCAAAGAACCCGCGCGCATTGAGTGCGCGGTGTGGGTGAGAACGTTGGAAGTGCCGCGGAATATAGCGCCGCCGTGGGGTGGGGTCGATTAGCACAAATGGGCTAGTGGCAGTTTGAGGTCATGGAAGGAGCTTGCGATGCTGGAGATAAAACGTGCCACGCCGGATGACGCCGAGCGTGCGTTCGAGATTCGACGCGAGGCCATTCGCGGCCAATGCATTGGCGCCTACAGCGCTGAGCAAATGGCGCTCTGGACCCGAGGTCACGCCAGCGATGGCTACAGCGTGTTGATGGAAAAACAGTTCTACATGGGCTGGCTGAATGACGAGCCTGTCGCCACCGGTATGCTCGATCTTGCCGACGGTGAAATAGGGGCCTTGTTTGTATTGCCCGCTTACATGGGGCAAGGCCTTGGCAAGGCAATGCTTGCTCATCTGGAAGGCGTGGCACGCCAGCAAGCGATTGAACAGGTTGTGCTGGATGCGACCTTGAACGCGGTAAGTTTTTATAGCGCGTGCGGGTATGTAGGCGATGAGCAGGCGGTGTATCGCTCTCCGTCCGGGTTGGTGCTGGCGTGTGTGCCGATGGTGAAGCGGCTGCGGGTTATGAGCCCCGCTTGAATGCAGCGCGCAATTGCTCGATCACCTGCGCCACCCCTGGCCCGTGAACCTGCGGCGGGGTGAGGCTCTCGCCAAACTCGCGCCATACAAACAGGGTCAGTTCAGCGCCATCGGTCATGGGTTCGAGGGGCGGCGTACCGAAAGCGTACAGCGAGCGGTAGCGTTCGTCCTGCCAGAACGCTCGCTCCACCCAGTCATAGACAGGAATGAAGTGAAAGTGCAGCGGGAAACCCGGCATATGTCCGTAGCGGCTGATATATAGCCACTTCGGCTGGAGCTGGGCTTGCATCACTCGTTGGATGTTGGCGAGCAAACCGCCCATTTCGGCCAGTGCGGCTTCTGGCATGTCAGCGAGGGAGTCAACCGGTACCTTGGCGCCAAGCATCAGGTAGCCCGGCAGCTTCGACGCTAGGTGGTGGTTGAGCTGCCAGTGCTCGGTCTGGTGAAGGATGAAGGCCGGGTCGATGTGCATACGCGCGCGTCCGTGTGGGCGGGAGCGCCAGGATAACAAAACTGCGGGCTTGCTCGCGAAGGCGGCCTGATAGCCGACCAGATGTCAGATCAGACCGCGTACATATCCGTTATTCAGGTAACGGCCACCTAGGGTTCCGCAATGGCGGCGGCTCACTTTGCAAAAGCGGCAAATCAAGCAAAACGCTCTTGCCCCATTACTCGGCACCTCGTTAGCGGGGCCCTATCGCCCTGCTTAGCCGCCGGCCACTGGACTGCGCCAGTCGTCCGAACCGGACGTCCCGGCGACCTCGTGAGTCCAGATGATCTTGCGATAGCTGAAGTGCACGTCCTCCAGATGGGTGAAGTGGGCGTTGTCGGGGTCCTGGCAGTTGGGCATGCGCGATTGGATGTCCACGATGGTCGCGCCTTCCAGTTCAATGGTGAAATAGTGCTCCAGAGTCCCGGAGGAAGAGTTGCGCAGCCATTCCAACCGGCAGGACACTTCTTCGCCGGTAGTCAGGGCGCTGAACAGCAAAGGTGAGGATTTATCGAAAACCTTGCTGATCATCAGCGGTTTGTGCACGCGCTGACCGGTTGGCTGGCCGGATTGCGGGTCGCGAGGAATGATCACCTGGTGGGCAAATGCTTGTACCAGTATCTGGTCCTCATGACCTTCCTGATAAATGCTGCCTACCGAGTCCTGAGTAAATGTGCCTGCCGTAATCAAACCTTGTTTGACACCGGTGATGGAGAGATACGCGGGTGTTGGCATGACGGGTTTCCTTGCCTGATTGAGTAGGTATTGCCGAACAGCAAAAGCGCTGAAGGGGCAGAGGCCTATAACAAGAAGCGTGCCTGAAAGTATGAAAGCCAATGAAATAAAGACCAAGGCGGCTCTGTGTTCGTTTGTTCAGAGCTTATTGTCGAGCGGTAGGTGGATTTCAGCGCTATTAGTTTCACGCCTGCGCGCACTTAGTTGCTCATGCCCTATAAGTTGTAAATGCGCGGCTGTCGGAGATAAAGCGTGGATTTTTCGATGAAGAGGTGCGCAAATAGTTGCGCATTCCTTTATTTGTTGGGTGTGTAGGACGTTTCTTAAGTTCCGTTCCGTTACTTGCTGATTGTTTTTGTCGTGGCTAAGGTTCACTCACTTCGATGAGTTTTGAATGGAAGTTCAAGGGCGTTTCGACAATGGCGTTAAGTCCTCCTATTTACCTCGGACGGATGTGTGCAACTCAAAATGGCTTATTCAGAAGAACTTTATGTTCATTACCGCAAGCTTGCACGGACAGCATGTTGCTCAAGCAGTTTTGTTGGTAGTGACGTGCGTTTTTCGAGCGAGTTTGAAGCGCTGGAGGCCGAGCTTGGCAAAGCCCAGTCTATCCATGTTGCGGGCCAGCCGGATTGGCAGAGGGTCAGCGAAATCAGCGAGCATTTGCTGCGTGATCACTCCAAGGATCTACGCGTCGCCGTCTGGTTGGTCTGGGCCCTGTATCAACGTGATTCATTTGCCGGATTGCTGGCCGGTCTCGGTTTGCTGCGTGACCTGTGTGAACTCCATTGGGAGCAGGTTTACCCTGGCAAGCTACGAACCCGTGCTGCGGCGTTTGGCTGGCTGGTGTCGCGCCTTGAGCAAGCGTTTGCACTCAACCCGTCGCTCAGCGATCAACGGCCTTTATTCCAGGCCCTGTTGGAACACCTGGCATGTCTCGACCAGCTATGGGGCGAACAACTTGGAAGCGATGCACCTTTGCTGCTGCCGATTCGCCGGCAATTGTCGGAGCGCTTGGCGCAGGGTGTATCCGAACCTGGCGGTGTCGCGAACGTCATTGCCCAGGTCAAGCAGACGACCCAGTTGCTGAGTCCCGGGCAACCGATCAACAACGAAAAAGACGCGCACAGACTGCTGCGCACTTTACAGGAGCAGGCCCGCCCGTTATGTGCCTGGTGGTTGCGCCAGGACGCAACCGACCTGCGTGCCTTGCGCCTGGGTCGAACCTTGGCGTGGTTGATGCTCGTCAATTATCCCGACGCCAACAGTGAGCGAGTAACGGCGTTGCGCCCGTTGGTCGCGGACAAGCGCAAGCGCTATCAAGAGCGTCTCAGCCAAGGCCATCACGCCGATCTGTTGCCTGAGCTTGAGGTAAGCCTGGCGGGTGCGTTGTTCTGGTTGGATGGTTTGCGCATGGTCTGGGAGTGCCTGGACGCCTTGCATGCAAACCTGGCCATGACTGAACTGGAGATGCATTTGGCTCTGCTGCTGCAGCGCCTGCCGCACCTGCCTGAATATCGGTTCAACGACGGCACCCCCTTTGCCGACCCTACGACAGGTGAGTGGATCGCGCTGCATGTGATGCGTCACGTGCACAAGCCCGAGCCCTCCCATGTTGTCGCCGACAGTCACACGCAGCCCTGGGAGACCACATCGCAAGCGGTGATGCCTTGCCTGCGAAAGGACGGCCTCAAGGCAGCAGTGGCCGTACTCAAGCAAGGGCTGCAGGCGGCGTGCGGTGATCGAGCGCGCTTTCATTGGCGCCTGGCGCTGGCCAGGTTGTGCGTGGCGGCTGGCAAGCATGAGCTGGCCAGGCTTCAGCTGGAAGAACTCGACCTTCAATTACAGCGCACAGGTCTGGAAAGTTGGGAGCCGGCGCTGACCTTGCAAGTCGGCAAGCTTCTGTACCGCTGCTATGAGCTGTTGCCACAAACCCAGCCCATATGCGACTGCAAAGACGCACTGCATCGCAGGTTGTGCCATTTCGATCTTGAAGCAGTACTTGAATAGCGCCTCATCAAAAAGGAAAAGCACCATGGCCAAAGACGGTTCGGTAGCCCCCAAGGAACGTATCAATATTACTTTCAAACCCGCTGTCGGTGGGGCCCAGGAAGAAGTCGAGCTGCCGTTGAAGCTGCTGGTGCTGGGAGATTTTTCCCAGCGTGCGGACCATCGCAAACTCGAGGATCGCAAGCCCATCGGTATCGACAAGCACACCTTTGACGAGGTGTTGGCCAAGCAAGCCTTGAGCCTGACGCTGAGCGTACCCAATCGCCTGCAGGATACCGCTGATGTGGAGGAGTTGCCGATCCAGGTGCAGATCAACGTCATGAGGGACTTCAACCCCGCAAACCTGGTCGAGCAGATCCCGGCGTTGCAAAAGCTGATGGCATTGCGTGAAGCCCTGGTGGCGCTCAAGGGGCCGCTGGGGAACACGCCGAACTTTCGCAAGGCTATCGAGCAGGCATTGGCCAATGACGACTCCCGCGCTCGAGTCCTGGCCGAACTGGGGCTGGACAGCCCTCAAGCATTGCCGTTTCAGTAAAGGGACACTGACACCATGAACACGATTGAACACAGCTCGAAACTCGTACAAACCACCGAAACCTGCAGCATCCTCGATAACATCATTGCCCAGACCTTGCTCAGTGCCGACGACGAGGCTTACGGCATCGCCAAGCGCGGCGTGTCGGCGTTCATTGCAGAGCTGGTGAAGCCACATAACTGTGATGAGCCGGTAAAGAAACACCTGGTCGACCGCATGATTGCCGAGATCGATACCAAGCTCAGCCAGCAAATGGATGAAATCCTGCACCATCCGGACTTCCAGGCACTGGAGGCTTCATGGCGAGGCTTGCAGTTGCTGGTCGAGCGCACCAATTTTCGCGAAAACATCAAGATCGAGCTCTTGAATGTCTCGCGCCAGGACCTCCTGGACGACTTCGAAGACTCATCGGAGATCACCCAGTCCGGGCTTTACAAACATGTCTACAGTGCTGAATACGGCCAGTTCGGCGGACAGCCGGTGGGCGCAATCATTGCCAACTACTTTCTCTCGCCCAACGCACCTGATGTGAAGCTGATGCAGTACGCATCCAGCGTCGCCAGCATGGCCCACGCGCCTTTTATCGCCGCTGCCGGGCCCGGGTTCTTCGGTTTGGAAAGTTTCACCGGGCTGCCGGACCTGAAGGATCTGCGAGATCATTTCGAAGGTCCGCAATTTGCCAAGTGGCAAAGTTTCCGGCAGAGCGAAGACGCCCGTTATATCGGCCTTACCGTACCGCGCTTTCTGTTGCGTACCCCGTATGACCCCCTTGAGTATCCAGTCAAGACCTTTGCCTACCAGGAGAATGTGGTTAATAGCCACGAGCATTACTTGTGGGGCAATACCGCGTATGCCTTTGCCACCCGCCTGACCGACAGCTTTGCGCGATTTCGCTGGTGCCCGAACATTATCGGCCCGCAAAGCGGCGGAGCGGTCGAGGACCTCCCGCTGCATCACTTCCAGAGCATGGGCGAGATCGAAACCAAAATCCCTACCGAGGTGCTGGTATCGGACCGACGCGAATACGAGTTGGCACAAGAAGGTTTCATCGCCTTGACCATGCGCAAAGGCAGCGATAACGCGGCGTTCTTTTCCGCCAGCTCCGTGCAGAAGCCAAAATCCTTTGGTATCAGTGAGGAGGGCAGGGCCGCAGAGCTGAATTACCGGCTGGGCACCCAATTGCCTTATATGATGGTAGTCAACCGCTTGGCGCACTACCTCAAAGTGCTGCAGCGCGAGCAGTTGGGCGCATGGAAAGAGCGCACAGACCTGGAGCTGGAACTCAACAAGTGGATTCGCCAGTACGTGGCGGACCAGGAAAATCCTAGTGCCGAGGTACGTGGGCGGCGCCCGTTGCGAGCTGCACGCATTGTCGTCAGTGATGTCGATGGCGAACCTGGCTGGTACCGGGTCAACCTGACTGTGCGCCCGCATTTCAAGTACATGGGGGCAGATTTCACTTTGTCCCTGGTCGGTAAGCTGGATAAAGAATGAGCAGAGGCTACGGCATGCCAGAGCACGGCAGCCTTTTCGAACGCCTCGAATGCGGTGCGTCGCCCCCGGAGGGCGGGGCGGCGTCCATTGCTGCCCATCTGGGGAAAATGCTCAGCACTCGCGCGGGCAGTGTCAAGACATTGCCTGATTATGGGCTGCCGGACCTCAATGACATGCGGCTTAGCTTGCATGAGTCCTTGAGCCAGTCGCGTCTACATATCGAGCGCTTTATCCAGGCCTATGAACCGCGGTTGACGAATGCACGTGTCAGGCTGTTGCCGGGGGCGCGTGAATCCCTGGAGTTGGCGTTTGCCATCGAGGCTGAGCGGGCCATTGACGGCATCCTGCAGCCCGTGGTGTTCCACGCCCGCCTCACGGATGCCGGGCGGGTTGAGGTTTTTACCGATGACGCTTGACCGATATTTTCAAAGCGAACTCAGTGCCCTGCGCCAACTGGGCAGGCGTTTTTCAGAGCGCAATCCCGCCCTGGCGCCGTTTCTCGCCGAGGCTGGCCAGGACCCGGATGTCGAACGCTTGCTGGAGGGTTTTGCCTTTTTGACCGCGCGCCTGCGCCAGAAGCTGGATGACGAACTGCCGGAGTTGACGCATTCGTTGATGCACTTGCTCTGGCCTCATTACATGCGGCCGATACCGGCCTTCAGCATCCTGCAATTCGATCCGTTGAAACGCGCTGGTCCCGGTGTTCGAGTGGGTCGGGACACCGCCGTGGAAAGCGCCACCATCCACGGCGAGCGTTGCCGGTTCCGTACATGTTACGCCACCGATGTCATGCCCCTGCAACTCAGTGGCCTGGAATACCGGAGCCAGGGCGAAGGGGCCCGTCTGGATTTGCACCTGAGCATGAGTGTCGCAGGTAACTTCAGCGAGTTGGCATTTGATTCACTGCGCTTGCACCTGGCCGGAGATCCTTATGTCAGTCAGGGCCTGTATCTGAACCTGTTGCGTCATCTCGATGGGATCTGCCTGCTGTTACTGGATCACGACGGTATGCCGATCATCGCCAGCGATGGCATGCCCGTGATGCTACGGCTTGCTGCTGACCAGGTTCGGCCGGTGGGATTCTCCAAGGAGCAGGCGTTGATTCCTTATCCGCAGAATGCCCTGGGGGGTTATCGACACCTGCAGGAGTACTTTGCTTTTCCCGAGAAGTACCTGTTTGTCGACGTTGAAGGTCTGAGTGTGCTGCACACGCTGTCTCACGAGCTGCTCCGGCAGGCGCATGGCATGGTAATGCGCTTTGAACATCGCACTTACGGCCGTGAACCTCAGCGTCCCACCCTGGACAACATAAAGTTGTATTGCACGCCCATCGTCAACCTGTTCAAGCAGGATGCGATTCCTATTCGCCTGGATGGAAAGCAGGATGAGTACCTCTTGGTGCCCGGGGAATATACGCCGGGTAATGCCAGCGTCTTTTCCGTGGATCAGGTCACTGGGTGGCGCCCCGGTGGCTTGGGCTATCAAACCTACGTGCCGTTCGAGTCGTTTGAGCATGACTGCGACACTGAGCCCCTGGCGGCACCGCCCAGCTACAGCATTCGCCAACGCTCGTCGGTTCAACATGCCGGGCTCGATACCTGGATGGGGTTTGGCAACCGCCGCGAACGGGGCCATGAAACCTTGTCGGTCGAACTGACCTGTACTAATTGCAACCTGCCGCGCCAACTGCGTGCGGGTGATATCAATCTGCCCGGTGAGCAGACGCCGGAGTCGTTGACGTTCCGCAACATCACCGCGCCAACGGCGAGCTTCGCACCACCACTGGACCAAGACTATCTGTGGAAGCTCATCAGCAACATGTCGCTCAACTATTTGTCGTTGACCGATATCAATGCCTTGAAAGTGATTCTGGAGTCCTACGATTTGTCGCGTTATTACGATCGCCAGGCCCTGAAGGTCAGCCAGAAAAGACTGGGCGCCTTGCTCTCCATCCGCCAAGAGCCAGTGGATCGCCTGCACCGCGGGCTGCCCATCCGAGGCGTGCGGATCGATCTGACGGTCGATTCCCAGGGCTTTGTTGGCCAGGGCGACCTGTTTGTATTCGCTTGCGTTCTAAATGAGTTTTTTGCGCTTTATGCCAGCCTCAATTCGTATCACGAGTTGCGGGTCATCAGCACACAAGGAGACGTGTATCTATGGCCATCCCAGATGGGACAGCAACCCCAGCTCTGACTCAACTTTGTCGCGTTATCCGTGAGTTCACGTTGTTTCAGGCGGTTCTGCAGGTTATCGAGCATTTGCGCGAGGCCCATCCGCTTTTAGATGACGACGCGCTGTACGACCAGTTGGAGTTCCAGGCCAACCCTGGTCTCGGGTTTGCCGCGCACGATATTGACCGGGTGGAGTTCTTTATGGAACAGGGCCAATTGCGCGCACGCCTGCGTCTGAATGTGTTGGGGTTATTCGGTGCGGGGTCACCACTGCCCGCGTTTTATGGTGAGCAGGCATTCGCCGAGCGCTCGGGTGGCAACCCGACTCGGGATTTCCTCGACCTGTTCCACCATCGGCTGCACCGGCTGATGCTGCCGATCTGGCGCAAGTACCGCTATCGGGCGTGTTTCCGGGCAGGTGCCAACGATAGGTTTTCCGAGCAGATGTTTGCCTTGATAGGGCTGGGCGCAGCTGCGATACGGGGCGTTTGCCAAGTCGATTGCAAGCGCTTGCTGCCTTACCTTGGCTTGCTGAGTTTACGGGTGCATTCGGCGGCGTTGATCGAGTCGGTCCTGCGTTACTACTTCATGCACGAGGCGTTGTTTCTAGAGCAATGGGTTGCACGTACGGTCGAGGTCTGCCAGACGCAGCGCAATCATCTGGGGCGGGCCAATAGTGCTCTTGGCGATGACCTGGTTCTGGGGCACCGCATCGCTGACCGCAGTGGCAAGTTCAGGGTGCATGTCCGGGCGCTGTGCTGGGAGCGTTTCCACGATTTTCTGCCCACCGGAAGTGCCTACCAACCACTGCGTTCGCTGGTGCGCCTGACCCTGCGGGACCCCTTGGACTACGACCTGAGCCTGATGTTGGCGCAGGGCCAGATCAAGGCCTTGCATATTGGTGAGAACTCAGTTTGCCGCCTGGGCTGGACCACTTGGCTGGCGCATGAACAGGCCGATGGCGTGGTCACGCTGACCCACAATTCATCAGGGATTAATGACCATGACTAATGCGGACCTGCAACAACTGATCGGCGCGCTGTCGGCAAGACCGACACAGTGCTGGCCCTGGCGTGTTTCGACGAGTGCAGCCCATGACCGATAACCTGCTTGGTAAAGAGGCCGACCCGCTGGTTTATGTCGACGCGCTGTCTGCCTGTTTCACACGCTTGGGGTTCGAGCGCGATGAACATTCGTTACTTGAAGGATGCGTTACCGGGGCGGCACGGCTGAGCCAGTGTGAGCTCAGCCAATTGTATCTGCTGGACGAAGTGACCGGCCGGCTTGAACTGACCGCTCAACATATGGCCCAGATACCATCGCTCTCCGTTGCGCCTGCGTGTCCCGATCAGTCCCACCAAGGGCTGCTGCACGCAACCTTGAACCAGGGCTCCGTCCTGAGTCTGGAGGATGTGCAAGACAGTGGGTATGACACCCGCTTCCTCCCGGCAATGGCGATACCCTGGCGTGCGCTATTGATCGTGCCGCTGCTCAGCCGATGCAAACGTATGACCGGTGTGCTGGTCTTCGCCCGCCAGCAGTCGGTCCAGTTGCGAGGCTACGCCTCATCCTTGGGGCATTTGGGCAGCTTCGCCTTGAATCAGTTACTCGCACTGCGCGATATCCAGCCCATCGTTGGCACAAAGCGCAGATGCGACAAACCGTTGGCTGGAACATATGGCTTGATTGGCACCAGTGCGGCAATGGAGCAGGCGTGCCGGCTGATCAGTAAAGTGCTGCACACGTCTTATACCGTGCTGCTGCACGGTGAGACCGGCACTGGCAAGGAAGTGGTGGCCCGTGCCATCCATGCCGCCGGGCCGCGCAAGGCCAAGGCCTTTGTCGTGCAGAACTGCGCAGCGTTCCCGGAAGGGTTGCTTGAAAGCGAACTGTTCGGCTACCGAAAAGGCGCGTTCACTGGCGCCGAGCGCAATCACGCGGGGCTGTTCGACGCTGCGCATGGCGGTACGTTGCTGCTGGATGAGATCGGCGATATGCCGCTGTCACTGCAAGCCAAGTTGCTGCGGGTATTGCAGGAGGGCGAGGTTCGCCCACTGGGCGCCAGTGCAGCCCATAAGGTTGATGTCCGCATCATTGCTGCCACCCATCGCGACCTCGCGGCGATGGTTGCCGAGGGGCGCTTTCGCGAGGATCTCTATTATCGGCTTGCTCAGTTCCCCATCACTCTACCGGCCCTGCGCGAGCGAGACGGCGATGTACAGCAACTGGCGCGCTATTTCACGGACAAGGTTTGCGAAGCGCTGAAAAAGTCACCTGTCGATTGGTCGAATACCGCCCTTGATCAACTTTCCAGCCACAGCTTCCCCGGCAACATACGCGAGCTCAAATGCCTGGTGGAGCGCGCCGTGCTGTTGTGTGACGACAGCGTGATCCGACCGGAGCATCTGGCGCTGCCAATGACACTGACGCCAGCCGCTACCGATGAAGCGACCCTGCGCCAGCGCATGGAACGAGTGGAGCGCACGTTTTTGCTCGATTGCCTGCACAAGAATCGCGGTAATCGCACCCGTACGGCACGGGAGCTAGGGGTTGCCCGGCGTACGCTGCTCTACCGTCTTGCCCGCTTGAACATTCCCTTTGGCGATGCCAGGGAAGAACGCTGAATGACGCACCTTATTTTCACTATGGGAGAAAGCCGATGCCTGATCGTCCATGGCACATCGTCGTGCTTGTACTGTTTTTGCTGGGTGGCTGTAACGCCAACTATGTATTCGATGACGCTGAGTACCATCCTGTGGGTGACCCACAGGCGATCACTCGTGGCCGCTGAATGGAGGGTCATGAAGATGCAGCTTGTGTTTGAGATCTGCGCGCCCGAGAGCGAAAAGAACGTGCCCCTGGTCCGCAAAGTGTTTGACGTGAGTGGTGGCGTGATCGGCCGCGGCTCGGAATGTGATTGGGTAATACCTGACGCCAGCCGCGTGCTCTCCAGCCACCATGGACTGGTCGCCTACCGCGAGGGCCGCTATTTCCTCACGGATATCAGCCGCAACGGAATCAGGGTGGCAGGGAGTCATGAGCGCCTGCGCAAGGGGCACGCGCGATTGATCAGTGATGGCGAAGTGTTCGAGCTGGGAGCGTTGGCGATACGTGCGCGCTTGCTGGAGCCACCGCAACCTGCTGGCGGCCTGCTGGCCGCCTCGGCAGTAATGATCCCTGAAGACGCCTTCCTTTCGCTGGGCCCTTCGCATCAGTTGGACCTTGATTGCCGTATGCATGCCTTTTCGCAGGATCTGGAGGCATTGAACGAGTCCGCCGATGAGCAGCAAGTGTGGACGGATCGCTACGGGGCTGACCGGGAGCACGTGGTCTTCCCACGTCGGGAAGAACCCGCGGTAGAGGTTGCTACGGTACAGGCAGCGATGACTGTGCCGACTGATGACGAGTTCTGGCCACAATTTGCAGCAGCCTTGGGCCTGGACCTGAATACGCTCGATCAACCGGGTCGGCAAGCACTGGCGATCAAGGTGGCGCGCTTATTTCGCCTGACGATCGAAGGGTTGCAACAAAGTTTGCGCACCCGTGACGAATTGAATAACGAGTTGGATACAGCGCCGTTCGGCAGCCATGGTGTGGGCCTTAATCCCTTGAAAGCGTGTAGCGACATCGATGCTGCGGTAGCTGCGATGTTGGATATAAGTGCGTTAGGCCAGATGCCCGCTGTACGGGCTATCACCCAGGCTCACCGGGAACTGCAAGCGCATCAGGTCGCACTGTTGGCCGCCTGTCGAAGCACCTTGCGCAACGCCCGTGCGGCCTTTGAGCCCAGCTATCTGTTGGGATGCTTCGAGTCCTCGGGCAAGTCGGTCGGGTTTTTCTCGGATGGTGGGCATTGGCGTGCGTACCAGCGTCATTACCAGCGTCTGGTGGCGCAAGAGCGATTGAGTGATCGTCCTTTGGGGGGCGACTTCGCCAAGGCCTATGAGGAGCAGGTGCGCCTGATCTCCAGCCTGCATATTGATTTTCCAGGATAATGCTCATGTACCGAGTCACCCTTGCTTTGCTGTTGCTCATGTTCGGGCTATTGACAGGTTGCAGCGCCGCCTCGCCTTTTTCTAAGCTGACCAAGCTAGACATGGCGCTGACCGCCAGTGAACTCGTCAACCCGGATCTGCATGGCCGCCCCTCGCCAGTTGTGGTGCAGTTGATTGAACTGCGCCAGGGCGTCGCTTTTGAACATGCCGACTTCTTCGGTCTGTATGGCAATGCGCAGCAGACGCTGTCCAAGGACTGGGTAAACAGCGACGAACTTGAATTGCGCCCTGGGGACCGCCTGGGGCTCAAGCTTCGTATCGGACCTGACAGTCGTTTCGTGGGGGTGCTGGCGGCTTATCGAGACCTGCCCAATGTCCAGTGGCGGCTACTGATCCCGCTGACCGTGCAACAACGTAACCGTGCTGATCTGGTATTGGATCAGACCGGTATACGCGTTGCTGGCTCACTCGCCGGCCTGGAGGCGCAGTGACATGCAGGCTCAGAAAGTTATCTGGCAAGAAGGCATGCTGTTGCGGCCACAGCACTTGCAGCACAACGACCGTTATTATCATCAACAACTCACCCAGACGCGCTTGTTGGGCAGTGATACCTGGGGCTTGCTCACGCTGGAACTCAATTTGCAGTACCTCAAGCTGGGCAAGCTGGTGGTCAACCAGGCCAGCGGCGTTTTGCCGGACGGTAGCCTGTTTGAGTTGAGCCCCGGCATGGAACCTCTGGTGTTGCAGGTACCCACCGACACGGGCAGACAAGGCGTTTTCCTGGCGCTCCCGTTGGCCAGTGGCAGTCACCTTGAAGTTCGCCAGCCAGGACAGAGTGATGTGCTGGCACGCTACGTCAGCTGCGAAGTGGAAGTGGGAGATGCCAATGCGGGTGTGGATACGCGTTGCCGGATCAACTGCGCACGTCCCGACTTACGTCTTCTGTTGGGCGAACACCCGCATGACGAGCACTTCGTCAAACTCAAGATCGCCCAGGTACTGGACGCCACCGACGAGGGGGGAGTGAACCTGGATACAACGTTCATCCCTACGTTCATTTTCGTGCAGGAGCATGGGTACGTGGCGTCGTGTCTCAAGGAGGTGATCGGCCTGCTTGTCAGCAGGGGCGATGCCATCGCTGCACGTATTCGTGGCGAGAGCACGACCGCAGGCACACAAATCGCTGACTTCCTGATGCTGCAAGTAATCAATCGTACCGAGCTGGAGCTGCGCCACTGCCTGAGCCAGGCTCGGGTGCGGCCCGAAGCAGTGTTCCGTGCGCTGGTGTCCCTGCTCGGTGAGTTATCAACGTTCGCCAGTGACAGTAAGCGTGCGCAGTTGAACGTTCATTACCAACACGGTGATCAGGGCGCCAGTTTTCATGGGCTGATGGAGCAGGTGCGCTTGGTGCTGTCTGTGGTGTTGGAGCAACAGGCGATCAAGTTGGCTTTGCAGCCGCGCCAATATGGCGTCCTGGTATGCCCAGTCAGCGAGTTGAAATTGCTTGGTACGGCCACCTTCATTTTGGCGGCCACTGCGCAGTGTGAGGCGCAGGAACTGCGCCAGCGTCTGCCGGCACACCTGAAAGTCGCGCCGGTTGAGCGCATACGTGAATTGGTCAACCTGCACTTGGCCGGTATCAAGGTCACGTCGTTGCCAGTGGCGCCGCGACAGATTCCATTTCACGCCGGCAAGACCTACTTCATGCTCGATATGAGCGCTCGTGATATCGCACAACTGGAGCAGTCAGGTGGTTTCGCTTTCCACGTAGGAGGTGAGTTCACCGGGCTTGAACTTGACTTCTGGGCCATCAGGAATTGAACGCCATGGAAAGTGAATGCACTCAAGATGAAAAAACCGTCTTGCTTGACCGGGAAAGTCATGGGCCTGCCCAAGGACCATTAACGGACTTCCCGTCGCCGCCGCGTTATGAGCAGTTGGAAGATCGGATGATCTACGCCGGCCTCAGGCTCGATACGCAAAGCTTCCAGGTTGGGCTCAACCCTATAGTCGACGCAGCCTGGGCGGTATTGTCCGAGGTTGTAGGGCTCAGGCGCTGCTCTGGCCGTGAAAGTTGGGACACGCTCAACGAGCGGTTGTCGTTGGCTGTCAATCAATTTGAAACCCACGCTTTGCAGGGCGGCGTGGAAAGCAGCCAGATAATATCGGCGCGTTATGTGTTGTGCAGTGTGATTGACGAGGCGGTCTTGATAACTCCGTGGGGGGCGCAGAGCGAGTGGTCGAAAAAGAGCCTGTTGAGCCGCTTTCATAACGAAACCTTCGGGGGCGAAAAAGTTTTCCAACTGCTGGAGCGGCTGTCGCGCGACCCCCTCAAACACCTGGCGATGCTGGAGCTTTTGTACCTGTGTCTATCTTTGGGGTTCGAGGGCAAATACCGGGTCATGGAGCGGGGCGCGTCACAACTTGAGGCTGTTCGTGATGCCTTGTATCGCCAGATCAGGCATGTACGTGGGGAACCGCTGAAGGCGCCGCTACTGCCTGCCATACAGGGGAAGGACCCGCACAAGCGGATCCGTGTCATTCCCGTCACCTGGTGTGTGGCATTCACCCTGAGCTGTTTGTTGGCTCTGTATACAGGATTTGCCTGGGTACTGAGCAAGGAACGATCGAATGCACTGCAACCCCTTCAATTCTCGGCGTCGGACCTGATTCGTACGCCCTTGTAAACGCTGGAGCAATGAATGAGCGCATTCTTCAAGAGGATGGGCGCCGTGCTGGGCAGGGTTTGGGTTTGGAGCCTTCTGCTGGCGCTTTCCTGTGCGGCACTCGTGTGGTTTTTAGGGCCGCTGTTGGCAGTGGATGACTATCGTATCTGGCAGGGGACGACTGCTCGCCTGCTTACCATCAGCATCGTGTTTTTACTGTGGGGGCTGGTGATAGCGCTTACGGATACTGGTAGTGCTACCAGGCGCCAAAGGCCCCCGCGTGAGCAGCCGTTGAAGTGGGTCGAGGATGAGCGCCGTCAGGTAAGCGTTCGATTCAAAAACGCTGTGCATCTGCTGAAAACATCCAGCCATTATGGCGTGCATAACGCACGGTGGCGCCATGATCTGCCGTGGTACCTGTTGATCGGCGAGCCGGGCAGTGGCAAAACGCAGTTACTGGCTGCCGCCGGCTTGCCGTTGGCGCTCGACCCTGCCCAAGGGCGACCAATGGGCAGTAGCACTCATTGTGAATGGTACTTTGCCGCCGCAGGCATACTCGTCGACACGCCGGGGCGCTACCTTACCCAGCCTGACAGCTCAGTGGATGCCGCAGGTTGGGCAACCCTGCTCAATCTGCTCAGATGGCGGCGCCGAGTGCGTCCGCTGAATGGTGTAGTGGTGACGCTGTCGGTCGACACGTTGTTGAGCATCAACGAGTACGACCTGGATCATCACGCACGCCGTGTGCACTCACGTTTGCAGGAGATTCAGCAGACGTTGCATGTGGATGTGCCGATCTACCTGGTTTTGACCCAGGCCGATCGGTTGTCGGGATTCGCTGAGTTCTTCGACCTGCCCCACGCAGAGAGTGCTGACAGCTTGCTTGGGCAGCACTTGGACGCCCATGTCGAGGATACTGACACTACGCAGGTTCGCCGGGCCGTCGAGCGATTGTTACAGCGCTTGAATAGTGAGCTGATCGGGCGATTGCACCAGGAGCGCAATGTCGAGCGCCGGGGGCTGATGCTGGGATTCCCCCAGCAGGTGGCACGAATAGGTGAACGCGTGAATCTGTTCGCTGAAATGGCGTTTTCCTCTCATCGCTACCAACCCATCAATGGTCTGCGAGGGATTTTCCTGACCTGCGCCGATGGCCGGCACCCGCGATTTGTGCAGGGCCTGTTCAGCCAGGCAATCTTTGCCGAAGCCGACCTCGCTGGCTTGCAGGCCGAGGAACGACAGCGAATCCGTTGGCGCCAGGGGTTGCAAGCGATGGCCGTAGCCTTGGTTATTGGCGGTGTCGGCGGGCTGTGGTGGCACAGTTATGCCGTCAACCATCAACGACTGGCGCAGTTGGCGGCACTGGTAGCTCTCCCGCCGCTTGGCTCGCAAGCCAGCGATGACAGCACGGCGCTGTTGGCGCTGTTGGATACGCGGCTGGCGGCGACCCGGGTTTTTCCCAGGTCGGCAGATGTGCGCCTGGTCGAGCACGTTGGGCTGTATCAGGGCGAGCTGAGTCGGCCCAGTGTCGAACACGCCTATGAGCAGGCACTGCACCAGCAATTGCTGCGTTGGATAACCGCCCAACTGGACGAGCAGGTATATGCCAGCCTGGGAGATCGGGACCGGCTATTGGTCAATCTGCGCGCGTATTTGATGCTCAACTTGCGCGAGCGCCGTGAGACTGCTTGGCTGGCACAACATATGGCGAGCCTCTGGTCGGAGCGTTTTGCCGGGGACATGTCGACACAGAAGCGCCTGACTGATCACTTTGCGCGGCTGCTTGAGCGCCCGTTTGTCGGGCCGCTCAACGAGGAACGGGTGGCTCAGGCTCGCGAAGCACTGAGGGGCGAGTCATTGGCCGACGTGGTGTATCGGGTACTGCGCGAACAAGCTCGCGACCTGGAACCCTTGCGCTTGGCCGAGGGCAATGTATTCGCTGGTATCGCCCCCTCCGTACCGGGTTTCTATACCAAAAGGTATCTGCAGTACTTTGAGACGCAGGGCCCACGGTTGGTTGACACCATTGCCCGGGATAACTGGGTGCTCGGTGAGGGTGCCGACCTGGGCCATCAAGATTTGAGTCGGCTGATGGCGCAATTGCAACAGCGCTATTTCAGTGAATATGCCGATGCCTGGAGCGATGTTCTCGGCCGTATCACGCTGCAAGAGACCGACAGCCTACGCCAGGACGCCGAGCAACTCATGAGCCTGACTTCGGCCCAGTCCCCTTTGATTAGGTTGTTGCAACAGCTGCGTGAAAACACGCGTTTGCTGCCAGGTCATGAGCTGCTCGATAAAGTAGTGCAACATCCCGCAGACGTGGCCAAGGCGGCGCTGGTGGCTGGGCCAGTGGCTTTTGCTGATGCTGCGCGGCGGGCGTTGCAACAAAAATTCGAGCCTTTGCATCAATTGCTGGATGAGCAGAACAACCCCGGAGCAGAGTTGACCCAGGCTTTGCGTCAGTTGGATGAACTGCACTTGCAACTGACGGCATTGAACCGTGACAGCGCACCCGAGCAGGCAGCCTTCCTGCGTGCCCGGCAGCGTATGGAGGGGCAGCAGGATGTGCTGGGTAGCCTGCGTGATGCCGCTGCGCGTCTGCCGCTACCCGTTGCCGGCTGGCTTGAGGGCCTGGCCGACGAGAGTTGGCGGCATTTGCTGGAGCAGGCCTATGTGCACGTCAACCAACGCTATCAGAGCGATGTGCGTAGCCCTTACGCCAAGGCAATTGGACGACGTTACCCGTTCCATGCCAACGCGAGCAATGACGTAGCCCTTCATGATTTTCAGGAGTTCTTCAAGCCACGAGGGGTGATGGCGCGCTTTTATGAGAACTACCTGCGGCCTTTCATCAGTGTCGACGGCACTCGCTACCGATTGCGTGGGCTGGATGGCCAGAGCTTGCCGGTTTCGCGTTCGCTGTTGGAGCAATTGACAAAAACCCAGGCCATACGCCGCGGTTTTTTTACCGAGGACACGGAGGAGTTATCTGTGCGGTTTACCGTGGCGCCCTACAGCCTGGACCCATCGATCAGTCGTGCGATTCTGCGCGTGGGTGACCAGCAATTGGAATATCGCCACGGTCCCATCGTGCCCGTGGCGTTCCGTTGGCCCACCGATGCAGACAATGGGCGCAGCAGTCTCGTCCTGGAGAAAGGCACCGAGCAGCGACCCTTGGGAATCGAGAAGAACACAGGGGCTTGGTCACTGTTCCGGTTTCTGGACCAGCTGCAGAGAGAACCCGCCAGTGGGCAAAATGCTCAGGTTTTCAAGGCAGACCTCGCCGGCCTGCGCGTCAATTACCTGCTGACCAGCCAACGCACGCCTGTCCCGTTTGATGTGGATACGTGGCGCACCTTTCGCTTGCCGGAGCAACTGTGAAGATGGCAGCCCCCTGGCGCAGCGCTGGTCGTACACAGCAGGGGCAGGCGCGGCTGCGCAACGAGGATGCATTCCTGGACGACCCGCGCCGCAGCTGCTGGGCGGTTGCGGATGGCATGGGCGGGTATCGCAACGGGGATTTCGCCAGCCAATGGGTAATCAGGCAGTTGGCAGCCGTGTCGGCTCAGGGCAACCTCGATCAGCGTATCCAGGCCGTTCGCAGTTGTTTGCAGGGCGTCAACCAAGGGTTGAGGCGTGCATGGATAGAACCTGGTGCACCTGCTGACGCGACGATGGGCAGTACCGTAGTTGCACTGCTGCTGGAGAAAGGCCGGGCGGCTTGTCTCTGGGCGGGAGACAGTCGCTGCTATCTATGGCGCGGGCAGAGTCTCTACCAATTGTCGAAGGACCATTCGTTGCTGCAGCGGCTCATGGACGAGCGTCACCTCAGTGCCGCGCAAGCCCAGGCCTACCCCGATGCCAGGGCCTTGACCCGAGCCGTGGGCGCGGGTTCGCGGTTGCACCTTGAGGCATTGGAACTCAGTACCCGCCCAGGGGATGTATTTTTATTATGCAGTGATGGTTTGTATCAGGCCCTCAGCCATGTGGACCTGGGACGAGCGTTGAGTATGCAAACGCCCCAGCAGGCAGTGGAACGGCTATTTGCAGGGGCGTTGCGCAGGCCGGTACATGATGACCTGACCGCGGTTGTCGTGCAGCCTTGAGCGCGTCGCCACAAGCCTTGCGTCTGCTGGTTGGGCGTTATCACCTTGAGCATGTCTTGGGCAGAGGGGGTATGGGCGTTGTGTACCGTGCGCGCGACCTGCTGCACGAGCAATTAGGCGAGCGCTGTTCGAACGTGGCGCTCAAGCTGGTGGACGAATCCATTTCCCAATGTCCCGATGCGCATGTGTTGTTGTACAACGAGTTTGCGTTGACCCGCAGCCTTCGGCACGACCGCGTGGTACGGACGTTCTCGTTCGAAGTCGACACACACAGCCAGGTCGCGTTCTTCACCATGGAGTTGTTGCAGGGGCTGACCCTGGACCGTCTGCTGCTGGAATGCCCTTATGGGTTGCCCTGGCGCGAACTGCAACCCATCGCCGTGCAGTTGCTGGATGCCTTGGTCTACACCCACCAGCAAAACGTGCTGCACGGTGACGTCAAACCAGCCAATGTCATGGTGGGCGAGGAGGGCGTGCGCTTGTTCGACTTTGGGCTGGGCCATGCCGCCGGGCAGGCTGGGGTGGGTTTGCCGAGTGTCAGCCGCAGTCGTTTCAATGCCTGGACACCTGCCTACGCAGCCCCGGAACTGTTGGCCGGCGGGGCGTTGACCGCGGCCGCCGACTTGTACGGCGTGGCCTGCATCCTATACGAACTGGCCCATGGCAAGCGCGTTGGCGAACGTTGCGCAATGGACCGGCTGTCCCGGCCTGCGCAGTTGCCCAGGCATTGCTGGGCGGCGTTACAGGCTGCGCTCGCGGTGGACCCGCAGCACCGAAGCATAACGGTCGCCGAGTTGCGCCAAGTCATGGGGCGCAACCGGCCACGCTGGCGCTTGTAGGGAAGAGGTCAAACGGCCAAGCCGTGCAACTGGCAGTACTCCAGCCAGTCCATGCCCGCCATCTGTGCGACTTCTTTATGCACTTCACGGCGCTGGGCCTCGAAGACTTCGGTGGAATCGGCCGTCAGCTTGAGGGTCAATTCCCAGGCGAACAGCTGTTGCTGTTCAGCGTGTGCCTCGAAAGCCTCATGCAGGCGTTCAGCGCGATACTGCGCCAGGGTTTCGCCCCTGGCCTGGGCTACCAGCGGGTTAAGACTGTCCAGCTCGGCAGCGACCTGCGGTTGTTCGCGCAGAAATCTGTCCAGTGCAAGCTGATAAGTATCGTTAGGCGTCGACACAGATAGACACCTTAACGAGAAGGATGAGAGCTGCTATCGGACGTGCGTGCGTTGAGGTGATGGCGGGCACGCTTGCGCGACCTGCGTCGCATCCAGTTCTGCAACGGCGCCAGCAAGAAAAACATCAGATAGGCGATCAGCACCAGCGTCAGGTCTACCCAGGTTTCAGCCACAGGCCCGGTAAACAATTCAATGACGTTCTTGATCACAAACAGCAACACCACGCTGCACAACCACAGCACAATGGTGACGAATAGAGGACGCATGTTACTTGAGCGCTTGTCTTGCATAGTGAGGTTCTCTCCTTTGGCCTGTTGTCGTTCCAGGCAAGATTCCCTGAGTGCGTACCCATTATCAGACAGGTTGTAACATCGTTTAACACGCACAAACCGTGCGGATGATACCGACTCAGACAGCCTTAGGGGATGATTCAAGTCAGAAAGTTCGATAAATCTGTAGGGATTTAGTCTAGCAGCCAGGCATTCACTGGTAAAAAGCCGGGCTGGGGCGGGGATAAAGGCTTTCGCTTCGGCTATCAGGGCGTGTAGCGTTAGCGGTGTTTCCGGCCGCTGATCTTCAGCGGCAGTCGGTGACAGGCAGAGGACGGCCCATGGCGCACACCCTGTTCAAACTTTTCCTGACCCAGCGCCTGGCGGTCCTGGCCAGCACGGAGTCGTTGCGTGCGATTCGTGAGGGGCTGCTGTGGATTCTGCCGTGCCTGTTGGTGTCCGCCGGCTTCCTGATTCTGTCCGAATGCGCCCTGGCGCTGGGGTTCGATCCCCAAGTGGTGAGTTTCCTGGCGGGGTTGCATAAACAGATCAGTTCGGTGATCCCACTGCTGGTCGCGGCCTCCATCGGTTATATGTTGGCGATTCAACACCGTCTGCCACAGCTGCCGGTTGCCTTCCTGTGCCTGGCCCATGTGGTGGTCGCCACCTTCGTGCTGCGTGATTACCCGCGTGCTTCGGCCACGTTCCTGCTGTTTATTGCCATTGCTTCGCCCTTGATCAATGTGCCTGCCATTGCCTGGCTGCACCGCTTTCGCTGGACACGCCTGGTCAACCAAGACCTGGTCGGCCATAACCTCAAGGGCACCATCAACATGGTGATACCCGGCGCACTCACGGCCTTGTCGTTGGTGACGGTGTTGTCGTTGCTGCTGTTGATCCCCCATGTGGCGCAAATCCAGGGGCCGCAGGTGCTTGATGCGTTGCAGACGCCTTACGGCAGCGGGTTGTTTGTGACACTGATGAATTCGCTGCTGTGGTTCTTCGGCATTCACGGCGTGTATGCCATGCAGCCGCTATTCGATGCCCTGGACCAGGCCGTGGCGCTCAATGGCGCAGCGTTGGCGGCGGGGGAGCCGGTGCTGTACTTGCTCAATAACGGCTTGCTGGGCAGTTTTGCGTTTATCGGTGGTTCGGGGGCAACCTTATGCCTGCTGCTGGCGATCCTGCTGTTTTCCAAAAGCCAGTCCATGCGCTTGCTGGCGGTAGCGAGTTTGCCGTTGTCGTTATTCAATGTGAGCGAGGTGCTGTTGTTCGGTTTGCCGATCATCCTCAACCCGCGCCTGTTTATACCGTTTCTACTGGTACCGGCGTTCAACGCGATGGTGGCTTTGATGGTGGTACAACTGGGCTGGGTGTCGCCGGCGGTGGCCAGCGTGCCGTTTACCGCCCCGGTGCTGCTCAATGCATACCTCAGCACCCACGGCGACGTGGCGGCGGTGGTGTTGCAGATCGTTCTGCTGGGGGCCGGGACGCTGGTGTATGCGCCCTACGTGAGAGCGATTCATCGCCAGTCCAGCGATGGCGGCACGGTGTATCTCAAATCTTTGGACATGACCTTTCGCGGCCTTGAGGAAAAAGGCCGTCTGCTAGAGTTCGACCCGGTGCTGGCCACCCACCAGACATTGGCCCGCCAGGCGGCTGAGTTGAACCGCATCCAGCAGATCAGCGATTACGAGTTCTATCTTGAGTTTCAACCCCAGGTCTCCACCCGCACCGGTTTGTGCACCGGGTGCGAGGCGCTGATGCGCGCCCGGGACAGCCAGGGCACGGTGCATTCGCCGTGGGAGTTCCTGCAATGGCTGGCGCACGCCAGGCTGATGCCGGACGTGGATGTGTGGGTGGCATCCCAGGCCGTGCGCCAGTATCAGAAATGGCAGAAGATGGGTTTTGAACTGCCGATGACCATCAATATTTCCAGTACCACACTAAAGGACGCCGCCTATGGCGACCGCCTGGTGGAAATTCTTGGCCAGGCCCGTGGGCAAGTTTCAGTGGAAATTACCGAAGACGCGCTGGTCAGCGACATCCCGGCCACCCGCCAGACCATCCAGAAGTTGCAAGCCATGGGGGCCAAGGTCTATCTGGATGATTTTGGCACTGGGTTTTCTGCGTTGAGCTATCTGCATCAGTTTCCTGTGGATTTCATCAAGATCGACCGCAGTTTTGTGGTTGCCCAGCACGACCCTAAAGGCGCCCAGGTGCTCACCGGTATGTTGCGCTTCTGCGAGGCCCTGGACCTGGGCGTGGTAGTGGAAGGGGTCGAGACGGCTGAGCAATTGGCCTTTTTGAGTAACGGGCCTGAGTTGTTTATCCAGGGCTGGTATTTCAGCAAGGCACTGCCTGGGGATCAGTTGCCGCGCTTTGTGCTTGAGCGCAGGGCGTTGGTCTGATGACCGACCCTATCTACCTAGCACCCCGATCCAACTGTGGGCGCTGGCTCGCCGGCGACGACCATAGGTAACTACACAACTTTGGTGCGACGCTGGACCTGTGGCGAGTGAGCTTGCTCCCGTGACGGACTGACAGCCGACGCTGATCTAACTGACGCACCGCGATCTAACTGTGGGAGCTGGCTTGCCTGCGAAGACGGCCTGACAGCCGATACAGTTGGATCGTGTACATATCCATTCCTGCGGTAACGGCTAATTGGGGCTCCGCCCTGACGCCATCACCTCCCATCGCTAAGCCTTGAAAGAATTTTCCTACAGGTGTTGACCTTGCCACTACGGGAACCTTTAGGCTTTTTTCCGAGTATGTCCCACCACAAAAACAAGATTCAGGGGTTATCAATGGATACTGCTACCCTGCAACAACGCTCGGATTCCGATCTGTTCACCACCGCCTCGCGGCTGATGACGAATGCCTTGGAACCCGGCGCCCACTACACCCAGGTCACCCGCGCGCTGGAAGCGCTGCTCGCACTGACTCGGCAAGGCCTGGCGGGAGACGCTGGCGCCTACGCGCACTACCAGTCAGCCCTGCTGCAACTGCATATTCCAGGTGACCCGCGCACCGAGCCGACCCGGCGCTGGATGGCCAGCGAGGTCTACCGCGTCGAAGATGAGTTCGCCGCCGACGTGCCGGGCTTCACCGCGTTGCCGGTGGACGAGTTCCGTCAACAGGTCGACGCTGAAATCGCCGCACGCAGCCGGGTCAACCACCCGATGTCGGTGCACCTGTTCCAAGGTACGCCGCCGGTGCAGGATGTGCGCTTCTTCCTGGAGCATCACTGGACCCGTTCCTACAACTTCTACAGCCTGCTGGCCGAACTGGCCTTTCGCTTCGAAGCCATCGAGGACGCCTCGGTGTTTTACCGCAACCTGTACGGCGAAGCAGGGGCTGAGACACCGGAGCGTTCGCACCCGGCGATGCTCGCCCATCTGATGGAGTATTTCGATATTCCGCTGGCCATCGACTTTCCCGCGCTGCATCCGCTGGAAAAGGCCTACCTGAATAATCGTATTCGCTGTGTGCGCCACACGGATGTCGCCTGGGGCCTTGCGCTGCTGTATGCGGTGGAGTCTGTCAGTTGCGTCAACCATCGGCGCATCTACGAGCTGTTGCAGCGCCTCGACGTTCCAGAGCAGCCCAGCGAATTCCACCGTTTGCATGGCACCCAGGATGAGATCGACACCGAGGAAATGTGGGCACTGATTGCCAAGTTCGCCAGCGAGGAGGGCTTTCAGCGCACGTTCATGCGCGCACTCAAGCGCCACTTCGAAATCAACAAGGCCTACTTCGACAGCCTGTGGCAGCAGATGCAGGCCCAACGCCTGTCTGCCTGAACGACCTGCGATCCGAAAACAAAAATAATGGAGCACATGATGAGCCCACGTAATTTTTCCCTGCCGCAATTGCAGAATATTCACACGGCCGAAGCCCGTCTGTTGGCGGAAGCCTTGAAGCCGGACGCGACGTTCAATCGCATCGAAATTGCTGCCAATATGCTGCGCGCCCTGTGCGAGACCGGCCAACGTGGCGACGCCGCGAATGCAGCGCAGTGCCAGCAATTGCTGTACATCCTGTCGCTGAGCGATGACGTGGCCACCGCCTCGACCCGGCGCTGGCTGGCCAATGCCGTCTATAGCGTACAAGAGCGTTTCATGCCGTCAGCCGACCTGGCATCCCCCTTGTCCGAGGCCGGTTTCCAGCAACGCCTGGAAGAGCAGATTGCCGCGCAGTCGCGGGAAAACCATCCGATGTCGCAGTATGTGTTTGAAGGCAAAGCCTCTCGCGAGCAACTGCAGGTGTTTTTGCGTCACCAGTGGTTCCGCACGTACCGCCTGTACCGGGATGCCGCCGACCTGCTGGTCAACCTGACCGACGTGGATGAGGCGGCCGCCCTGGCGCGTTATCTCTACGGCGAGTTGGGCGAAGAAGACGAGCGGCGCTCCCACCCCCGCCTGTTAGCCAAGCTGCTTGCCGCCGTGGGCCTGAATGCCGATTTCGAGGCGCTCTCGACGATGCCCGAGGAAATCGCCTACCTCAACAACCGCGCACGCTGTTTCCGCAACCCCGATGTCGGCTGGGGCCTGGCGGTGTTCTACATCACCGAACTGGTGGTGCCGGGCAACCACGGCAAGCTGTACAACGCCCTGCGCAACGCGGGCTTGAGCCAGGATGACGCGGAGTACTACGAAGTGCATATCAGCCTGGTGCCGCCGCGGGCCAAGCGTGAATGGGCGCTGATCTCACGGCGTATTCCGGACCTCGGGTTTCAGAATGCGTTCCTGACGTCTTTGGCCGAGCACTTCCGGCTGGAGCGGGCTTATTACGATGCAGTCTGGGAAGAAGTACAACGCGTGAAGTAGCCCTCCCTGGACAACCCGAGTAACCCGACATGCCAAGTCATATCACTGAATCCCGTATCCACGGGGGCGCTTACTCGTCCCCGGAATTTGCTGCGATCTTCTCTGATGCCAATCAGGTGCAGAAGTGGCTCGATGTTGAAACAGCGCTGGCGGCGACCCAGGCGCAGATGGGCCTCATCCCCCACGAGGCCGCCCGGGAGATTGCCCGGGTAGCCAGCGTGGAACTGCTGGACCTCGACGCGTTGGGGCGCGAAGGCCTGGAAACCGGACACATCCTGGTGCCGACCCTGCGCGCATTGCAGGGGTTATGCGCCGATGGGCTGGGCGAATACGTGCATTACGGCGTGACCACCCAGGACATCCTCGACACCGGGCTGATCCTGCAAATCCGCGATGCCTGGGGCCTGGCGGTGCAGCGCTTGCGCGGGATCCGTGGGCATCTGCTCACGCTCGCCCTGCGCCATAAGCACACGCCGATGGTCGCCAGGACCCATGGTCAACACGCACTGCCCACCACGTTCGGCTACAAGGTGGCGGTGTGGGTCGATGAGATTGATCGACACCTTGAACGCTTTGACGAAGCCTACGCCCGGGTGATGGTCGGCAACCTGACCGGCGCCGTGGGCACCCTGGCCGGGCTTGGCCCACAGGGTTTGGAAGTGCAGCGCCGTACCCTGGAAAGCCTCGGCCTGTCGGCACCGTTGAGCAGTTGGCACAGCGCCCGCGACCGCATTCTGGAAGCCGCGTGGTTGCTGGTGCAGGCGTCGGCGACGTTGGGTCGTGTCGCCAATGAGATCTACCACCTGCAGCGCACCGAGATCGACGAAGTGCGCGAGGGGCGGCGAGCAGGGCAAGTGGGAAGTAGCACCATGCCCCACAAGCAAAACCCGTCGACGGTGGATCTGATCAGCGCGCTGTCACGGCTGGTGCGTGCGCAGATGGTTGCGCTGACCGACGCCGCTTTCCAGATGCACGAGCGTGACGGCACCACCTGGCGCATCGAATGGGCGGCCTTACCCGAGCTGTTCATTTACGCCGGTGCGTTGCTCGCTCGTATGGAAGGCTTGCTGCTGGGTGGGCTGCAGGTGCGTGAAGCGCGCATGCGCAGCAACCTGGACTTGCTGGGCGGGCTGATCCTGTCGGAGCGCGTGATGCTTGCGCTGGCGCCTCGGTGTGGCAAGCAGACGGCCCATCACCTGGTGCACGACATCGCCCAGCAGGCCCAAGACGCGGGCGTTTGCTTTCGCGACGCGCTGCTTGGCGACCCTCGGCTGCGCGGTTGTTTCAGCGCGCAAATGCTCGATGACTTGCTTGACCCGACGGCCTACACAGGGCTGGCGGCCGAAATGGTCGATCTGGTGGCAACTAAAGCACGACCTCGCGCTTCAGGCGATGGCGCTGAAGCACTGATGGCAACCCAAGGCAATACCAATCAGT
Source organism: Pseudomonas sp. DWP2-2 (assembly GCF_049897065.1). Taxonomy (NCBI): domain Bacteria; kingdom Pseudomonadati; phylum Pseudomonadota; class Gammaproteobacteria; order Pseudomonadales; family Pseudomonadaceae; genus Pseudomonas; species Pseudomonas sp. DWP2-2. The sequence goes on along the minus strand of NZ_JAFCVN010000001.1, from coordinate 94,863 downwards.
CCCTGTACGCTACGGAGGGTATGTGATGGATGCGCAAACTTTGGAAACGACAGCCCGTGCGTCTTGCACCGCACGTTCGGACCACCCGGGCTTTGATCATGACGGCGAGCAATGCCGCCACGAACACAGCCACATCCTCGATTCGAAAACCCACGGTTCGGGTTATGCCGGCCCGCAGAGCCGCAAGATCTTCTGCAGTCATTGTCGCCTGCAACGTTGGCTGGACGTGGAAGCTGCGCTGGCCATGGCCCAGGCCGATGTCAACATCATCCCGCGCGAGGCGGCCCTGGAGATCGAAAAGGCCGCGTTGCTATCGGGCATCAATGTGCGCCAACTGGCCGAAGGCGTGGCTGCCACTGGGCATTCGCTGATGCCATTGCTGAGCGCCCTGCAAAAGAATTGTAGCCCCAGTGCCCGTGAATACGTGCATTACGGCGCTACCACCCAAGACATCCAGGACACCGCCCAGTCCCTGGAGATGCGCGATGTGCTTGATGCGATGGACCAGGCCCTGGAGACTTTGCTGGGCAAGTTGTCGACCCTGGCCGATGCGCACCGTGACTCGCTGATGGTCGCCAGGACCCACTCGATTCCCGCTTTGCCGACCACCTTCGGGCTGAAGGTCGCCGGCTGGATCGATGAGCTGTTGCGCCACCGGCAGCGCTTGGCCGAAGCCCGCCAGCGTGTACTGGTGGTGCAGCTGTTCGGCGGAGTCGGCACCATGGCGGCGTTCGGCCCGGACGCCATGCCCATGCTGGAGCGTTTTGCCCAGCGCTTGTCGCTGCAAGTGCCCCTGACAGGCTGGCATGTGTCTCGTGACCGCGTTGCGGAGTTCGTCAGCACCCTGGCCATGGTCACCGCCTCGTTGGCCCGCGTAGCCGATGAAATCCGTACGCTCAATCGTTGGGAAATCGCTGAAGTGGAAGTGGGCTGGAGCGACCAGCAGATCGGCAGCAGCACCATGCCGCACAAACGCAACCCCGAAGGCTGCGAGCAGGTGGTGGTGTTGGCACGGCTGGCCAAGGCCCAGGTCATGCTCGCGCTGGACGCGATGATTCTTGAGCATGAGCGCGATTACCGCGGTACGCGGTTGGAGTGGTGCGCGGTCGCGGACGTTTCCCACTATGCACTGATGGCGCTCTCGATTCTGACCGAGACCATCGATGGGCTCACCGTGAATGTGCAGAAAATGGAATGCACCGCCCAGGCCTATGGCGATGCCATCTGCACCGAAGCGGTGGTGTTCGAAATGGCGCGCAAGCTGGGCAAGAGCAGCGCCTACCAGATCATCTTCGAAGTGTCCCAGGCCAGCCAGCGCAATCACGTGTCGATCCGCGAGGCAATCGAGGCCGATGCGCGGGTGCTTGCTGTCATGAATGATGGCGCCCTGGCCCGGCTGTTCGAGCCCCGTACTCACTTGGGCATGTCCGAACGCATCGTTGACAACGTGCTGGCCAAACTCGCCGGCCACTGATCCCTTAACAGATTTGCATATTCATCAAGGAGCGACAGATGTCCAACGTTATGGAAGTTGATAAAGCCAAGGTCCAGCAATTTTCGGCGCGCATCATGGAGGATTACGGCAACACGCTGCGCGGCGCCATGCTCTACATCGGCGACCAGCTCGGTTTGTTCAAGGCTTTGGCCGACGGCCAGGCGGTGACCCTGGAAGAGTTGGCGCACAAGACCGGCTACAACGCACGTTACTTGCGCGAATGGCTGGGCAGCATGGCCACCGGCAATTATGTGACCTACGACGCGCAAACCCGCCGTTACCAAATGCCCGCCGAGTTTGTGCCGGTGCTGGCCGATGAAGATTCGCCGTATTTTGCCGGTGGCATTATCCAGCTGAGCGTGCCGTTCGTGAGCATGGCGCCCAAGGTCATCGAGGCCTTCCGCCATGGTGGTGGTTGCGCTGAAGAGGCGTTCCCGCTGGAAACCTGGAAAGGCATGGAGCGCATGACCATGCCCTGGTACAAGCACTACCTGGTCCAGCACTGGATTCCATCCCTGGACGGCGTCGAAGAGAAGCTCAAGACCGGCGGCAGTGTGCTGGATTTCGGCTGCGGTGCGGGCCTTGCAGCGATCACCATGGCCAAGGCCTACCCCGAGGCGCGCATTGTCGGCTGCGATTTCCACCTGCCTTCCATCGAGTTGGCGCGGGCCAACGCCGAGGCGGCTGGTGTGGGTGACCGGGTGCAATTCGAGGTGAACGACTCCGATGCCTTGCGCGGCCAGCAATTCGACTTCGTGACCACCTTTGTGGTGATCCACGATGCCACCGACCCTCAGCAGATGCTCAAGGATTTGCGCGCCGCCACGGCCGAAGACGGTACCTACCTGATGGTGGAGCTCAACCTGTCCGAGGAACTGCACGAGAACATGAACCTGTTCGGGCGCGTCATGTACCCGCAGAGCACCCTCTATTGCATGACCTGTTCGCTGTCCCACGGTGGGGCAGGGCTGGGGGCGTTCATGGGCGAGAAGCGTGCCCGCCAGATGGCTGAGGCAGCCGGGTTCAGCCGCTTTCGTAAAGTGCCTTCGCAGTGGCCACCGATGCCGGCGCTGTTCGAACTCAAGCCTTGATAGGAAGCATCCGCGAGTCGCTTTGCGCAGTAAGGCAATTTAATGGCCCCTTTGTAACAAAATCCTCGCCAAAATCACTTTTATTTTCAGGTGGTTAGGTGAGGATGCAAATGCGCTCTGTGGGAATGATGCTGATTGCCTGCTCCCTGGCCGGCGGCGCGACTGTCGCGCAGGCCAGGGAATTGCGCGAGGGTGACAAGTACATGTGCAGTTGGGGCGCAGGCACGGCCGCCAGGGCCCAGGAACTCAAGTTATCCGGCGTTTCGCTATACGCGGCCCGGCAGAAGATCCAGACCCTCAAGTTCAGCAAGTCGTGGATGCGCATGATGGCCATGGGCATCACCGAGCAGACCTATGACAGCCGCTCAAGGCTCAAGCCCGAGGCGATTCGTCAAAGCTTTTACCAGGATTGCCTGCGCTACAAGGTCGCGCGCAAGTAATCCGTAGCCCCGCACCAGCCGTGGGGCCTTTACAAATCCACGACAAACCCCGTGTGAGTATTTGCATACAATTGCGCACTTCTTGATGGAGGCGGGTATGCAAGTGCTGATTCGAACGGCGACACCTGATGACGTCGACACGCTGTGCGCGATTCGCACCTCGGTGGTGCAAAACCACCTGAGCCTTGAACAGATGGCTGGCCTGGGGATTACCCCGCAGGTATTGAGCGATACGTTGCGCGCAGCACCTTGCGGCTGGATCGCGGAAGTGGACGGCCAGGCGGCGGGGTTTTCCATGGTCGACCTGGATGAAGGTGAAGTGTTCGCAATGTTCGTGCTGCCATCGCACGAGAAGCTTGGGCTGGGCCGTCAACTGATGGCGGTGGCCGAGGCGGCCCTGTTTGAGCACCACGACACGCTCTACCTGGTGACTGATGGGCGTGATGAAATCCGGGCCAATGGGTTCTATCAGCGCCTGGGCTGGTCCGTCGTGGGCCCGGTCGATGGTGATGACGTTCGTTATGAAAAGAGCAGGGCGCCATAAGGCCATGAATGCCCCAGAGCCTCCATCGTCCAACGGCTTGCGCTACCTCGCGGTGGGTGTGCTGGGCATCGCCGTGCTGCTGGGGTTCTATTTCATTCAACTCAACGCCAAGGTCGACCGCCAGCGCGAAGAGGCGGCTGAACGCCTGACGCTGTGTCGTCATCTGGAGGCCGTGGTGGGCGCCACTGCTTCCAGTCGTGAGGCCCTTCAAGAAACATGCAAGCAGTTAAGTGAACAGTTACTTGAAAGCGCTACGCCCGATTAATAACCATTTTTTATACAGGGACTTACTGTCGTTACTTGCACCAAAAAGTAGCACGACTACTGCCTTCTACCTTAAAAAATATGTGGTTATTGAATGACTTACGACGCTTTCAATCCGACGAAAGGATTAAAATAATCTTGTTACATGTTTTTACAATCGCTACTATAGCCGGGCGTTCACCTCCCACGGTTTATGCATTTTTAAATCCCAAGTTTCCATCAGCTACTTGGGATTTTTTTTGCCCGCGATTTAATCTCGGCCTGTCGTTCATGGCCGGTGACGCCCTACTAAAGTGAGGGCTGGCTAACACTTTTGCATTAATTGTCCGGCGGCCGGCAAAACCTTATCTATGCTGCTTGCATCACCTCAATCGGGTAGAACCCAGGGACGGGGGGCTGATCATGATTTCCATCACCGAATTCAACCGCATCATGGCCTCAGGCTTCCTGCCGCTTGCGTGTGAGTGCTGCCTCAATAGTGACGGCTCGCTGCGCATCAGCGTGTTCGAGCCTGCGTCCGGTCGTGTCGACTTGCTGCTGACCCGCGTATCACCCGAAGGCCTGGACAGCATCCGTGCCATCTCTAACCTGATTGGTGAGTTGCGTACCGAGATAAAGGCCGGGCGCCGTGGGTTTGCTGCGGTAGGTTAAGGGCCGTCCAGCGCGTCAGAGGCGCCGCAGGAAGGATTTGACGATGTGGCGGGTAGTGTCTGTGGTATCCAGCTCGTCCACGGCGCTGTAGGCGTACCACTGGCAATCGACAATCTCATTGCACGGCCGCGCCTCGTCGATATTGACCACCGAGGCCTCGAACACATGGTGGACGGTGTCGCGGGCCTTGAGCTCCTGCAGGTACAGCAAGCCGTCCACGTTTAAACCGGTTTCTTCTTCCAGCTCGCGTTCCGCCGCGCCTACCGGGCGCTCGTGCGCTTCTACTTTCCCGCCGGGCAATGCCCATTTTGATCTGGCCTTGCGTACGAAGAGGATGTGCCCCTCACGTTCGCAAATGACGGTCGCCCTAATTTTCATCGAATGTGCCCCCGCGCCGGATGAATGTCATAAAAGTGTAATGCAATTGTCATGCTAAGTGGTTATGGCGCGCCAGGGCCTGTATGTGGATACTGCCCAATTGACGAATACGACCGAGGACATTAGATGAAGACCATACGCTGGGGCATGATCGGCTGTGGCAGTGTCACTGAATTGAAGAGTGGACCGGCTTTCTATAAAGCGCCAGGTTCGGCATTGGTCGCCGTGATGGGGCGGCGTGCCGAGGCGGTGTGCGATTATGCGGCGCGCCATGGCATTGCCCGTTGGTATACCGATGCCCAGGCCTTGATCGATGACCCCGAGGTGGATGCGGTCTACATCGCCACTCCGCCCGACAGTCACCTTGAGTACGCCCTGAGAGTGGCCGCGGCGGGCAAACATTGTTGCGTCGAAAAGCCGATGTCGCTGAATGCTGAACAGAGCGCGTTGATGCAGCGCACATTCGAGCGCGCCGGGCTGCACCTGTTTGTCTCCTACTACCGGCGTTCTTTGCCGCGCTTCCAGCAAGTGCGCACCTGGCTGCAGGAAGGCCGTATCGGTGAGTTGCGCCACCTGACCTGGACCTTGTGCAAACCCGCTGCCGTAACAGACTCCGACGCCACCAATTGGCGCACCGATCCGGCCATTGCCGGTGGCGGTTACTTTGCCGACCTGGCGAGCCATGGGTTCGACCTGTTCCAGTACCTGGCCGGGGACATCGTCGAGGTCTCAGGCTTTTCGGCGCGACAGGCTGGGCGCTACGCGGCAGAAGATGCCGTGACGGCCTGCTGGACATTTGCCAGCGGTGCATTGGGCATGGGCTGCTGGAATTTTGTGGCGGACCGACGCGAAGACCGGGTCGAACTGATCGGCAGTCGCGGTCGTATTCAGTTTTCGGTGTTCGAGGACCAGCCGCTGCGTCTTGAAGGCGAGACCACCGAGGTGTTGGACGTGCCGTGTCATACCCATATTCAATGGCACCACGTCCTGAACATGAACGCGCATATTCGTGGCGAGGCCGAGCATCCGTCGCTGGGCATCGAAGCGCTGAAGACCGATATCATCCTGGACAAGGTGTTACACCGTTACTCCCAGCATCCCTAGGCGTGGCGATAGCGTAAGGCTTTACTTTTTTAAAGGAATACCGGGATGAAATACTGGATGGTGGTGTGGCTGCTGATGGCCACCGCGGCAACGGCGGCGCCACGCAGCCAAGGGCAGGCGGGTGAGTTTGATTTCTATGTGCTATCGCTCTCGTGGTCACCCACGTTTTGCCTCACGCACCCAGGCAACGAGCAATGCTCAGGTAAAGGCTACGGCTTTGTGCTGCATGGTTTGTGGCCGCAATACGCGCGGGGAGGGTGGCCGGCGTCCTGTACACCGCAGACGCGCTTGAGCGAGGCAGAAATGGACAAGGGCGCGGCGCTGTTTCCCACCCGCACGCTGCTCAAGCATGAGTGGGCCAAGCATGGCACCTGCAGTGGGCTGGAGCCGTTGGAGTATCTGGAGAAGACCGATGTGGCGCTCGGTGCGGTTGCCATTCCGCAGCAACTGCAGCCGTTCAATACGCCGCCGTCATTGCAGGCCAACGAGATCGAGGCGCTGTTTCGCGAGAGCAACCCACGCATGGGCAACCACGGTATGGCGGTGATCTGCAAGGGCAAGGTGCTGTCGGAAGTGCGGGTGTGCCTGACCAAGGATCTCGCGTTTGCCGGTTGCCCGCGCAGTGTGAAGAGCCAGTGTCGGGGGGGCGATATTCGTATTCCCACCCAGCGCTGAGAAGTGCCCTGGATCCCACTATGAAAACTGGCTTGTTGGGTCGCCGTATCGCTGCGATGGCGGCGTGCCAGCCGATGGCTATCTACCTGACGCCCCCGCGATCCAACTGTGGGAGCTGGCTTGCCTGCGAAGACGGCCTCGCAGTCGACACCGTAATACCGAGTACCTATCCATTCCTGCGGTAACGGCTACTTAGGGTTCCGCCCTGACGGCGTCTCACTTTTGAAAAGCCGGAATGCCGGCCCAGACAAAAGTAAGCAAAACGCTCTTGCCCCACCACGTTACCCACGAATTCAAGCCTGCGTTCGGCCAGCGTGGTTTAACGGGGCGCCTGAGATCAAGATCACAAGCAGATCAAGATCAAGAGCGGCTCGCTTCGCATCGTGGTTACCTGTGGGCGGCACATTCGACATCTCTGTCGATTGAACGGCCGCCATCGCAGGCAAGCCAGCTCCCACAGTTGATCGCGGGGCACTAATCAGATCAGCGTCCGTTTCTCAAGTACCCAGGGGCATTTTCTTCAATACCCTCGTGTCCCTGCGCGGTACCGTGATCTAAACCTCGTTTGGGATCACAAAAGGAACTGCAATGAGCTTGATTCTCTCCATGGCCGCCTTTGCCCTGGCCACGTCCATCACGCCGGGACCGGTGAATGTGGTCGCTTTAAGTTCTGGCGCACGTTTTGGTTTCGTCGCCAGCCAGAAACATGTCTTCGGCGCCGCCGTGGGTTTTACCTTGTTATTGGTGTTGATCGGCCTGGGGTTGCATGAAGTATTGGTGCGCTGGCCGATCCTGATTCAATTGATCCGCTGGGGCGGCGTGGCGTTCTTGTTGTATATGGCTTGGAAGCTGGCGGTGGATGATGGCCGTCTGGACGCTGACGGTGCGCACTCCGCGCCGTCGATGTTGTATGGCGCGATCATGCAGTGGCTCAACCCGAAAGCCTGGCTGGCGTGTGTGGCAGGCATGGGGTTGTTCGTGGCCGATGGCGATGCGGCGCAGGTATGGTTGTTTGCCGTGCTTTACCTGGTGATCTGCTACCTGTCGGTGGCGTGCTGGGCGTATGCGGGGACGTTTTTGCGCCGCTACTTGAACAACCCCAAAGGTGTGCGCCTGTTCAACCGCTCAATGGCCGCGTTGCTGGTGGCCAGTGTGGGTTATTTGCTGATGGCTTGAGGTTCTCGCGGTATTGCCCCGGCGTGGCCGCGAAGTGTTGTTTGAAGGTGCGCTGGAAGTGCGCCTGGTCGGCAAAGCCCGCGGCCAGGGCGACGTCGGCAATCAGTGCGCCATTGCGCAGTTGGCTGCGGGCGAACTGGATGCGGCGGTTGACCATGAAGGCGTGGGGCGTCAAGCCGTAATACTGCTTGAATGCGCGGATCAGATAAGACGGCGACAGTTCAGCGGCCTGGCAAATGTCTTCGAGTTTCAAGGCCTGCGTGCAGTGGGCGCGGATGTAGTCGGCGGCGCGTTCCAGTTTGTGGTTGACCTCGCGTACCGGCGTCAGCGAAGGGTTCAGGCGCTGTTGCACCTCGGTGAAGTAACTCACTAGCGCGCTCTGTTTTTGCAGCAGTTCGGCCTGTTCATCCACTAGCGTGCGGTACAGGTCGAGCAAGCCGTGGTACAGCCCGGTGTCGCGAGTATGGGGTGTGTCGAATGGCCGGTAGCCCTGGTCGGTACTGAACCCCAACTGGTATTGCAGGTCGGTCAGCCACGGCGTGTCGAGGTACAGCATGTGGTAGGACCAGGGCTGGTCATGGATGGGGTTGCACGCATGCACATCGCCGGGGTTCATCAGCACCACGGTGCCGGCGCTGATTTCGAAGGTGTGCGCGCCGTAGTGGTAATAGCTGCAGCCCGTGGTGATCGCGCCGATGGAAAAATGCTCATGGGCGTGTCGGGTATAGGTGACCTTGCGCCCGTCGGCGATGCTGCGGGCTTCGATGAACGGCAGGCGTTCGTCGCGCCAGAAGCGCGGCGTGTCTGCGGGACGGGCGATTGGGCTGAGCGACATGGCGTTATTTCTCCTGCATTCTCACCCGCGTTACCTCAGGCCGGTACCAGAAAAGCGGCCTTGAGCAACTGCCGGGTATAGGCATGTTGCGGGTCGGCAAAAATAGCCTGGGCATCGCCTTGCTCCACCACCTGGCCTTGCTTGACCACCATCAATTGGTGACTCAGCGCCTTCACCACTGCCAGGTCATGGCTGATAAACAGGTAGGTCAGGTTGTACTTGGCCTGCAAACCACGCAGCAACTCTACCACCTGGCGCTGTACCGTGCGGTCCAGGGCCGAGGTGGGTTCGTCCAGCAGGATCAGGCGCGGCTTGAGCACCAGCGCTCGGGCGATAGCGATGCGTTGGCGCTGGCCGCCGGAAAATTCATGGGGGTAGCGATGCCGGGATTCGGGGTCCAGGCCCACTTCCTTGAGCGCCGCGATAATCGCCGCTTCCTGTTCGGCGGGCGTGCCCATCTTGTGGATACGCAGGCCTTCGCCAACGATCTCGCTGACGCACATGCGCGGGCTCAGGCTGCCGAACGGGTCCTGGAACACCACCTGCATTTCCCGGCGCAACGGGCGCACCTGCTGTTGGCTGAGGCGGTCCAGTTGCTGGCCTTCGAAGCGAATCCCGCCCTGGCTGCCGATCAGGCGCAAAATTGCCAGGCCCAGGGTGGACTTGCCCGAGCCACTTTCGCCAACGATGCCCAGGGTTTGGCCCTGGGGCAGGCTGAAGTTGATGCCGTCCACAGCCTTGACGTAATCGACGGTATTGCGCAAAAAGCCATTCTTGATCGGAAACCAGACTTTCAGGTCGTCCACTTCCAGCAGCGGAGGGCCGACATCATTGTTGGCTGGCCCACCACTGGGCTCCGCCGCGAGCAATTCCTGGGTGTAGGGATGCTGGGGCGACTGGAACAGTGTCTCGCAATCGGCCTGTTCAACGATGCAACCTTGCTGCATCACACACACACGATGGGCGATGCGCCGTACCAGGTTGAGGTCGTGGCTGATCAGCAGCAGCGCCATGCCCAGCCGCGCCTGCAGCTCCTTGAGCAATTCCAGGATCTTCAACTGCACGGTGACATCCAGCGCCGTGGTCGGCTCGTCGGCAATCAACAACTCCGGCTCGTTGGCCAGAGCCATGGCGATCATCACTCGCTGGCGCTGGCCGCCGGACAGCTCGTGAGGCAACGCCTTGAGGCGTTTGTGTGGCTCGGGGATACCCACCAGCTCCAGCAATTCCAACGTGCGCTGGGTGGCGACCTTGCCGGTCAGGCCCTTGTGCAGGCCGAGCACCTCGTTGATCTGTTTTTCGATGGAGTGCAGCGGGTTCAACGAGGTCATCGGCTCCTGGAAGATCATCGCAATACGATTGCCGCGTATATGCCGCAGGGTCTTCTCTTTGAGCGTCAGCAGGTCTTGCCCTGAATACTCGATAGTGCCCGACGGATGCCTGGCCAACGGGTAGGGCAGCAGGCGCAGGATCGAATGGGCGGTGACCGATTTGCCCGAACCGCTTTCACCCACCAGCGCCAGAGTTTCGCCGCGCTTGATGTCGAAGCTGACGTGGTTGACCACCCGGTGGTGATGCTCGCCGGTGACGAATTCGACACTGAGGTCGCGGATTTCGATCAGATTGTCCGGATTCATCTCATTTCCTCGGGTCGAACGCATCGCGAGCGGACTCGCCGATAAACACCAGCAGGCTCAACATGATCGCCAGCACCGCGAAGGCACTCATGCCCAGCCACGGCGCTTGCAGGTTGGATTTGCCCTGCGCCACCAGCTCACCCAGCGACGGCGAACCTGCCGGCAGCCCGAAGCCGAGAAAGTCCAAGGCGGTCAGGGTGCCAATGGCGCCGGTAAGGATGAAGGGCAGGAAGGTCATGGTCGAGACCATCGCATTGGGCAGAATGTGACGGAACATGATCGCGCCGTTCTGCATGCCCAGCGCCCGCGCCGCGCGTACGTATTCCAGGTTACGACCGCGCAGGAACTCGGCGCGCACCACATCCACCAGGCTCATCCAGGAAAACAGCAGCATGATCCCCAGCAGCCACCAGAAGTTGGGTTGCACGAAGCTGGCCAGGATGATCAGCAGGTAGAGCACCGGCAAGCCGGACCAGATCTCCAGGAAACGTTGCCCGGCCAGGTCGACCCAACCGCCATAAAAGCCCTGCAAGGCGCCGGCAATCACGCCGATGATCGAGCTGAGTATGGTCAGGGTCAGGGCAAAGAGCACCGACACGCGAAAGCCGTAGATCACCCGCGCGAGCACATCACGCCCCTGGTCATCGGTGCCCAGCAGGTTGACCGAGGACGGCGGCGCCGGGGCCGGGACTTTCAGGTCGTAATTGATGCTCTGGTAGCTGAACGGAATCGGTGCCCACAAGGTCCAGGCGTCCTTGGCTTTCAGCAGCTCCTGGATGTACGGGCTCTTGTAGTTGGCTTCCAGCGGGAATTCACCGCCGAAGGTAGTCTCCGGGTAGCGCTTGAGCGCCGGGAAGTACCAGTCGCCGTCGAAGTGCACCGCCAGGGGCTTGTCGTTGGCGATCAACTCAGCGCCCAGGCTCAACACGAACAGCACCAGGAACAGCCACAGCGACCACCAGCCACGCTTGTTGGCCTTGAACCGCTCGAACCGGCGGCGATTGAGGGGGGACAGGTTCATCTCAATGCTCCCGGCTGGCAAAGTCGATACGCGGATCGACCAGGGTGTAGGTGAGGTCGCCGATCAGTTTCACGATCAGCCCCAGCAGGGTGAAGATAAACAGCGTGCCGAACACCACCGGGTAGTCACGGTTGATCGCCGCTTCAAAGCTCATCAGGCCCAGGCCGTCGAGAGAGAAGATCACCTCCACCAGCAACGAGCCGGTAAAGAAGATGCCAATGAAGGCCGAAGGGAAACCGGCGATCACCAGCAGCATGGCGTTGCGGAACACGTGGCCATACAGCACGCGGCGATTGGTCAGGCCCTTGGCCTTGGCGGTGACCACGTACTGCTTGTTGATTTCGTCGAGAAAGCTGTTCTTGGTCAGCAGGGTCATGGTCGCGAAGTTGCCGATCACCAGGGCAGTGACGGGCAGCGCCAGGTGCCAGAAGTAATCGAGGATCTTGCCGCCCCAGCTCAACTCCTCGAAGTTGTTGGAGGTGAGCCCGCGCAGGGGGAACCAGTCGAAATAACTGCCACCGGCAAACACCACGATCAGCAGAATCGCAAACAGGAACGCCGGTATCGCGTAGCCGACGATGATCGCCGAGCTGGTCCACACATCGAAATGGCTGCCGTGGCGCGTGGCCTTGGCGATCCCCAGGGGGATGGACACCAGGTACATGATCAAGGTGCTCCACAACCCGAGGGAAATGGACACCGGCATCTTCTCCTTGATCAGGTCGATGACCTTGGCGTCTCGGAAAAAGCTGTCACCGAAGTCCAGCTGGGCGTAGTTCTTGACCATGATCCACAAGCGTTCCGGCGCCGACTTGTCGAAGCCGTACATCTTTTCGATTTCCTTGATCAGCGCCGGGTCCAGGCCCTGGGCGCCACGGTAGCTGGAACCGGCCACCGCAACTTCGGCGCCGCCGCCAGCAATGCGGCTGGTGGCGCCGTCGAAGCCTTCGAGCTTGGCGATCATCTGCTCCACCGGGCCGCCGGGAGCGGCCTGGATGATGACAAAGTTGATCAACAAGATCCCGAACAGCGTGGGAATGATCAGCAACAGGCGGCGAACAATATAGGCCAGCATTTAATCGCCTCCGCTCGCCGCATCGGCGCGTGTGTCCAGGGGGACGGCAGGTGTGACGTCGGGTTTGCTCCACCAGGTCGCGGTGCCGACGTCGTAGCGTGGCGAGACCTTGGGGTGGCCCAGGTGGTCCCAGTACGCGACGCGAAAGGTCTTGATGTGCCAGTTGGGAATCACGTAGTAACCAAACTGCAGCACACGATCCAGCGCCCTGGCGTGGGCGATCAGGCTTTGGCGCGAACCGGCGTCGATCAGCTCTTCCACCAACTGGTCGACCGCGGGGTCCTTGAGGCCCATGTAGTTGCGGCTGCCGGGCTTGTCGGCGCTGGAGGATTTCCAGAACTCGCGCTGCTCGTTACCCGGCGAGGTGGATTGCGGGAAGCTGCCCACCAGCATGTCGAAGTCGCGCGAGCGCAGGCGGTTGACGAACTGTGAGACGTCCACGCGACGAATCACCAGGTCGATGCCCAGGTCTGCCAGGTTGCGCTTGAACGGCAGCAGGATGCGCTCGAACTCGGTCTGGGCCAGCAAAAACTCTATGGTCACTGGCTTGCCGGTGCTGTCGACCATTTTGTCGTCAACAATCTTCCAGCCCGCTTCCTGCAGCAGTTGGTAGGCCTCGCGTTGCTGGGTGCGGATCATGCCGCTGCCGTCGGTGTGGGACGGTTCGAATGCCTGGGTGAAGACTTCGCCAGGGATCTTGTCGCGCAGCGGCTCGAGAATCGCCAACTCGTCCGGACCGGGTAGGCCGGTGGCGGCCATTTCCGAGTTTTCGAAATAGCTGCGGGTACGGGTGTAGGCACCGTTGAACAGCTGTTTGTTGCTCCATTCGAAATCCAGCAGCAGGCTGATGGCCTTGCGCACCCGCACGTCCTGGAACATCGGCTTGCGCATGTTGAACACAAAACCCTGCATGCCGGTGGGGTTGCCGTTGGGAATTTCTTCCTTGATCAATCGGCCTTCTTTCACCGCTGGAATGTTGTAGGCATTGGCCCAGTTCTTGGCGCTGAATTCCAGCCAGTAGTCGAACTGCCCGGCCTTCAAGGCTTCCAGGGAGACAGTGCTGTCGCGGTAGTAATCGGTGATGCGGGTATCGAAGTTGTAGAAGCCCTTATTGACCGGCAGGTCCTTGGCCCAATAATCCTTGACCCGCTCGTAGCGAATCATGCGGCCCGGCTTGACCTCTGCCACCTGGTAAGGCCCGCTGCCCAGGGGGATTTCCAGGTTGCCCTTGGAAAAATCCCGGCTGGCCCACCAGTGTTTGGGCAGTACTGGCAGCTGCCCAAGGATCAACGGCAACTCGCGGTTGTTGGTGCGCTTGAACTTGAACAGCACGCGCAACGGGTCTTCGGCCACCACCTCATCGACGTCGGCGTAGTAGTTGCGGTACAGCGGGTTGCCTTCCTTGATCAGGGTCTGGAAGGTAAACACTACGTCTTCGGCGCGTATCGGGTGGCCGTCATGGAAGCGTGCTTCGGGGCGCAGATAGAAGCGCACCCAGCTGTTGTCCGGGGCTTTTTCGATCTTGCCGGCCACCAGGCCGTATTCGGTGATGGGTTCGTCCAGGCTTTGCATGGCCAGGGTGTCGTAGATCAGTGGCAGGTTGTCTGCCGGTACGCCCTTGCTGATATAGGGGTTGAGGCTGTCGAAGCCGCCCATGGCCGATTCGCGGAAGGTGCCGCCCTTGGGGGCGTCGGGGTTTACATAGTCAAAATGCTTGAAGTCGGCGGGGTACTTGGGGGGCTCGTTGTAGAGAGTCAGCGCATGTTGTGGCGCGGCGTGCGCCGCGGTGCACAGCAACAGGCTGGCGAGCAGGGTAGTACGCAAGGACATCATTGGGCTTTCTCCGAAGCTTTCAGCCACCATGCGCTCAGGCCCAGGCTGTAGGGCGGCGTGGTGACAAAGGCGAACCGGTTGCGGTACGCCAGGCGATGATAGTTGAGGTACCAGTTGGGAATGCTGTAGTGCTGCCACAGCAGCACCCGGTCCAGGGCGCGGCCGGCAGCCAGTTGTTCTTCGCGGGTCTGCGCCGCCAGCAGTTGGTCCAGCAGGTGGTCGACCACCGGGTTGGCGATACCGGCGTAATTCTTGCTGCCTTTGATTGCGGCCTGGCTGGAGTGGAAGTACTGCCACTGCTCAAGGCCGGGGCTCAAGGTCTGGTTGAGAGTCATCAAAATCATGTCGAAATCGAATTGATCGAGGCGCTGTTTGTACTGTGCGCGGTCAACGGTACGCAAGCGGGCGTCGATGCCGATGCGGGTCAGATTTTCGACATAGGGTTGCAGGATGCGCTCGAGGTTCGGGTTGACCAGCAGGATTTCCAGGCGCAGCGGTTGCCCGTCCTTATCCAGCAGGCGCTGCCCTGACAGTTTCCAGCCGGCCTCGCTGAGCAGGGCCAGGGCCTGGCGCAGGGTTTCGCGAGGGATGCCGCGACCATCGGTGTGCGGCAGGCTGAACGGTTGGGTAAACAGCGCAGCCGGCAGTTGGTCGCGGTAGGGCGAGAGCATCAACCACTCATGGCCCACGGGCAGGCCGGTGGCCGAGAATTCACTGTTGGGGTAATAGCTCACCGAACGCTTGTAGGCGCTGCTGAACAGCGTGCGGTTGGTCCATTCAAAATCGAACATCAACCCCAGGGCTTCACGCACTTTGGCCTGGCTGAACGCCGGTCGCCGGGTATTCATGAACAGGCCCTGGCTCTGGGTGGGGATCTGATGGGCGATCTGCGCCTTGATCACATCGCCGCGGTTGACCGCCGGGAAGTTGTAGCCGGTGGCCCAGTTCTTGGCCTGATGCTCGATATAAATGTCGAATTCACCGGCCTTGAAGGCTTCAAAGGCCACGTCGCTGTCGCGATAGAACTCCACTTCGACCTTGTCGTAGTTATAGAAACCCTGGTTGACCGGCAGGTCTTTGCCCCAGTAATCCTTGACCCGTTCAAACACCAGTTGCCGCCCAGGCGCAACCTTGGTGATGCGGTAGGGCCCACTGCCCAGGGGCGGCTCGAAGGTGGTGGCCTTGAAGTCACGGTTTTTCCAATAGTGCTGGGGCAGCACCGGCAACTCGCCCAGGCGCAGGATCAGCAAGGGGTTGCCGGCGCGCTTGAACACAAAGCGGATACGGTGAGGGTTGAGGATATCGACCCGGGCCACTTCCTGCAGGTTGGTGCGGTACTGCGGGTGGCCTTCGGTCAGCAGGGTGCGATAGGAGAACGCCACGTCATCGGCGGTGATCGGCTTGCCGTCGTGAAAGTGCGCTTCGGGGCGCAGGTTGAACACCACCCAACTGCGGTCTTCGCTGTATTCCACCGATTGGGCAATCAGGCCATAGCTTGAGGTGGGTTCATCGCCGGACGGCGCGTATTGCCCAGTGCCCACCATCAAAGGTTCATTGAGTTCGTTGACGCCGTACTGCAGGAAATTGGCGGTGGAAACCGGGCTTGAACCTTTGAAGGTGTAGGGGTTGAGCGTATCGAAGGTGCCAAATGCCATCACCCGCAATGTCCCGCCTTTGGGCGCTGCAGGGTTTACCCAATGGTAATGGGTGAATTTGGCCGGGTACTTGAGTGTGCCGAACTGCGCATAACCGTGGCTTTCGGTGATCGTCGCATTCGCCGCAAAGCTCAAGGCCAGACTTATTAGTAGAAGGAGGGGACGCTTCAAGTCAGAGATCCGATCCAGGCGGCTTGGGCTTTATGATCGGTACAGTAACAGCTTGTTCCGGTTGGAAAAAGGCTGTCGGGAAAGCCATTTTGCGGACTGCAAGCTATTGGACGGTGTGAAGGTCAAATGTGGGAGCTGGCTTGCCTGCGATAGCATCACTGCGGTCTGACTGATAGACCGAGGTGCCTGCATCGCAGGCAAGCCAGCTCCCACACAAGCCAGCTCTCCCCGAGGTATTAGCGCGGCGCGGAAACCACCAGCATCTGCCCTGGTTTCAATGCCTGGCCGGTGCGCGGGTTCCAACGCTTGAGATGTTGCATCTCGACATTGAAACGCTTGGCCACCATGTACAGCGAGTCACCTTTCTTGACCTTGTACTGCACCGGTTTTTTCGCCGCGACTTTACGCGTGTCCTGCATCACCAGGGTCTGGCCGACCTTGAGGGCCTGGCCGTTGAGCTTGTTCCAGCGCTGCAGGTCATGCACATCGACCTTGTTGGCCTTGGCGATCAGCGTGAGGTTGTCGCCACTGCGTACCTTGTAGCTTCGGGTACGCCCTGCGACCGCCTTGGTCTCGACTTCGTCGAATACCGGCTTCTTGGGGCGCATGCTCAGCAACTCTTCCGGCTTCATCGTCGAAAGGGTGCTGGTCAGCAGTTGGGCCTTGGAGGTCGGCACCAGCAGATGCTGGGGGCCGTCCAGGGTGGTGCGTTGTTTCAAGGCCGGGTTGAGCTGAAACAGTTCGTCTTCGTCGATCTCGGCCAGCGCGGCAACCCGTGACAGGTCCATGCTTTGCTTGACTTCAACGACCTCGAAGTACGGCGTGTTGGCAATCGGGTTCAGGTTGACGCCGTAGGCTTCGGGCGCCAGTACCACCTGGGACAAGGCCAGGAACTTGGGCACATAGTCCTTGGTTTCCTGGGGCAGGGGCAGGTTCCAGTAGTCGGTGGGCAGGCCGAGCTTTTCGTTGCGCTCGATCGCCCGGCTGACGGTGCCTTCGCCGGCGTTATAGGCCGCCAGGGCCAGCAGCCAGTCGCCGTTGAACATGTCATGCAGACGCGTCAGATAGTCCAGGGCGGCGGTGGTGGAGGCGGTGATGTCGCGGCGGCCATCGTAGGCGCGGGTCTGGCGCAGGTTGAAGTAGCGCCCGGTGGAGGGAATGAACTGCCACAAGCCCACCGCATCGCTGCGCGAATAGGCCATCGGGTTGTAGGCACTTTCAATCACTGGCAGCAGCGCCAGTTCCAGGGGCATGTTGCGTTCTTCAAGGCGTTCGACGATGTAATGAATGTAGAGGCTGCCGCGTTCGCCGGCATTCTCCAGAAAGGAGGGGTTGCTGGCGAACCACAGGCGCTGTTGCTCGATGCGCGGGTTGACGCCGACACCGTCCTGCAATTGAAAGCCCCGACGCATGCGTTCCCAGACGTCCTGGGGTACTTCGGGGCTGGGCTTCTCTGATAGCCAAATAGGTTTTTGCTTGATCTTGGCAGCAAGATTCGGTTTGGGTTGCACGGTGGATTGTGCAGCGTAATGAGTCGATTGGCAGCCCGCCAGAGTTGCGGAAACGGCCACCGCCACGGCTTGAGCCAGGCGGGTCAATGCGTCTGAAGAAATGGATTTACGAATAGATGACGACATTGGCTGGAAGTAAGTTCCGGGCAAAAATGTCGGGCGATTCTAGAAAGCGCTTTGGTTCCGGTCAACCATTCAGAAATTACGTATCAGATTGCATCTGGTTAGAACTTATCTTTCCAAGCCCTCAAGCTAGCAAACACCTCGGCCCCAGAGCGGTTGTCGCGGCCGTTCCGTTCGTCCGCTTTTTGTTTAACGGATGTTTCAGCGGTGCGCAGAAAAGGGTTAGTACGTTTTTCCAGGGCCAGGTTGGAGGGCAGCGTCATCTCGCCACGGGCGCGAAGTTGGGCGACATTTTCCACACGTTCGGCGATGTCGGCATTGTGCGGTTCCACGGCTTGGGCAAATTTCAAGTTACTTTGCGTGTATTCATGGGTGCAGTACACCTGCGTATCGGCGGGCAGGGCGGCCAGGCGTTCCAGAGAGTTGTACATCTGTTCGGGTGTACCTTCGAACAGGCGACCGCAACCGGCGGCGAACAAGGTATCGCCACACAGCAATACGCCTTGGTGATAAAAGGCGATGTGGCCGAGGGTGTGGCCTGGCACGGCGTACACGTCGAAGTCCCAGCCCAGCACGCGGATATGGTCGTTATCGTGCAAGGCCACATCCCGCGCCGGGATCTTTTCGTTGGCAGGGCCATAAACCTTGGCGCCGGTGGCATTTTTCAGTTGCTCGACACCGCCTACATGATCATGGTGATGATGGGTAACCAGTATGTCGCTGAGGCGCCACTCGGCATTCTGCTTGAGCCAGGCCAGCACTGGCGTGGCATCGCCGGGGTCGACCACGGCGCAGCGCTGGGTCGTAGGGTCTTGTAACAACCAGATGTAGTTGTCGGTAAAGGCGGGTAGGGCACTGATCTGTATCATTCTTCGATTCGCCAAGCTGAACACATTGGTGCATCTTAGAACGTCTAGGCGAGTTGGAGAATGCAATGACTGATAAAGCGTTCGCCCAGGCCGATCCTGAGTGGCTGGCCCTGATCAGCGCGGCCCGCGAATGGTTGTCCGGGCCGATTGGGCAGTTTTTGCTGGAAGAAGAGCGGCGCATGCTCGAAGACGAGCTGGGCCGGTTCTTTGGTGGCTACTTGGTGCATTACGGACCGTCGGCCGACACGCCTCCATCGGCGCCGCAGGTGCAACGCAATGTGCGCCTGGGTGCACCGTTGCCGGGAGTGGAGATCGTCTGCGAGGAACAGGCCTGGCCCTTGAGCGAACACGCCGCCGATGTGGTGGTGTTGCAGCACGGCCTGGATTTCTGCTTGTCACCCCACGGTTTGTTGCGCGAAGCGGCGAGCAGCGTGCGCCCTGGTGGGCATTTGCTGATTGTCGGCATCAACCCCTGGAGCAGTTGGGGCCTGCGCCGTGTGTTCGCCCATGACGGACTGCGCCAGGCGCGTTGCATCGCGCCATCGCGTGTGGGCGACTGGCTCAACCTGCTGGGCTTCGCGCTGGAGAAACGCCGCTTCGGGTGCTATCGTCCGCCGCTTGCGACTGCCAAGTGGCAGGGCCGTCTGGCCGGTTGGGAACGCCGGGCAGGAGCCTGGCAGCTGTCGGGTGGCGGCTTCTATTTATTGGTCGCACGCAAGATCGTGGTCGGTCTGCGACCGTTGCAGCAAGTGCGCCGCGAGCCGATCGGCAAGCTCGTGCCGATGCCGTTGGCCAAGGTCAACCGCGAACAAGGCGAACCGTAAAACCTCTTTTTGATTTCAGGCCGAATAACCGATGACCGATAGCGTAGAACTCTTCACCGATGGCGCCTGCAAAGGCAACCCGGGCCCAGGCGGCTGGGGCGCCTTGCTGGTGTGCAAGGGCGTGGAGAAGGAACTGTGGGGCGGCGAAGCCAATACCACCAATAACCGTATGGAATTGATGGGCGCCATTCGCGGCCTCGAAGAACTCAAGCGGCGTTGCAACGTACTGCTGGTGACCGACTCGCAATATGTGATGAAGGGCATCAACGAGTGGATGGTCAACTGGAAAAAACGCGGCTGGAAAACGGCGGCCAAGGAGCCGGTCAAGAACGCCGACCTGTGGCAATTGCTCGATGAACAGTGCAATCGTCACGACATCACCTGGAAATGGGTACGCGGGCACATCGGCCATCCTGGCAACGAGCGCGCCGACCAGTTGGCCAACCGTGGCGTGGATGAAGTGCGCGGCTACAAGCAGAGCTGAATCAGCGACACCGCGGCGGCCGTTCGAGCCGCTGCTTCACCGCCGCCATTGCGTGTGGCGAATCTACCAGCACGGCATTGAGCTTCAGGCAGGCATACTTTGGCCTGATCACAAAGATGCCGTGAGTGTTGTCGCTTACAGAGCCAGGATTGCACGGGCGAGTTGTTCGTCCGTGCATCGCAGGTCCACTCTTGTCTGGCGAATATGCCGCAAGGCTGACTCCAACTGGACACCGCGTATTGCACCTTCGCTTGCGACAAACGATGCGGCATCGGCCTTGGCCGCCAGCACAATCTTGTCGTCCTTGAAGCTGCTGCTGGTGCCGCCCGTGGCACTCATCGACAGGCTCACCAAGGCGTCAGTGGTCATCACGAAACTGGTGGCTTGCGCACCGGCAGCGCTGAACAGGCAGGGGATGAACAGCCATTTCAGGTTGAACATGAGTCAGTGAATTCCGTATCTGGAGGAGGCGCGCAGGTTAGCGACGAGGGACGTAGAAAACCGCAGCAAGTTTGCGAAACCTTGTAAATAACTGTTGGGTGTCCACCGGGGGTTGGGTGCCATGGGCGCTTCGTTTACAGAGCGTGCTAATATCCCGCCCCTTGAACTGTACCGAACCGTTGAGAGCTGAACCCTGATGGCCATCCGATCTGTTGTACTCGATACCGAAACCACCGGCATGCCGGTGACCGATGGTCACCGGATCATCGAAATCGGCTGTGTCGAACTGATGGGGCGCCGCCTGACCGGCCGCCACTTCCACGTCTACCTGCAACCGGACCGCGACAGTGACGAGGGCGCGATTGGCGTCCACGGCATCACTGACGAATTCCTCAAGGGCAAGCCGCGCTTCGCCGAAGTGGCCGATGAGTTCTTCGAATTCATCAATGGCGCCCAGTTGATCATCCATAACGCGGCGTTCGACATCGGCTTCATCAACAACGAATTTGCCCTGATGGGGCAGACTGACCGTGCGGACATCTCCCAGCACTGTACGATCCTCGATACCTTGATGATGGCCCGCGAGCGTCACCCGGGCCAGCGCAACAGCCTCGATGCCTTGTGCAAGCGCTATGGCGTCGACAACTCCGGCCGTGAACTCCACGGCGCCTTGCTTGACTCCGAGATCCTGGCCGACGTTTACCTGACCATGACCGGCGGGCAGACCAGCCTGTCCCTGGCCGGTAATGCATCCGATGGCAGCGGTTCGGCGGAAGGGTCGGGCAACCGCCCTTCGGAAATCCGCCGCTTGCCAGCTGATCGCAAGCCGACGCCGATCATCCGTGCCAGCGAGCAGGACCTGGCCGAGCATGCGGCAAGGCTGGAGGCGATTGCCAAGGCAGCCGGTGCGCCGGCGTTGTGGACTCAACTCACTCAGCAATAACCGCTCATGTAGGAGCAGGCTTGCAGCCATGGGTACTTACACAGTTGCATCTGTGGCGAGGGAGCTTGCTCCCGTGACGGCCTGCCAGCCAACACCTATCTACCTGACGCTGCGCGATCAAACTGTGGGAGCTGGCTTGCCTGCGATAGCGGCCTGCCAGCCAACGCCTATCGACCTGACGCCCCGCGATCAAATTGTGGGAGCGGGCTTGCTCGCGAATGCGGCCTGACAGTCAACACGGTTGGATTGGGTGCATCTCCATTCCTGCGGTAACGGCCCCTCAGCGTTCCGCTCTGACAGCGGGTCACTTTGGAAAAACCGGAGTGCCGGCCCAGCCCACCGACATTTGGATTGCGGAGCCTCAGGTAGATAAGTGTCGGCTGGCAGGCCGTCATCGCAGGCAAGCCAGCTCCCACAGTTTGATCGCGGGGTGTCAGGTAGGTATGGCCCGGCAGGCGGGCCGTCACGGGAGTAAGCTCCCTCGCGACAGGTTCAGCCCCGTACCGAAGTTATATAAATACCTCTCGACCACCTGTGAAATCTTCATTCGCCACTTTTGCTTCCAGCTTCTACCCTTGTGCAAAGCCTCCGGAGTAAGAGTGCTCATGTACAAAGACCTGAAGTTCCCCGTTCTGATCGTGCACCGTGACATCAAGGCCGACACCGTTGCCGGTGACCGGGTTCGAGGCATCGCCAGGGAGTTGGAACAGGAGGGCTTCAGTATTTTTTCTGCGGTGGACTACGCCGAGGGGCGGCTAGTGGCCGCTACCCATCACGGCCTGGCCTGCATGCTGATCGCCGCCGAAGGCGCTGGGGAAAACACCCATCTGCTGCAAAACATGGTTGGGCTGATTCGCTTGGCGCGGCTGCGTGCCCCCAACCTGCCGATCTTTGCGTTAGGCGAGCAAGTCACCTTGGAAAACGCGCCCGCCGATGCCATGAGCGAGCTCAACCAGCTGCGCGGCATTCTTTATCTGTTCGAAGACACCGTGCCGTTTCTGGCGCGCCAGGTCGCCCGCGCCGCACGCACGTACCTGGATGGCCTGTTGCCGCCGTTCTTCAAGGCGCTGGTGCAACACACCGCCGATTCCAATTATTCCTGGCACACCCCCGGTCATGGCGGTGGCGTGGCCTATCGCAAAAGCCCGGTGGGGCAGGCGTTTCATCAGTTCTTTGGGGAAAACACCCTGCGCTCTGACTTGTCGGTGTCGGTGCCCGAACTGGGCTCGCTGCTCGATCACACCGGGCCTTTGGCCGAAGCCGAGGCACGCGCCGCGCGCAACTTTGGCGCCGACCATACGTTCTTCGTGATCAACGGCACGTCCACCGCCAACAAGATCGTCTGGCATTCCATGGTGGGGCGCGATGACCTGGTGCTGGTAGACCGCAATTGCCATAAGTCGGTGTTGCATTCGATCATCATGACCGGCGCGATCCCGCTGTACCTGTGCCCGGAGCGCAACGAGCTGGGGATCATCGGCCCGATCCCCCTGAGCGAATTCAGCCCTGAGTCGATCCGCGCCAAGATCGACGCCAGCCCCTTGACCCGTGGGCGACCACCGAAAGTGAAATTGGCGGTGGTGACCAACTCCACCTATGACGGCCTGTGTTACAACGCCGAACTGATCAAGCAGCAACTGGGCAACAGTGTCGAGGTGCTGCATTTTGATGAGGCCTGGTATGCCTACGCCGCCTTTCACGAGTTCTTCGCCGGGCGTTATGGCATGGGTACCTCGCGCACGCCGGACAGCCCCTTGGTGTTCACCACCCACAGTACGCATAAGTTGCTGGCGGCATTCAGCCAGGCGTCGATGATCCACGTACAGGACGGCGGCGCACGGCAACTGGACCGTGACCGCTTCAATGAAGCCTTCATGATGCATATCTCCACCTCGCCGCAATACAGCATCATCGCGTCGCTGGATGTGGCCTCGGCAATGATGGAAGGCCCGGCCGGGCGCTCGCTGCTTCAGGAAATGTTCGACGAGGCCTTGAGTTTTCGTCGCGCCCTGGCCAACTTGCGCCAGCATATCGCGGCGGAAGACTGGTGGTTTTCCATCTGGCAGCCACCCTCGGTCGCGGGTATCGACCGGGTCGCCACTGCGGATTGGCTATTGCACCCTGGGGATGAGTGGCATGGCTTTGGCGACGTTGTTGAAGACTACGTGCTGCTGGACCCGATCAAAGTCACACTGGTGATGCCTGGCCTCAACGCCGGTGGGGCATTGAGCGAGTGTGGGATTCCCGCTGCAGTGGTCAGCAAGTTCCTCTGGGAGCGCGGGCTGGTGGTGGAGAAGACTGGGCTGTATTCGTTTCTCGTGCTGTTTTCCATGGGCATTACCAAAGGTAAATGGAGCACCTTGCTCACCGAGCTGCTGGAGTTCAAGCGTAGCTACGATGCCAATGTCAGCCTGGCCACTTGCTTGCCGTCGGTGTATGCCCAAGGCCCGGCACGTTATCAAGGCCTGGGGCTGCGCGACCTTTGCGACCAGTTGCACAGCTGTTACCGTAGCAATGCCACGGCCAGGCACCTCAAGCGTATGTATACGGTATTGCCGCAAATCGCGATGAAACCCGCCGATGCCTACGACCAGTTGGTCAGGGGCGAGGTGGAGGCGGTCTGCATCGATGCCTTGGCAGGACGCATCGCCGCTGTAATGCTGGTGCCTTACCCGCCGGGCATACCACTGATCATGCCCGGCGAACGCTTCACCGAGTCAACACGTTCAATCATCGATTACCTGGCATTTGCCCGCACGTTCGATAGCAGTTTCCCCGGTTTTGTCGCGGATGTGCATGGGCTGCAACACGAAGATGACGGCAGTGGCCGTCGTTATACCGTCGACTGCATCAAGGGTTAAGGAAGTCTATGCAAGCTGTAATGAACCCGAAGTATCCAGGGCTCAGTGTGCGAGTCGCCGACGAAGGTTTTGACGCCTATGTGTGGGGCAATGATTTCAGCTTTGAAGTCAGTGCCTATGGGGTGCCGCAAATGGGCCAGCGCGTCGAACAATGGCCGGTGGAAAAAGTGCTGCCGTACCGCAAGTGCTATGGCATCGACCCGGAAGAATTCGCCAGTTTTCGTGATGCCGCCGACAGCTCGATCTTCATGGCGTACCTGGATGACCGCGCAGTGGGGCATATCGTGGTCAGCACCAACTGGAACGGTTTCGCCCATGTTGACGAGTTGGCCGTGGCGTTACCGGCGCGCCGACATGGCGTGGCCAAGTCGTTGTTGGACGTGGCGCAGTTCTGGGCCCGCAAGAAGAACCTGCCGGGCATGATGCTTGAGACCCAGAACAACAACCTCGGCGCCTGTCGCCTGTATGAGCGTTGTGGCTATGTAATGGGCGGCATCGATCAACTGCGTTATCGCGGGATTGACCCGCAAACCCGCGAGGTCGCGATTTTCTGGTATCGGTTGTTCAAGGCGCAAGTGGAGGCTGTCTGACCCCTGTAGGCGCGAGCTTGCTCGCGAAAAACGCCAAGGCGCCGCGTTGCATAAGGATGAGCGTGTGATCGTTCACGTTCTTCGCGAGCAAGCCCGCTCCTACGGGGACTTGGTGTCGTTGCCAAGCAGGCTTTCGGCTTTCTGGATGACGATTTCCAGCAGCGCATTCAATGCCGGGGAGGGCGCAGCGTCTTTCAAGGTCAACGCATACAGGCTGACCACTATCGGTGGTGACACCGGGCACGCATCAAGCCCGGACTCTCGTGCACCCAAGGCAGTGAACGGGTCGACAATCGCCAGGCCTTCTCCGGCCTCCACCAAGCCGCGCATCATCGGGTAGGTTTGCACCCGCGTCTGCACCACGGGCAGCGGCCGCAGGGCGTGCAGCTTGGCATCCAGCAAGCGGCTGAGCGGGTCATGGCCTTCAAGGCCGATCAGGGACTGGCCGGCCAACTCCTGCAGCGCAATGTATTTTTGCTTGGGCTTGAGCCAGCCATGGGGGGCCAGCAACTGCAATTTGCCTTGGGCCAGCACCGTGCTCTGGATCTGTGGATGTTCTGGGTCATGCAGGCTCAGGCCCACATCGGCTTCATGCAACAGCAGGCTGTTGATGATCTCGCCAACTGGCTGGCTCGACAGGTTGCACGGCATGTCCTGGAAGCGTCGACGCAGTGCAGCAATGCTCTGGGGCAACAGTTGGTTGGCCAACGGCGGCGTGCACAGCGCGCGCAGGGGCGGCGCATGATGGTGTTTCAAGCGGCTGGCAAGGCGTTGCAACGGCTCCAGGGCTTCATACAGAGCAGTGATTTGTGCCTGCAATTCCAGGGTTTCCCGGGTGGCCTGCAAACGCCCGCGCACGCTGGCGAACAGCATGAAGCCCAATTGCTGCTCAGCGTCCTTGAGAGTGGCGTCTACTTCGCCCACGGGGAGTTGCAACCACTCGGCGGCGGTGCCGAGGTGGCCGGTCTGCAAGATGGCCTGAATCACTTCGATATGACGTAAACGCATGGCCGGAGTCTATGTGCAGTGCGCAGGGGATTCAATGGCGCAGGCCTTCGTGCGCAAAAAAGACTGCCGGGGTCGTCCCTGCCTATGGCGCTCAGCCAGGACCCCATTAGAATGGCGGGTCCGATCAGCAACGACCCCTGCCGGTTTCCCGGTACTTAAAATAAAAAACAGGTCTGGTCTCATATGCCTCTACCCTCGACTTTCTTCGGGGTAACGGCCAAGCAACTCGTGGTCCTGGTGACCGTGGGAGGCCTGGCGGCTTACTTCTTCAATCATCAGGATGAACCGACGCCGGACAATCTTGCACTGGAAGCCTTTATTCGCTCCCAGCAACAGGTGGGCGAGCAGGTGGGCGCAGTTGTGGGGATCACCCTGGTCAGGGAGGTGGAGGCTTACCCCGCGTACAATGCGGCAGGTTACAAGCGTTCGATGTTTACCGTGCAAGGGGAGCACGGCCAGGTGCTGGTGACGCTCAAGCAAGACGAGCAGGGCATAGAGGTGACGCAGATCCGCCGCCCATGAACGTCCCCAGCCCAGTCCCCAGGACTGAGCAGGTGAACAAGGCAAGCGCTTACGATGCCAGAGTGGTTTCGGACTCGCGCACGAGAATGGTGCCCGACTGGATCAGTTTGAATTCATCACCTTCCAGCTTTTCTACACGGTCGCCAATGGCCAGCTTGTAGGTCGTGGTGGGCGTCGATCCGGCCAGGTCGCCTTGCGCCGGGTTGGATTCCTGAAACTCATGCACCGAATAAACGCGGCCTTCCGCGTCTCTGGCATGAAACTGTCCAACAAGTACTGCAGCCATCTGTTTAGAACCTCTGGAGATAAACACTCGATTTGCGGTTCTGTAGACCGTCAGGGAGCGGGGTAGTTTACCTATAAGAAAAAAATACTATTCGCTGATATTTTCAGACGCTTCCTACGCAAGTGCTTGCACGGAAAACGGCGAGGGAATCCGCACAACCCTCTGGTGAACGCGTCGCGAAGCCTCTATAACTACAAGCTCCTTTATTCAGAAGTCGGGAAACCTCAATGAGCAAGGTCTACACGATTGCCGTCCTGGTGGGCAGCTTGAGAAAAGAGTCGATCAACCGCAAGGTCGCCCTGGCCCTGGCCGAACTGGCCCCAGCCAATCTCAAGTTGAACATTGTTGAAATCGGCGACTTGCCGCTCTACAACGAGGACATCGACGGTGCAACTCCGCCCGCAGCCTACAGTACTTTCCGCAAACAAGTGAGTTCATCCGACGCGGTGCTGTTCGTCACCCCCGAATACAACCGCTCCGTGCCGGCGGCCTTGAAAAATGCCATTGACGTAGGCTCGCGCCCATACGGACAGAGCGCCTGGAGTGGCAAGCCGGGGGCGATCATCAGCGTGTCGCCGGGTGCCATTGGCGGCTTTGGCGCCAACCACCATTTGCGCCAGTCCCTGGTGTTCCTGGATGTGTGGTGCATGCAACAGCCGGAAGCCTATCTGGGCGGGGCAGGCAGTGTGTTCGATGAGGCGGGGAAGGTGTCGGACAAGACCAAGCCGTTCCTGCAGGCATTCATCGATGCCTACGGCAAGTGGGTGGAAAAGCAGAAAGGCTGAAATTAGCCCGGCACCTGTAGGAGCGAGCTTGCTCGCGAAAAACTCGACGACAACGCGTTCATTCAGGATGTCAGCGTTACCGTTAGCGATCTTCGCGAGCAAGCTCGCTCCTACAGTAGGGGGTTATCGCAACCAGTTGGTGCGTGCCAGTTCGATAACCTCATCGCCACGCCCGCTCATCACCGCCTTGAGCATGTACAGGCTGAACCCCTTGGCCTGTTCCAGCTTGATGCTCGGCGGCATCACCAGTTCCTGAGTCGCGGTCACCACATCCACCAACACCGGGCCATCGTGGGCCAGGGCTCGGCGCAGTGCCGGTTCCAGGTCTTCGGATTGCTCCACACGTATGCCCAAAATGCCCATGGCATTGGACATGGCCGCGAAGTCCGGGTTTTTCAGCTCGGTGCCGGTGTCAAGGTAACCCGCAGCCTTCATCTCCATGGCGACAAAGCCCAGGGACGAATTGTTGAACACCACGAGTTTGACCGGCAATTGCAGCTGCGCCAGGGAAATGAAATCCCCCATCAACATGGTGAAACCACCGTCCCCGGACATCGAGATCACCTGCCGTCCAGGGAACGCCGCCTGGGCGCCGATAGCCTGAGGCATGGCGTTGGCCATCGAGCCATGGTTGAACGAGCCGATCAGCCGGCGCTTGCCGTTCATCTTCAGATAACGCGCCGCCCACACGGTGGGCGAGCCGACATCGGCGGTAAAGATCGCATCATCATCGGCCAGTTCGCTGAGCAAGCGCGCCACATACTGGGGATGGATTGGCCGGCCGGCCTTGGACGGTTGCGCCAGGTCATCCAGGCCTTGGCGGGCTTTTTCGTAGTGCTTGAGGGAGGTATCGAGGAAGCTGCGATCGGTCTTGCGGGTCAGGCGCGGCAACAGCGCGTCGATGGTTTCACTGACGTCGGCGGCGATGCCCAGGTCCAAGGTCGCACGACGCCCCAGGGCTTGGGGGTTGCGGTCCACCTGGATGATTCTGGCGTCGGTCGGGTAGAACTGGCGATAAGGGAAGTCGGTGCCGAGCATGACCAAGGTGTCGCAATCGAGCATGGCGTGGTAGCCGGAGCTGAAACCGATCAGGCCGGTCATGCCGACGTCGAACGGGTTATCCCACTCCACATGCTCCTTGCCCCGCAGTGCGTGCACCACCGGCGCGCCGAGGGCGTCGGCCAGCGCCACCACTTGATCGTGGGCACCGGCACAGCCGCTGCCACACAGCAGGGTGACTTTCTCGCTGCTCTGGAGCATGTCGGTGAGGCGCTGCAAGTCCTGCTCAACCGGCAGGGTGCGCGGTGCGTGCAAGGCCGGCCAAGGCTTGAGCTTATCTTCCACCTCCAGCAGCGAAACATCTCCCGGAATCACCACCACCGCCACGCCTCGGTTGAGGATCGCCGAACGCATGGCACGGTGCAGCACCTGAGGCATCTGCTCGGGGTTGCTCACCAGCTCGATAAAGTGGCTGCATTCCTTGAACAGCTCCTGGGGATGGGTTTCCTGAAAGTAATTCAGGCCAACCTCCGAGGACGGAATTTGCGCGGCAATCGCCAGCACCGGCACATGGTTGCGATGGCAATCGAACAAACCATTGATCAAATGCAGGTTACCCGGCCCGCAACTGCCGGCGCACACCGTCAACTCGCCGGTGGCCGCCGCTTCGGCACCGGCAGCGAAGGCGGCGACCTCCTCGTGGCGCACATGCATCCACTCGATGCTGTCCATGCTGCGCAGGGCGTCGGTCAGGCCATTGAGGCTGTCGCCGGTGAGCCCCCAGATACGCTTGATACCCGCTTGTTCCAGGGTGGTCGCCAACTGCTGGGCCAGGTTGATTTTCGCCATGAGGAACTCCAATCGTCAGTGAGGTTGAAAAACTGCTGATCAGTAGGGGACAGTTCAATCACGGCGAATGCTCCGCCATTAATGTGAAGATTGCGTCATGCTCGCGCGATACTGCCGCGTACGCCGCGCGATAAACCACTGGTCACAGGCCAATGCCAGCCAGGGCGCAACGTTGGGGTTGGGCAGACGGCCGCGGCTCAGGCGACGCATCTGGTCGCGCACCACGGCGAGGGTGGCGAGGGCGGCCAGCGGTTTGCGCTTCCATTCCATGGGCCGCAGTTGTGGGTTGAGGTCGCGACCTTCACGCCACTGTTTGATCAGTTGCGGCTCCAGGGTCAGGGCGGTGGCGATGCCGGCCATGGCGATGCCGCTGTCCAATACTTGCTGGACCACCGGCAAGCGGCGAATACCTCCGGTCACCATCAGTGGCATGGTGGCGATGCTCGCCATTTGCGTGGCGAAATCCAAAAAGTAGGCTTCACGGGCCAAGGTGCGGCCGTCCCGCGCTTCACCTTGCATGGCCGGCGCTTCATAGCTGCCGCCGGACAACTCAAGCAAATCGATCGGCAGTGTATTGAGCATTTCCACTACAGCGCGTGCATCGGTCTCATCGAAGCCGCCGCGCTGGAAGTCTGCGGAATTGAGCTTTACCGACACACAAAATGAAGGGCTGACATTGGCCCGCACGGCACGGATGACTTCTAGCAGCAGGCGTGCCCGGTTTTCCAGGGAGCCGCCCCAACGGTCGGTGCGATGGTTGCTCAAGGGCGAGAGGAACTGACTCAACAAATAGCCATGGGCGCCGTGGATCTGCACCCCGGTGAACCCGGCTTGCTCGGCCAGGCGGGCGCTGGTGGCGAAGCGCTTGATGACGTCCTGGATGTCGTCTTCGGTCATGGCCTTGGGTTTGGCGAACATCTTGGAAAAACTGCCCACATCCAGCGCAATAGCCGAGGGTGCCAACGCTTGTTGACCGAGGTTGGCCATGGTCTGGCGGCCCGGATGGCTGAGCTGTACCCAGAAGTGCACACCTTTGGCCCGGGCTACGTCGGCCCATTCACGAAAACTGGCCAGGTGTTGCTCGTTTTCCAGCGCGACACCGCCAGGGCCGGTCATGGCGCGGCGGTCGATCATCACGTTACCGGTCAACAGTAAGCCGGGCTCGCCGTCGGCCCAGGTCTTGTATAGCTGCTTCAATGCTTTGGACGGTGCCTGATGCAGGTCCGCCATATTCTCTTCCATCGCGGCCTTGGCGATGCGGTTGGCGATGACTTGGCCGTTGGGCAGTTGCAGCGATTCGAACGGTGACATGGGTTAACTCCTGAGCAGGGGAGGTCTCAGGCTAAGCTTAAAGTTAACTTTAATGTCAAGCGGCAGTCGATCACACAGGATTGACGGGCGATGGAACTGTAGGAGCGAGCTTGCTCGCGAAGAACGCGAGGGCGCCACTACAGCCAGGCGACCTGCGTTATCGTTCAGGTTTTTCGCGAGCAAGCTCGCTCCTACAGGGACAAGGTGTCAGCGGCGGCGGAACAGTGGCAGGGGTTCATCGGTGGCCGCTTGATAGGTCACCGAGAAATCCTTGAGACTTTCCAGCGCTTCGTACGGGTCTTTGTCCGCGCGCAAGGCGAAGGCATCGAACCCGCAGCGGTGCAGGTAGAACAACTGGTCACGCAGCACGTCGCCAATGGCCCGCAGTTCACCCTTGTAGCCATAACGGTCACGCAGCAGGCGGGCGTTGGAGTAGTTGCGCCCGTCGGTGAAGGCCGGGAAGTTCAGGGCGATGACCTGAAAATGCTGCACGTCATCACCGATTTCTTCGGCTTCCTCATCGGCGTCCAGCCACACGCCCAGGCCGCCATCGCGGGCCTTGAGGGCATGGCCGTGCTCACGCCACAGGGCCAGCGGCACGATCAGGTCGTCGCAGTTGGAGATGCCGTCGAAGCTCGCGTCCTTGGGCAGCAGGTGCCAGGTTTCGTCGACGACTGCGTTGTTCTTAATGATTCGCTGCATAGACACGCTCCTTGAACAGGTCGATGCCGATGCGCTGGTAGGTGTCGATGAAGCGCTCATCTTCGGTACGCTGTTCGATATACACGTCGATCAGCTTGCCGATCACCTCTGGCATGGCTTCCTGGGCGAAGGATGGGCCGAGGATCTTGCCCAGGCTCGCATCGCGGCTGGCGCTGCCACCCAGGGACACTTGGTAGAATTCTTCGCCTTTCTTGTCCACGCCCAGGATGCCGATGTGGCCGACGTGGTGGTGACCACAAGCGTTCATGCAACCGGAGATGTTCAGGTCCAGCTCGCCGATATCGAACAGGTAATCCAGGTCGTCGAAACGGCGTTGGATCGACTCGGCAATCGGGATCGACTTGGCGTTGGCCAGGGAGCAGAAGTCGCCGCCCGGGCAGCAGATGATATCGGTCAGCAGGCCTATGTTCGGCGTAGCAAAGCCGCCTTCGCGCAGTTCGCCCCACAGGGTGAACAGTTGGCTCTGTTCAACGTCCGCGAGAATGATGTTCTGCTCGTGGGAGGTGCGCAGTTGGCCAAAGCTGTAGCGCTCGGCCAGGTCGGCGACCGCGTCCAGTTGCTTGTCGGTGATATCGCCAGGTGCAACGCCGGTGGGCTTGAGCGACAGGGTCACTGCCACGTAGCCCGGCTTCTTGTGCGCCAGCGTATTGCGCGTGCGCCAGCGGGCGAAGCCTGGGTGTTGCTGGTCGAGTGCGGCCAACTCGGCGTCCTGATTGCTCAGGGCCTTGTACTCAGGGTCGACGAAGTGCTTGGCGACGCGGTGCACTTCGGCTTCGGTCAGGGTGGTCTGGCCGCCGCGCAGATGTTCCATTTCGGCATCGACTTTCTGGGCAAACACCTCAGGGGTCAGCGCCTTGACCAGGATCTTGATCCGGGCCTTGTACTTGTTGTCGCGACGGCCATAGCGGTTGTAGACCCGCAGGATGGCGTCGAGGTAGCTCAACAGGTCCTGCCATGGCAGGAACTCGTTGATGAACGCACCGACCACCGGCGTACGACCAAGGCCGCCACCCACCAGCACACGGAAGCCCAGCTCGCCTGCAGCGTTGTACACCGGCTCCAGGCCGATATCGTGGACTTCGATGGCGGCGCGGTCCGAGGTCGAGCCATTGATGGCGATCTTGAACTTGCGTGGCAGGTAGGCGAACTCAGGGTGGAAGGTAGTCCACTGGCGCACGATTTCGCACCACGGCCGTGGGTCGATCAACTCGTCGGCAGCGACGCCGGCAAATTGGTCGGTGGTCACGTTGCGCAGGCAGTTACCGCTGGTCTGAATGGCGTGCATCTGCACGGTAGCCAGTTCAGCCAGGATATCCGGCACATCTTCCAGGGCCGGCCAGTTGAACTGCACGTTCTGGCGGGTGCTGATATGGGCATAGCCTTTGTCGAAGTCGCGGGCGATCTTGGCCATCATTCGCGTCTGGCGCGACGTCAGTTGGCCATAGGGCACGGCCACCCTCAGCATCGGCGCAAAGCGCTGAACGTAAAGGCCATTTTGCAGGCGCAGAGGGCGGAACTCTTCTTCGCTCAGTTCACCTGCTAAGTAGCGTCGGGTCTGATCACGGAACTGCTTGACGCGGTCCTCGATGATGCGCTGATCGTATTCGTCGTATACGTACATATAGGTCCTGTTCTCGGCAAATCTGCGCGCACGGCCGCGCACTCCCAACGGAGCCGGCGCACGATACCAGTTTGCGTATATGCGCAAAAGTGATGTTTGGGTATATGCACATAACCAAACTGACTAATGAGAACAGTTATCGCGATACCCACATTTGTCATGGGGGCAAGACTGGTCTTTACTGTGGACGAGTCTTAGTGCAGTCACCTATAAAACCGACAAGAGGCGATGCGATGAGTAATTCCACCAAAGCCCGTAAACCTGACAGTACCGTTGATGCCTGGGCCATTTTGTTTCTGATTATTCTCGTGGTCGGCACCGCTGTATTTTGGGTCAGCCACCAGTAATAAAACCGTTGATTGAGCAGCGATTGGTTGTCGAGTAGCCAAGATGATGGCGGTCGATATTCAAGGTTTATCTGAGCGCCTGCATTTGTCAGCGCCGCCAGCGCCGGTGGATTCCGTGCGCTGGCGGTCGTTGGCAAACCGGCGTCCTGTTTATGCGTTCAGTCTGCATCGGCGGCGTTAAACACCGGCCAGGTACAGCACCAGCTTGACGATGCCAAACAGCGTCAACGCAAACACCACCGTGAACGCAACGCCCAGGATCACAAAGTGGCTGGGTTTGCCATGGGTGAAATCGCGGGCGCGATTCTTGCCGCTTTGCACACCGAACGCGGCGGCCGTCACGCTGTGCAGCATCTGCCGGAAGGTCGGTGGTTTGTCATCGATTGGATCGTCCATAAACCCCTCGTCAACAAGGTTCTCATGCAGAGTATAGACAGTCTGTCGAGGCTCATTTGGAAGCCAGTACCTCCAACCCCAGGAATAGCCGCTGATCAAGCGGTGGCTTGATCTCGGCTTTCTCCAGGTTGACCACGGCGCGGTTGTCGGCACGCGCCTGTTCAATCAGTTCCCGGCGCGTATATCGCTGTTCACTCGGGGTTTTAAGGTGACCGAAATCAGGTTGGGAGGGCGCTTGATCGACGGCCGAATAATGAAAATGCGCGTACCACAAAACATTGTCCTTTCCCTTTATACCCGCCCTGATTTTGCTTTTATCGCGTACTGCATACTCGGTGAGAAAGTCACCGGCCTTCAACGGCACGCGGCTCTTCACCAGGTTGATATCGACAAAACCGTGTTTCCACAAGTAATCGACGTGGGAGGCTTTGGGGCGTTGCAACTTGTACCCTTCGCTGCAACGCTCACGTGCCTGTTGCGTTGCCTCGGCCGCCAGGCTGCGGTACTGATCGATCAACGTGCGAGCGCCGGGATCGTTGGCGTGATCGCGCTGGAGTTCTTCGGCAAGGGTTGTGAACTTCGCTGCGTGCTGGGTCAGTATCACATCCCACTCAAGGGGATCGAGGCTTTCCAGTCGGCCCGGGTCGCGTAACTTTCGTTGTTGGAAGGCGATGCTGCTGTCAATGCCGGTGCGCTCGTCCCTGACGGTTTGCGCCTGTGCTTCTATGGTCTTCAGCGAACGCTTGATTGCCGTCGGCGCGGGCGCTGAGGGCCCGACCTCTTCAACCACGTTCCATACACCTTCGCCGGGGTGTTCAAGGTAGGTGGCGAGGGTTTTTCCGGTGAGCGGGTCCTTGATATCGACGAAGTTACCCGGTGTGTCGCGCTGGGTAGGGCGCACTTCACCCACCAGGGTCCTGCGGTCACGGGTCTTGATCACTCTTCGGTTCGGTGCTTTCTGCCGTGTGATGCGCTCGGGCGTTGGCAGTGGCGCGAAGCCTTCTTCCACCAGAATCAAATTGGCCAACTGCGCCTCAAGGCTGGTGCGGGCATAAGCCAGATAGTCCAGAAACGGTTGGCGATGCTCCTCGCGAATGAAGCCGGAATTCATTTCAGCCAGCGACGTGACAGCGTTTTCCAATTGCTCATATCGCTCCAGAACGTCCTTGAGGACGTCTATCTGCTCTCGGGCCGAATAGCCGGTAGTGGTGAGCATTTCCGTATGCGCCATC
The DNA here is from genome assembly GCF_049897065.1 of Pseudomonas sp. DWP2-2. NCBI lineage: Bacteria > Pseudomonadati > Pseudomonadota > Gammaproteobacteria > Pseudomonadales > Pseudomonadaceae > Pseudomonas > Pseudomonas sp. DWP2-2. The sequence goes on along the minus strand of NZ_JAFCVN010000001.1, from coordinate 60,093 downwards.
AAGCTGGTTGCGGTTCTCTTGTCGGTCAGCTCGCGTACGAATGGAAATTCCGTTGGGTTGCGCGAGTCATTCATGCGATTGAACACCAAGTCCATGAACACCAGCAGGGCGTGCTGTTTGATCGCGACCGAGCGGATGTTTTGATCAGAGGGCTTGCCTTGCAAGAGTATCTGGCGCAGGGCCGGGTCTGCCTCTTTGAGTAACGTCTCGATCTTTTCAGCGGGCTCGACCATTTCCGTAAGCGCGGCAAGCTGGCGTTTTTTGGTGATGATGTAGTCGTCGTAGGCGCCGCTGATGTTTTGCGGCAGCTCCCGTGATGCGCGGGCGCTGAGTTCAGCGTCGGTTTCGCCACGATCGGTTTCCAGGGCGTCTGCCATTTTTTGCGACACCGATTCGTAGATGCCTGCCCAGAAGTCAAAATTGCTTTTGCTTGCCCTGTTTCGCTCCCTTACATAAGTGGGGTCAGTCCTGTCGACAGCCATCAGTTCGCTGGTCTTGGCTTCGACTTTTTTCATCAGCGTCATTACCTCGCGGCCGTACTGCTGGAAGTTATCGAGGGCGATATTCCACTGCGTCCTGGCTTGGGCCGCCGCGACGCGCCGTTTCTCATGACGGATAAGAACTTCTGCGTGCAACTTCGGTATGTTCGCGGAACTGGCCAGCAATAACCAATCCTTGCGCAGGCTTTTGCTTTGTTCAACAAGTTGGGCACGGGCTGCGTTCAGAGTGCTTTGTAGCGAAAGCGAAGTGGGTATCAGCGAGAATATTTCGGCATTCAGTGCTTGCAATTCGGCCTTTAATACACCCAGTTTTTCGGCACGTTCCTTCTGCCATTTACTCAAGCGTTCCCGGGGCATTCCGCCCTCCAGCCTGGCGTGAGTGTCCAGGCGCCAGTGCCCCTGGTGGTCGCTTATCAGCTTGAAACCGGGGTGTTGCGGATATTGCGGGTGTACCAGATAGACCTCGTTGAATCCCGGCACCACATTGACCTGGAACAGCAACCCGCCGAGGCTGGCGTGCCAGGTGCCATTTATGCGGTAAAGGCCTTTGAGCGGGCCGCTGCCTTGCGCAGTCGGCAAGGGTTCAGGCCATGGCACATTAATGTCCAGCATCGCCCTCAGTCGTTCGCTTGCGTGTGGGCTTGCCAGCGAGCGAATGAAGTCCAGGGCGGTGTGGCCTGATGCCGGGGGTTCTCCCGGCAATGACACTGCGCCAGAACGTATCACTGGCGCATCCTGTGGTGGCAGCAGGCCTGGTGCACGGCGCCAGGTTTCAAGGCGCAACGCGCTGTCGGTTGCACTCGGTGGCGACAACGGTTTGGCAGAAGGCGATGCGCCATGCAGCAACACCATCGCAGTATTGAGCAGCAGATCAATCAGCGCCAACTCGCGGGTGGTGGGATCGTTGCTGTCCAGGCCCGCCAAGTCCTGCTCCAGGCTGGCAACCAGCACCAGGAACCAGCCGGCCAACATGGCTGGGCCCTGTACCAAGGGCAGCAGCAGTGTATTGAACAACAGCCAGGCACCCTCCATCACAATGGCCCATCGGCTTTCGGTGTTGGAGATCGACTCGCGGTCCGCCAGGTCGACCAGTGCCCGTGCGGTGCTGCCAAACAGATGGTTGGGCAGTTGGCCGTTGAGCTGGGACTGGAGCCATTCACCGGCGCCGTCATCGACGGCCAGGGTCGCGGGCGCTGGTTTCTCGGGTCGGTTGAACTCGTCGCCGGGCAAGAAACGGATGATGTGCGGCTCTTTGATGCCGCCGTGTGCATAGATGGGGCGCGCCTTGTCCGATAGCCAGGTCAGCACGCTGTCCTGCAACGCACCCGGTTCGGCGATGGCCTCCAGCAGCGCCTGGCGCGTGGGGTATTCGTTGAGGGACTCGGCGTACAGCGGTCGGTACAGCAAGTGTGGGCCGACCTGGGAGTCGCGAGGCTCAATGATAAACATATTATTCACTTCGTCCGGCGTGGCCCCGGCTTTACGGCACAACGCCAGGGGGCGCAGGACGATTTCCTGATCGTTGACGAGTCTGAGCGAAGGCGTTTCTCCCATGAGCGCCTTGACATACTGATAACCCGTCACGGTCATGCCATGCTGCTGGCGGACCTTGAATTCCAGCGCCTGCATCGGCAGATGAGCCTTCAGTTCGCGAGTAAACAGCAACTCGCGGCGACGCGCCTCGACGGTATCGGACAGCAGCAGATCTTTGAGGGCATTAGGGTAGGTGGTGCCGATATCGACGCGCTGGATCAGGCCGTTGCTGCCCATCAGATAGTCTTCATTCAACCAGCCAGGCAGTGGCGTGGCTGTTGTGGAAGACAGCTTCAACGTACCTTTGGGCTTGCCGGCCAGATTCTTCAGGGCCAGCTCCGTCAGCGACATGCGCACGTGCTCGATGATTCCCGCGCCGCCCGGATAACCTGCCGCTACGGCAAAGTCCAACAGCACCGCATCAGGGTCGAAATCGCCGTGATCGGCTTGCATCTGCTTGCGCAATGCGCTGCGGCTGAATGTGTGGATGTTTTCAATACCCTCGTTGAACGATCGCCCCTGGTTTTTTTGCAGAACATGCGCCATATCCTGCAAGTGGCGGTGATAGGCGAAACGATCCGCGGGCTCGGCTTGCTTGAGCCATTGCGGCAGTTGCTGGCTCACAGTGCCAAGGCGCTCGGTGTCGGGCAACTTGATGTCGGTAAAATACCTGGCCGGGTTGGTGATCATGTCCAGGCGTTGATCGAGTTCTTTTTCGTCTTGCCCCTGGAACGATAGGGCTGCCAGGTCTTCGAGTTGTTGGTTGAGGATCAGCCCGGCCTGTTGTTCAAACACGTTGGCGGCAGTTTCGTTGCGTTGCCAAGTGAGGCTGTCGAACTGAAACTCGCGTTGCATCCTGCTCCCCCAGGCCTGGCTGAACGCCTCCAGGGAATCAAACGCCTGGATTGCGCCGGCTACGCTGTAGAGCAACACCTGTTTATCGCGTACCAATAACAGGTCCGGGGTCAATACCCGCACCGTCTTGCCGAGGCGGGTGAGGGTGCTCTCGATGAAATATACATAGGTGGCGGGTGAGGAACGGGGCAGGCGCTCACGTTGCGCTGGCCAGGCGGCGACTACCGCCAGCATATCGCGCTGCACGTCGCTCAGCGGTGACTGGCTGGCCGCAGTGGCAATCATCTGACCATTGAGAAACTCTGCAAGCCACTGCCAGCGGCTGTTGCCATGATTGTCGACCTGGCTCCAGTAGTCGGCCAGATCGTGTTGCATGTACAAGTAAAGGGACGCGGGAAATTCGTCAAGAATCTGGGCGACCACCTGCATGTCGAGCGGCTGGCCATCCCCGGTCTTGAGCGCGGCGGGGGGCTGTGTCGTGAGGAAGTACGGACGCTCGCGTACGGCGCGCAGGTCAAGTAACTGTGGGTTCAGTACATGGGCGACAGCCACCTCCATGAGTGCGGGGTAGGTGTATTCGCCATTGGGCTGAGGGCTGGCCAGTTTGACCGCAAGCCAGTCGAGGTCCAGCGACGGGTAGTGCTCCAGCATCCGGCTGCGCAATGCCTTGAAGACGACGGAATACAGCGCCGGCCGCGTAGCGAAGCGCTCATGCACTGCCTGGGCGGGCAGTTGGCGAAAGGCTGAGTTTGACGAGGGAGTATTGGGTTCGGTCATGATGACATGCGTTTCCTGTATAAAACCGGTTGTGCTGAGCTGCCGGTTCAGCGGACCGAGAATCGGTCCGACACAGGAAATCGCATTGAGTCATCGTAGGTGCGGTAAACGGTTACCGCAGCCACTAGCAGCGTTACCTCAGTTGTCGTAGCCCAGATTCGGCGCCAGCCAACGCTCCGTCACGCTCAGGTCCTGGCCTTTGCGTGCCGTGTAGCTGGTGACCTGATCCTTGTCGACCTTGCCCACGGCGAAGTACTGCGCCTGTGGGTGGGCAAAATACCAGCCGCTGACCGCTGCCGCCGGGAACATTGCGTAGTGCTCGGTGAGGAACACGCCGCTGCGACCAGCGTGCATTTCGCGGGCTTGGGGGTCGAGCAGTTGGAACAGCTGGGCTTTTTCGGTGTGATCCGGGCACGCCGGGTAGCCGGGGGCAGGGCGGATGCCGCTGTATTGCTCCTTGATCAGCGCCTCGTTGTCCAGTTGCTCGTCCTTGGCGTAGCCCCAGTGTTCTTTACGCACTTGCTGGTGCAGCCATTCGGCGCAGGCTTCGGCCAGGCGGTCGGCGAGGGCCTTGACCATGATCGAGTTGTAGTCATCGCCCGCGTCCTGGTAAGCCTTGGCCACTTCCTCGGCACCGATGCCGGCGGTGGTGATGAACCCACCGATGTAATCGGTCACGCCGCTGTCCTTGGGGGCGACGAAGTCGGCGAGGGAGAAGTTCGGTTTGCCGTCGGTCTTGATGATCTGCTGGCGCAGGTGGTGCAGCCTGGCAATAGGCTGGCCGTCGTCGCCGTAGACTTCCAGGTCGTCATCCTGCACTTGGTTGGTCGGCCAGAAACCGAACACCGCACGGGCGCTGATGAGTTTCTCGTCGATCAACTTCTTGAGCATTTCCCGGGCATCGGCATACAGCGCGGTAGCCGCTTCACCTACCACCTCATCGGTGAGGATGCGCGGGAACTTGCCGGCCAGGTCCCAGGAGATGAAGAACGGCGTCCAGTCGATGTACTCGGCCAGGACGTTGAGGTCGATATTGTCCAGTACCCTGGCGCCGGTAAAGGTTGGCACCACCGGGGTGTAGCTGCTCCAGTCGAACTGCGGCTTCTTGGCGATTGCCGCCGGGTAGCTCAGGCGCTCGGTGCGCGCACTGCGGTTGGAGGTGCGCTCACGTACGTCGATGTATTCCAGGCGGGTCTTCTCGACGAAACCGGCCTTCAATTCCTTGGACAGCAACTGGGTGGCCACGCCCACGGCGCGGGAGGCGTCGGTGACGTAGATCACCGCGTCGTTGCTGTACTTGGGCTCGATCTTCACCGCCGTATGTGCCTTGGAGGTGGTGGCGCCACCGATCATCAGCGGCAGGTGGAAATCCTGGCGCTGCATCTCGCGGGCCACATGCACCATTTCATCCAGGGACGGCGTGATCAGGCCGGACAGGCCAATGATGTCGCATTTCTGCTCCTTGGCCACCTGCAGGATCTTCTCCGCCGGCACCATCACGCCCAGGTCGACAATGTCATAGCCGTTGCAACCCAGCACCACGCCGACAATGTTCTTGCCGATGTCATGCACGTCGCCCTTGACCGTGGCCATCAGGATCTTGCCCTTGGCTTCGGGTTTGTCGCCTTTTTCCAGCTCGATGAACGGAATCAAGTGCGCCACCGCCTGCTTCATCACCCGGGCGGATTTCACTACCTGGGGCAGGAACATCTTGCCGGCGCCAAACAGGTCGCCAACGATGTTCATGCCCGACATCAACGGGCCTTCGATCACTTCGATCGGGCGTGCGAACGACAGGCGCGACTCTTCGGTGTCTTCGACGATGTGCGTGGTGATGCCCTTGACCAGCGCATGTTCCAGGCGCTTGTTGACCTCCCAGCCGCGCCATTCCTCGGTCTCGGCTTCTTTGACGCTGCCGTCGCCCTTGTACTTGTCGGCAATCGCCAGCAGGGCGTCGGTGCCCTCGGGTGTGCGGTTGAGTACTACGTCTTCGACGGCGTCACGCAGCTCGGCGGGGATCTGGTCGTAGATCTCCAACTGGCCGGCGTTGACGATACCCATGGTCAGGCCCGCACGGATCGCATGCAGCAGGAACACCGAGTGGATCGCTTCGCGCACCGGGTTGTTGCCGCGGAACGAGAACGACACGTTGGACACGCCACCGGAGGTCAGCGCATACGGCAGTTCGTCGCGGATATAGGCACAGGCGTTGATGAAGTCGACGGCGTAGTTGTTGTGTTCTTCGATGCCGGTGGCGACCGCGAAGATGTTCGGGTCGAAGATGATGTCTTCCGGCGGGAAGCCCACTTCATTGACCAGGATGTCGTAGGAGCGCTTGCAGATTTCTTTTTTGCGCGCTTCGGTGTCGGCCTGGCCGGCTTCGTCGAACGCCATCACCACCACTGCCGCGCCGTAGCGCTTGCACAGCTTGGCGTGGTGAATGAACTGCTCTACGCCTTCCTTCATGCTGATGGAGTTGACGATCCCCTTGCCCTGGATGCACTTGAGGCCCGCTTCGATCACTTCCCACTTGGAGGAGTCGATCATGATCGGTACGCGGGAGATGTCCGGCTCGCCGGCGATCAGATTGAGGAAGGTCACCATGGCCTTCTTCGAATCCAACATGCCTTCGTCCATGTTGATGTCGATCACCTGGGCGCCGGCTTCCACCTGCTGCAGGGCGACTTCCAGGGCTTCGGTGTAGTTGTCTTCGCGGATCAGGCGGGCGAACTTGGCCGAGCCGGTGATGTTGGTACGTTCGCCGACGTTGACGAACAACGAACTGCGGTCGATGGTGAACGGCTCCAGGCCCGACAGGCGGCAGGCCTTGGGAATGTCCGGGATCGGGCGCGGCGCGTAACCGGCCACGGCCTTGGCGATGGCTTCGATATGCCCCGGCGTGGTGCCGCAGCAACCGCCGACGATGTTCAGGAAGCCGCTTTGGGCGAATTCTTCGATGACCTTGGCGGTTTCTGACGGCAGTTCGTCGTACTCGCCGAATTCGTTGGGCAGACCGGCGTTGGGGTGCGCCGAAACGTGGGTGTTGGCCTTGTTCGACAACTCTTCCAGGTAGGGGCGCAGCTCGCTGGCCCCCAGGGCACAGTTCAAACCGACCGAGATCGGCTTGGCGTGCGCCACGGAGTTCCAGAACGCTTCGGTGGTCTGGCCCGACAGGGTACGGCCGGACGCGTCGGTGATGGTGCCGGAGATCATGATCGGCAGTTCCACGCCCAGTTCCTCGAACACCCCTTGCACGGCGAAAATCGCGGCCTTGGCGTTAAGGGTGTCGAAGATGGTTTCGATCAGGATCAGGTCGGCGCCGCCTTCGATCAGGCCCTTGGTGGCTTCGGTGTAGTTTTCCACCAGCTCATCGAAGGTCACGTTGCGGTAGCCGGGGTTGTTCACGTCCGGCGACAGCGAGCAGGTACGGCTGGTCGGGCCCAGTACACCGGCGACAAAACGCGGCTTGGCCGGGTTCTCGTGGGTTTTGGCGTCGGCCACCTTGCGCGCCAGGCGTGCGCCTTCCACGTTCAGTTCATAGGCCAGTTCTTCCATGCCGTAGTCGGCCATGGAGATACGCGTGGCGTTGAAGGTGTTGGTTTCAAGAATGTCGGCGCCGGCGTCCAGGTAGGCTTTTTCAATGCCGCCGATCACGTCCGGGCGGGTCAGCACCAGCAGGTCGTTGTTGCCCTTGACGTCGCTTGGCCAATCGGCGAAGCGTTTGCCACGGTAGTCCTGCTCCTCGAGCTTATAGCTCTGGATCATCGTGCCCATGCCACCGTCCAGGATCAGGATACGTTCCTTGAGGGCTTGGTGAAGGGCTTGCAGGCGAGCGCTACGATCGGGCATGGGACTACTCTGGTCAGGCATTACGGAGGGCGTGAATCATAGCAAACCTGTGCCGATTTGGAGCATGTCCGGGTTGTGCATGAATATCGCTCATGTTGCTGGGGGTCATGGCCCGGTAGAATCACCGCCATTTCACAGACCGCACGCCTTGAATCGGGACCCGATACATGTCACTTCGTTTGATCGTCAGCGCCGTCCTGGCCTTGATAGCCAGTACTGCGCAGGCAGAGGGTCCCGCTTCGGCGATTTCCTATACCCGCGATATCCAACCGATCTTCACCGAGAAATGCGTGGCCTGCCACGCCTGCTACGACTCCGCCTGCCAGCTCAACCTCGGGAGCGCCGAGGGCGCCGCACGCGGGGCAAGCAAAATGCCGGTGTATGACGGCGAGCGCAGCCAGGCCACGCCAACTACGCGGTTGTTTTATGACGCATTCGGTAAGCAGGCGTGGCAGCAGAAGGGCTTCTATTCGGTGCTGGACGCCCAGGGCAGCCAGGCTGCGCTGATGGCGCGCATGCTGGAGCTGGGGCACAACGCGCCGCTGGCGCCCAATGCCAAGCTGCCCGACAACATTGTGCTGGGGCTCAACCGCGAAAATATGTGCGCAACGCCCGGCGAGTTCAATGCCTATGCCGGCGCTCACCCCAAGGAAGGCATGCCGCTGGCGGTCACCGGCCTGACCGATCAGCAGTACCAGACTTTGCAACGCTGGCTGGCCTCCGGCGCGCCGATTGACGAGCAGGGCCTGGCGCCGAGCGCCAGGGAAGCGTTGCAAGTGCAACAGTGGGAAAACCTGTTCAACCAGCCGGGCGCCCGGGAAAGCCTGGTGGCGCGCTGGCTGTTCGAGCATTTGTTCCTGGCGCATATCTATTTCGAGAACGGCGAGCCGGGGCATTATTTCCAGTGGGTGCGTTCGCGTACGCCCAGTGGCCAGCCGATTGACCTGATCGCCACCCGTCGCCCCAACGACGACCCCGGCACCCAGGTGTACTACCGCCTGTGGCCGGTGCAGGGCGTGGTCGTGCATAAAACCCACATCACTTACCCCTTCAGCGCGGCGAAGATGGCGCGGATCAAGGCATTGTTCTACGCCGCCGACTGGCAAGTCACGGCCTTGCCAGGCTACGGCCCCGGCAGCCGCGCCAACCCGTTCGCGACATTCGAAGCCATCCCGGCTAAAGCGCGTTACCAATTCATGCTCGATAACGCTGAGTACTTCGTGCGTACTTTCATTCGCGGGCCGGTGTGCCGTGGGCAGATCGCCACGGACGTGATCCGCGATAACTTCTGGACGCTGTTCCAGGACCCCGACCACGATCTGTACGTCACCGATGCGCGTTATCGCGGCCAGGCCACGCCGTTGCTGGCCATGCCCGGGCAGAATGACGATGTGGGCAGTGTGCTGAGCCTGTGGCTGGCCTATCGCGACAAGCGCAACCAGTACGAAGCCTTGCGCCGTGACAACTATGCAGACCTGCCGGCGCCGAGCTGGTCGACATTGTGGGCGGGCAATGACAATGCCTTGTTGAGCATTTTCCGCCATTTCGACAGCGCCTCGGTGACCAAGGGCCTGATTGGCGAGGTTCCGCAGACGATGTGGCTGTTCGACTACCCACTGCTGGAACGCACCTATTACCAGTTGGCGGTGAATTTCGATGTGTTTGGCAACGTCTCGCACCAGGCCCAGACCCGCCTGTATTTCGACCTGATCCGCAACGGTGCCGAGCAGAACTTCCTGCGCCTGATGCCCGCCGACACCCGCGAAGACTTCATGGACGACTGGTACCAGAACAGCGGCAAGCTCAAGCTGTGGCTGGACTACGAAGCGATTGACGATGACAAGGCCAGTGGTTTGCACCTGAGCGAAAAAGACCCCAAGCGTGACTTCGCCAACCAGTTGCTGACCCGCTACGGCCATTTGAACGCCAGCCCCGACCCGATCAACCGCTGCAGCGGCGCGTTCTGCTCCCGCGACGGCATCGACCCGGCCTTGCAGGATGCCGAACAAGCGCTGAGCCGCCTGACCTCGCGGCCGGCGGCAGGGCTCAAGGTGATCGAGCAATTGCCCGAAGCCACGATGCTGCGCATCGAAACTGCCAGCGGCAAGCGCGAGGTCTACAGCCTGCTGCGCAACCGTGCCCACAGTAACGTGGCGTTCCTGCTGGGAGAGGCGTATCGCTATCAGCCGGGCCTGGACACGGTGACCATTTACCCTGGCGTGCTCAGCAGCTACCCGAACTTCATGTTCAATATACCGGCCCGGCAAGTGCCTGAGTTTGTCGCGCTGATGGAGCAGGCCAAGGACGCCAAGAGCTTCGAGAAAATCGTCGACCGCTGGGGTGTGCGGCGCAGCCATCCGTTGTTCTGGCAGTATTTCCACGACTTGTCGCAGTACATCCGCGAAACCACGCCGGTGGAAGAGGGTGTATTGGACATGAACCGCTATGAGAACCTATAACGAAGTGCATTGATCCGGTCATTTCTCCATGTGGGGCTGAAGCAGTCGGATATTTACCTACAGATTGGAAAGGGGTAGGCCGATGCTGATTTCAGTGCAGTTGTTGCGCGCGTTGGCTGCATGGGTGGTGGTGGGTCACCATGTCATGCAGCTGTTTTTCAACTTCGAGGCCCACAACGCCTTCGAGGACCTGTTGGTCGAAAAGGGCGGCGCCGGGGTGGACGTATTCTTCGTCATCAGTGGCTTGGTGATTTTCCTCGCGAGCGCCGATAAAGCGCTCACGCCCTGGCGCTTCATGCTGATGCGCGTGGCCAGGATTGCTCCGGCGTACTGGTTCTATACCGTGCTTTTGGCTGTGCTGGTCACGGTCATGCCCTGGATGTTTCCAGACGTTCAGCTAGAACTGGGTCATGCGCTCCTGTCGATGCTCTTTATTCCCGCGCAAAACCCGGCGGGCTACGGCGTGTATCCACTGCTGGATGTGGGCTGGACACTGAATTTCGAGATGCTGTTCTACTGCCTGTTTGCTGTTGCGCTGCTGGTGCGTGAAGCCTATAGGCTCTGGGTGGTGGCGGTACTGCTGTATCTGCTGTGCTACGTCATTGGCCCCGCCTTTGACTTGGCCGATGGGTTTTACCGTAATGACATTGCTCTGGAATTTCTCATGGGCATGGCAATCGGCATACTTTACCGCCGCGGTCTGTGCCGAGCCAGGCCTTGGCTGGCGTTGCTGGGTGTCGTCGCGGCATTGGCAGCGATTTACCACGGCGCGGATGTACCCCGAGTATTGGAATGGGGAGTGCCCAGCGCCGTGTTAGTGATCAGTTGTGTGGCGCTGGAGCCTTACTTCCATGGTTCGCGCTTGATAAAACTGCTGGGGGACTGCTCCTACTCGGTCTATCTGCTTCACGTACTGGTGCTGTGTGCTGGGCGCTGGGCCATCGAACACAGGGCAATAGACCCCTACGCAATGATACCGGTGTGCATCGCCGTCATTGCGCTGGGCGCCTTGGCCAGTTATCAAGTGTTGGAGCAGGCTACGCATCGCAGGCTCAAACATTGGTTTGGCATTGATGATGCGTTACCCATAAGGCAAAAGCATTAGGACTGCTGTTTGGCGGCTCAGGGCCTCACGTACTTCCAGTAGGCTTTCCCATAGTCCATCAGCAACTCGGTCCCGGCAGGGATGTCCCGCCAAGCGACTATAAACACCATGTATTTGCCTACGTACAGGGCGCCGACATTTTCGATGCCAACGTCGGGCAGGTTGGGCACCTTGACCGCATTGATCAGGCTCAGCGTATTGCTGTTACCGTGGCCGCTGATAGTCGCGCCATGAGTGTGGGTTTGGAATAAGTACGTGCCGACGGCCGCTTCACCTTTTTCCAGTATCTCGGTATTGAGCGAGGCTTGATTCAAGTGCACCTTGCCGGTGTACGGCCCAATGACATCAAAACGTTTTATATCGGTTCGGGCCACCACCGACAGGCCACGCTCCGGGCCCTCGGCCAGTTTCCTGACCTCCAGCAGTCGATCGAGTCTGCGATGATGGTTGCCTTCTTTAGAGATCCAGTCGCGGATACTCTTGGTTGCAGCCTCTTTGACTTCGACGTGTTGCAGCCCTGTGAACTCGTCAAAAAACTGGTTGGCGTCGGTGATCTCTATGTTTTGCAACGGACCTTCAAGTTCAAGGGTCAAGCTGCGCCTGACGTCGTTGGGGTCTTGCAGAATTGGCGCATTATTGTTGATTTTATGATCAAAAGACGCGGTGATTGAAGTGGATCGGCGCCGCGTGGTTGCGGTGTCGTCCTCCAGGCGCGGACGTTTTGAGCTGCTTGCGGTGGGCGGCGCAGGCCGCTTCCTGGCCACAGGCTCGTCCAGCGGGCTTCTTTGTCCGAACAGCCACCTTTCTCTACCGGCGCGGGTCATGCTGCCATTGTCATTGACGTAGTTGCTCCAGATAACCGGATTGAGGTTGTTCTGCTCGACAAATGCGTGCATGGACACCCTTGAATTGGGGGCGTTGTAGTGCTTGTTCCACTCTTGCAGGTGTTCGGGTTTCAGGTCGTCGAATTGTTCATCCCTGGCGTATTTGGCCAGTACCTTGCCTGCCGCTCTATAGGTGCCATCAAGGTTTACATGCTCGGCAAGGGCCACCGGGTCCAGGTTATGGTCGGCGGCGAAGCCCTCAAGGGTGAGGTTGTTGCGCTCGCGCTGGGACGCCTTGCTCCAGTGCTCCATATGCTCGTAAGTGACGCTGGTGCGGGCGGTTCCCGCGCGGTCTAGCATCTTTAGCCCCCGAGGTGTCAGGGTGTTGCGGCTGTTGACGAACTGCCGAAAGGCGCTGGGGTCCAGGTTGTAAGTGCTGACGAACTTGTCCATGGTTTTTTTCAGGGCGTCTTCACTGGCTTCGGTCCATTTCAACAGCACTGAGGGCGTTACAACGCTTGGCGCATCCGGCGCGCCGCCCGTGAGCTTGATCGGGCCTGAATACCAATGACCGGGTTCCACCGACGACAGCGTGATCGACAAATCCCGGTTGGTCCTCGGATTGACCAGCACGATAGAAAAGCTGTTGTCGGCGCTCGTGGCGGCCTCCTGAATGAACCCATAGGAGTTGTCGCGGATCTGGTACACCGCGATTTTGCCCTTGTCATCGACATTACAGATGAACTTCTGGTTGTAGTCCGCCCGGGAGAAGATACCGCGCGCGTCGGGCTTGAGGCCTCTGATCAACTCTGGGTCAACCGCGTACTGACGGATCAACGGGCTGCTGTTGCTGATGACCGTGATCGGTTCTCTAAAACGCGGCCCGAAGGCTTGGTTGGACGCGGTATCGATCAAGCGATAATCCGGCGCCTCGAGGCTGCCGACGTTGCGCATTGGGACATTGGCGAAGCCGTCCACGGTAAACAGTTGATCGCCCGCCTGCAGCGGCTTCCAGCTGTCAGGGTCGACCGAGCGCATATGCCTTGCGGCGATCGCCCCATCTCGCAGTTGGGCGATACCCCGTTGTGCATGGCGCATCAGTTTGTGGCCCAGCTTGAGCAAACCAAAGCGCGCGAGCCTGAGCAGGCTTGGTAGGGCGGCCAGGGGGTTGAGTTCCTGGAGTGTGGCGATCACCAGTTTTCCGGTCAGTTTCGCCAGTTTAGGCAATGCCAGGCGTAGCCCGGTTTTACCCGCCTGGATGAGCAAGCGAGTCGAGCCAGCCACATACCGCCCCACCGGCAGCGCGAAAGCCACGATGTCGATGAACAGGCTGGCGACGCCGGATTTGATGCGCTGAGGATCGCCGGAAGCGATGTCGTCGATGCCGCCCCAGAACGGCACAAATATCTTGCCCCAGAACGCCAAGTCTTCGAGTACCTCAGCGGGGATGTCTACTTCCCGTGTGGCTTTACGGGTTTTTTCCAGCAGGGCCTGTTCGTCGCAGAAAAACAGCTCGCGGGCAATCATGCTCGCCAGGGTTTCACTGCGCGGCGCATACAGCGTGTTGGGCGCGAACGATTGGATACGCGGCCCTGCGTCGATGGCAGGCAGTGTCTCGCCGACTTGTTCAACGATCAACTCGGCTTTTTTGCCTGGTCTGGGCGCTTTGTTCTCGCGGTAGGCCTCGCGATCAAATGGCACGTCGGTGGCCAATCGGTATTTGCACCAGCTCATGGCGTCGCGTAGCTCTACCACTTTGCCGTTCAGCGGTAGGCTTTGCAGGTCTTTACGTCGACGCAGCAGACCGGCGAAGGGGAATACCTCGATGTAAATGGCATGGAAGGGCGAGCGGGGCTTGACGATGCGTAGGATAAAACCTGTCCGGTAACGAATGGCATCGGTCTTGGCTTTGGTTTCATATTCGATGGGCACCTTTTTCAGGGCTTCTCTTAATGAATACACGGTGATCTCGTCCTGATCCACATTCAGAGTCGCGCTGCCCAGGTGGGCAAGCAGTGATTGGATTAAGGTCTTATAGGCGTTTCTCGGCACCTGGAGGGCTTCGTGAAAGGCTTTGTCGTACTCCGTGTCCGAGGCAAAGCGCCAACGGCTGGGCAGCTTGAGTTTGAGGTTCTGAACCGCGTTGAACATCTCATATTCATGCTGCTCCAGTGCAGTGACGGCCTGGGTGAGCTCGTCGCGGGAGTGGCCCGACGATCGGTTGGCGATCAGGCCGTTGGCCTGTGCCCATTGCACGGTGGGGGCCAATTTGGCCGCTGCGACCAGTGCCTGTTGTTTGATGTCATCGCCACTGGCGCGAAAGTGTTCCGCCGCCAGGTTGAGCAATTGTTCGAAACTCATGTGGCGCGATGAACCAGGTGCAATCGTTTCGGCCAGCAGAAAGCCGCTTCTGAAATTGACCCAGGTACTGGTTGCAGCGTAGGGCAGGTCATCGGGAATATCGGCCACCCACACTTCACTGGCGACATTGGCCTTGATCACGCACACGGCCAATAGCGCTGCGTCAGTGCTGATCGACAAGTCGTGGTGATAGCGGCTGATCAGGTTTTGGCGGATCGCCTTATAAGATGCCCCTGGCGAGATGAATAACTTCAATTCGTTATCCACCGGCGAGTCGGGGTTGGGGATGATCGTCAGCCACAGCGCGCGCCATAGTAATTTCACCCGTACCGGGTCTGGGCAGATTTCGTCCTTTTGGCTGCCATACCAGTCCAAGGCCTTGGCGATCCGTTCGCCCAGCGCCAGGTTATCGGGGCTATTGAGCAATTGCTCAAGCAGCACGGTGGGGGTGGTGGTGAGCATGTCTTGCTGTGAGGCGGTAAATGTTTCGGGCAATACATGACGGAACAGCGATTGACGTGTTTGTGTCTCGATCTGGCGGATAACCTCCTTGATTTTCTGGTCGGCGGGCGCATCCAGCAAGTGCTGCAAATCGCTGAGGTCGCCTTCGTGCCCGAGTTTTTTCAGGGTGTGGTGTTCCTGCAAGCCAGCGAGAACCGCTTTCCACTGTTCGCGGGTTTTGGGCTGTGACGGGATGATCGAGTAATACTTGAGCACCAGGTCAAACCGCACCGAGCCATCACTTTTAAGGCCGTTACCCACACGCCGGTTGATATCCAGCAACACGTCGGCGTCGATGTACCAATAGGTGGGTATATGGCGCAGGATCACCGAATGGTCGGCGATGCTGAACGTCTCGGCAGGGTCGGGTATCGGTGCGCGCACGCTGCTGAGCATGGTGGAGAGCAGGTCGTAAAGAAAGTCCCGGCCGAGAATGGAAGCATCTGGTTCGGGCTTTTCCCGCAAGAACTGCTGAAAGTCTTCATCGGCTTCCAGCTTTGCCAAGACACGAAAGGCTTCCTTGCATTCGCGATGCAGTTCGCTGTTGTGCGGCGGGGAGTAGTACACCTCGGCGGCGGATGCCGTCAGCGAGCTTTGTGCCGTCACGAAATCAATCAGATGGTCCAGATGCGCTTGCTGTTCCGGCAAACCCTTGAAATAGAAACTCTGCAACGCGTTATTCATTCAATCCTCACAATCCGTAGTCGAAGAGGATTCACTCTATTGAGCCGGGTTTTGCGGGGGGGCTATATAGGTAGGCACAGGTTTTCGCAGAAATGGCCAGGTGTCACGATGCGTCAGGTCAACAGAGACAAGTCTTTCCCGACAAAAATACTAGGACTTTGTACCTGCGTAATAATTTGGCGTAAACTGCGGGCAAGCCTGTGAGGAGTTTCCATGACTGCCATAACCATTACCGACGCCGCCCACGATTACCTGGCTGACCTGCTGTCCAAGCAGAACACCCCGGGTATCGGCATCCGCGTCTTTATCACCCAGCCCGGCACCCAGTACGCAGAGACCTGCATCGCGTATTGCAAGCCCGGCGAAGAAAAGCCTGAAGACACCGCGCTGGGGCTCAAAAGCTTCACCGCGTATATCGACGCCTTCAGCGAAGCCTTCCTGGACGACGCCGTGGTCGACTACGCCACCGACCGTATGGGCGGCCAGTTGACCATCAAGGCCCCCAACGCCAAGGTGCCGAACGTCAACGCCGACAGCCCGGTCAATGAGCGCATCAACTATTACCTGCAAACCGAGATCAACCCGGGGCTGGCCAGTCATGGCGGCCAGGTGAGCCTGATCGACGTGGTGGATGACGGTATCGCCGTACTGAAGTTCGGCGGCGGCTGCCAAGGCTGCGGCCAGGCGGACGTAACCCTGCGCGAAGGTATCGAGCGCACCCTGCTCGAACGCATTCCGGAGCTCAAGGGTGTACGTGACGTGACCGACCACACGCAGAAAGAAAACGCCTACTACTGAGCAAGGTGTTCACTGCGAACATAAAAAACGGCGCCCCGTGAGCGCCGTTTTTTATTATTTAAATTCAGAGAGTTGCAAGATATATCTGACAAAGCAGATCAAGTGTGGGAGCTGGCTTGCCTGCGATGGCGGTGTGTCAGTCATCCGACCCGCTGACTGTTACACCGCCATCGCAGGCAAGCCAGCTCCCACATTGTTGTTCGCATTGCTTCAGGGGCGGTAGAGGTGCGCATGCCCTGCGCGGTACAGCGACGACTCGCTGAAACTGTCACTGGACAACACCCAGCCCACCACAATCAACGCTGTCCGCCGAAACCCCTTCGCCGCGACTTTCTGGGCAATGTCACTCAGCGTACCGACCACCCAATCCTGATCCGGCCAGCTGGCACGGTGTACCACGGCAATCGGGCAGTCTGCGCCATAGTGCGGCAACAGTTCAGCAACGATCTTCTGCAGATGATTGACCCCCAGATGAATCGCCATCGTGGTGCCATGTCGCGCCAGGCTGTCGAAGTCTTCACCGGGGGGCATGCTGGTTTTATCGGCGTAACGGGTCAGGATCACGCTTTGGGCGATGTCCGGCAGGGTCAGTTCGGTCTCCAGCAAGGCCGCGCACGCCGCGACCGCCGTGACCCCTGGAATGATCTGGAAAGGGATGCCCAGCTCACGCAAATGGCGTATTTGTTCACCAATCGCCCCATACAGGCTGGGATCGCCGGAGTGCACCCGCGCCACATCCTGGCCTTTGGCATGGGCCGTCTTGATCAACTCCATGATCTGTTCCAGGTGCAGCTCGGCACTGTTGACCACCTGAAGCGCCTGATGACCTTCCAGTACGGCGGCGGGCACCAGCGAGCCGGCGTAGATGATCACCGGGCAACTGCGGATCAGCCGCTGGCCCTTGACGGTGATCAATTCCGGGTCGCCGGGGCCGGCGCCGATAAAGTAGACGGTCATGGAGAAGTCCTGTTCAGAAACGGGTGAGCATGAACACGGCTCATGCTCAAAAGCGGCAATTATCGGGATTTTAGCCCGCGCAGGCCAACGCAAGGGTGGCCTGTGCGCTTTTCTGGCGGGTGATCAGCAGGAGCGCGGGGCCGTTGGACAGGTGCTCGGCCAGGGCCAGGGCGGCGCTTTCGGCCACCCCATAACAGCCGGTGTGGGCAAAAGCCAGCGCTGAGCGATGGCTCAGCCGATGCTCATAGCCTGCCAGTTGCTCGGCGCTGAAGCACTGCAAGGGCAGGTTCAACCGCTGGGCCAGCGCCAGCAGCCCAGGTTCATCGCGCTTGCGATCAATGCTTGCCAGCGCAGTTATGCGTGAGCGATCAATGCCTGCCGAGGCCAGGGCTCCGTCCAGCAACGCCAGCAGGCTGTGAACCTCACAGCCACGCTGGCAGCCCAAACCGACAACCAGCATCATGCCGAGTATTGGTCGTCGCGGTTGCGGCGGAACAACCAGGCGCTGATCAGGCCCAGGGCCAGCCAGAAGGCGACGTTGGTCAATTGCGCGGCGATCTTGAACTGCGCTTCGAGCGCCTCCGGGGCCAGCATCGAATGTACCTCAGGTTGCGGCGCGCCGATGACGTGGGGTACGGCAAGGATCGCCAGTCCAAGGCCTTTCAACAGCCAGTTGCGGCCGAACACGATCAGCGCCAGGCCTACAGCGGTGGAGGCTGCGGTGCCGATCCACCAGGTCTGGCGTAGCGTCAGGTCAGCCGCCGCAGTGCCCGGCAGTTCCGGCGGCAGGCCCAGGGTGGGTGCCAGTACAAAGGTCGCGTAGCCGGCCAGGCCCCAGAGCAGGCCTTGGGCAGTGCGGGTCGGCGCACGCAGCGTGTAGAGGCCGGCGAGCATCAGTGCAAAGCCTACGGCCACCACCAGGTTGCCTCCAGTGGTGGACAACACACGCTGCCAGCCATCTTCCGGCTCCCAGGCTTGGGCATCGTGGCTGTGGGCAGCAGCGCCAGCGGCGTGCTCGTGCACCACTTCAGCGGCTGGCGGGGCTTTTTCAAAGCTTTCCGCCTGCAGGATCAGCGGTGCCACCCAGAAACTTTGCAGCAGGGTCAGCAGCAAGGCAGCCAAAAGCCCAGTGAACCCTGCGGTTTGCGCAATACGCTTGATCATGTCGGCAGCTCTCAATGGCACGGGAACGCGGCGCTGTGGCGGGTATCGTGGGCGGCGTTGTGCACCGCCTCGATATGCGAGAACCCGGCGAAATACACCAAACACGCGCCGAGTATCGACGCACCGATGGCGGCGGTCAGGCGTTGGCTGAGGGTGGCGGTGCTAGTAGCGGTGTGCGAAGTGCTGCTGATGATCGACATGGCGCGTCCCTTTCAGGTGTCAGGGTGAAACGAGCGCATGAAAACCCCACGCGCCAGGCACGCAGGGTTCTGAACAGCGCCCGCCCACCGCGGGTTTGTTATCTGAATTTTTCGGGCCGGTCTCCGGGCTTGCGAGGGGCGGCTCTTGAAAGAGTCCTCCTGAAAGCATCGCCTTCCCATGCAAAAGCACAGTGGCCGTGACGCTTCGCTCGCTTACCGTTGCGGGGGCAGCACCGGACTGGTCATAGGTCTATGACGCACCGGTTTCCCGTTTCACCCTGTGAAGGGCACCCGAAACAAGGCGTGTAGGAGAGCATGGGCCGGGACGGTAGTCAAATGCTGCAAGCCACTGTAGCCTTGCACCTTCGAGGTTCTTCGGCCCAGGCCGAAGCTAAGAAGGGAACGCGGTTCAAGCCGCGGCTGCCCCCGCAACTGTGAAGGGTTCAGTTGACTGCCACGCCACTGCCGATAGGGCGGGAAGGCGCAGTCAGCATTGGTCGCAAGACCTGCACACCCCAAGCCAGGAGACCTGCCTCGCAACCGATTTTCCAATTCAACCGGGCGGGGTGATCCGGTGACGAATCCGCTGCTGCGCGCTGCCGCAGGGCCTGTCGTCCCGTATGCCCGCCCCAAAGGGCATCCGATGAAAACACTGGCCAAACTCCCCGTCACCATCGTTACCGGCTTCCTTGGCTCGGGCAAAACCACGTTGTTGCGCCATATGCTCGACAACG
Organism: Pseudomonas sp. DWP2-2; assembly: GCF_049897065.1. Taxonomy (NCBI): domain Bacteria; kingdom Pseudomonadati; phylum Pseudomonadota; class Gammaproteobacteria; order Pseudomonadales; family Pseudomonadaceae; genus Pseudomonas; species Pseudomonas sp. DWP2-2. The sequence goes on along the minus strand of NZ_JAFCVN010000001.1, from coordinate 40,792 downwards.
CCCAGGGCCGTCGCATTGCGGTGATCGTCAACGAGTTCGGCGAGCTGGGCATCGACGGTGAAATCCTCAAGCAGTGTTCTATCGGTTGCACCGAAGAAGAGGCCAATGGCCGCGTCTACGAGCTGGCCAACGGTTGCCTGTGCTGCACCGTGCAGGAAGAGTTCTTTCCGGTGATGCGCGAACTGGTCGCCCGTCGCGGTGACCTGGACCATATCCTCATCGAAACCTCGGGCCTGGCCCTGCCCAAGCCGCTGGTGCAAGCCTTCCAGTGGCCGGAAATCCGCAGCGCCTGCACCGTTGACGCGGTGATCACCGTAGTCGACAGCCCAGCCGTGGCCGCCGGTACCTTTGCCGCCTTCCCGGATCAGGTCGACGCCCAGCGCAAACTTGACCCCAACCTGGACCACGAGTCGCCGTTGCACGAGCTGTTCGCCGACCAACTGGCCAGCGCCGACCTGGTGATCCTTAACAAAAGCGACCTGATCAGCGCCGAAGACCTGGCCCGCGTGCGCCTGGAAGTCGCCGAAGAACTGCCGCCCGCGGTGAAGATCATCGAAGCCAGCAGCGGTCGTCTGCCCCTGGACGTGCTGATCGGCCTGGGCGCCGGTTCCGAAGAGCATATCGACGGGCGTCACAGCCATCACGACCATCACCACGAGGGTGAAGACGACCACGATCACGATGCCTTTGACTCCATCTCCATCGACTTGCCCCAAGCCGATGAGGCGCTGCTGCTCGACGCCCTGACCCAATTGGTGGTGCAGCACGGCATCCTGCGGGTGAAAGGTTTCGCCGCGATCCCCAACAAACCGATGCGCCTGCTGATCCAGGGTGTGGGCACGCGCTTTGACAAACACTTCGACCGTGCCTGGGGCGCTGACGAAGCACGCACCACGCGCCTGGTGCTGATCGGCCAGGAACTGGACGCCGCTGGCCTCGAAGCGCAATTGCGCGCTGCCCTCAGCGTTTAACCATGCACCTGCTCAGGACCCAACCCGGTGGTTTCGTCGCGGACGACAATATTGCCGACCTTGGCCAGACCCCCGCTGAACTGGTGATCCTGTGCAGCGGCGACTCCAGCCTGGCGCTGCTCGCCGAAGCCGCCCAGCAATTGCCCGAGGATTACCCCAGCCTGCGCCTGGCCAACCCGATGCAGGTGCAGAACCATGCCTCGGTCGACCTGTACGTGGACGAGGTATTGCGCCACGCCAAGGTCATCCTGCTGTCATTGCACGGCGGTATCGGGTATTGGCGCTACGGCATCGAGCGCCTGGTGGAGTTGGCCGAACGCGGCGTCACCCTGATCCTGGTGCCGGGTGACGACCGTCCGGACCCGGAACTCAGCGGCCTGAGCACTGTTGCTGCCGAACACCGCGAGCGCCTGTGGCACTTCCTGCGCCAAGGTGGCCTGGGCAATGCCCTGGATTTTTATCACTGCCTGGCCAGTGCCCACCTGGGCCGCGACTATGCCTGGGCCGAGCCGCAAGCGCTGCCGCGCACGGCGATCTATCACCCGCACAACGCCAATGCCCGCCTCAATGACTGGCAGGCCGATTGGCAGCCCGATTGGCCTGTGGCTGCGGTGCTGTTCTACCGCTCCCATTTACAGGCTGCCAATACCGGTTTTATTGATGTGTTCTGCCAGCGCTTACAGGCGGCGGGCCTCAACCCGTTGCCTGTCGCGGTGGCCAGTTTGAAAGAACCCGGCTGCCTCTCGGTGGTCGAGGACCTGTTGGATGACGTGCAAGCCGCGGTAATTCTGAACACCACCGGCTTTGCCCAATCGAGCCCGGAAGCGCCGCATTTGCGCCCGTTTCGCCGCAATATCCCGGTAATCCAGGCGATCTGCGCCCAGGACAACCAACCCGGCTGGCAGGCCAGCGAACAAGGCCTGGGGCCCCGCGACCTGGCGATGCACATTGCCTTGCCGGAGTTGGACGGGCGCATCATCAGCCGGCCGATCAGCTTCAAGGACCTGGCCTGGCGCAGCGAGCGCAGCCAGTCGGACGTGGTGTGCTACCGCGCAGCGCCCGAACGCATGGATTTTGTCGCTGAGCTGGCACGCCGTTGGGTCGAGTTGGCGCGGGTGCCCAATGCCCAGAAAAGGATTGCGTTGATCCTCGCCAACTACCCGACCCGCGACGGTCGCATCGGTAACGGCGTGGGCCTGGACACCCCGGCGGCAGCGCTGAATATCCTGCGCGCCTTGCAAATCGAGGGCTACCCGGTAGCGGAGCGGCTGCCCGACAGCGGCACCGCGCTGATCCAGGAACTGCTCGGCGGCGTCACCAACGATCTCGACAGCCTCGACCTGCGCCCCTGCCATCAAAGCCTGGGCCTTGTGGAATACCAGGCGATGTTTGATCGTTTGCCAGCCTCCAATCGCCAGGCCGTGCTGGCGCGTTGGGGTGCCCCCCAAAACGATCCGATGTGCCGCGATGGCCGCATGATGATCGCCGGCCTGCGCCTGGGCCTGACCTTCGTCGGCATCCAGCCGGCCCGGGGTTACCAGGTAGATGCCAGCGCGGTGTACCACGACCCGGACCTGGTGCCGCCCCATGGCTACTTGGCGTTCTATTTCTGGCTACGCCATACCTACCGCGCCCACGGCGTGATCCATGTGGGCAAGCACGGCAACCTGGAGTGGCTGCCCGGCAAAGGCGTGGGCCTGTCGGAGCACTGCTGGCCGGATGCATTGCTGGGGCCGCTGCCGAATATCTACCCGTTTATCGTCAACGACCCGGGTGAGGGCGCCCAGGCCAAGCGGCGCACCCAGGCGGTGATCATCGACCACCTGATGCCACCGCTGACCCGCGCCGAAACCTACGGCCCGCTGCGTGACCTTGAGTTATTGGCCGACGAATATTACGAGGCGCAATTGCTTGACCCGCGCCGTGCGCTGGAGCTGCAAAAAGACATCCTCAAGCTGGTGCGCGAAACCCGTATCGACCAGGAGCTTGAACTGGGCAGTGAGGCGGACGCGGCGGTGTGGCTGCCGCGCCTGGATACCTACCTGTGCGACTTGAAGGAATCGCAGATCCGCGATGGCCTGCATATCTTTGGCGAGTCGCCCGAGGGCCGTTTGCGTATCGACACCTTGCTGGCGCTGTTGCGCATTCCCCGTGGCGATGGCCGGGGCCCGCAGTCGAGTCTGCTGCGTGCGTTGGCCAAGGCATTCGACCTGGGGTTTGATCCGCTCGATTGTGCACTGGCCGAGCCCTGGACGGGGCGGCGCCCGTTGGTGTTGCAGAAGATTGACGATCAGCTGTGGCGTACGGCCGGGGATACCCGTGAACGTCTGGAGTTGTACGCGGCGCGCTTGATCGAGCAGGCGTTGGAAGGCCCCATCGAACAGTTGGAAGAGCCCGGCTGGCAGGAGGTGAAGGCGGTGATCGAAGGCCTGCGCATCGTCGTCGCGCCACGCCTGGATGCCTGCGGCCCCGCAGAGATGCGTGGCTTGCTCGATGCCTTGAGTGGGCGTTTTGTCCCGGCGGGGCCCAGCGGTGCGCCGAGTCGCGGTCGGCTGGATGTGCTGCCTACGGGGCGTAACTTCTTTACCGTGGACGTACGCAACCTGCCAACCACCACGGCGTGGCGTCTCGGATTCCAGTCGGCCAACCTGATTCTTGAGCGGCACCTGCAAGACCATGGCGACCACTTGCGCCAACTCGGCCTGTCGGTATGGGGTACCGCGACCATGCGCACCGGCGGTGACGATATCGCCCAGGCCATGGCGCTGATGGGCGTGCGCCCGGTATGGGCCACTGGCAGTCAGCGGGTGGACGATTTCGAGATCCTGCCGATCAGCTTATTGGACCGTCCGCGTGTGGACGTGACCCTGCGCGTGTCCGGGTTCTTCCGCGATGCGTTTGCCAACCTGATCCGCCTGTTCGATGCGGCGGTGCAGGCGGTGGCGGCCCTGGATGAACCCGACGACATGAACCCGCTGGCCGCCAAAGTGCGCAGTGAACGCCAAGCATTGCTTGAGGCGGGCCTGGATGAAGGTGCCGCGGCCAAGCAGGCCGGCTGGCGCATTTTCGGTGCCAAACCGGGTGCCTATGGCGCAGGCGTGCAGGGCGCGATTGACGGGCGCTTGTGGCAGAGCCGCGAGGACTTGGCCGAGGTCTACCTGAACTGGGGTGGCTACGCCTACGGGGGGGTTGACGAAGGCACTGCGGCCCGCGAGCAATTTGCCCAGCGTTTGAGCCAGGTGCAGGCGGTGTTGCAGAACCAGGACAATCGCGAGCACGACTTGCTCGACTCCAACGACTACTACCAATTCCAGGGCGGCATGCTGGCCGCCGTGGAAACCCTGAGCGGCGAAAAGGCCGCCAGCTACCATGGCGACCACAGCCAGCCGGACGTGCCGAAAATCCGCACCTTGAAGGAAGAGCTCAACCGGGTGATCCGTTCCCGTGCGGCCAACCCCAAGTGGATCGAAGGTGTGAAGCGCCATGGCTATAAAGGCGCGTTTGAAATGGCCGCGACCGTGGACAACCTGTTCGCCTTCGACGCTACCACCGCGCTGATTGACGATCACCAATACGCCTTGCTCGCTGATGCCTACTTGCTGGACCCTGACACCCGTGCCTTTGTGCAACAGCACAACCCCGATGCCCTGCGCGACATGACCGAGCGCATGCTCGAAGCCCAGCAACGTGGCTTGTGGCAGGCACCGGGGGCGTACCGCGAAGCCTTGGAAAACCTGTTGCTGGACATAGAAGAAGACAGCTGAGTGATCATTCCCGCGCTCCGCTGATCGTTCCCACGCTCCGCGTGGGAATGCAGCCCGTGACGCTCTGCGTCACAAGAACGGACGCCGAGCGTCCAGCGAAGCGTTCCCACGCGGGAGCGTTTGAACGCGTTATTAAGAGTTGACTATGACTGATATTCCCCATTTCCCGCTGTCCGCCGTGGTCGGCGCCGACGACTTGAAACTGGCACTGTGCCTGGCCGCCATCGACCCGAAGATCGGCGGCGTGCTGATCGAAGGGCCACGCGGCATGGCCAAGTCGACCCTGGCCCGTGGGCTGGCAGACCTGCTGGCCAGCGGTCAGTTTGTAACCTTGCCCCTGGGGGCGACCGAAGAGCGCCTGGTCGGCACCCTGGACCTGGACGCAGCACTGGGCGAAGGCCGTGCGCAATTCTCCCCGGGTGTGTTGGCCAAGGCTGACGGCGGCGTGCTGTACGTGGATGAAGTCAACCTGCTGGCCGACCACTTGGTGGATCTGCTGTTGGACGTAGCCGCCAGCGGCACCAACCTGATCGAACGCGACGGGATTTCCCATCGCCATGCGGCGCGCTTTGTACTGATCGGCACCATGAACCCGGAGGAGGGCGAGCTGCGCCCGCAGTTGCTCGACCGCTTCGGCTTCAACGTGGCCTTGAGCGGGCAGACTCTGCCCGCCGAGCGCGGGCAGATCATCCGGCGTCGCCTGGATTTCGACACTGACCCGGCTGCGTTCTGCGCGCAGTGGGCGCCAGCGCAAGCTGCCTTGCGCGAACGCTGCACCCTGGCGCGGGCGCGGCTAGACAGTATCGCCCTGGATGACCAGGCGTTGGCCCGCATCACCGAGCGCTGCTTTGCCGCTGGGGTCGACGGCCTGCGTGCCGACCTGGTCTGGTTGCGTGGCGCCCGTGCCCATGCGGCTTGGCGTGGCGCCGCTGCTATCGAGCAGGAAGATATCGACGCGGTGGCGGAGTTCGCCTTGCGCCATCGCCGCCAGCAGCAAACCCCGGCAGGCGCGCCGCCCCAGCCGGATGACGGGCCGTCGTCCTCATCTTCTGAAACCTCGCCCGGCCAAGGCCAGTGGGGCGATATGCCCGCCCCCGCCTTGCCCACGGGCGCACGCCGCGATGTACCCACCTGGCCAAAAAAGCCCTAGGCATCCGCCCCCGACCTGACGCGGGGGCGGATGCCCGGCCCCAGGCGGGGCGATTGAACACCGGCCGGCAGGGCAAGGCCCGCAGCGCACAGCGCGGGGCGATCAATTGGCCGGGCACGTTGCTGGGTGGGCGGCCGCAATGCCGTGAGGACCTGCTGTTCCACCTGCGCAGCCGGTCGGCTCCTGAACTGTGGCTGGTGATTGTCGATGCCTCGGCGTCCACGCGGCGCCATCGGGCACTGACCGATGCCAAGGGGCTGCTGGCCCAGCTGTTTGATGATGCTTATCGCCAGCGGGCGCGTATGGCGTTATTGACGGCCAGCGGGCAATCGCCGAAGTGGCAGGTGCAAGGTTTGAAGGCGGCGAAAGGCTTGTCCGATTGGTTGGAGCAGTTGGGAGCAGGCGGCGGGACGCCGTTGCTGGCTGCGCTGACGGAGGCGGGGCATTGGTTGGCGGCACGGCGCAAGCGCTATCCCGCCGAGCAACAGAAGTTGCTGGTGGTGACCGATGGGCGGCTCAAGGCGATTGGCGCGCTGCCGCGATTGAAGTGCCCAGGCATGTTGATTGACATCGAGCGTGGGCCGATCAGGTTGGGGCGGGCTGAGGAATTGGCGGTGGGGTTGCAGTTGGAGTATCAGCACATCGATAAGCTGTAGCGCCTGGGCTATCGCCATCGCAGGCAAGCCAGCTCCCACATGGAATCGGCGCTGCGGTCAATTCTGTAGGAGCGAGCTTGCTCGCTCCTACAAAAGGCAAGCCAGCGGCGCGGTCAAACTGTGGGAGCTGGCTTGCCTGCGATGAGGCCCTCAAACACCCCACACCTATCAGCCTGTCCCCGGCACATTCGGCCAAAGATCAGCCACCAGAAACAACCGCTCGGCTTCCTCCCACTCCTCACCGTTCGCCACCATGCGCACCAGCAACTGCGCCGGGGCCATTGGGTCTAGCTCTGCCAGCCAGTCTTGCATCTGCACCTCACTCCACACTTCATCGGCCGGGTAATGCGCGGGCGCCAGCCAGGCATGGCGGGGCAGGGGTTGCCAGCGGCCCGCCGGGCGGGTGCTGACAAAGTCTGTCCAGTCGCGCTGATGCAACCAGCGCCCACGCAGATGCTGCGGGTGTGCGCCTAGGGGGGAGAGCGCCGCGCCGGGCCAGGGGTAGAGCAGATAGCCACCGAGCCACAAGTGCGCATCGAACGCTTGGATATCCAGCGCCGCCAAGGCCTCGCGGCTTTCTGCCCGCGCGGAGATTGGCAATTGATGCTCGGCCAGATGCGCGAGTTTGCGGTCCAGCCGATCATGGCAGCCAGGCCCCAGCCATTGCGTAGCGTCCTGGCCGTTGCCGTCCTGCGGGCCGAGGTAGAGTTTGATCGCCAGTTCCAGGTGGTGCACCCCATCGCGGTCGCGCAGCAGCATGTCCAGTTCGCCCAGCGTGTGCCCGGCACGGCGGATCGGCAGGTTGGCGGCCAGCAACTCCACACCCGGCGCCTGCTGCACCGCAAATTGCCACAAGCGCTCGTAGTACAGGCCCAGGCGCCGGGTACGTGACAGGCTCAGCCACTGCTGCAACGCGCTGCTGTCCTGGTCCAGCTGGCGCAGCCAGGCTTCGAGTTGGTGAGGGGCTTGCACCCAGTCACTGCCCGCCAGCGGATGGCGCTGCGGCCAAGGCGTCTGCGCCAGCATCGGCGGCGCGAGCATCACCCACGCCAGGTCGCGCACCTCGGGGTGGCGCAGTTGGCGGGGCAGGGTGTGCAAGTCGGGGAATGGGGTCATGGTCCGAGCATAGCCTTTTCAGCGCGCAGAAGGTGCCTGAGAACCATTGTCATCAAGGCTTGGCGGCGACAAAGGATTTTGCCTGAGGCGGCCTTTCGCCCATAATCGCTCTTTTTGCCTCACCCCAGATCCCGCAGGAGCCCCATGGAGCAATTTCGCAATATCGGCATTATCGGTCGCCTGGGCAGTACCCAGGTGTTGGACACCGTCCGCCGGCTGAAGAAGTTTCTGCTCGAGCGCCACCTGCATGTGATCCTCGAAGACACCATCGCTGAAATCCTCCCCGGCCACGGCCTGCAAACCTCGTCGCGCAAGATGCTCGGCGAGGTGTGCGACATGGTCATCGTGGTCGGTGGCGATGGCAGCCTGCTCGGCGCCGCCCGGGCGCTGGCGCGGCATAACGTGCCGGTACTGGGCATCAACCGTGGCAGCCTGGGCTTTCTGACCGATATCCGCCCCGATGAGCTGGAAGTCGAAGTGGCCAAGGTGCTCGACGGCCATTATCTGGTGGAGAACCGCTTCCTGCTGCAGGCCGAAGTGCGCCGCCATGGCGAGGCGATCGGCCAGGGCGATGCCCTTAACGACGTGGTGCTGCACCCCGGCAAGTCCACGCGCATGATCGAGTTCGAGCTGTACATTGATGGCCAGTTCGTCTGCAGTCAGAAGGCCGACGGCCTGATCGTCGCCACGCCCACCGGTTCTACCGCCTACGCGCTGTCGGCCGGCGGCCCGATCATGCACCCCAAGCTCGATGCCATTGTGATCGTGCCGATGTACCCCCATATGTTGTCCAGTCGGCCAATTGTGGTCGATGGCAACAGTGAGCTGAAAATCGTGGTGTCCAAAGACATGCAAATCTACCCGCAAGTCTCCTGCGACGGGCAGAACCATTTCACCTGCGCCCCCGGTGACACCATCACCGTGAGCAAGAAGGCACAGAAGTTGCGCTTGATCCACCCGCTGGATCACAACTACTACGAAGTGTGCCGCACCAAGTTGGGCTGGGGCAGCCGCTTGGGAGGTGGAGGCGACTGATGCTCGATCCCGCGCGTAGCTACGACCTGATTGGTGACGTGCATGGTTGCGCTCATACCCTTGAGCACTTGCTCGACCAATTGGGTTACCACAAGCAGGGCGGCACTTGGCGCCATCCGTCACGCATGGCTGTGTTCCTGGGCGATATCATCGACCGTGGCCCACGCATCCGTGAGGCGCTGCATATCGTCCACGATATGACCGAGGCCGGCCAGGCGCTGTGCATCATGGGTAACCACGAGTTCAATGCGTTGGGCTGGACCACGCCGGCACCGCCGGGCAGTGGCAAGCAGTTCGTGCGTGAGCACAACCCGCGCCACGCCCGCTTGATCCAAGAGACCCTGACCCAGTTCGAACACCACCCGGCCGACTGGCACGACTTCCTCGGCTGGTTCTACGACATGCCGCTGTTTGTCGACGCCGGGCGTTTTCGCGTAGTGCACGCGTGCTGGGACGACAGTTTTATCCAGCCGCTGCGCGCCACCTTCCCGGACGGCTGCATCGACCAACACTTCCTGCAAGCCGCCGCCGTACCGGGCAGTTTCGCCTGCAATGCATTCGATCGCCTGTTGCGCGGCACCGATATGCGCCTGCCCGATGGGCTCACCCTGACCGGTGGCGATGGCCTGACGCGGTCGTTCTTTCGCACCAAGTTCTGGGAAGACGACCCCAAGACCTACGGCGACATCGTGTTCCAGCCCGACGCCTTGCCAGAGCCGGTGGCACGCACGCCGTTGTCGTCCACGCAAAAGAATTCCCTGCTGCGCTATGGCGTCGATGAACCGCTGTTGTTCGTCGGCCACTACTGGCGCAGCGGCAAACCGGCGCCGATCCGCCCGAACCTGGCCTGCCTGGACTACAGCGCGGTGCTGTACGGCAAGCTGGTGGCGTATCGGCTGGACCAGGAAACCCAGCTGGATCCGCGTAAATTCGTATGGGTCGACGTTGAGCGACCAGAGGCCATTCCATGAGTACCGTAGCTGTATTGCGCTTGCCCCTGAGCGTTGACCTGGGTGGTTTCGTCAAGTTGCTGCACCGCATGCAGGTGCCGCACCGCGTCAGCGAGGAGGCCGGTGAACAGGTGCTGTGGGTGCCCGAGGCCATCAGCGACGATGTGCGCGTGTTGTATCAACGCTTCCCCGCTGGCGACCCCGACCAGCAACTGGATATTCCCGAGCAGGCGCCGGTTACGCGGCCAGGTTTTGTCCAGCAGGTGCGCCACAGCCCAGTCACCGCACTGGTGCTGTTGGCCAGCCTGATTGTGGGTGCGGTGACCCTGCTGGGTGAAAACCTGCAAACCATGGCCTGGCTGACCTTCCTGCCGTTCCGGGTGCTGGGCGAGTACATCCAGTTCACACCGTTGGCCGACACGCTTGCCTCGGGGCAGTGGTGGCGCCTGGTCACGCCGATGCTGATCCACTTCGGCATCCTGCATCTGGCGATGAACGGCATGTGGTACTGGGAGCTGGGTCGGCGCATTGAAGCGCGCCAGGGCAGCATCAACCTGCTGGGCCTGACCCTGTTGTTCAGCCTGGTTTCCAACTACGCGCAATACGCCTACGGTGGCCCCGGCTTGTTTGGCGGCTTGTCCGGCGTGTTGTACGGCCTGCTCGGGCACTGCTGGATCTTTCAATTATTGTCGCCCAACCCGGCCTATCGCCTGCCCCGTGGGGTACTGGTGATGATGCTGGTGTGGTTGCTGCTCTGCCTGTCGGGGCTGGTCTCGATGATCGGTTTCGGCGAAATCGCCAACGCGGCCCATGTGGGCGGGTTGGTCATCGGTTGCTTGACGGGTTTGCTCGGTGGTTTGTACAACCGTCGCAAAGCGTCTCTTTGATAAGGAAGAGCCTTATGTCCTCTTTTGCTGAAATGATCGAAAACATCACCCCGGACATCTACGAGAGCCTCAAGCTCGCGGTAGAGATCGGCAAATGGTCCGATGGCCGCAAGCTCACCGCCGAGCAGCGCGAATTGTCGTTGCAAGCGATGATCGCCTGGGAGATCCAGAACCTGCCCGAAGAGCAGCGCACCGGCTATATGGGCCCGCAGGAGTGCGCGTCCAAGTCAGAGCCGGTGGCGAACATCCTGTTCAAGTCGGATGCGATCCATTGATTGAAATTGGTCGCGGTGCAGTCAGCAAAATGTCGGCGCAACTCGGTGAGCCGACCGTTCAATACGCCTTTCGCCTGGGCGACACCGAGGTGCCGGTCAATCCGTTGATCGGCACCCATGTACGCCTGGAATACCTGGGCGCGATTCATTGCAGCCATTGCGGGCGCAAGACCAAGACCAGCTTCAGCCAGGGCTATTGCTACCCGTGCATGACCAAGCTGGCCCAGTGTGACCTGTGCATCATGAGCCCCGAGCGCTGCCATTACGACGCCGGCACCTGCCGCGATCCGGGTTGGGGCGAGACATTCTGCATGACCGACCACGTGGTGTACCTGGCCAACTCGTCGGGGATCAAGGTCGGCATTACCCGTGCTACGCAGTTGCCCACCCGTTGGCTGGACCAGGGCGCCAGCCAGGCGCTGCCGATCATGCGCGTGGCGACGCGCCAGCAATCGGGCTTCGTCGAAGATCTGTTTCGCAGCCAAGTGGCCGACAAGACCAACTGGCGTGCCTTGCTCAAGGGCGACGCGCAATCGGTGGACCTCAAGCAGGTGCGTGATGAGCTGTTTGCCTCTTGCGCCGAGGGCTTGCTGGGTTTGCAGGAACGCTTTGGCCTGCAAGCCATCCAAACCATTGCCGACATCGAGCCGATTGAAATCCGCTACCCGGTCGAGCAGTATCCGACCAAGATCGTCAGCTTCAACCTGGACAAGAACCCGATTGCCGAAGGCACGCTGCTGGGGATCAAGGGCCAATACCTGATCTTCGACACCGGCGTCATCAACATTCGTAAATACACGGCCTACCAGCTCGCCGTGCATCAGTAGAAGGATCCCAAGCATGCGCACCGAACAACCGAAGATGATTTACCTGAAGGACTATCAGGCGCCGGACTACCTGATCGACGAGACGCACCTGACCTTCGAGTTGTTCGAGGACCACAGCCTGGTCCACGCGCAGCTGGTGATGCGCCGCAATCCCGAGCGTGGTACCGGTTTGCCACCATTGGTGCTCGACGGCCAGCAACTTGAGCTGTTGAGTGTCAACCTGGCCGACCAGCCGCTCACGGACGCTGACTACCAGCTGACCGACAGCCACCTGACCGTGCAGCCAAAGAGTGAGACCTTCACCCTCGACACTACCGTCAAGATCCACCCGGAAACCAACACCGCCCTGGAAGGTTTGTACAAATCCAGCGGCATGTTCTGCACCCAGTGCGAGGCCGAAGGTTTCCGCAAGATCACCTATTACCTCGACCGCCCGGACGTGATGAGTGTGTTCACCACCACGGTGATCGCCGAGCAACACAGCTACCCGGTGCTGTTGTCCAACGGCAATCCGATTGCCAGCGGCCCTGGCGAAGACGGCCGGCATTGGGCGACCTGGGAAGATCCGTTCAAGAAGCCGGCGTACCTGTTTGCGCTGGTGGCCGGTGACCTGTGGTGCGTCGAAGACAGCTTCACCACCATGACCAACCGCGAAGTCGCGTTGCGCATCTACGTCGAGCCGGAAAACATCGACAAGTGCCAGCACGCCATGACCAGCCTGAAAAAATCCATGCGCTGGGACGAAGAAACTTATGGTCGCGAGTACGACCTCGACATCTTCATGATCGTGGCGGTCAACGATTTCAACATGGGCGCCATGGAGAACAAGGGCCTTAACATCTTCAACTCCAGTGCCGTGCTGGCCCGCGCCGAAACCGCTACAGACGCCGCTCACCAGCGCGTTGAAGCCATCGTCGCCCACGAATACTTCCATAACTGGTCGGGCAACCGCGTGACCTGCCGCGACTGGTTCCAACTGTCGCTCAAGGAAGGCTTCACCGTGTTCCGTGACTCGGGCTTCTCTGCCGACATGAACTCGGCCACGGTCAAACGCATCCAGGACGTGGCGTACCTGCGTACCCACCAGTTCGCTGAAGATGCCGGCCCCATGGCCCACGCCGTGCGCCCGGACAGCTTTATCGAGATCTCCAACTTCTACACCCTGACCGTGTATGAAAAGGGCTCGGAAGTGGTCGGCATGATCCACACCTTGCTCGGTGCCGAGGGCTTTCGCAAAGGCAGCGACCTGTATTTCGAACGCCATGACGGCCAGGCCGTGACCTGCGACGACTTCATCAAGGCCATGGAAGACGCCAATGGCGCCGACCTCAGCCAGTTCAAGCGCTGGTACAGTCAGGCCGGTACCCCGCGCCTGGCGGTAAGCGAGGCTTACGATGCGGCGGCCAAGACCTACAGCCTGACCTTCCGCCAGAGCTGCCCGCCGACTCCGGACAAGGTCGAGAAATTGCCCTTTGTGATCCCGGTGGAGCTGGGCTTGCTGGACGGGCAGGGCGCCGGCATTGCCTTGCGCCTGGCCGGTGAAGCGACAGCGGGCGACACTTCGCGGGTAGTCTCGGTGACCGAAGCGGAGCAGACGTTTACCTTCGTCGACATCGCTGAAAAACCCTTGCCTTCGTTGCTGCGTGGTTTCTCGGCGCCGGTGAAGCTCAGCTTCCCCTACAGCCGCGATCAACTGATGTTCCTGATGCAGCACGACAGCGACGGTTTCAACCGCTGGGATGCTGGCCAGCAGTTGGCTGTGCAGGTATTGCAGGAACTGATCGGCCAACACCAGGCTGGCCAGCCGCTGAAGCTTGATCAGCGCTTGATCGACGCGCTGCGCACGGTGTTGAGCGATGAAAGCCTGGACCAGGCCATGGTCGCCGAAATGCTCTCGCTGCCGAGCGAAGCCTATCTCACGGAAATCAGCGAAGTGGCGGATGTGGATGCCATCCACGCTGCCCGCGAGTTTGCCCGCAAGCAACTGGCCGACAACCTGTTCGAAGGCTTGTGGCTGCGCTACCAGGCCAACCGCGAGCTGTCCAAGCAAACGCCTTACGTGGCAGAGGCCGAGCACTTCGCCCGCCGTGCGCTGCAGAACATCGCGCTGTCTTACTTGATGCTCAGCGGCAAGCCAGAAGTATTGGCGGCCACCCTGGATCAGTTCGACACCAGCGATAACATGACCGAACGCCTGACGGCGTTGGCGGTGTTGGTGAACTCGCCGTTCGAAGCAGAGAAAGCCCAGGCCTTGGCGGTGTTTGCCGAAAACTTCAAGGACAACCCGCTGGTCATGGACCAATGGTTCAGCGTACAGGCCGGCAGCACCTTGCCGGGCGGGCTGGCACGGGTCAAGGCGTTGATGGAGCACCCGGCGTTCACCATCAAGAACCCCAACAAGGTGCGCGCACTGGTGGGCGCATTTGCCGGGCAGAACCTGATCAACTTCCATGCGGCGGATGGCTCGGGCTATCGCTTCCTGGCGGACCTGGTGATCCAGCTCAATACCTTGAACCCGCAGATCGCCTCGCGCCAACTGGCGCCGCTGACACGCTGGCGTAAATACGACAGCGCACGGCAGGCGCTGATGAAAGCGGAGCTGGAGCGCATCCTGGGCGCGGGTGAGCTGTCCAGCGATGTGTTTGAGGTGGTCAGCAAGAGCCTGGCGTAAACCTCATTGCTTTATGTAGGAGCGAGCTTGCTCGCGAGGAACTCACAGGCGCCGCGTTCATTCAGGAAGCACGCGTCATCGTTGACGTTTTTCGCGAGCAAGCTCGCTCCTACAGGCGGCAGGATTGATCCCTGGCACTAGGCCGATTCATAGCTGCGGCGCGTGCGCTCTATCTCTTCGACCAACCGGTCAATGCCCGCCAACCGTGCTCGGTTGTCATGATCCCAAGGATGAAAGCCCGGCTTGAAATAATGCAGCCACGGCCGGAACATCCGTGGAAACACCCCCTTGGGCCCATACAAGAACTTCACCATGCGCCACAAGCCCTTCAGCGTGCCGCCCGAAGTGCGGTCGGCAATCAACAGGCGCACGTGAAAATCCAGCACCACCACCCAGAACAGCACGCTGGTGGTCAGCATGGTCCCCGTGCGCAGCAGGTAACGTGCAGGCCCTGGTTTGATCACCCTGTTCCACACATCGAACGCCACGGCTTTGTGTTCGGTTTCTTCCAGGGCGTGCCAGTACCACATCTGCTGGTAACCCTTGAGTGAGTCGCCAAAGCGCGACGGGTCGCTCAGCAGGATTTCGGCGAGCATGGCGGTGTAGTGTTCCAGGGCGATGGTCACCGCCAGGTTGAACGATGGCGGCAGGTGTTTTTTCTGCAGGTCGAGGAAGAACTTCAAGCGTCGGTCAAGGGCGTGCGCCGGCAGGCCGGCCGCTTGCAGCAAGTCGTTATACGCCACGTGTTCACGGCTGTGCATGGCCTCCTGGCCGATAAACCCCTGGATCTCTTTTTTCAGTTCGGCATCGTCGATCTGCCCACGGTAGTGGCGCACGCTGTCCATGAAGAACAGCTCGCCCTGGGGAAACAGCAACGACAGGGCATTGAAGAAATGGCTGACCACAGGCCCTTGTTCGTGCCAGTTCTTGATGCGCTCGGCAGGCAAGGCAAAACGGATATCGCGACGGATCGGCAACATGGTGCGTGCTCCTGTTCAGAGTCGAGGCTCGTCGTTGGTTTCAAACACCGGCGTGCGCGGCTTGGGCGCCATGCGCTTGCTGGCGAACACCACCAGAGCCTGATAGGCCGCCGGCAGGCAACGGGCGAGCAGATCGAGGAAATAGGCATCGCGGCCAATCAGCACGCGACGCTTGTTTTTGCGTACGCCTTGCAGGATCACTTTGGCGGCCTGGTCAGCGTCGGTGATGAAGAGTTTTTCGAAATCGGCGCGGGCTTGTTGCTCGCTGTGGATGAGAAAGCCGGTCATGTTCGCGTCGATGCGGCTGCTGCGGCAGATATCGGTACGAATGCCGCCGGGGTGTACACAGGTGGCCGACACGCCGCAGCGTTGCAGGTCGAGTTCCTGGCGCAAGGCTTCGGTGAAACCGCGCACGGCGAACTTGGTGGCGTTGTAGCCGCTCATGCCGGGCTGGGCGAACAGACCGAACACGCTGGACGTATTGATGATATGCCCGTCGCCGCTGGCCTTGAGGTACGGCAGGAATGCCTTGGTGCCATGCACCACTCCCCAGAAGTTGATGCCGACGATCCATTCCAGGTCGGCGTAATCCACGCCTTCGACGGTGCTCGACAGCGCCACCCCGGCATTATTGAAGACCAGGTTGACCTGGCCGTGCTCGGCCGCGCAACGCGCCGCCCAATCGAGCATGGCCTGGCGGTCGGACACGTCCAGCACTTGGGTGGTGACAGTGACGGGCGACAAGGTTGAGGTGCGGATCAGCGCCAGGGTCTGTTCCAGGCCCTGGCTGTTTTTGTCTGCCAGCGCCAGGTGGCACCCCTCCCGCGCCAGCGCCAGGGCCAGTGCGCGGCCCATGCCGGAAGCCGCGCCGGTGATCGCCGCGACGCGGCCGTTGAATGACTTCATGACAGGCTGCCTTCTGTGGTGGAGTGGGGCGTTGCAACTGCACGCGGCAGGGCGGGCGCCGGCGCCTGGCTGACGCTGTAGTCCTTGAGGGCAAAATGCCGGGTGACCTGTTTGAAGCGCCAGGTCGAGCCGGGCCACAGCGTGGTGTTCTTGCCGGTGCGCGGGTCGAGGTACCAACTCTGGCAGCCGCCGGTGTTCCAGATGGTGCGCTTGAGCTTGTCCTGCAACTGCTGGTTGTAGGCGTGCTCCACGGCGGGCTTGACCTCTACCGTGGTAAGGCGCTGGCGCTGCATGTGTTTCAGGGCGTCGAGGATGTACGCGACCTGGGCCTCGATCATCAGGATCATCGAGTTATGCCCCAGGCCGGTGTTGGGGCCCACGATCAGAAACAGGTTCGGGTAGCCCGGCACGGTGGTGCCTTTGTAGGCATGGGCGCCATCGCGCCAGGCGTCCATCAGGTCGATGCCGTCACGGCCGATGATGCAGCCACGGGGCAACGGGTCGCTGGCCTGGAAACCCGTGCCGAAGATCAGGCAATCGGCGGGGTGCTTGATACCGTCGGCGGTGATCACGCCGTCGGCTTCGATGCGCAGCACGTTGTCGGTGACCACCTCGACATTGCTGCGCGAGAGTGCCGGGTAGTAATCGTTGGAGATCAGCACGCGCTTGCAGCCGATGGTGTAGTCCGGCGTCAGGGTTTTGCGCAGGGAAGGGCGGGCCACTTGTTTACGCAGATGACGCAGGGCGATTTTCTGCACCATTTTCATCAGGCGTGGATGCAGGGCAAAGCCCACCACACGGCCTTCCAGCGCCCAGTAAAGCGTAGCGCGCACCAGCTTTTGGGTGAGCGGTACATGCTTGAACAACCAGCGCTCGACAGCGGAAATCGGCCGATCAGGCTTGGGCATGATCCACGGCGGTGTGCGCTGGAACAGGTCCAGGTGCGCTACCTGCGGGGCGATCTGTGGCACGAACTGGATGGCGCTGGCACCGGTGCCGATCACCGCCACGCGCTTGCCCTTCAAGGAGTACTCGTGATCCCACTGCTGGGAGTGGAAGCGCTTGCCCTTGAAACTGTCCAGCCCTGGGATATCCGGCATTGCCGGGCGCGACAAGCCCCCCATTCCCGACACCAGCACCCGTGCGCTGACGTGGCGGCCGTTACTGAAGGTCAGCTGCCAGCGCTGCTGCTGTTCATCAAACACCGCACGTTGCAGGCCCATGCCAAAGCGCAGGTAGGGCGCCAGTTCGAAGCGCCTGGCGCAGTCTTCCAGATAGGCGCGGATCTCGGGTTGCGCCGCGAACTGTCGCGTCCAGTTCGGGTTGGGCGCAAAGGAAAACGAATACACATGGGACTGCACGTCGCAGGCGCAACCTGGGTAGTGGTTGTCGCGCCACGTACCGCCGAGGGTCTGGGCCTGTTCGGCAATAAAGAAGTCGGTGAGCCCGGCTTCCTTGAGTTTGATCGCCATGCACAGGCCCGCGAACCCGGAGCCAATGATGGCGATGTCGATTGAGTCACTGGGGGCATTCATAGGGCTGCCTTGTCAATAAAGCGCTTGGGCATCGGATGTGCTCCTGTTTTTGTTTTGTCTTTTAGATAGAACACCATTGCAAAGGAAAATTGAATTATTTATTTTAAAAAAGATTTTAAATAATCTACCTGAAAAATTCGCCTACGCTAGGACCTTGTTGCGCATGAGCGATTTGTCCGACGGACGAACGTGGTATGCATGAAGTGTAGGTCCAGGGCGTGGACGATGGCTGGAGTCAGATCAATTCCGGTCGGGTCGCCAGCAGCAGGGAAGCAGAGGACCGAGCTATGGCTGTCGAATGGGTTGTCGCTGCGGGAGTGCTGGCAGGCGCCAGTGCTGCGTTGTGGGGCTTGAGTGCCTGGATGACGCGGCGCATTGAAGCGACTGTGCCGATCAACGGGCGCTTCGTCGAGGTGGATGGCGAGCGCTTTCATTATGTCGAAGAGGGCAAGGGCCCGCCGCTGGTGATGATTCACGGGCTGATGGGCAGTAGTCGCAACCTGACCTATGCCTTGTCCGGTCAGTTGCGTGAGCATTTTCGGGTCATCAGCCTCGACCGGCCGGGCTCAGGCTATTCCACCCGGCACAGCGGCACGCCGGCAGACTTGCCGGCCCAGGCGAGACAAATCGCGGCCTTCATCAATACGCTGGATCTGGGTAAACCGCTGGTACTGGGGCACTCCCTGGGCGGCGCGATTGCCCTGGCGCTGGCCCTCGACCATCTCCATGCCGTATCCGGGCTGGTGCTGGTTGCGCCCTTGACTCACCCCCAACGCATGCTGCCGCTGGTGTTCCTGTCTCTGGCCGTGCGCCCGGCCTGGCTGCGGCGCTGGGTGGCGCACACCTTGACCCTGCCCATCGGCCTGCTGACCAAAGACTCGGTGGTGAAGGGCGTATTTGCCCCCGATCCTGCGCCGCCGGACTTTGCCACCCGTGGCGGCGGTTTGCTGGGCATGCGCCCCGACAATTTCTACGCGGCGTCCACCGAGATCAACCGGGTCAACGACCACCTGCCGGAGATGGTCAAGCGCTACTCCCGATTGACCCTGCCCATCGGCCTGATCTACGGGGCGCAGGACAAGGTGCTCGACTTCCAGAAACACGGCCAGGCCCTGGCCAGCAAGGTGCCAGGGCTGAAAATGCAAGTGATCGAAGGCCGTGGGCATATGTTGCCGATCACCGCCACCGAGCGCGTGGCGGCGCTGGTGGAGCAGGTGGCCAAGCGGGCTCGACCCGGCGAGAGCGTACGGCCAATAAATCCACCTGTCGCCCTGGCGAGCCAGTAACAGTGCCATCTGACTGCGGCGCCTGGCGTTGACGCCTGCCCCTGAGCACCTGACCAGACGGCTGAAAAGAGACTGCTCGGTCACGGAAAAAAGGGCTGGAGAAACTAGTTGACGACCTAACGATTCCGCGCTATTTATTTAAAAAAATTATTTCAATGTGTAATTTGAAATTATTTTTGAAATGCCTAAGAGCGAATAAAATAATGAAAAAAACGCCTTTTATCGCATGGTTGATTTCCCGGAGCAGTCAACGCTCCGTATACCTGTCGTCTGCCTCGTTGCCCACCGAATGCGTTCGGAGGCTGCCATGAACCAGACTCTGGCAGCCCCGCATGTCTGGGCCGACGGCAAACGCCACCTGTGGTGGCTCGGCATCATGCCGCTGGCGACGCCCTTGCTCTCCGGCGCCCTTGCCATCACCACAGGCGTGCAACAACTGTGGTGGGTGGGCGTGCTGGTGATCTTCGGCTTGATCCCGCTGATTGACGGCCTGCTCGGCGAAGACGTCAGCAACCCGCCCGAATCTGCGGTCAGCCACCTTGAATCCCAACGCTACTACCGCTGGATCGTCTACACCGGCGTGCTGTTTGTGATTGCCTCGGTGGTCATCACCGGTTGGCTCGCTGCGGGCGGTATCGACTGGATCATCAACGGCGGCCTGTTGCACGCCACGGCCACCCTGGAACCCTCGAACTGGCTGGCCAGGACCGCCGCGTTCATCACCGCCCGCACTGAACTTCATGGTGCAGTCAGCTGGTTGACTTATGTGGGCATGGCCATGTCCACCGGTGCCGCCACCGGCATTGCTATCAATACCGCCCATGAACTGGGGCACAAACCCAAACCCCTGGAAGTGTTCCTGGCCAAGGTCACCCTGGCGCCGACCTTCTACGGCCACTTCTACACCGAACATAACCGTGGCCATCACGTACGGGTCGCCACTCCGGAAGACCCGGCCAGCTCGCGCCTCGGTGAAAGTTTCTGGGCATTCCTGCCGCGTTCGGTGTGGTTCAGCGCCGTGTCGGCCTGGAACCTGGAGCGCGAACGCCTGCGCAAACTCGGCCTGCCGACCTTGCACTGGAAGAACGCCGTGCTCAGCGCCTGGATGTACAGCGTGGTGTTGTGGGGCGCAATGATTGCCTGGCTGGGGGCGGCGGTAATTCCGTTCCTGATTATCCAGGGCATCTACGGGTTCTCGTTGCTGGAAGTGGTGAACTACGTCGAGCATTACGGCCTCAAGCGTCAGAAGTTGCCCAATGGCCGTTATGAACGCTGCTCACCGCGTCACTCGTGGAACAGT
This sequence comes from Pseudomonas sp. DWP2-2, assembly GCF_049897065.1. Taxonomy (NCBI): domain Bacteria; kingdom Pseudomonadati; phylum Pseudomonadota; class Gammaproteobacteria; order Pseudomonadales; family Pseudomonadaceae; genus Pseudomonas; species Pseudomonas sp. DWP2-2. Next base: position 20,483 of record NZ_JAFCVN010000001.1, on the reverse strand, counting down.
AATCGAATTGTCACCAATATCTTTCTGTTCCAGTTGCAGCGGCACTCCGATCACCATGCCAACCCTACGCGTAGTTATCAGTCGCTGCGTCACTTTGATGAATCACCGCAACTTCCGTATGGCTACGCCAGCATGATTGTCTGGGCTTATGTGCCGTACTTGTGGCGGCGTCGCATGGACCATCGTGTACTGAATCACTATGCCGGCGATATCAACCTGACCAATCTTCAGCCGTCAAAGCGTTTGAAGTACCTGGAGAAGTACAGCGGTAGTGCCAAGCCGTTTTGAGATGAAGTAAGCCTTCAGGGTGCACTCGGGATCTGTGTATCGCGCAGGTCCTTGTCGCCCGGCGTTTTGAGTGCAAGAACCTGGTTTGACCCTACAACAATAATTTCAAGGGAAGGACGTACACCATGCAAAGTTCTGCCAAGTTCACCGCCCACATCCTGTTGGCGGCCATGGGCCTGATTGCTTACCACCAGGCCCAGGCTGCGCGTATCGAACCCGCTGGCAGTGCCTTTACCGCCCAAGGGCCTATCAGCTTTTCCAAAGGCAAGCTCATCAGTGCCGACTGCACCATCAAGGTAGCCGGCAAAGTTGCAGCCGATGGTTCATCGGTGAATGTCGACAAAGTCGAGTTCGAAGGTGGCCTCAAGTGCAGCCGTGTCGAAGCCATCAACTTGCCTTGGGTGTTAATCGCCAAAGATACAAAAAGCGGCTCCATGTCGAAGATCAGCGTGGACGTGCATGCCTTTGGCCTGGGCGGCAAGTGTGGGCCGTCGACGGCCGACGGGACTTGGGATAACGCCACCGGCAAGTTGGAAGCCGCCGATGTTGCGATTGGCGAAGACTGCAAGATCAAGACGGTGTCGATCAAGATGCCGCCCAACTTCAAAGTTGTCGAATAACGCGTTCCGACTGTTGTAGCGGTAAATGCATTGAAATTTGGCTGGAAAGGGAAGTTCTGCAGTTTCACCGTGACCTCTCGATCATGGCCATTACCCCTGGCGAAATGAATCGCCATAACATGTGAGGAAAAACAATGAAAAGCTTGAAAACCCTCGTTTGTGCAACTTCGTTTGCTCTGTGCTTTGGTGCCGCCTCCATGGCGAGCGCGGCTTCCGTTTCTCCAGACGGTCCGTTCTCGACTAATGCCGGTACCATCGTGGTGAAGTCGCCCTCATCCTTTGGTGCGGCAGTGACTTGCGGCATTACCTTTACCGGCAACGTTAGCGGTGGCGTGGCTTCTATCAACGGTGCTTCCTTGACCGGCGGCGGCCTGTGCGCACTGCCCACGCTGACCAACCTGCCTTGGGTTCTTACCGCTGCGACGGGCACCACCGGCACCGTGACCAACGTAGGCTACAAAATCTCCTCGATTCCGGCCACTAACTGCGGCCCTACCACCATTGCCGTGGCTTGGACTCCTGGTACCAAAACACTTTCGGCTACCAATCAGTCGCTGACCGGCAACTGCACCGTCGTATCGCTGAATGTTGTTGCCCCGACGCTGACGGTTAACCCGTAAGCATGTGACTCCAGAGGGCTGATCACCCGTTGAAAGGCCGATGCCTCATGCGAGGCATCGGTTGGGCAGGGTACTTACGGTCTGCCTACGGCCACACGACCCACCGGCAGGGGCCGGGCGAAATAATAATAAGGAGCAGCGCATGAACAATAAGAAACAACACGCTCACACGTTACTGGGGTTGGCGCTGTTGGGAGGCTTGTTGACCACAGGAAATGTGCAGGCGGGCGGCTTTTCCACGCCAACCTACGGTGCGCCTGGCTGGGGGCGCGCGTTTGGTGGCGGTTCATTGTTCAAGAACGACCCCAGTGCCGCGTACAACAACCCGGCGGCCATGGCGTTCATCGATTCAACCATCGTGCAGCAGACCGTCGATTACGCCCGGATCAAGATCAAATATTCTGGCCAGGCGTATGACCATAACGGTAACCCGGTGACCAATACGCCGGTGCTGGATGATCAGGGCAACCTGGGCGATCCGACGCTGAATACGAATAATGGCGGCCAGGGTGGTTTCACCGCATGGCTACCTACTGGCTTTATGGTCATGCCCATCGGCGACCGTTTTGCTTTTGGCCTGAGCCAAGTCGTACCGCAAGGCATGAAAAGTACGTGGAACGAAAACTCTAAGCTGCGAGATTTCGCCGTTGACACCAAGATCGAGACCATTGGCCTGACAGGCTCCTTGTCATTCAAGGTCAATGATGAGTTTTCCGTCGGTGCCGGTGCCATCGTTCAACGTAGCCAAGGGAACGTCAGCCAGAACGTTGACCTGCTGGCTGCCGCGGATGTCTCTCCCGGTCTGGGAGGCACCGGTTTTCCGACCGGCGTCGGGCATTCCTTGATACGCGTGAAAGTCGACAATATCTCAGTGGGCTGGTTTGGCGGCGTGGTTTGGAAGCCGACAGCGCAAGACACGCTGGGCGTGAATTATCACGCCAAGATCAAAAACAAGATGACGGGCAAGTACGACGTTTATACAGACGCGATTGGCCGTAACGCGATGACCAACCCGATTGGTCCGAACGGCGAAACGCTGGTTGAAATGGCCTACCCTGGTCTCAAACTGTTCCCGGATGGCGCGCATGCCAGTGCTCAATTGGATATCCCGGCGACGGCGGCGATTGACTGGGTCCACCAGTTCAATGAGCGCTGGACGCTGGGCGTGAGTGCCCAGTGGACAGAGTGGTCCTCGTTCAAGGACCTCACGCTCAAGTCACAAGGCTCGACCATCGTTGCCATACCCTACAACTACAAGAACGCGTGGATGACTTCTATCGGCGGCGACTACAAAGCGACCGACGAACTCACCCTCCGTGCCGGCGTGGCTTACGACCAGACACCGACCCGAAACTCCACCCGTGACCCTCGGATCCCCGACGGGGATCGCTACTTCCTTGCGTTTGGTGCAGGTTATGACATCAAGGCGGTACCAGGCCTGTCGGTGGATGCCGCCTACTCGCACCAATTCGTCCAGAAGGTCAATCTGAAGACCAAGAACGTTGACCGCCTTGGAGGCGCGCAGCTGGACGGCAAAGCTGAATCCTCAGGTGACGTGGTCAGCCTGTCGGCGACTTATAAGTTCTGAAGCGCGTGCAAGGCAGGGCACTCAGCGCATCTGGAGGCCTTGCCATGGCTGTTGTTTTCGGCGACGTGCATTGATTCCTTCTTTCGTCAGGCTGACCCGGTCAGCCTATTTTTCCGGCAAGGAATTAAATAAAAATTTCAAAACAAAATTTGAATTAATGATTTGAAGTTTGTAGTGTGGTTTCACGTCCTGAATCAAGTAGAGGTCTCCCGCATGCTTATCTGGTTATTGGTGGGTATCGCAGCAGCGATTGCCCTGGCTTACCGACAAGCCGCCGCCGCCCTGTGGCTAAGCGCCGGCATCCTTTGGCTGGCGGTTGGCTACCTGTTCAACGCGGTGGCCGGCCTGGGCCTTACTGTCGCGGCTTTGCTGGTGGTGCTGCCCGCCTTGGTGCTGGCAATCAAACCCCTGCGCCGCAAGCTGCTGACCACCAAGGCTCTGGGCCTGTTTCGCACGATCATGCCGGCGATGTCCGATACCGAACGTGCGGCGATAGAGTCCGGCACCGTGTGGTGGGATGCCGAGCTGTTCAGCGGCAAGCCCGACTGGCAGCGCCTGCTGCAAGCCGCGCCGGCCAGCCTGAGCGCGGAGGAGCAAGCCTTCCTCGACAACGAAGTCGAAACCCTGTGCGACATCGCCAACGACTGGGAAACCACGCAGGTCTGGCAGGACATGTCCCCCGAAGGCTGGCAGTACACCAAGGATGCCGGGTTCCTCGGCATGATCATTCCCAAGCAGTACGGCGGCAAAGGCTTCTCCCACTACGCCCATTCCCAGGTGGTGATGAAGTTGTCGACACGCTGCTCGGCGGCAGCGATTTCGGTGATGGTCCCCAATTCCCTGGGCCCGGCCGAGCTGCTGCTGCATTACGGCACCGACGCCCAGCGCAACTACTACCTGCCGCGCCTGGCACGCGGTGACGACATTCCGTGTTTCGCCCTGACCAGCCCCTATGCCGGCTCGGATGCAGGCGCGATCCCCGACCTGGGCATCGTCTGCAAAGGTATGCATGAGGGCGAGGAAGTACTGGGTTTCAAAGTGACCTGGGACAAGCGTTACATCACCCTCGGCCCGATTGCCACGGTGCTGGGCCTGGCGTTCCGTGCCGAAGACCCGCAGGGCCTGCTTGGCGCGCCAGGTTCCCTGGGCATTACCTGTGCGTTGATCCCCACCTCCCATCCAGGGGTGAACAGCGGCCGGCGTCACTGGCCGTTGAATGCGGTATTCCAGAATGGTCCTACCACCGGCAAGGATGTGTTCATTCCCTTGGAGTGGGTGATCGGTGGCCGCGAACAAATCGGCAACGGCTGGCGCATGTTGATGGAATGCCTGGCGGCAGGTCGGGCGATTTCCCTGCCTTCGGCCAACGTCGGCCTGGGTAAAGTGGCGGTGCGCGGTACCACAGCCTATGCGGCGATGCGCAAGCAATTCGGCCTGCCCATCGGCAAGTTCGAAGGTGTACAGGCGCCGCTGGCGCGCATGGCCGGGCATCTGTATGCCTGTGATGCGGTGCGCAAGGTGTCGGTAGCGTCCCTGGACGCCGGCGAGAAACCGTCGGTGATCTCGGCCATTGCCAAGTACCACGTCACAGAGCGGGCGCGCATCATCGTCAACGACGGCATGGACATCGTCGCCGGCAAAGGCATCTGCATGGGCCCCAATAACTTCCTCGCCCGTGCCTACCAGCAAAGTCCCATCGCCATTACGGTGGAGGGCGCGAACATCATGACCCGCTGCCTGATCATCTTTGGCCAGGGCTTGATTCGTTGCCATCCCTACGTGTTCCGCGAGATGGAGGCGGCGCACAACCCCGACCGGCGCAAGGCACTGGAAGACTTCGACAGCGCAATGTTTGGCCATGTGAGTTTTGTAGTAGCCAACACCGTACGCGCAGCGGTGCATGCCGTGACCGGCGGGCGCCTGATTGCGGCCCCGGCCAAGACCGACCCGGCGCTGGCTGCCTACTATCGCCAGGCCAATCGGCTGTCGGTGGTGCTGGCGCTGATCTCGGATATCTCCATGGGCGTGCTGGGCGGTGCCCTCAAGCGCAAGGAAAGTATTACCGGGCGCCTGGGGGATATTTTGTCGCAGCTGTACATCCTGTCTTGCGTGCTCAAGCGCTTCGAGGATGACGGCAGGCCCCAGGCGGACTTGCCGCTGGTGCACTGGACGGCCCAGGACGCCTTGTTGCGCGCCCACGAAGCCTTGGCCGAAGTGCTCGACAACTACCCTTCAAAACCCGCAGCAGCAGTAGTACGCACCTTGAGCTTTCCGTTTGGCATCCCGCTGCGCAAACCGTCGGACCGCCTGTTGGCGCAGGTGGCGGAGGTGGTGCAGACCCCTGGCGAGACCCGCGACCGTTTGCTGGCCAACTCCTACATCCCACGTCCGGAAGTCGACAAGCTGGCCTACGGCGAATTGGGTTTCCGTTTGCTGCCCCAAGTGGAGCTGATCGAGGCGCGGCTCAAGCCCGCCATCAAGCAAGGTCTGCTCGGCCCGCTGCCGATTTCTGCCACGGCCTTCACCGATTGGCGCGTGAAGGCGCGGGCGCTGGATTTGATCAGCGACGACGAAGACGCCTTGCTGGCGCGCTATGTGCAATACGCCGACCACGGTATCCAGGTGGACGACTTTCCCCAGGACTTTGGTTTGCTGGAGGCTCTGCAGCAGCGTAAGCAGGCGCTCGAGCCGGTGGCCAAACGGCGCAGCGTCCCGGTCAATTAAGAGAAAACCCGGTCCACAGGTGGGAACTGCTTGCCTTGAATACCAGGCAGAAGGCTTTTTGTAGGAGCGAGCTTGCTCGCGAAGAACTCACAGGCGCCGCGTTGATTCAGGAAGCCAGCGTTATCGTTGACGTTTTTCGCGAGCAAGCTCGCTCCTACAGAGGGCTATCCAGTTCCCCACATTTGACCGGTTTATCAGGCAAGAACTGTGTTGTGAGTGGACTCCTTATGAGTGACAGCTACCTTTCGTTCGTCAATTCCCCCTGGGGCCGGCGTCTGGCCCAGGCGGTCGGCTTGCCGCAACCCTTGCCCCTGCAACGGCATCGCAGCGGCCAGGCCGGCCTGGCTAATCCTGTGATCATCGCCGGGGCAGGGCGCCTGGTGGCCTCGGTGCAGCGCGTGTTCAGCGCCACCGACACCGTCGCCGCGAGCCCGGCGACGCTCAAGGCACCGTCCACGGTCAAGGTGCAAGGCGCGGTGTTCGACGCCAGCGGCGTGACCGACCTGCAACAGTTGGATGAGCTTTACCTGTTCTTTCACAGCAATGCCAAGCGCCTCAGCCAGCATGGCCGAGTAGTGGTGCTCGGCACGGCACCCGAGCATTGCGACGACTTGCCCCAGGCCATCGCCCAACGCGCCCTTGAAGGCTTGGTGCGGTCGCTGGCCAAGGAGCTGCGCCGCGCGATCACCGTGCAACTGCTGTACGTGGCGCCGGGCGCGGAAGACGCGCTGGACAGCAGCCTGGGGTTTTTCCTGTCGCGCCGTTCCGCCTATGTCTCGGGGCAGGTGGTGCGCCTGGAAAAACCGGTCGATGGCCATGCCGCCATCAACTGGGACAAACCCTTTGCCGGCAAACGCGCCCTGGTCACCGGCGCCTCCCGTGGCATCGGCCTGGCGATTGCCCAGGTGCTGGCGCGGGACGGTGCCCATGTGGTGTGTGTGGACGTGCCCCAGGCCCAGGAAGCCTTGCAGCAGGCGGCGACCAGCGTGGGCGGTTCGGCGTTGCCCCTGGATATCACCGCCGCCGACACCGCCTCACTGTTGCAAACCCACGTCAGCCAATACGGCGCCTTTGATGTGGTGGTGCACAACGCCGGGATCACCCGCGACAAGACCATCGCCAAAATGACCGAGGGCGCCTGGCGCAGTGTGCTGGCGGTCAATCTCGAAGCGCCGTGGCAGCTCAGTGAGGCCTTGCTCGACAGTCAGGGTTTGAACCCTGGTGGGCGCATTGTGTGCGTGTCGTCGATTTCCGGTATCGCCGGCAACCTGGGGCAGAGCAACTACGCCACGTCCAAGGCCGGTGTGATAGGCCTGGTACAGGGCCTGGCACCGCGTGCGGCAGCCCGGCAGGTCACGGTGAACGCGGTGGCGCCCGGCTTTATCGAGACCCAGATGACCGCGAAGATCCCGCTGATGATCCGCGAAGCGGGGCGGCGCATGAATTCGTTGTCCCAGGGCGGGCAACCCATCGACGTGGCCGAGACCATTGCCTGGCTGGCGCATCCGGCGTCGGGCGGCGTCAATGGCCAGGTGGTGCGGGTGTGCGGCCAAAGCCTGTTGGGAGCCTGACCGATGGACTACGTGACGCAGATTATCGACCCATCGCCGTCGCGCACGCAGTTGTTGCTCGACGGCCTGCGCGCCTTGCGCAAACCCAAGTTAGACGGTGCGCCGCCATTGCCTACAGCGCGCCTGGTGCGCAGCGCGGTGGAGCTTTCGCCGGCCGGTATCGCCGGTTACGCACGGGCGTGTGGCTTTCGTCGCGAACAGGGCGTGCCATTGTCCTATCCCCATGTGCTGGCGTTCCCCCTGCACCTCATGCTGCTGACCCGGCCAAGCTTCCCGTACCCGGCCAGTGGCATGGTGCACCTGGCCAATCGCATTCGTCAGCACCAACGCTTGCACGAGGGCCAGGCGGTGCGCCTGGAGGTGTATTGCGAGCGCTGGGTGGCTCATCCGAAAGGGCAGGCCTTGAATATCGCCACCCGTGCCTACAGCCAGGAAACCCTGGTGTGGGAAAGCGACAGTCTGTATTTGCGCCGTGACGTCAGCAATCCGGTGGGTGAACCCTGGAATGACCCTCTGCCGCTACAGGAAGACGGCCTGTTACGCACCCAGCGCTGGGTACTGCCCGCCGACCTGGGGCGACGCTTTGCCAAGGTCTCGGGGGATTTCAATCCCATTCACACGTCGGTCATCGGTGCCAGGCTGTTCGGCTTTCGTCGCGCCATCGCCCATGGCATGTGGACCCTGGGCCGCGCATTGGCAGCGCAACAGCCGCCCGCTGGCCTGGATCAGGCCGAGGCCCACTGCGAATTCAAATTGCCGATCTTCCTGCCCGGCCAGGTCGCCCTGTGGGGCCACCCCGTGAGCGGGCCACGGCGCGAGTTCGAAGTGCGCAATTTCGCCGGGGACAAGCCCCATATGCGCGGGCTATTCATTTGGAAAGAGAGCCAGCAATGAGTGACTACAGTTTTACCCCAGCCCCGACCTGCCGCGTGGCGATTATCGGCGGCAACCGTATTCCATTTGCGCGCTCCAACACGGTGTATGCCCACGACAGTAACCAAGACCTGCTGGTCGCCGCCCTGCAAGGGTTGGTGGAGCGCTACAACCTGCACGGCCAACGCCTGGGTGAGTTTGCCGCCGGAGCGGTGATCAAGCACTCGCGGGATTTCAACCTGGCCCGCGAGGCGCTGTTGTCCACCACGTTGTCGGCGCAAACCCCCGCCTATGATGTGCAACAAGCCTGTGGCACAGGGCTTGAAGCTGCGCTGCTGGTGGCGAATAAAATCGCCCTCGGCCAGATCGAAGTGGGCGTTGCCGGTGGTGCCGACACCACCTCCGACGCGCCCATTGGCATCAACGAATCCTTGCGCCATACCTTGCTTGCGGCCAATCGCGCCAAAAGCCTGGGCGACAAGCTCAAGGCCTTGATGAAAGTACGCCCATCGATGCTGTTCAAACCGTTGCTGCCGCGCAATGGCGAGCCGCGCACCGGCCTGTCCATGGGCGAGCACTGCGAAGAAATGGCCAAGCGCTGGCAGATCAAGCGCCTGGCCCAGGACGAGCTGACCCTCACCAGCCACCAGCGCCTGGATGCGGCTTATAAACGCGGCTTCTTCGACGACCTGATCAGCCCCCATCGCGGCTTGGCCCGTGACAACAACCTGCGTTCCGATATCAGCCTGGAAAAGCTCGCCGGCTTGTCGCCGGCCTTTGACCGCCAGAACGGCACGCTCACCGCCGGCAACTCCACGCCCCTGACCGATGGCGCCTCGGTGGTGCTGCTGGCCAGTGAAGAATGGGCCGCCGCCAATGGCTGGCCGGTGTTGGCCTACTTGCGCACCGGCGAAACGGCTGCGGTGAATTTTGTCGACGGCACCGAGGGCCTGCTGATGGCGCCGGCTTACGCTGTGCCACGCATGCTTGCGCGGGAAGGCTTGAGTTTTGCCGACTTCGACTTCTTCGAGATCCACGAAGCGTTCGCCGCCCAGGTGTTGTGCACGCTCAAGGCGTGGGAAGACCCGCAGTATTGCCGCGAGCGACTCGGCCTTGACGCCCCCCTGGGCGCCATCGACCGGGCCAAGATGAACGTCAACGGCGGCTCACTGGGCTGCGGCCATCCCTTTGCGGCCACCGGTGACCGGCAACTGGCGGCGCTGGCCAAGGCCATCCATGAACGCGGTGGCGGTCGCGGCCTGATTTCGATCTGCGCGGCGGGTGGGTTGGGCATCACCGCCATCGTCGAAAAGTAGCGCTATCAAAAACAACAATAAGGACACTGCGATGAACGCTATCAGCCTGGAACACACCGAACGCATTTGGTTGAACACTTACCTGCCCGGCGTGCCAGCGGACATTGACGCCGGGATCGAGGATTACCCGTCGCTGCGCGAAGTGTTCCTGGAGCATCTGGAGAAGTTCCGTGAACGGGTGGCCTACGTCAGCATCGGCACGCAAATGACCTATGCCGATTGGCGCACCCAGGGCATTGCCTTTGCCGCCTGGCTGCAGGACCAGGGCGTGAAGAAGGGCGACCGCGTGGCCCTGATGATGCCCAACTGCTTGCAGTACCCGATCTGCCTGCTGGGCACGATCCTGGCCGGGGCGGTGGTGGTCAACGTCAACCCGTTGTACACCGCCCACGAACTCAAGCACCTGCTCAAGGACAGTGGCGCCGAAACCGTGGTGATCTTCGAAAATTTCGCGCATACCCTGGAAAAAGCCATGGTGGGCAGCAGCGTCAAGCGAGTGGTGGTCGCGGCCATTGGCGACTTGCTGGGCACCTTCAAGGGCGCGGCAATGAACTTCATCCTGCGCAGCGTGCAGAAGCAGGTACCGGCCTTCAGGCTGCCCGGTTCGCTGCGTTTCAACCAGGTGCTCAAACAGGGCAGGGCCATGCACCATTTGCCGGTCAGCCTGCACCGCGATGAACTGGCCTTCCTGCAATACACCGGCGGCACCACCGGCGATGCCAAGGGTGTGATGCTCAGCCATCGCAATATCATCGCCAACCTGCTGCAAGCCAAGGCCTGGGTTGGTGATCAGTTGGACCAGCACAAGCAGGAAACCAACGTGACCTTGCTGCCGCTGTACCACATCTTTTCCCTGACGGTGAACTGCCTGATGTTCATGTGCCTGGGCGGGCGCAATATCCTTATCGCCAACCCTCGGGACGTGAAGCGCGTGCAAATGATTCTGCGCAAGGAACGCTTCAATGGCATTGCCGGGGTGAACACGCTGTTCAATGGGTTGCTGGAGAACAAGGAGTTCTGTGCGCGGGACTTTTCCGATTTGCGCCTGGTGATTGCTGGCGGCATGGCCACCCACACCGCCGTGGCCAAGCGCTGGAAAGAGGTGACCGGGCTGCCGATCATCGAAGGCTACGGGCTGACCGAATGCTCGCCCGTGGTGAGCATCAGCCCCATTGATATTTCCCGCATGCGCGAGATGGAATTCACCGGCAGCATTGGCGTGCCATTGCCCTCGACCTGGGTGCGCTTCTTGCGCGAAGACGGCGAACTGGCGGATATCGGCGAGCAGGGCGAGTTGCAAGTACGTGGGCCGCAAGTGATGCAGGGCTACTGGCAACGGCCGAAGGAAACCGCCGAGGTGCTGGATGCCGAGGGCTGGCTGGCCACTGGAGACATCGGCGTGATGGACGCACGCGGGTATATCCGCCTGGTGGACCGCAAGAAGGACATGATCCTGGTCTCGGGCTTCAACGTGTACCCCAATGAAATCGAGGACGTGGTGGCCATGCACCCTGGGGTTGCTGAAGTGGCGGCCATTGGGGTCGAAGACCCAGTGACCGGGGAGAAGGTCAAGATCATCGTCGTGCGCAAGGACCCGACCCTGACCCAGGAGCAGATTCTTGCTCACTGCCGGGAGTACCTGACGGGGTACAAGCTGCCAAAGTATGTGGAGTTTCGCACCACGGAACTGCCCAAGACCACGGTGGGCAAAGTGCTGCGCCGGGCCTTGCGCTGATTGAATGGTTCAGATAACCAAATGTGGGAGCGGACTTGCTCGCGAATGCGGCGGTTCAGGCACTGAAGGTGCCGACTGACACAGCGTATTCGCGAGCAAGCCCGCTCCCACTTTTAAACCGTGTCCACTTTGACCCAGCGTTCCTCAAGGGCGGCCACTCGAATCGCCGTCGCCAACCGCTCCACCTCCCACGCCGCCTCAAAGTCCGTCCCCTGGGCCCCTTGGCCGGCCAGCGCCATGATCAACTCCTGCACTTCCAACGTCTTCAACTCGTTGTAGCCCAACTGATGCCCCGCCGCCGGGCTGAATGCCGCATAGCCGGGCAGGGCGGGGCCAGCCAGCAGGCGCTGGAAGCCGTCCTGGCCGATGCGGTACAGGCGCAGTTCATTCAAGCGTTCCTGGTCAAACGCCAGCGTGCCTTGGGTGCCGCTGATCTCGAAACTCAGATGGTTTTTGTAGCCGTGCTTGAGCCAACTGCTGCTCACCGTGCCACGGGCGCCGTTGGCGAAGCGCAACAGGGCATGCACCTGGTCATCCACGGCAATGGCTTTTGAGGTTGGGCTGCCGGCGGTGGCGGGGCGTTGGTTGTGCACGGTCTGGGTATCGGCACAGACATGGGTCACGTCGCCCACCAGGTAGCGGGCCATTGACAGCAAATGGCTGCCCAGGTCAGCCAGGGCGCCGCCAGCATGCTCCACTTCGCAGCGCCACGACCAAGGGGAGGCCGGGTCCGCCATGAAGTCTTCGCTGAACTCACCTTGGAAACTGATGATCTGGCCCAGTTCGCCCTGGGCAATCATCTGCCGGGCCAGCACGATCATGGGGTTGTGCTGGTAGTTATAGCCGACACGCGTCACCACCCCGGCGGTATGGGCTGCGCGGCGCATGGCGTCGGCTTGTTCGAGGCTGACGGCCAGGGGTTTCTCGCAATACACGGCTTTGCCGGCCGCAATCGCGGCCATGGCCATGGGGTAATGCAAATGGTTGGGGGTGGTGATGGCCACGACGTCGACCTTTGGGTCGTTGATCAGCGCTTGCCAGTCACCATGGGCCTGGGCAAACCCCCAGGCGCTGGCGCAACGCTGGGCGCGTTCGGTGTCGGCATCGGCCAGGGCGGCCAGCTTGAGCTGCACCGGCAGTTCAAATACCGCCCGGGCGTTGTTGAACGCCAGCGCGTGGGCGCGGCCCATGAAGCCTGTGCCGATCAAGCCGATTCCGAGTTCACGCATCGTCGTGGTCCTTTGGATTATTGTTTTCAGGAAGGCTATTAATGGAATAAAAATTCACTAAATTCAATAGATAGAATAAAAATTCATTTCTCCTGATCGTTCCCACGCTCCGCGTGGGAATGCCGCCCGGGCGCTCTGCGCCCCGCTGTTTGCGCGGTGAGGACGCATAGCGTCAGCGGATGCATTCCCACGCGGAGCGTGGGAACGATCACGTCGATCACGTGGGGCCATCATTTCAGCTGATATAGCTATATTCAGCACATGGCCAAACGCCGCCAGTTAACAAAAGATAACGTAGCGCCGATTGTCAGACGATTCCAAAGCCCGATAGGATGGCTCCTGCTTCCTCCAGGCGCTCTAGATTGCAGGTTTCAAGGTCCTGGCAGAGAAGACGACCTAACAATAATAAATGGGAGAAAGGTCTATGAGTGAGCCTGTCATGGGTTGGGTTGTTTGCCGCCCACGCGCCGCACGCAGGGTTGCGTTGCTGGCCACAGCGCTCTCGCTGCTTGCTGGCAGCGCATTGTCGCTGCCGGTTCTGGCCGCCAGCGATACCTCCGCCGCCGCAGTCTTTGCAATTGAATCCCCCAAGGCCGCCAAAGGCTTGATGATCGACGTGGTTCACGCGGGCAAGCGCCTGGTGGCGGTCGGTGATCGGGGGCATATCCTTTATTCCGATGACCAGGGCAACACCTGGGCCCAAGCCAAAGTACCCACCCGGCAACTGCTCACGGCGGTGTTTTTCGTTGATGATCAGCACGGTTGGGCCGTCGGCCACGATGCGCAGATTCTTGCCAGTACCGATGGCGGCGCCACGTGGACCCAGCAATATCAAGACCTCAAACGCGAAGCGCCGTTGCTCGATGTGTGGTTCAACGACGCCAACCACGGCCTGGCCGTGGGTGCCTACGGTGCGTTGATCGAAACCACCGACGCCGGCAAAACCTGGAACGATGTGAGCGAGCGTCTCGACAACGAAGACCAGTACCACCTCAACGCCATCGCCCAGGTCAAGGGCGCCGGCCTGTTTATCGTCGGTGAGCAAGGCAGCATGTTTCGCTCCAGCGACGACGGCCAGACCTGGGAAAAACTCGAAGGCCCCTACGAGGGTTCGCTGTTTGGCGTGATCAGCACCGCACAGGCGCAAACCCTGCTGGCGTATGGGTTGCGCGGCAACCTCTACCGCTCCACTGATTTCGGCAGCACTTGGGAACAGGTCCAATTGAACGCAGCGCGTGGCGCGTTGGAGTTTGGCCTGTCGGGGGCGACCTTGCTGGAGGACGGTTCCCTTGTTGTGGTCGGCAACGGCGGCAGCGTGGTGGTCAGCCACGACGACGGCCAGACCTTCAGTGTGTTCAATCGCCCGGACCGTATTTCACTCTCGGCGGTCACGGCGGCCGGCAATGGCAATTTGATCCTCGCGGGGCAGGGTGGCGTGCGGGTTGCCACATCGGCCGGCGCAGAGCTCTCACAATAACAAGAAGGCGGGGATTCAATGAGCAGTCATCACAACGATAAAGCGACCTTTCTTGAACGTCTGATCTTCAACAATCGCCCGGCGGTGATCGTCATCTGCCTGCTGGTGAGCCTCTTCCTGTTCTGGCAGGCGACCTTGATTCGCCCGTCCACCAGTTTTGAAAAGATGATCCCGCTCAAGCACCCCTTCATCGAAAAAATGATGGAGCACCGTAACGATTTGGCCAACCTGGGCAATACCGTGCGTATTTCGGTGGAAGCCAAGGACGGGGACATCTTCACCAAGGAGTACATGGAGACCCTGCGCCAGATCCACGACGAGGTGTTCTACATCTCCGGTGTGGACCGCTCGGGCCTCAAGTCGCTGTGGAGCCCCAGCGTGCGCTGGACCGAGGTGACCGAAGAAGGGTTTGCCGGCGGGGAAGTGATCCCGCAGAGCTACAACGGTTCGCCGCAGAGCCTCGACCAGTTGCGCAATAACGTGCTCAAGTCCGGCCAGGTCGGGCGGCTGGTGGCCAATGACTTCAAGTCGAGCATCGTTGATATCCCGCTGTTGGAGTCCTACCCGGACCCGCAAGACCAGGGCAAGTTGCTGGCCCTGGACTACCGCAAGTTCTCCCATGAACTGGAAGACAAGATCCGCGACAAGTTCGAAACCCAGAACCCCAACGTCAAGATTCATATTGTCGGCTTTGCCAAAAAGGTCGGCGACCTGATCGATGGCCTGGTGATGGTGGTGCTGTTCTTCGGCGTTGCGTTCGTCATCACCCTGATTCTGCTGCTGTGGTTCACCAACTGCCTGCGCAGCACCATTGCGGTGTTGAGCACGACATTGGTGGCGGTGGTCTGGCAACTGGGGTTGATGCACTTCTTCGGTTTCGGACTGGACCCGTATTCGATGCTGGTGCCGTTCTTGATCTTCGCCATCGGCATTTCCCATGGCGTGCAGAAGATCAACGGCATTGCCCTGCAATCCAGCGAGGCAGACAACGCCCTGACCGCCGCACGGCGCACCTTCCGGCAACTGTTCCTGCCGGGGATGATCGCCATTCTGGCCGACGCGGTGGGTTTTATTACGCTGCTGATCATCGACATTGGCGTGATCCGCGAACTGGCTATCGGCGCGTCCATCGGTGTGGCAGTGATCGTGTTCACCAACCTGATCCTGCTGCCGGTCGCGATTTCCTATGTAGGCATCAGCAAGCGCGCCATCGCCAAGAGCAAGAAAGACGCGAACCGCGAACATAGCTTCTGGCGCCTGCTGTCCAAATTCGCAAGCCCGAAAGTCGCGCCGGTTTCTGTGTTCCTGGCCTTGATCGCCTTTGGTGGCGGCCTCTGGTACAGCCAGAACCTGAAGATCGGCGACCTGGACCAAGGCGCACCGGAACTGCGCCCGGATTCGCGTTACAACAAAGACAACAATTTCATCATCAGCAATTACTCCACCAGCTCCGACGTGTTGGTGGTGATGGTCAAGACCAAGGCCGAAGGCTGCTCGCGCTATGAAGCCATGGCGCCCATCGACCAGTTGATGTGGAAGATGCAGAACACCGAGGGCGTGCAGTCGGCGATCTCGTTGGTGACCGTGTCCAAGCAAATGATCAAGGGCATGAACGAGGGCAACCTGAAATGGGAAACCCTGTCGCGCAACCCGGATGTGCTGAACAACTCCATCGCCCGTGCCGATGGCTTGTACAACAACAATTGCTCACTGGCGCCGGTGCTGGTGTTCCTCAATGACCACAAGGCCGAAACCCTCGACCGCGCGGTGCATGCGGTGCAGGAGTTCGCCAAGGAAAACAACAAGGAGGGCCTGGAGTTCATCCTCGCAGCGGGTAATGCCGGGATCGAAGCGGCCACCAACGAGGTGATCAAGGAGTCGGAACTGATCATCCTGATCCTGGTGTACCTGTGCGTGGCGACCATGTGCATGATCACCTTCCGCTCCTGGGCGGCGACCCTGTGCATCGTGTTGCCGCTGGTGCTGACCTCGGTACTGGGTAACGCACTGATGGCGTTCATGGGCATTGGCGTCAAGGTCGCAACCTTGCCGGTGGTAGCCCTGGGTGTGGGGATTGGCGTGGACTACGGCATCTACATCTACAGCCGTCTGGAAAGCTTCCTGCGCGCTGGCTTGCCGTTGCAAGAGGCCTATTACCAGACATTGAAGTCCACCGGTAAGGCCGTACTGTTCACCGGCTTGTGCCTGGCCATCGGCGTGTGCACCTGGATCTTCTCGGCCATCAAGTTCCAGGCCGACATGGGCCTGATGCTGACTTTCATGCTGCTGTGGAACATGTTCGGCGCGCTGTGGCTGTTGCCGGCGCTGGCGCGATTCCTGATCAAGCCTGAAAAGCTGGCAGGGCAGAAGGGCAACTCGTTGTTCGCACACTGATCCTGCTCCCAAAAGGCGGGAGCGGGCTTGTATGGGAGCTGGCTTGCCTGCGATAGGCATAGGTATCTACACAACGTTGGCGCAAAGCTGGACCTGTGGCGAGGGAGCTTGCTCCCGTGACGGCCTGACAGCCGAAGCTGATCCAACTGACACACCGTGCCAAGTGTGGGAGCTGGCTTGCCTGCGAAGACGGCCTGGCAGCCAACTGGGATGTTGGATCAGAGCGCCTACATGTCTGATACCGCAGGAATGGATATTTACCCGGTATAACTGCGTCGGCCGTCAGGCCGACATCGCAGGCAAGCCAGCTCCCACAGTTTGATCGTGGGGGTGTCAGATAGGCGGGCGTTGGCTGTCAGGCCGTCACGGGAGCAAGCCCCCTCGCCACAGGTTTAGCGTCGTACCGAAGTTGTAGATACCTATGCTGCGATAGCATCACCGCAGTGTTCAACTTCTAGGTTACAGCCTGGGCTATCATTGCGGCTTTCCCCAAAATGATTGACTGCCATGACTGCCGACACCCTGACTCGCGTCCTTGCTACCAGCGATATGCTGATCATCAATGGGCTGCACGCTTTTGACTTCGAGCTTGATCAGCAACTGCAGATCCAAAGCATGGATGGCCGGGAACTCAAGCGCTGGACCTTCAGTCCAGAACAGTTAGAGGCGGCTACCTTTGACGAGAGCTTGCAAAGCTGGTTGCTGATCAACGACGACGGTGAACACCGTCTGGTCTGCTTGAGCGCCATCCAGGGCGACAACAATAACGACGAGGAAGAAGCAGATGATGCGTAAATTCTGGCCCCTGCTGATGGCAGGCAGTGTCGGTGCGATGTCGGTGCAGGCCGCACCGGCCGATATCCATGAACTGTTGGTCGGCAGCTATACAGCCGGCACCAGTGAAGGGATCTACCGCCTGCAATTCGACAGTAGCACCGGGCAGTTCAGCGGCAAGCCAGTGCTGGCGGCGAAAACCGCCAACCCTTCGTGGCTGACGATCTCCAAAGACCAGAAGCAGTTGTTTGTGGTCAATGAGAACGGCCCCGGCCAGGCAGACCCGGTGGGCCGTGTCAGCAGCTACAGCATCGACCCCCAGAACCACCAGTTGACCCTGATCAACCAGGTGCAGAGCCTGGGCAATGAGCCGACCCATTCCAGTGTGGCCGCCGATGGGCGCTACCTGTTCGTCGCCAACTATTCGGTGGTGGAAGACCCGGGTGGCAGCCTGGCGATCCTGCCGGTGGATGCCAGCGGCAAGCTGTCGGCACCGGTGCAATTGAGCGGGCACCCGGCCAGCCGTGTGAACCCGGAGCGCCAGGCGTCCAACCATGTGCATTCGGTCGTGTCGTCGCCGGACGGCAAGTATGTATTCGTGCAGGACCTGGGCGCGGACAAGGTGTTTGCCTACCGCTACGACCCCAAGGCCAATCACGAACTGCCACTGACAGCGGCCGACCCGGCGTCGGTGCAGTTGCCACCCGGCAGCGGGCCGCGTCACTTGCTGTTCAGCGCGGACGGCAAACACGCCTGGCTGACCACTGAGATGAGCGCCCAGGTAGCCGTGTTCGATTACAACGACGGCAAGCTGACGCAAACCCAGTTGCTCGACTATGCCGCCGGCCAACCGGTGTCCGACAAGGCCGGTGCGGCGTTGCATGCGTCAAACGACGGCAAATTCCTGTACGTGAGCAACCGTGGCACGGCCAATCAGATGCTGGTGTTCAGCATCGATCCAGCCACCGCGCACCTCAAGGAAATCCAGCGGCGTTCTGTCGAAGGCGACCATCCGCGTGAGTTCAGCCTCGACCCTAGCGGAAAATTCCTGCTGATCGCCAACCAGAAAAGCAATGAAATCGTTGTAGTTGAGCGCGACGCCAAGACCGGCCTGCTGGGTAAAACCGTGCAGAAATTGCCGATTGATGCCCCCAGTGACCTCAAGTTCCTGGTGCGTCAATAAGCCACAGGCCCCGCACTGCGGGGCCTGAGCCGTTGTATTAATCGCAGTGATAACGGCTACTGTTTCAAAGCATTTCTAAGGTTCAACCCTCGGGCGTAAGTTGGGTTCCAAGGCCTTCCCAGGCCACCCAACCAAACGAACACAAGGGTTACCGCCATGAACTTCAATCTCTTCTCGATCATCGCTGCTTCTGCTGTTTCCGCCACTGTGGCCTTGCCTGCCGCCGCCAGCGTGGAAGTCACCGGCAAAAAATCCAATGTCACAGCCTATACCCAGAAATACCTGCAACAGAGTGCCAACTTTTATGCGGCGCTGGATCACAAGATTCAAAACTGATTGTCGAGCGACTCAAACCCCAAGCCACTCGCGAGAGTGCCTTGGGGTTTGACGTATCTAGCTGATGGTCAATATCCGACGCAAGGATTCATTCAGGTCTATTGCGCGCGCGCGGGTGAAGCTGCTTGAGATCACGTAATAGAACTCGAAGCTGTAGCCTTTGAACTGGCGCAATTGTTCCCAGTAAAACACCTGCTTGACCGGCGCACCGACGGGCCAGGATTGGCCGACGACTTGTGTCTCGGTATGGAGGATCACCTCGTTCAACCCTTTTACAAGTCGAAAGATCCACAGAATCTCGTCGGTGGGTTGCCGCCAGGCATAGTAGGGGCAGCGTGCGATGACATGCGCCGGGTCGTTACCGATGTGATCGTCTGGGTAGCCCTCAAGGTCCGGTGGCTCCAGGCGAACCACTGAGCCTCTGACCTCGGCGCTGGTTTTCTTGGAGTACACCTCGTAGGGCGGGCCGGACTTTCTCAATACGAAGCTGGTCTCCACCCGGCCCTCAGCGGCCATCCGTATATCAAGGTAATCGATGAACACTGAATAGACCTGGCCACCTCGCCTGATCTCGACAAATTTGTGAATGATTTTGACGCCACCTTTAGGCGGGTAGATGCGGAACATCACATCATAAATATCACCCACCTGGCCCACGCTTGACGGCGTGCGAACCTGCAGCTCCAGGGGGTTTTCCCCCACGACTTCAAGGTCGATATAGCCAGGTGGCCCGCCATTGACAATGACGGGGCCATCCGTCAGGTGCTGGCCCAGGTTCACCGAGACCTCCACGCTGGCCGAGCCGGGCGTCGAGACATTCCCCACCAGATCCCGCACCTCCAGCCAGACGTACAGACGATCACTGTCGCCGGCTTCAAGCAAATCCGCATAGGTCACCAGGATCACTGTGGGCTTGAGAGCCCCCGCAATGTTTTGCGTCTTGATCACCGATCCCCAGTGAAGATCGACTTCATCGGTTGGATTGGTGTTTGGGGGCGGCTGGAGCGTGATAGTGACGCCTTTGCTGGCGTTGCCTGGGACGATGACCGTCTCGGATACGCTGAATTTCAGTCCTGAATGCCCGGGTACTGTAGGGCCATCGTCGTCGTCACCGGCGGGAAGGTCGGTCTTGACCAGCGTCAGCAGCGGGTAAGACCTGTCGTAGTCCGTGCCGCCGGCATAGTGGACCACATACACCAGGGCATACGGGCCGTCGGGCAGGTCCTTCTGTTCGGCGGCGAAAAAGTAGGCGTTGTTCAGCTCCTCGCCAGGTTTGAGCTGCTTGGTGGCGAGTACCGACACAGTGCCGTCGTCGAGTAGTTTACCGACGGTGATGACATCGCCGGGGGCCGCGGCCCAGCCTTTGTCTACCTGAATCGTCATGCCCGACTCAAACAACCACTTCGGGACGCCAGCGTCGTAGCCTTTGACGTTCTCACTCATGCCGGGAATGTAAAGCCGGTCGAGGTACTTGGGCGCCTTCTTTTCCTCCAGCGTCATGATGGTGTGTGATGGGGCCGGAACCTTCTGTTTGGCAGAGGCTTTGGTTTTGGTCTTTCCCTCTGCCGCTGCTGGCTTGGTCGCAGGCGCGGATGTCTGGTTTTTTTTGGCTGGCATGGCTGTTCTCCTGTTCCTGCGAAGTGTGCTGTTGGCGCTATCAAACGCCTGAATCCGGGCATTGGCTACTGTCAGAATTAACAGGTACCGATCCAGGTGCATCCTGCACTACCTGTTAATTCTGACAGTAGGCACGCC